>CAWKNX010000020.1:0-71761 GCA_963851085.1 uncultured Actinomycetota bacterium | reverse complement strand
TCGACGCCGGCGAATCAGATCACCTGGCCCTGTAGTAGCCATCCAGCCAGGTCGCGGAGGGTAAGCAGGTGGGTGCGCCAGGTGGAGGGAGTCCTGGCATCGATAAGATCACGAACCAGAACCTGTCGGTTAGCCATCCCGCGTCGCTGACATGCGAGTCGTGCCTCCGGGCAGGCCAGCGCGTGGCAGCCGGGAAGAGGGACCGTGCCGGGGCCGGGCCAGTGACGCGTCGGGGACGCCCGTTCCGGGCTGAAAATTGGGGGTGGTTGCCCGCTGACGCCGTAGCTCCTTGATCGTTTGAGGTCGTCGTCTAGCCCGAAGTTCCGGTAACTCCCTGTAGAACTTCTATGCGCTGACCTGCGCGCCGAGTTCTCTGCCGACTTCATACTGTAGCCAGAAAAATCTCGGAATGATGCTGACATCCACGGCGTAACCCGATATGATCAGTGCATGGCAGGGCAGCCGGCGGCGATGCACGTGGCCAGGATCCGCAGCGGTTACACGGACAAGGCCGGCCGCCGCCACCAGTACGAGTCGGCCTACCTGCGCCGCACCTACCGCGACGGCGGCACGGTGCGGCACGAGACCCTGGCGAACCTGTCCGGGCTCCCGGAGCAGACTGTCGCCCTGATCGAGGCGGCGCTGAAGGGCACGCCGCTGGCCCCGGCCGCCCAGGCGGTCACAATCACCCGGTCGCTGCCGCACGGCCACGTCGCCGCGGCGCACGCCATGGCCGTCAAGCTCGGCCTGCCCGCCCTGCTGGGCCCGGCGGGCCCGCAGCGGGACCTGGCCCTGGCCCTGGTCATCTCCCGCGTCATTGCCCCGGCGTCCAAGCTGTCCACCCTGGCCTGGTGGGACGACACGACGCTCGGGCCTGACCTGGGCGTGGCCCAGGTCAGCGCCGATGACGTGTACGCGGCGATGGACTGGCTGGCCGGCCTGCAGGACGCGATCGAGGCGAAGCTGGCCCGCCGCCACCTGGCGATCGAGGCGAACCCGTCCCGGATGGCCCTGTTCGACCTGTCATCGTCCTGGCTGGAGGGCACACACTGCCCGCTGGCCGCCCGCGGCTACTCCCGCGATGGGAAGAAAGCCAAGCTGCAGATCGAGTACGGGCTGCTCACCGACCCCGAAGGCCGCCCGGTCGCGGTCCGGGTGCTGCCCGGGAACACCGGCGACCCGGCCGCGTTCACCGAGATCGTGAAGGTGGTGCGGGGCAAGTTCAAGCTGGCCAGGATGGTCATGGTCGGCGACCGGGGCATGATCACCACCGCCCGCATCGACGCGCTGAAGGAGATGGACGAGAAACAGCGCTTCGGCTGGATCACCGCGCTGCGCGCCCCGGCCATCCGCAAGCTGATGGCCGATGACGGCCCGCTGCAGCTCAGCCTCTTTGACGAGCAGGACCTGGCCGAGATCAGCTCCCCGGATTTCCCCGGCGAGCGGCTGGTCGCCTGCCGCAACCCGGTGCTGGCCGCCGAGCGCGCCCGCAAGCGCGAGGACCTGCTGGCCGCCACCGGCAGGCTGCTCCGCCCGGTCATCGGCCGGGTCGCCGCCGGAAGACTCCGCGGCGCCGACGCGATCGGCCTCGCCGTCGGCAAGGTCATCGGCAAGCACAAGATGGCCAAGCACTTCGACGTCACCATCACCGACACCACCCTCGCCGTCACCCGCAGGCAAGCCGAGATCGACGTCGAGGCCGCCCTCGACGGGATCTACGTCATCCGCACCCCCGTCCCCGGCGGCGAGCTCGGCGCGCCCGGCGTGGTGGCCGCCTACAAGAACCTCAAATACGTCGAGCGGGACTTCCGGCACATCAAGGCCGACGACCTGGACCTGCGCCCGGTCTTCCATCGCCTGGGAAAGCGGGTCAAGGGCCACGTGCTGATCTGCATGCTCGCCGCCTACCTGACCTGGCACCTGCGCAAAGCCTGGGCGCCGCTTACCTGCACCGACGAAGCCCCGCCCGCCCAGCCCAGCCCCGTCGCCCCCGCCCGCCGCTCCGAATCCGCCCAGGCGGCCAAGGCCGCCCGGCAGCACGACGAGAACGGCCGGCCCTACCGCAGCTTCCGCGGCCTGCTCGCCCACCTGGCCACCCTGACCCGCAACCAGGTCCGCTTCGGCGGCACCGGAACCGAGATCCCGGTGCTCGCCGAGCCCACCAGCGCTCAGCGCCAGGCCTTCGACCTCATCGGCGCCACCATCCCGCCTGCCTTGAACACGTAGCCAGGACAACCACCCGCGCTCAGCGGCGAAACCGCAGGTCAGCGCACAGAAGTTCTACAGGGAGTTACCGGAACTTCGGTCTAGCCGGGTCGCTGGGGCCTGGGCCGCAGCAGACCAGCGCGTTCAAGACCTGCGAAACCTCATCGGCCGCGCGGCGCAGCTACGGCCCTCTGCCGCTGCGCCACTCGCAGCCGAGGCCACGATCGACATCGACGACGCTACTCACAAGCTGGACCGTGCCCGCGCCGTTGAAGACGAGCGCGCAGAACAGGCCGCAGAGGCTCGTGCCGATCGCGGTGCCCTGCAACGACGCATCAGCACCGAGGAAACCTCGGCCGCCCGAGAGCGCCAGTCCTTTCTCGCCCACCGACGCGAAGCCGCCGCCAGCATCGCCGCTCAGGCCATAGCCGCCACCGCCGACGTCATCCTCGCCGAGCGCATTGACCCGCTCGTCACCGAGATCACTCACCGCTGGAAGCGGGTCTTCGTCAACCGCGGCGAACTGCGCCTGCGCCACGACGGGCGGCTCGTCCTCCTGCACGGTAACCACGAGATCAGCTTCGACCAGCTCTCCAGCGGAGAAAAGGTCATCGCCCTGCTCGCAACTCGGCTTCTCGTCCTCAGCGCATCCACGCGCGCCTCGTTCCTGTGGCTCGACGAACCGCTCGAGCACCTTGATCCCAGCCACCGCCGCCTCGCCGCCTCGCTCATGTCCGCGGCCGGCGAGCACATCCGGCAACTGCTGATCACCACCTACGAGGAAAAGCTCGCCCGCCGACTCGCCGCGACCAGCGCCATCACCATACGGTACGTCCGGGCCGCCAGTTAGCCGCGTGATCCAATTGACAATCTTGCATAGTCGATAGCTTCGCCAATAACGCCACGATCGTGCTGAATGGTGCCGACTACACATGCACAGACATATTCATCTGAACATTTTCATAATGCCATGCTCAGCTACTTCGACCTCGCCTACCGGCCCGATCTGCGCGGGTGAATTGTAGAGAATCGAACAGGCACTAACCCGCACCTATAGGCGGCTCTGTATGCGATTGCCTGCTTAGCTAAAGCCGGACCAGTCAGAACCGAACTCGGCCGCGTAGTAGGAGTCCATCTCACGCTTCGTCGACAGGTACTCGCTCACACCAGTGTTGGCAGCGTCGAGGTAGTTAGCGACTCCGAGCATCGCGTCGTGGAACGCGGCGAGATTGATCTGATCGACTTCAGGCAGCGTTGCGCGGCCATCTCGGCTTGCGGCATAGCGGAACGCCTGACCGTCCGGATCCAGCTCGGCTAGTTGGCTGATAACCCTGCCAATCGATGTGAGGTCCGTCTTCTCGCTCGGGAAGTGCTGGGTCATGAGCTTCCGAGCTTCCTGCCACAGCTGATCGATCCGGTGATGGTGCCGACCTTCCACCGGGAGATCGGACAATGCACGAAGCTGCGCCAGCAGCGACTTCAGCTGCAGCTCGACATGATGCCGCCAGCACGCGGCGTACGGAAGATGACCGTATCGAGATCACGTATCGACCGTCTGGAAAGCATGGCTGCATGCAAAATCTCGGCAGCGCGCCGGAAGCCGAGGATCCGGCCCTGCAGTCCGAGTCGGCGCTGCCACCCGATGTCTGAGAAGCTCCAATAGTCATCCGCCGGAGCATGGAGATCGTGATGCTTAGCTGGCCACACGCAGCTGCTGTCGTCGGATGCGGTCACAGCTCTTGCTCCTATCCCGGAGCACGTTGGCGGGCGAATTACAGCGTCGCTGCCGCCTTCGGCTTCCCAGCAGCTTGCGTGGAGACGTGCGCCGAACGGCCAGTTCGGCACCTTCGCCGAGTCTAACCAACTGATTATCGAAGCCGTACGAGGCGGATATGATGCGTCGCCATCGTGAAGCTGTCACTATCTGTAACGACACGCCAGTTCCCGGGCAGGTTACGTCAGGCATCCGGCGGACTGGTCCCGGCCGCCGGGCTGTCACGGTGAACGCCACCGCATCATCGTGGCATCGCTGGGGATTGGTCAGGCCCATCCGATGGCCCTTATCCACCTGGATTGACGTTCAGTGCGTATCTCGAATAGCCGACAACAGCCTGAACACCACCAATGTTCCAGCGGGCTGCTGCTGGGGGCAGCCCGCTGGGGGAGCGTGGCGTCGTTGGGTCAGAAGGGTGGGTCGATGTAGTACGCCCTCCGGCAATGGGCCGTTGCAGCCGGGGCAGATGATCCCCAGACCGTCGATGTAGGTGCCCTCGCCGAGGGTGGTGAGCCTCTCGCAGCCGGGCTTTGGCGCAGCCGGTGATTTCGTCGGGGTTGTCGGTGTACATGGTGTGCTCCTTCGCTGGGCTGGGTCCTGGGGATGGGGCCGGATTAGGTGGTGTGGTGCGGTGGAGGAAGGCCCGCAGGCGCAATAGGCCGGGAGTGCAACCGGGGCGGCCCGGCCGGGGCTAGATGTTTTGCCAGCGGGCAGGGATGGGCCGTCCGGCGGACGCCGGCGTGGGGTGGGCCCGTCCCGCGGCAAAAGATCTTGATCGGGGTGGGTGAGCGAAGCGAAAGCCCCGGTTGCACTCGCGGCCGCGCCTGCGAGACTGACGAAGCCGGAATACACCACCGGCCGCCATGTCCAGGGCGCCCGTCGAAGGGCCAGCGCGGACACCACCGCACGGTGCAATTGCCTGGCCGCTGTCCGCGGGTTGCGGTGTGAGGCTGCGGGGGCGAACCCTGACGGCTCGTCCCCGCAGTCCGGGTGTGCTTACCTGCTGGTGGTGACTCCGTCGAGCACGCGGGCCTCGGCTTGCGCCTGGGCGTCCCCGGCCGCCGCGGTGGCGGCGGCCCGCTCGGCGGTGCGGACCGCCCGGCCGGTGGTGGCGGTGTCGTAGCGCAGCGAGACGGCGATGTCGGTGGCGCGGATGGACACCTTGGACCGGGCTTCGCCGCTGGTGCCGGTCCAGGCTTCGCTGGTTAGGTCGTGGCCCTGGACGGTGACCCGGTCGCCTTTGCGGAGGGATCCAGCGGCGTGGATGGCCAGGACGCCAAAGGTGACGACCTTGAGGTAGCGGGTGATCGGGTCACCGGTGCCGGTGCGCGGGGGCAGGTCGACGGCGACCCGCAGTTCGCAGCCGGTGGTGGTGTCTGTGGTGATGAGCAGCGGGACGCGGACGCCGTTCTCGGCGACCGACGCGCAAACTCCGCCGTCAGGTCCAGATCCTCGCGGACGTTAGCCGGATGTGCGATCAGCCGGTCCACGGCGATCATCCGCCGTGCACACGCCGGGTTTCCCGGATAATTCACGCACAGCGGCCCGGCCGTGCTGTCCACGCCATCTGCGGCGGTGCCGTCGGCAACTGCGGGAATGCCGGTGGTGGTGTCGGTCATCTGTCCTCCTCGGGACGTGCCGGGAGGCGGGCCGCCCGGGTGGCGGCCGGTGTCTGCTGGCTCCTTCCCGGCGGTCCGGCCGTCGCGCCGCGCCCAGGGAGTGCCCGGCCACCGGGCGGCCCGGGCCGGCAAGATGTTTCGCCCGCGGGCCCCCACCAGCAAAGAAGACCGCCGGCGCAGCCGGCACCCGCCGCGGGCCGCGGATCAGCGAAAGATCTCTGCCCGCCCGGCACCAGCCGCCCGGTTGCGGGCACGACCGCGCGGCGCAGGCTGACCACGCCGGGAAGGACACCCAGCAGACACCAAGTGGGAGCTGGCTAGCCAATCGGCCCACCCGCCGCGGCCCCACTGGCGGCAGCATCAGCCGGCAACGGTTGCACGCGGCATCAGCAGGATATTTTCGAACATATGAGCAGATCAGCCCGGCCGCTACCCGATCCGGACCGGATCCTCGGCGCAAAGCTCACCGGCACCGCCACCCGCCACACCCAATGGCGCGATCTCACCCCCGGAGAACACGCCACCGCGGTCACCGAGCTCCGCGACCTGGCCGCGGGGCGCGCCGACCTGCTCGCCGAACAAGCCGGCCTGCTGATCGGCTGCTACGAACACAGCCTCCACGGCCCGATCAAACGCCAAGCCGCCGGCCTGCTCATCGCCGCCGGTGCCGATCCTCCTCATCCCGGGCTGGATCGAAGAAGGACGCCGCCGACGCCCATAACCGGCACCCCACACCGGCGCGCTAGCGATGCAGCCCCGGCGCCACACGCTCCACGCGGCCTGATCACGGCGCAGCCAACCAGTGTTCACACGCCTCGTGGCGTTACTGCAAGGATGGGCCTGTGGTACCACCCCGCTGCTACGTCTGCGACCTCAGCCACCGCGACCTACCCGACGACGGCCGCGACTACTTCACCCTCATCTACTTCGGCCCCGACGACAACGCCAAAATGGCCCCCAGCCGCACCATGGCCAACCTCGGCCGCACCGGGCACCCCCGCAACGCCATCTGGTTCTGCCACCAGCACACCAGCCTCGCCCGCCAGCACGAGCACCTGAACACCAGCGACGGCCTAGCCGCCATCGACGCCGCCACCGGCCGCACACCACACACACACCCCGTGACGACCATGACCGCTGACGAACTGCCCACGGTCAAAACCTGTGCACGCCAGATCGCCAGGCCCCCGGGCCCAGCCTGCCGCCGGCATGTTCAAACCGGTCCGCCACAACGCCGGAAACCGCTGCCATCCAGTGCCCCCCGTAGGCAGCAGATGCCAGACGATGGGGCTCACCGCGACGGTCGAACCACGGTCAAACGATCTTGGAATGATCCACAAGGCCTGTGATCATGGCCCTGACCTGCAATTTTGCGTGGAGCTGAGGGGATTCGAACCCCTGACCCCCTCGATGCGAACGAGGTGCGCTACCGGACTGCGCTACAGCCCCAAGAAACGCCAGTCAGCGTAGCAAACCCATGAGGGTCTTCGCGCATGCCGCAGGTCACCCCCCGGGCGGGATCGCTCAGAACTACGCGCGACCCGCGCGTCCAAGTGCATCGCCGCTGGCCTCAACGCCTGCCCAGCGCCGCGCACTCGCCCACCCAGGCGCCCAGCCAGGCGACCGCCCGGACGAACCGGCTCGCGCACCCGCGAACGGGCCGCGCACCAGCCCACCCAGCTGACCGCCGGAAACCGCTGGCAGAATCCCCCGCACGCCGATTCACCTTCGGGTGGGGCTGAGCCACACGCATAGGAGCGGTCGCATGCGGCATCGTGGGATCGTGAGCGATCAACGCTTCCGGTTCGCGGTACGGATCAAGCCGGGAGCCCGCCGTGACGCCGTTGGTGGCCGCCGGGACGGCGGTGCAGGAGCGGCATTGCTTGTCGCGGTCGCGGCCCCAGCCGTCGAAGGCAAGGCGAACGAGGCCGTGCGGCGCGCCGTGGCGGGGGCGTTCGGTGTGCGGCCACGCGACGTCAGGATCGTGTCAGGTGAGCGCAGCCGGGACAAGCTCATCGAACTCGACCCTGCCCCCGCCGACGCCGCCGCCCGCCTCGGCGCCCTCCTCGGCCAGCCGCCGCACGATTGATCCCCGGCGGACCGTCCGTCGCCCGCAGGGCGCGGCTCAGTCGCCTACCGCACGCAGCTTCGCATCGGCGTACTGATCGTAGAGTTCCTCATCTACCCGAGACATGATGTCGACCACGTCCGCGGTTCCGGCCTCGTCAGCACCTCTTGCAGTGCCAGCAACCGTGGCCGCCACACTGCCGGCCACCGGGCTCCTGACCTGATCACCGGCCCGAGCCGCCGAGCCAGCGACCGGACGAGCGCTGACCTGGCGGTCGGCGGCACGCCCAGCCGTTGCGGCAGCGCCGCGCGTCTCCCAGATCTCCGCGTCGGCGCGTGCCGCCTCGCGCAGCAGGAGAACGTACCCGGCGAGCATGCCAGCCGGAGGCACGACGACCCACCAGGTGGCCAGCCCGGCGACCGCGATCGTCGTGGCCGCGAAGGCGAGCGCCACCAGGATGCCGAACAAGCGTCGGCGAGCCGCCATGACGCGAGCGCGGCCACTGCGTCCCGGCTGCCAACCGGCATCGATTCCCCGGTGCGGCCGGGTTTGGTCCTCGCCCGGAGCCCCGACAGTCATGCCAGAGGTGCCGCCGTCGCCGACCGCGGCGTCCCGCGAATGCACTGACGTCTCGTGATGGGGTTCACGCCGCAGCCACCTCGGCACGAGTACCCCGGCCCAGATAGCGACGATCGCCAGGTAGAGGATCGTGCTGCTCAACGGTCCTCCTCGCAAGCATGCCCAGGCCGGGCGCGTTCCGTCGTCTGGAGCATGCCCACGTCACGCACGGTAAACGGCCTGGTGGGCCTTGACGAGCATTCGGCCCGGTGTGTCGTGAGATCGGCGGAGGTCGACTTCTCCGGCCGCCGTGCGCAGATCGCGCGACGGGTCAGGCGCGTGGCACGGAACGGGCGCTGCGCCAGCGCGGCAGCACCCCGCCGGGCGCGTCCTCGACGGTTAGCGCGTAGCAGAGATGATCCCGCCAGGCGCCGTCAATGTGCAGGTGGCGCTGCCGCAGCCCCTCATCGCGGAAACCGAGCTTCTCCACCACCCGCCGGCTCGCATGATTCTCCGGCCGGATGTTGGCCTCGACGCGGTGCAGGCCGACCACGAAGAAACAGTGGTCCATGGCCATTGCCAGCGCGGTCGGCGTCACGCCACGGCCTGCGCACATCTCGTCGATCCAGTAGCCGACCTGGGCGGACCGCGCCGACCCCCACTGGATGCTGCCAATCGTCAACTGCCCGGCGAATCGCCCGCCGTACGTTACGACCCACGGCATCGCCAGGCCTTGCCGGGCCTCGCGCCGCATCGACCTGGCCATCGCCACGTATGGCCCGAGGCCGGACCTGTACAGCGGCGTCTCCGGATTCGTCGGCTCCCACGGCCGAAGCCAAGCGGCGTTGCGCAACCGCGTCTCGCGCCAGGCTGTGGCGTCACGCACGCGGACCGGGCGCAGTTCGACCGGCAAGTCGAGCAGCGTCGGCTCGACGAGCGTGACCGGCCACCCGCGCATTCGTTCCACGGCACAATCATTCCCCCGCAGTCGGCCCGGGCGCCACAACGATGGCATGTCTGCGGCAGGCCCTGCTTGCTGCGTCGCGCAAGCCTGCGGATCAAGACAATGATCCCGAACGGCTGCCGTCCATGCGCCCACCCTGCCCGCCGCGTCACTGCTGTGGTGAGCGCGAAGACGTGATCGTGCACGACTAGAGGGGCGGGCCGGCCAGGCGTCAGGTCTTGGCCGGCCGAGAGCCGGCCAGGCATCGAGCGCGCCGGCCATCAACCGCGGTTGTACGTGGCTGCGCAGCCCAACTTCATGATCGCGGTAACTTTTCGGCGATATCCGCAGAGAAGTTACCGCGATCACGAAGGCGTGAAGGGCGGGCAAGGGGCCGGGCCGGCCAGGCGTCAGATTTGGCCAGCCGGAAGCCGGCCAGGCGTCGAGCGTGCCGGCCGTCAACCGTGGTTGTTGGTGGCTGCGCAGCCCAGCCCTGGGCGTCCGTCAGCCTGGATGTGCCACTCAGCTGGGGGCGGCCGGCCGCCAACCTTGGCTGTGTCACTCAGCGGGAGGCGGCCGGCCGTCAGCCTGGTCGTGTCACTCAACTTCCGGCCGGCCGTCAGCCTGGATGTGCCGCTCAGCTTGGGCGACCGGCCGCCAACCTTGGCTGTGTCACTCAGCTGAGGGCGGCCGGCCGTCAGCCTGGATGTGCCACTCAGCTGAGGGCGGCCGGCCGCCAACCTTGGCTGTGTCACTCAGCTGGAGGCGGCCGGCCGTCAGCCTGGTCGTGTCACTCAACTTCCGGCCGGCCGGCCGCGCGTCAGGGCGAGATCACGCTGGACGCGGATGGTCGCCGCCGCGGATCTGGTCCACGGCGTGCGCGAGCACTGGAGCGAGCACCGCCATTCCATCTCGGACCCCGCCCGCAGAGCCGGGCAGATTGACCAGCAGGGTCCGGCCCGCGAGCCCGGCCACGCCGCGGGACAAGATCGCCGCAGGCACCGCGTCAGCACCTGCCCTGCGGATCGCCTCCGCGATTCCCGGGATCTCGGTGTCGAGCACGCGACGGGTCATCTCGGGAGTGAGGTCCGTCGGCGTGAGCCCGGTACCGCCCGTCGTCACCACGACGTCGTAGCCTTCTGCGACCGCCTGATGCAGTGCCGCCTCGACGGGCTCGCCATCGGGCACCACGACCGGCCCGTCCACTGACGTGCAGCCGGCCGCACGCAGCAGCGACACGAGCAAGGGCCCGCTGCGATCCTCGTACACGCCGGCCGCGGCCCGGTTCGACACCGAGACGGCGAGCGCCCTGATACCACGGCGCGAGGTCCCCTCGTGGCCGTTCACAAGACCCACCCGCGACAACACGGGACCCGCATGCGACAACACGGGACCCGCCCGCGACCCCGCGAGACCGGCTGCACCATTGTCACGCGAATCCGCCTCATGGTCCCTCGACCGGCCGCTGCCACCGCCCGGATTTGCCGCCGGCCTTCTCCTCCACCCTGATGTCGGAGATCACTGCTGCCGGATCGATCGCCTTCACCATGTCGACGAGCGCCAATGCCGCGACGCTGACCGCGGTAAGTGCCTCCATCTCGACGCCGGTCCGGTCCGCTGTCCGCGCGACGGCCACGATCGACACACCCCAGTCTTCGATCGCGAGATCAACCGTGACGCCGTGCAGCGCGATCGGATGGCAGAGCGGTATGAGGTCGGGCGTCCGCTTCGAACCGGCGATCCCCGCGATCCTGGCGACCGCGATCGCATCGCCCTTGGGCACGCCGCCGCCCCGCAGGGCCGCAACCGCCGCGTCCGACAGCCGCACCCGTCCACTGGCGCGGGCGGTGCGCGCGGTCACATCCTTGGCCGACACGTCGACCATGCGTGCCGCGCCGGTCTCGTCCACATGGGTCAGCCGTCCGTCGGTCATGGCAGCCGCGCCAGCCGCCAGGACGGGGCCAGCCAGCAGGACAACCCGGGAACCGTCCACGCGTTCAGGGCAGCCACATGACCTCCGCCATATCGCCCGTCGCCAGCTCCGTGACCGATTCTGGGACGATGATGAGCGCGTTGGCGGTCGCCAGCGAGGCCAGCCGGTGGGAACCCTGCCCGGACAGCGGAGTCACCACCGCGCGCTCCAGTTGCGCCCGCGCGAACGACCGCCTGCCCGCGTGGGAGCGCAGCGGGCCGGTCAGCATCGCCTGCACGGTACGTGGCGGCTCGGGATCGATGCCCTGCAACGCGCTCAGAGCGGGCCGCACGAACAGCTGGAACGACACGTAGGCGCTGACCGGGTTACCCGGCAGGGTAAAGATCGGTGTCTGGTCGGCGCCGACCATGCCGAAGCCCTGCGGCATCCCCGGCTGCATCGCAACCTTGCTGAACTCCACGCTGCCGAGGCGGCTCAGTGTGTCCTTGACCACATCATTCTCGCCGCCCATGCTCACGCCGCCGCTTGTGACCAGCACGTCGGCGCGCATGAGCTGGTCCTCGATGGCCGCCATCAGCGCGCGCGAGTCGTCACGGACCGAGCCGTGCCTGAAGGCGATGCTGCCAGCCTGGCGGGCAGCGGCGGCGAGCATGAAGCTGTTGGACTCCCAGATCTGGCCGGGCGTCACCGGCGTGCCGGGCTCGGCGAGCTCGTTGCCGGTGGAAAGCACCGCCACCCTGGGCCGCGGGCGGACCGGCACAGCGGAGCGGCCTGCCGCGGCGAGCAGCCCGAGCTGTACCGGCCCGACCCGCGTTCCTGCAGGGAGGACCTGGTCGCCGGCCTGCAGGTCTTCGCCGGTGCGCCGGATCGCGTGCCCGGGTTCGGCGGCCTGGCGCACCTCGACCTTGGTCGCCCCGCCGTCGGTCCACTCGACCGGCACGACCGTGTCGGCGCCCGCGGGAAGCTGCGCACCGGTCATTATCCGAACCGCCGCGCCCGGTGTCACCGCGTAGGCGCCGGTGTCGCCGGCCACGACCGCGCCCACGACGGGCAGGCTCACGGGATTGCCCGGGGAAGCACCCGCGACGTCGTCGGCGTGCACCGCGTAACCGTCCATCGCCGAGTTGTCGAATGACGGCAGCGGAAGGGTAGCGGCGATGTCCTCGGTGAGGATGCCGCCTTCGGCTTCGAGCAGGCCGAGTTCGATCGGCGCGATCGGGCGGATAGCGGCAAGGATCGCGGCCAGGTGGTCGTCAACGGACTTCATGGCAGATCCGCCAGGTATTTGCGGAGCCACGGCACGAACTCGTCCGACAGGTCAGGGCGCTCGCACGCGAACTGAACGAGCGTGCGCAGGTAGTCCAGTTTGTTGCCGGTGTCGTACCTGTGTCCCCTGAAGAGCACGCCGTGCACGCCGCCGCCGTCACCGCGGGCCAGTTCCCTGAGCGCGTCGGTGAGCTGGATCTCGCCGCCCCGGCCGGGCGGCGTGTGCCTCAGCACTTCGAAGACGGCCGGATCGCAGACGTACCTGCCGATGATGATCCAGCGGCTCGGTGCCTCGCCCGGCACCGGCTTTTCCACCAGGTCGGTGACCGTGACGACGTCGTCCTCAGCGGTGGGGCTGATCGCGGCGCAGCCGTACTGGCTGACCTGCTCGGGATCCACCTCCATGAGCGCGACGACGCTGCCGCCGTAACGGTTGCGGACTTCGATCATGCGCGTGAGCAGCGGGTCGCGCGGGTCGATGACGTCGTCTCCGAGCAGGACGGCGAACGGCTGCGAACCGACGTGCTGCGCCGCGCAGAGCACGGCGTGGCCGAGACCCCGCGGGTCGCCCTGCCGCACGTAGTGCATGGTGGCAAGCTGGCTGGATTCGCGTACGAGCGCGAGGCGGTCACTGTCGTCTTTGGCGGCGAGCGCTTCCTCGAGTTCGTAGTTCCTGTCGAAGTGGTCCTCGATCGATCGCTTGCTGCGGCCGGTGATGAGAAGCACATCGGTCAGGCCGGACGCTACCGCCTCCTCGACGACATACTGGATGGCCGGCTTGTCGACGATGGGCAGCATTTCCTTGGGCGTCGCCTTGGTCGCGGGCAGGAACCTGGTACCCAGGCCTGCTGCTGGGACGACCGCCTTGGTCACGGCAGCGTATTGAGCCATGCTCGAACCCTAAGGGGTCGCGGGGGCAGGCCGCGCGAGACGGTCACCGGATGTGGATAAGGATCGGCATGTGGACACCGGACAGGGCGCGCTCTGTGGATTCTGTGGATAACGACGTCGCACGGGACAAGGCCGCCATGCGCGCGCGGCTGCGCGCCGCACGGGCGGCGATGACGCCGGACGAACGGTCCGCGGCCGCGCACGCGCTGCGTGACGCGGTGCTTTCGCTGCCTGAGGCGGAGATGGCGGGCACCGTCGCCGCCTACTTCTCTGTTGGCGCGGAACCAGGCACCAGAGGCCTTGTATATGCGCTGTGGAAGCGCGGCTCGTACGTGCTGCTCCCGCTGCTGCGCGACGACTGGGACCTGGACTGGGCGTCGTATGAGGGCCCGGATTCCGTTCGGCCCCGCACGGACGGGAGGCATGGCCTCGCCGAGCCTGCCGAGCCGCCGCGCGGGGTGGACGCGATCGCGCGCGCGTCGCTGGTGATCGTTCCTGCGCTGGCCGTGGACAGCCGGGGGATGCGGCTGGGCCAGGGCGGCGGCTGCTATGACCGCGCGCTCGCCCGGGTGAGCGCGGCAGTGCCGACGGTGGCTCTGGTGTACGAGGGCGAACTGCTCGACGAGGTGCCGTCCGCGCCGCACGACCGCGGCGTCCGGCTGGTGGCGCGGTCGGGCGGCGACACTGCGTCGCTGACTCGGTTCCCGCTATAACCTGCGCCGAGCTTGCACCGGGTGCCTTTACGCGGAGGGTATATTTAGCAGTCGGGAGGCGCGAGTGCCAGCGCCGCCGGAGGGAGAGCCCGTGCCCACATACGAGTACGCGTGCACCGAGTGCGGTGATCAGTCCGAGGTCGTGCAGAAGTTCACCGACGACCCGCTGACAACGTGCAGCGTGTGCGGCGGTCGGCTGCGCAAGGTCTTCTCACCCGTTGGCATCGTGTTCAAGGGCGCGGGTTTCTATCGCACCGACAGCCGCGCCGCCGCGAAAGAGCCTGTCGGGGCTGCGCAGAAGTCGAACGGCTCGGACGGCGCGTCGAAGTCCGGTGACTCGAAGTCCGGTGACTCGAAGTCCGGTGACTCGTCGGCGTCGGCAGCCAAGGGCGGCGCGTCGGGCAATGGTTCGGCGTCAGGTAGCGGCTCGGGGTCCGGGAACAGCGCCTCTACTGGAAGTGGCTCAGGGAGTGGCTCGTCCAGCGGTTCCTCGTCGGGTGGCACATCGTCGTCCACCAAGGTGGCGTGAGGGGCCCGCGACCCGGTGAACCCGCGGAGTCGTAAAGGATCATTGCCGCTTCGCCCTCGCGGCCGGTGAGCGGCCTCGAGCCGGACAGCCCGAACAGCCCGGAGGTGGCCGCTGACCGCCTGCCGATCCAAGGTCCCTTCGCTGCGGTCTGGCGCTAGTCTGACCGGGTGAATCCGCGGGCTGAAATTGGCGTCATCGGCGGCTCTGGGCTTTACGAGTTCCTCGACGGCGCTGAGGAGGTGCCGGTCGAGACGCCGTTCGGCACGCCAAGCGATGCTGTGGTCATCGGTGAGGTCTCGGGCAAGGCGGTGGCGTTTCTGCCCAGGCATGGGCGCGGCCACCAGTTCCCGCCGCACCGCATCCCGTATCGGGCCAACTTGTGGGCGCTGCGGTCGGTGGGTGTACGGCAGATCGTCGCGCCGAGTGCGGTCGGCTCGCTGACCAAGGACTACGGGCCAGGCACGCTCGCGATCCCCGATCAGCTTGTGGACCGGACGAGCGGGCGCCCGCAGACGTTCTTCGAGGCGGGGGGTGCAGTGCACGTGCCGTTCGCCGACCCGTACTGCCCGCGCGGCCGTGCGCACGCCATCGAGGTGGCACGTGCGGCGGGCTGGCCGCCGGTCGAGTCGGGCACCATCGTCATCATCGAAGGGCCGCGGTTTTCCTCACGTGCCGAATCACACTGGTACGCCGCGCAGGGGTGGACGCTCATCGGCATGACCGGCCACCCGGAGGCCGTGCTCGCCCGTGAACTCGCGCTCTGCTACACGCCGCTCACGCTCGTCACCGACCTTGACGCGGGGGTGGAGACGGGGGAGGGCGTCACGCAGCAGGAGGTCTTCGAGGTCTTCGCAGCGAACCTGGACCGCCTGCGCGGCCTCCTCTTCAAGATCATCGAAGGCCTTTCCGCGGAACGGGATTGCCCGTGTCCAAGCGCGCTTGACGGTGTCAGCCTCCCGTTCGAACTGCCGTAACTGCCCTCGGCGCCATAGGCCCCGATTCGACCCCCAGCGCTGCGGCGTGAAACTTGGCGGCGGTTCGCCCGGCCAATTCATGATCGCGGTACTTTTTGGGAAGCATTCGCAGAAAAAGTACCGCGATAATGGATCAATTGCCGCCGGTTCAGTCCAGGTCGCCGTATTCGATCCTGGCCAGCCGGCGTTCACGCACCAATTGGTCGAATTCGTGCTGCACGGAAACGCTGCCTGCCGACATGGCCGCGAACACGCCCGTAACGTCGCGCATGCTCACCACGCCGAGCAACTGGCCGTTCTGGACAACGGGGAGGTGGCGTATCCACCGGGCGGCCATCTCCCGTGCGGCGTCCGGCAGCGGCATATCTGGCGCCACGGAGAACACTTCGGCGGTCATCACGTCGTCAACGGTGCTGGTGTCCGGGTCCGCGCCCAGGGCGACCGCGCGCAGCACGTCACGTTCCGTGATAATCCCGATAAGCTGCCCCTGCTCGGTCACGAGCAGCGACCCCGTCTGCTGCCGCCACATCCGCTCGGCGGCGGAGCGGAGGCTGCCGGTGGCGGACTCGATGATGCTCGCCGCCGACATGACATCCTTGACCTGCACTGCACTGCGCTCCTCCGGATCGGATCCACTGGCCTGCGCTGCCGGGCCGGTTGGCTGACCGTTGGCCGCCCCGGCCTGCCTCCGCGCGTCGGCGGTGCGGGCCCCATGATCCTTAACGGCTGCGCCGAGTGGCACAGTTGCGCTAAGTGGCACGCCCCGGCTGACGTGCCACGGCTGCGCTGACGTGGCACGCGCCCGCTGGCCTGGTGCGGCCCCTCTGGCGTGGCACGCCCCTGCTGACGTTAACCCTATGACGGCCCAGTGCGGCCACGTTCGTACCGCCGCCCCGCATGTCGGCCGCCACAGCGGGCGCCCCCAGCCCGCGGTGCCAGTCGACGGCGCCCGCCTGCGGTGCCAGTCGACGGCGCCCGCCTGCGGTGCCGAGGATGCCACCCGTGGCCCTGCCAGGTAGGCTGTCCACCGCCCCGCCCCGATAGCTCAGTGGATAGAGCGAGTGCCTCCTAAGCACTAGGCCGCAGGTTCGAATCCTGCTCGGGGCGCCAAAAGGGAACAAATATGCGAAGACCAGTCGATCACCCATGTCTCGGATTTCCTGGGCCTGCCGCCGCTGCTGGCTACAGCGCTCATACACCTAATAACTTTGGATTGCGAGTGGTCCACTGCAGGCTCCTCTTAAGAGACCATCAGCTGCGCAGGTGATTGCGGCGGCTCGGTAAACCCCCACCGGAGCAAGGTCAAGAGGCTGGCGTGGTTTCGCCGCGGCTCCTGCGCGAGCGTTTGAGGACGGCCCGCTCGATGCTCCCGGGTAGACCGCATGAGGCCGCCCGCGACGGCAGCCCTAGATGGATGCCGTCGGCCCGCTCCGGCGGGTGCTCGGAACCCGGCTACATGCCGGTTGGTCCGCCGTGTCTGCGCGGGACCTCTAGCGCAACTCTATATAGCTATATAGAGTCGCCGCTATGGGTCAGAAGAAGCGGGCGAACCCCAGGATGACGTTGCAGACGGTCCTCGTCCTTCGCGCGTTGCTGACCGACCCGACGAATCCACGCTACGGGCTGGAACTGGCGACGGAGACACTCCTTCCCACCGGCACCATCTACCCCATCCTGGCCCGGCTTGAAGCCGCGCGCTGGGTGGTGAGCAGCTGGGAAAACGTCGATCCGGCCAAGGAGGGACGACCACGCCGCCGCCTGTATCAGCTGACCGGCGCTGGGGCCACGCAGGCGCGGGCCGCCATCACCGAAACGCAGCGTCGGCTGACGCTCCCGCGATGGCAGCCGGGGGGTGTGCGGTTGCGGCACGAGGGTGATGATACGTGAGCGCCTACGGCGGTCACCCAGACCGCAAGGAGATCAGGGCATATGTGACCAAGCGGGTCGGCGCGGCCGACCGGCTGTGGATTTCCGAGCATCTCCAGCTTTGCACCTCTTGTTACCGGACCTTTGCCGCTGAAGCGCTGCCCGGAGAAGGACAGGTGAACTTCGCCGTTTCCGCGGTTCCGGAAGTGGTGCGGGTCCCGGAACGGCCGCGAAGCGGGGGCATTCATGCGAAACAGCGCGGCGGAAGGCAAGGGACGAGGCCACAGCAGCAGAGCACGTCCAAGTCCGCTTCGGCAGGCGTCGCGCGGACCGGTCCAGCCCATGTCAAGGTGCCGCCGATTGTCAACAAGCTGCTTTCTCGTTCCGTCGACCTATTACCGTCCGCGCAGCAGGAACGCTACTACGAAGAATGGAAGGCCGACTTGTTCGAAGTCCACGGCAAGTGGCACAAAGTCTGGTGGGCGTTGTGGCTAAGATTTTACTCGGCCCACGTCCTTCGCCGAATTTACCGTCGGCAAGAGGACTGAAGGGTCGTCACAAAATAGGTCGTGTTAGATGATTCGAATTGACAGTAACGTACCGAAAGGCCCTGGCAATGATTGAGAGGGGGATGTCTTGAACCCGCACAGGGGAACCAATGAATCCCCCGGGCGGCCGCAACAACGGCCCAGCGACGGGGGTATGCCGCGCCCTGCAGGAACGGGTCTGACTGGTGTCTGGAGGTGGGCAAAGACCCGCGCGAGGTCGCTTGGCTGCTTGGTGAGCGTCGGCACGATCATCGCAGTCGGCGGTGTCGTAGCAGGTGTGGCTGGAGTCATCATGGCGGGGGTCGTTGTGGTGGTTGTCATTCCGGTCCTCGGATTTACGCTCAACCAGATCGCACTTACCAGCAAGGGCCGCGAGATCGCGAAGACAGTCGACGAGATTCTTAAGCTGAAGGCAAGTGACGCGACCGCATTTACCCAGCCCTTCGCGGTGCTAATCCGCGGCCTGTCGGTAGCGAAAATCTATTCGGCGTGGCAGATATCCTCACGGCCCGGCGTCGTGGAACGGCCGCCATCTCTCCAGGCTTCGGCGCCAATCTCGTTGGCACCGCGAGCGGCGAAATCCCAGCCGCCAACGCTCACCGTGGGCGTCGGCGAGGCGGGCACGCGTGCCAGGGCGCAGGCACCGACCAGAGCACGTACGCAGCGGGCAGCAAGTGAATATGGCGGCGTTCACGCTGACCGTATTCCTCCGATCGGCCTGCCCGCCATGCCCAGCTTCTGGCAGGCCCTCACGGCCACGGAGAAGCGGGCGCTCATGGCCTCGGCGCGGCAATGGACGTTTGTGGCAGGGACGGTGCTATGCCGTCAAGATCAACCGGCCGACCACGTCATCGTCATCCGGTCGGGCTGGGTACGGGTCTGCCGCGAGCGAGGCGGAGTAATGCAGTTCATGGCCGAGCGAGGGCCCGGCGATATCGTTGGTGAACGCGCCGCACTGCTGGTGCGTTCCAGGTCGGCGACCGTCGTAGCCATCGCAAAGGTACGGGCCATGGTCGTGACCACCGACGATTTTGCCGCGTTTCTCGATGCGCATCCCCGTGTCCTGGAGGTATTGGAACGCCTGATCTACAGTCGGCTCACCGAAGACCGAGGCGATCTGGGGCAGGAGGCGGGGTCGCACGCTTGGAGCGGCCAGAACTGTTCGATTTTCCTCACCGACATCACAGCATTCGGCTCAGACTGCCGCGACGACGAGGACCGGCGGGCCGTTCGTGATTTGATGAACGGCTTTGTGCAGGAGGCGTTCGAAAGCTCGGGCGTTCCCTGGCTCACCTGCCATCGCGAGGACCGGGGCGATGGCACCCTCATCGTGGTGCCTCCCGCCACCCCGACCAGATCGGTCGTCGACCCGATGCTGGCGCACTTGGCCGCGGCGCTGGGCCGCCACAACCACCAGGCGAGCAATGCCACCCGCATCCAGCTTCGAGCCGCACTTGACGTCGGTCCCGTGGTCGCGGACGCCACGGGTGTGTCCGGTCAGGCTATCATCCACGCGGCGCGGATGCTCGGGGCCGCGCCGCTGCGCAAGCGGCTTGCCGAGACGGCCGCTGATCTTGGCTTTGTCGCGTCAACGTTCGTCTATGACTCAGTCATCAAGCAGCGCCCCGGAGGTGTCGACCCTGCCAGCTACCAACAGGTTGTGTTTCGGGCAAAGGAGTCGAGAGTCACCGCCTGGATCCATGTCGCGGGCTCCGGTGCCGAATGCAGAACCTCATAACGAGCAGCCAAGGTGATTTGATCTGGTGACTGGCGTGCGGGTTTGGTCCGGCGACGAGTTCACCCAGCTCGGTATATACATATTCGGCGGGATGATCCCGCCGCGAATGGGCTGGAGCAGCTCGGTGCTGCCTGCGGGGTAGGGCGCCAGGGCTGCATGCCGGGATTCCACGCATACCAAGGCGTCGCGGACAGTGGCGCCGTGACCTCCGGGCCCCGTAGCCCACCGACGTGACATGCACCCGGGGGGTCACCTGCATCAATCATCCAGCTCATCAAGCAACAGCGGACACAGCGTTGTCGCCCCGGCTGGCAGGCTTCGCACCGTTATAGATCGGCACCGGCCCCCGCCCCGGCGTACCGGCACCAGGGTCAGGCCGAGCCGCGAGCTGCTACAGCAATCAACGGCAGGCCTACGATGAGCGCTGCCCGGCCGGGGTCCCCGATGACCCCACAACGTCCAGTGGTTGACACGTGCGGCATGGCTATCTCCGCCATCAGACGTAGCGGAACGCGAGCACTGACGCGAGAGGTGGTACGGCTGCAACTCGGTCGAGTCATGCCGGCTGTCGGGCTGTCGGGCTGTCGTACAGTCTCGTTACCATGTGCCTCATGAGTGACCTGCCTGCGGAAGACGCCCATGATGTGATCCACCGTGGCGGGCAGGTAGTTGCGGTCGTGGTACCCATTGAGGAGTACCGGCAGTTGCGCTTGGCGCTCGAGGAGCAGCGGGTCAACGAGGAGTTCGACGCTGCTCGCGCCGATTACCTGGCGCGCCAGGACGCCGGAGGGGTACGCTACGTTTCTCACGAAGAGGCGCGTCGTCGCCTGGGTTTGCCCGGCCGGTGAGCTACCAGATCAATTGGGAGATCCAGGCTCTCGATCTGACTGCGGGATTCCTCAGTGATGACCCCAGTGGCGTCGCTGCACTCTGGGAGGGCATCGACCGGCTCGCCGATGAACCGCGGCCGCCGGAGTCTTTCCCATACGGGTCACCGGATCTGCGGCGTCTGCGGGCCGAGCGGTATCGCGTCTTCTACACGATCGACGAGCGCAGGCAGGTAGTCGAGATCGATCACGTCGCCCGCCTTCCGTAACCGGTCATGAGTCGGTCAAGTGTTCAAGAAGCCTGGTGTTGCCGTGCCGCTCGTTGGGCCACACTGGAGTGCGGCGACCGCTGATGAGGCCAGAGACGGTGAGCTCAACCCCAAACCGGCGGGCTGCGGCCGGGCGGTGAGCCCGCGGCGCGGCTGGCAGCGGCAGAACACCAGGAGCAGGGTCCGCGCCACCTCGCGGCCGCCGGCGTGGGCCGGATCAGTGCAAGGTCGACTTGGGTTGCGTAGCGGAGCACTTTCCGACCCTGAAATGGCGGGCTGATCAGGATGAGCGCCGGGGATGTCTGGACCACGCTTTGGGGAGCACCCTCACCCAGAAGGCGTTTGCGAGGACAGTCGGGGCACGGCAGCGCGCGATCGTGCCTGATCGACTGTCTGTCATTTCACCGGCCCAGCCGAGCCAAGGATGGTTGTGCTGCGCCATCTTGCCGATGGGACCCAGCAACTTTCAGCGCCACGACCGGGCCGGCCGCTATGTCCCTGACCGCCAGATCTCCTGCCTTCAGTATCTGAATGCGGAGGACCGGGTCCAGGTGAATACCAGCTGGGGCCCCCTGTTCGACACCACCCCAGGCGCATTCGGCTTGTACGGAAATGTCTCTTCTAGCGACCCGGATTCTTACCTTAGCAACAACCCGTTCCATGATCTGGCTACGACGGGCCAGTCTCAACGGTGTCGACACGACCACGGGTTATACCGCGTGGCGAATCAAGTCAAACCTGGCGCGATGACCCGCCCTCCAAACGGATGAAAACTATCTGTGGCCTAGATCAGATGCCCTCTTATGTTCCTGCCGCGGCGAGGAGTGCGAGGGAGCGGTCGAGGTCCGCATGGGAGCGGGGCACCCACGTCTCGCCCCAGTAGAGGTTGCAGCTGGTCTGCGCGCGCAGCAGGTGGTCGAGCGCTTCGTCGAGCATGGGTCGGTGGACGGAATCAGCGAGGTCGGCTGCGGCGTGGAGTTGCCCGCTCACGTGCCGGATTCTGGCAAGGGCGTCGCGTTGGGCGCGGGAGCCGGTCCATTGGGTGAAGCCGCTCCCGTCGTGCCAGCCGGTGTTCCAGGCACCGGGCCGGACCCGCACCTCGCCGTGGGCGGGATGCGCCGCGAGGTGTTCGTGGATGAACGCGGGGCGGATCCCGCCGCTTTCGTGGACGCGGACCCGGTCCAGGAGCTTCTGGTAGAAAGCAGTCCAAAAGCTGGTGCCCGGAGTCGTGTTACGGAACCAGCCGCCGTTATCGCCGTCGGTGCAGGTGGTGACCAGGGGAGTGAAATCGCAGTGCCTGGTGCGGGCCTGGACCTCACGGATGAACCAGCCGGGATCCATCCCTGACTCCTGGGCGTCGGAGAGTTCGCGGTCGCGGACTACGACGACGATCTCGGCTCCGTCGTAGCGAGCTATGTGGGGCCGGTAGCGCAGCTCGTCCCAGCGCATGGCGTCGACCGGTTCGACATGGTTGGCGTCGACCAGCACGTAGTGGTAGCCGAGACGGCGGATGAGGGGAATGAGCTCCATCGTGAAGCCCATCTCGGGTGGCCAGAACCCGCTGAAATCGCTGCGGGCGAAAAGGTGCTCGGCGATGTGGCGCCAGAGGTGGAGCTGCTGCGGCCAGTCGGCGGGCGGGACGAGGGGGAGCACAGGGTGGTAGTAGGCGGAGCCGAGGATGTCGATAATGCCGGTGTTCTGCAGGTGCCACAGCAGGGATCCACAGTCGACGATGCCGTAGACGCGTGCTTGGAAGGTGGGATCGGCGAGGGTCGTGAGCAGCGTCCCGGACAGCGACAGGTGGACGCGGCCGATGTCTTGGTAGGGCCACAGCGACCTCGGGATGCGGTCGAGCGCGTAGAGGATCTCAGTGGCTGCCCATGGGTCGTTGTCGAGAAGGTCTTCAATGTTCCCTGCTGGCTGGTGCAGGTTCAGCACGAGCGCGAACGCGATGTCGTCCACAGCTTGTCCTCCGCATATGGTCGCTGGCGGTCAGGTCGCCGAGCTCGCGGCCTCGCAGGCGCGGCGGGCGAGTTCGGCGCCGTAGTCCGTCCAGATGCCCTGGCCCCAGTAGCGGTAGCAGCTGGTTTCACAGGCCAGCAGATAGAAGAGCGCGCGCTGGTAGCGGGGGTCGCTGGCCGGCACGCCTGGGGCCAGCAAGTGCCTGTTGAAGAGCGAGCTCGCACGCTCCATAGGTGCTAGCACGTTCTCGTACCCGCGCATCCATGAGATGTCGTTGGTCCAGCTACCGCCCTCCATGTTGAACCGGTCGTCTTCGGCGCTGAGCTCGCCGATGACCGCGGCAAGACGTTCAGGTCCTTCGCCGGGCTCGAAACGCTCCCACACGCGATGCTGGAGCAGCGGCTGGAGAGGTGGCAGGTCCTCGGGGCCGATCCCCAGCCCAGCCAGCGCTTCGAGGTACTCGGTGACGTTCACAGCGGGGGTAGGCGACCCGGAGCACTCCCTCATGACCTCGAGGTATTTGGGCGGAAACTCGTTCATCATGACGCCACCGTTCTCGCCGTCGGCGATCTGAGTGACCAGCGGCGGGACCCGTCTGTCGGCCAGTTCCCAGGGCCCGAGGCCCTTGGCCTCGTAGTAGGGCTGCATCTGGCCCACGAGCTTGGTGTCGCTGCCCTGGGTCTTGACGACCGCGATGATGCTCGCCGTGTTGCCGTGAGAGTCCGTGCAGACGAGCCGGTGCGGCAGGTGCGGGCGCTCGACGCCGCGGCCGCCGGGTTGTTCCACCGTGTGTTCCTGAACGAGCACCCACTCGTAGCCGGAGTCAAGCAGGGCGCGGACAAACTGATAGGCCACATCGGGCTGGTTGGGTAGCGCCATCTCGGCCGGGGAGAATCCCCGGATGCGCCCGAGCGCCTCGAGGCCGAAGATGGCTGCGAAGTGGTGTTGCCAGGCGCGCACGTGCAGCCGGTAGTCCTGGACCGGCGTGGAGGGGGCCACCGCGTGGCCCCAGGTGGAACCGAGCCACTCGGTTGTCTGGCGGGCCCGGCCGTCGTGAGTTAGGTATCCGAGCGCGTCGAATACGTCGTCTAGGCCCATCTGCCGCATTCCGTGCAGCAAGGTGCCCGAGTAGTCGAGCATCACCCGCGGCTGGCGGCCTTCGTCGAGGAGTTGGGGGATGAACTCGCCCATGCGCTTGTAGCACCACACGAACACGGCGGCGTTGTGGTTGTCACCGATGTCCGGATGCTCCATCATCCATGCCAGGTTGCTGATGATCCCCGCGGAGCGCAGGTCGTCGCCGGCGGCGGGGATGAGCGGCTGATGCATGTGCAGCGCCACCGCGAATGTGCTTGAGTCACGGTGAATGTCGATGCCATTCGGAAACACTCGGCGCTGCCGGCCCGCTTCGATGGCCTCCCTGATCAGCGGCTCCTGCCCGCACAGGTTGGGCAGGCCGTCGACGTACTCGGCCAGGGCGTCCATGCGCTCGCCTCTCGGTTGGCTCACTTGTGGCGGATGTATTCGTAGATGTTCAGGTAGTCCTGACCGGGCCGGGCCCACGAGTAGTCGGCCCGCATGGCGTTGACCGCGAGATGGCGAAACTCGACCGGGTGCCCGAACCATAGCCCTAGCGCACGGTTAAGCGCAGACTCAATGGCCAGGTTGTCAGCCTGGTGGAACAAGTACCCGTTGCGCTCGCCGGGTGGGCGCGCCGAGTAGTCGCGGTCGAACACAGTGTCGACCATACCCCCGACTGCCCGCACCACCGGCACCGTCCCGTACCGCATCGCGGTTATTGGGGCCAGCCCGCACGGCTCGAACATGCTGGGCACCACCAGCAGGTCGGCGCCGGCATAGATGAGATGAGCCAGTTCCTCGCTGTAGCCGATTTCGAGGTGACAGTCAGGGTTGTCGTTGAGGTAGTTCTTGAGATGCCAAAAGTGGCCGTTAATGCCATTGTGGTGAAATGCATCGCCCAGAAGCACGAACTGCGCCCCGTTCGCTAGCGCGTAGAAGACGGCGTGATGGACCAAGTGCATGCCCTTCTGCTCATCCAGTCGGCCCACGTACGCAACGATCGGGCTCCAGGTCTTTCGGAGCCAGAACCGCTCCCGGAGACGCTCTTTGTTCTGGTACTTGCGGTCGAGGCTCTCTGTCGAATAGCAGGTAGGTATGAACGGGTCGATCTCGGGGTTCCACACGTCGTAGTCCACGCCGTTGAGTACCCCCCCGAACTTGCCTTGATGCATGTGAAGGGCGGGAGCGAGTCCTGAGCCGCCCACGCCGAACCGCGCCTCGTCGGCGTGGTTGGGTGACACAGTAGTCACGAAGTTTGAATACACAACCCCGGCCTTCATGAGGTTCACGGCCTGGTAGTAGGTGTCGTCACCTAGCCGGTCTCGGTCCAGGAAGTAATCGGGCCGGGCCAGTTGGGTACCCCAGAGCACCTGCGGGCTGGTGACGCCTTGATGGCGAAAGTTGTGGATCGTGTAACAAACCCTCTGGTGAGGCAGCACCTCGCGGTACTGTTCGTACAGCAGCACCGGCACAAGCCCAGTGTGCCAGTCGTGGCAGTGGATGATATCGGGGCGCTTGTTCGACTGGAGCATGAACTCGAGCGCTGCCTTCGAGAAGAATGCGAACCGCTCGATGTCGTCGGCGTACCCGTACAAGCGGTCCCGGCCGAAGAGGTTGCTGGCTGAGTGTGGCTCGATGAAGAAGCATTTGCGGCCGTGCACGTAGCCGAACCACACTGTGCAGTGAACCGCGCTGCCATACCACGGCACCCACAGATCCTCATGGCTGACCTGCAGGCCCCAGATGTCGGCGTAACGCATGCCGGCGTACTTCGGCATCACGATCTCGACCGTGTTTCCCCGGATTTCCAGTTCCCGGCTGAGCCCGAACACCACATCGCCCAGCCCTCCGGCCTTGGCAACCGGGGCACACTCGGGCGCGACCATCACGATGTACACGGACCACCCCGTGACGCCAGGATCTTCACACCCTCCCTCGTCCGGACCTGAGGCCCTGTCGGTGTCCGTCGACGCGGTACCAACGGATGACCCAGCACACGGTCTGGCGCCGTCGCTGACGCCGATGCAGGGCCGCAAGATCGTCCCCCAGGGCCGACTGGGCCTGCTCTGTGTAGCATAGGCCAGGCCACTGCGGGGTGGAAAGTGGCGATGGTCCCTTCCTTGGATAATCATCCAGGCTCTCTCACCGGTTCTCAGGTGGGCACGCGGTTCGCAGTAGGGGGCGGTCGGCTCACGCTCCAGCGGGGCACGCCGGGAGCGCGGGAAAGGCCATAGTCGCGGGCGCTGTTCGTGGCGTGGATCAGACCCTTGAGGGCCTGGGCGATTGGGGCCGTGATTCTGGTCCAGTCGCCTCCGTACCCGCGACGTGGCAGGCGCTGAATGAAGTCGCCGCCGGGCCGCGGGCAGCGTCGCGGATCGCCGCGCCGGTCAACTGGGTCGGCCGCGCGCCTGAGCGGGCAACGTCGCGGATCGCCGCGCCGGTCAACTGGGTCGGCCGCGCGCCTGAGCGGGCAGCGAGACCCGGCACGGCGCCGTTCCCGACGTCCGGATCGCGGACAAGGTCCTGGACAGGGTTACCTGCATGCGTCTGTCCTTGCTGGCGAGGAGGTCCAACGATTAATGGGCGTCGAGCACCTGGCCGTCGAACGGGCCCGCCGCCGGCGCCCACACCGGCATGTTTCCATCGCCGCTTCCGCTGCCCGGCCGCCATCACGAGCCCAGCGCGACCGGGCGGACCCATTCGGGAGGGACATCTGTGGACTTGTCCTTGCCGGTGGGGGGTTAGATTCGGTTCATGTCGATAGGACACGGGCCGCAGGTCCGGTGGGTGGGTAACACGCTGGCTGAGTTCGAGCGGGATCTTGCTGACAATCTGTGTTACGAGCGGGGGACGACGGTGGAGTCGGCGAGTGCGCATGATGCGTATTGGACGCTGGCGGTGACGATCCGGGATCGGCTGGCTGAGCGGCGGGCCAGGACGGCGGAGGCGCATTATGTGACGAACCCGAAGTTTGTGTATTACTTGTCGGCGGAGTACATGCTGGGGCGGCAGTTGCGGCAGAACGCGCTGTATACGGGTACGGCGGGTGTGGCCCGCCGGGCTCTGGCCGGTGTCGGTGTTTCGGCTGATGCGCTGGAGGCGCTGGATGTGGAGCCGGGGCTGGGGAACGGGGGGCTGGGCCGGCTGGCGGCCTGTCTGCTGGATTCGCTGGCGACGCTGGATATCCCGGCGGTGGGTTATGGCATCCGTTATGAGTTCGGGATTTTCAAGCAGGTTTTCGAGGATGGGTTTCAGGTGGAGCATCCCGATGACTGGACGTTTTACGGTAATCCGTGGGAGTTCCCGGCTCCGGATGACCGCCAGGTGGTGGGGTTCTTCGGCCACACGGAGCCGGTGGATGATGATCAGGGGGGTTTGCGGGCGCGGTGGGTGCCGGGGGAGACGGTGCGGGGTGAGCCCAGCCATATGCTGGTCCCGGGTTTTGGCACCGAGACGGTTAATATTGTCCGGTTGTGGCAGGCGCGGGCGGGGCGGGAGTCGTTTGATCTGGCGCTGTTCAACGCCGGCCATTATGCGGAGGCGGTCGAGGCGCGGATGCGGTCGGAGAATCTGACCAAGGTGCTGTATCCCAGTGACAGCACGCCGGCGGGGCGGGAGCTGCGGCTCAAGCAGCAGTATTTTCTGGTGTGCTGCTCGCTGCGGGATATTATCCGCCGGTTCCGGTTCCGCAACAGTGACTGGGAGGTGTTCCCGGACAAGGTGGTGATCCAGCTCAATGACACCCATCCGGTGCTGGCTATTCCCGAGCTGATGCGGCTGCTGGTGGACGAGTACGGGGTCGGCTGGGAGCGGGCGTGGTCGATCACCCGCCGGACGTTCGCCTATACCTGCCATACCCTGCTGCCGGAGGCGCTGGAGACGTGGCCGGTGGGGCTGTTCGGGCGGCTGCTGCCGCGCCATCTGGAGATCATTTACGCGCTCAATCACGTTCTGCTGGGTGAGGTGCGGGCCCGCTGCCCGGGTGACGGCGGGCGGGCGGCCCGGGTGTCGCTGATCCAGGAGGTTCCCGAGCGCCGGGTCCGGATGGCTAACCTGGCGGCCGCGGGCAGCTTCGCGGTCAACGGCGTGGCGGGGCTGCAGTCGCGGCTGCTGACCCAGACGACGTTGCGGGATTTCGCCGAGCTGTGGCCCGGGAAGTTCTGGAATGAGACCAACGGGGTCAGCCCGCGCCGGTTCCTGCGGCTGGCTAACCCGCGGCTGTCGGCCCTGATCACGGCCCGGCTGGGCGGTGAGGGGTGGCTGACCGACCTGGAGCGGCTGCGGGAGCTGGAGGCGTTCGCCGATGATGGCGGGTTCCGGGCGCAGTGGCGCGAGGTGAAACGGCTGAACAAGGCCGGCCTGGCCGCGCACGCCCGCGCCGCCACCGGCCTGGCCATCGACCCGGGCTCGGTTTTCGACGTGATGGTCAAGCGGCTGCACGAGTACAAGCGCCAGCTCCTCAAGCTGCTGCACGTCGTCACCCTGTACAACCGGATCACGGCGGACCCGGGCGCCGCGGTGACGGCCCGCACGGTCATCTTCGCCGCGAAGGCGGCGCCGAGCTACCAGCAGGCCAAACGCATCATCAAGCTGATCAACTCGGTCGCATCGGTGGTCAACGCCGACCCCCGCGTCGGCGGCCGGATCAAGGTCGTCTTCCTGCCCGACTACAACGTGTCGGTCAGCGAGATCGTGATCCCCGCCGCCGACATCTCCGAGCAGATCTCCCTCGCCGGCACCGAGGCATCCGGCACCGGCAACATGAAACTCGCCCTCAACGGCGCCGTCACCGTCGGCACCCTCGACGGCGCCAACATCGAACTGCGCGACCGGGTCGGCGCCGCCAACTTCTTCCTCTTCGGCCTCACCGCCGGCCAGGCCACCGCCCGCAGGCACCAGGGCTACACCCCCGCCACCTGCTACCACGCCGACGCCGAGCTCACCGCCGCCATCGACACCATCGCCTCCGGTGCCTTCTCCGGCGGCGACCACAGCGCCTTCGAACCCATCACCGCCGAGCTCCTCAACCACGACCAGTACATGGTCCTCGCCGACTACCGCTCCTACATCGACTGCCACGACCAGGCCGGGCCAGCCTGGGCCGACCAGGAACAATGGACCCGGATGTCGATCCTGAACACAGCACGCTCCGGTTTCTTCTCCTCCGACCGCACCGCCCGCGGCTACTGCCACGACATCTGGCACGTCCAGCCCGTACCCGTCCCCCCGCATCCGGCCGCCCACCCCCAAGATCCCCGCCCCGGCCCGTGAGCATCGATGCCGCCCGCGACGTCGGGTTCGCGCTGATCCGCCTGCCCCGGAAGGTCCTCCTCGGCCGTCGGCTGACGATGCTGACGATGAAGGCACTCGGTCCGCGGCCGCAGGCCATGGCATCTTGTGGCCTCAAGCCGTCGCCCTCGCGCTCTGCAAGACCATCTCCCGCAGGTGGCTGGCGAAGTTCTCGCAGATTCGCGCAGGAATTAGGCTTGGTTCCCCCGCACTGCTTCTGCGCAGGCGAAATGGGAGTTCTGGAGCACCCATGACGTGATCTGCGTGCCCCGGCGCCAGCCTAGGCCCTTCGACCGGCAGATGTCGTATCAGCCCCGATTGGGCCTGCCTCCTGCCTGCATTGGCCTGGTCGGGCCTGGCCGGCGTGTCGCGGCGCTACGCGCGCAACGTCGGCGCTGCCCAGCGGGGTTGAAGATCTGGCGCGTCAACGGACGTTGGCCGAGTTGCCAGTCCCCCCTGTCTCGTCAAACAGCAGCAGTAGCGCGACGTTGGCACCGAAGAACACGAGGATCGTGAGCAGAACCGCCTCGATGCGCAGCGGCCGAGCTGACATTCCGGCATTGGCGACAACGCTGGGCACGGCCGCGACGACCGCGATCACCAGGTATAAGGCGACGGCCGTGAGGTAGGCTGCCCGGCCCGCCCAGGTCGGCAGAGGACCGCGCACGAGCACCAGCACGATCGCACCACCGCCAGCGACGATCGCGAATGAGACCCGCCACAGCGTCATGCTGGCCGGGTCGACCAGCGCCAACAGGCTCATCAACCCGGGCAAGGAGAAATGCAGCGCGACCCCGTAAGCCCTCCGCCGATGCACCGCCACCCCACGCCACTCCGCGTGCCGGGTCTGGAGCACCACCATCCAGAGCCCCAACAATGTGAAGCACACCGTCCCGAATGCAATGTAGAAGTCTGTCAGCATCCCCTGCACCTCCGACCGCTCCCGACGTCGATAATGCCGCGCCCCATCGCGCCGCGCAGCTGCCCCCAGTGGAAGGATCCGGCAGATGCGCTACCCGGCCAGCGCCACAACGCCGCGGTTCGGCTGCGTCGGCCGGGCGGCCTTGGCGGCAGGATGAGCCACAATGAACTGCGGCGAGTGATGACGAGGTCAGAGCTGCGTGCCGAGCGGGTGCCGTTCAGGTGCGCCTGGGCGCAGGCTCAGCCGAGGTTGATAGGGGCGCCAAACCGAACAAAGATCGAGTTCCGTTGGCGGCGGGACAAACGCTGCCGCCACCCCGTACTCATCGGCCGTGATGATGGTGGTGGTCTGGCGTATGCGCCACACCCGGAAGCCTAGCCGCTGTGACTGCCGGACCCCCCAGGCCAGCCCATCCTCTTCTGCTGCGACGCGAGCGGTGGCCCGGGAGGTCCATGGGCTGCGCCACGCGGGCAGTGCCCGCGCGCCCGGCAGGTCGTGCCGGGGGCAGGCGCCGGGGCCTACTGGCCCCGGCGGTGATCGGACTTGGCGGCGGCATCAAGCGCCGAGTCTACGATCGCTTCAAGCCGGCGGCTGTGCGCGCCGCGCCAGTAAACATGGCCGCACGCCCCGCAGCGCGAAAAGGTTTGATAGGTGCGCCGCGTCCCGGGCATCAGCAGGCGTTCCACCTCCCGCTTGGGTGCCGCTGACAGCGGCCCGTTGCACGCCGTGCACCGGCTCCAGGGCGCGAGGGGCGGAGCGAACCTTTCCAGCACGTCGCAGAGTTGCTCGTCCGGGCGCGCGCCCCGCACATAGGCTCCCAGCCACAGTTTCCTGCGGCGCAGCAGCCCGCGGTCTTGGGTCAGCAGCACCCGCCGCCCCCCGTTCGCCTGCTCGATCAGGGCGTCGTCGTCAAGGTCGTTACGGTAGGAGGCATCGACACCCACAAGCCGCAGCCGGCGGGCCAGCGTTCCGAGGTGGACGTCCAGAATAAAACGTGCCGACGGCAGCCGCTGCGGGCGCCGCACAGGAAAGACATCGGCCACGTCACCGGCACCCGGCCGGTAGGACGGGGCCACCGGCCGGCCGTTGACGACCAGGCCGCCAACCTCCGGCAGCGGGACGCCAAGTGACTCGACCACGTGGCCAAGCGACGACGTCCCATCGCAGGCTGCCCGCACCCGCCCACCCCGATGAGCTGGGGCCAGGAACAGCCGCAGCTCAGCCGCGAAACCGACCTCCATCTCCGGTCTGTCCACTCCCTCAGCATGCCCGGGGCCACCTGCAGACAGTCGATCGCCCGGCCTTCATCGGTCGCGAGCTCGCCCCTCAGCTGCAGAGCGGCTGCAGCGCCGGCCCGCCACCACCTGCTCGTAGCCTGGCCGCGGTCCTTAACTATTCGCGCTACCACGGCAGCACCCAGCCGCCCGCCGGGCGCTTCGGCAAGCATCCGCATCTGCATGGCATGGCATGGCATGGCATGCGGTCTGGAGTGGCTGCACAGATGCGGTCGAGGGTCACGCCAGACGGGCCTGGGTATCGGGGGGCATATCCCAGGCTCGAGCTCCGTCGGCCATGCCCCGGTTTCGCCCGCACCCTGGTCATGGGCGCACCGTGGCCAGCGCAACCAGCTGCATCTTCGGCCGATGACCGGTGCTCAGAGATCGGCTATGGCCGCGATGGCGGCGTCGATCGTCTTGGCGGGGCCGTCCGGTGTCGGGGGTGCGAGGAACACGAGCCGGTGGACGCCGGCCTCGGCGAAGGCCGCAGCCTGCCCGGGGGTTATCCGGCCGCGGGGCGTCACGCTGATCTCAAGCTCGCCGAGCTCGGCGGGCCGCTCGATGTGATCTGCGGCGGCGCGAAGGCCCTTGAGCGAGGCGGCAACGTCGCCGGGCGTGAGCCAGTATCCGTACCAGCCGTGCGCGCGCGCGACCACCCGGCGATACGCCGGCGCGCTGTGGCCCGCGACCACCAGCGGGATCGGCTGCTGGAGCGGGCGGGGGCGGGCATCGATGCCGGCGAAATCGGCGAAGCGCCCGTGGTATTCGGGGTGCTCGTCATACCACAGCGCCTGCATCGCATCGAGGTGCTCGTCGGTCACCGCACCGCGCTCCGCGAAGTTGGCGCCGAGCGCGCGGAACTCCGCTTCGAGGTAGCCCACGCCGACGCCGAGCATGAGCCGGCCGCCCGACAGCACGTCGAGCGTCGCCGCCTGCTTGGCGAGCACGACGGGATTGCGCTGGGGCAAGATCACGATCCCGGTCGCAAGCCGGATGGTCGTCGTATGGGCTGCCGCCCACGTCAGCGCGAGCAGCGGGTCGAGCGCCGGGTCCTGTGGATTCATCGGCGACGGCGGCACCTGCGGATCCGGCAACACGATGTGCTCGCCCGCCCACACCGAGTCAAAGCCCGCTGCTTCGGCCGCGCGCGCCGCCGCGACCAGGCCATCGGGCCGGCTCATCGAGCCCATGTTCACGTGGACGAGCCCCAGGAGCATGCCGTCCACACTGCCACACCTGTGCGGCTGCGGGGCGATGATCAGGTTCCTGCGCGGCGCATTCGGCTGGGATAATCGGCCCACGCCCGCCGCGGCGGCACGGGCCGTCTGCCAGGTCCGCCAGAAAAACTCCGGCGGACCCCTTGACGGTTATTGATTGGCTTATCAATAATGAACGCATGGCGAAGACCACGGCACACCGGCCCACCGCGGAGGAGCGGCGGGAGCAGGTGCTCGCCGCAGCCATCCACGAGTTCGCCGAGCACGGCTACCACGCCGCCCGCACGGCGGCCATCGCCGAGCGGGCTGGGATCTCCCAGCCATACATCTACGCGCTGTTCGAGAACAAGAAGGTGCTCTTCCTGGCGGTTCAGAGCCTGGTGCGCGACCGGGTCCGGCAGGCTTTCGCCGCGTCATGGCAGCAGCCCGCCTCTGCCGCGGAGGGCCTGCGGGCACTCGGCCTGGGCTACCGGGCACTCATGGCCGACCAGGATCTGCTGCGCTGCCAGCTCCAGGGCTACGCCGCCACCGGCGACCCTGAGATCCGGGAGCACATGCGGCGCCTGTACATGGAGAACTTCGACGAAGTCATGGCGCTGACCGGGCTCGACGCCACAACCGTGGCCCGCTTCATCGCCACCGGACTGCTGCTCAACGTCGGCGCGGCGCTCGAGTTGCCCCGCTCCTACGCCTTCGCCCCTCCCATCACCTGATTTTTTTTGCACGGTCATTGATAGGTTAATCAATCAGGAGGCGTCCCCATGTCCCCCCTCACCGCAACCAAAGACCAGTCCCTCCCCACCGCCCCGTCCGCCACATCCCGTCCGGCACTTCCAGAATCCGGGCCCGGTCCGGCGTCTCGCCGCCGCTGGTGGGCGCTCGGCGTGCTCTGCCCTCAGCCTGCTGATCATCGTGGTGGATACCACGATCGTGAACGTAGCGGTGCCCACCCTCGCCCGTACCCTGCACCCGACGTCCGGCGGGCTGGTGTGGATCGTCGACGCCTACACGCTCGCCTTCGCCGCGATGCTGCTGCCCGCCGGCGCGGCCGGCGACCGCTACGGACGGCGCCGTGCCCTGCTCGCCGGCCTGGCCGTGTTCGGTGCGGGCTCCGCCGCCGCAGCGCTGACCACCACGGCGGCAGGCCTGATCGCCATGCGCACGGTCATGGGTGCGGGCGCGGCTTTCATCATGCCAGCCACCCTCTCGCTGCTGGCCACAGCCTTCACCGACCCCGCCGAACGGGCCAAGGCCATCGGCATCTGGTCGGCCGTCAGCGGCCTCGGCGTGGCAATCGGCCCCACCGCCGGCGGCTGGCTGCTGCAGCACTACTCCTGGCCCTCGATCTTCTGGGTCAACATTCCCGTCGTGGCCGCCGCCATCGCGGGCGCGGTGCTGCTGATCCCCGCATCCCGGGCTGCGGGCCGGGGCCGCCTCGACATCCCCGGCGCGCTGCTCGCCGCGTTCGCCTTTGCCGCCCTCACCTACACGCTGATCGAGGCCCCCGCCTCGGGCTGGGCGTCGAGTATGACGCTCGCACGCGCGGCCGCGAGCGCCGCGCTGCTGGCCGCGTTCGCTGGATGGGAACTGCGCAGCAGCCATCCGATGATGGATTTGGCTCTGTTCCGCAACCGCGCCTTCGCCGCGGCCAACGTCTCCGTCGCCGTCCTGTTCTTCGGCCTGTCCGGTATCACGTTCGTGTGGACGCAGATCCTCCAGTTCGTCCTGGGTTACGGCACCTTCGCGGCCGGCATGCGGGCCCTGCCCTCGGCCATCGTGCTGATGCTGGTGTCGCCCTTCGGGCCGCGTCTGGCCGCCCGGTTCGGCATCCGCTCCGTGGTCGCCGCGGGCCTGACGGTGATGGCCGGCGGGCTGGCCCTATTCACCACCGCCGGCGCCGGGAGCAGCTACCCGCACTTCGTCCTCGGACTGGTCGTCATGTCGGCCGGGCTGGGCCTGGCCATGGCACCCACCACCCAGACGGTCATGCTGGCCCTCCCGCCCGCCAAGACCGGGATCGGCTCGGCAATCACCAACACCACCCGCAACCTCGGTGCAGTGCTGGGCGTCGCGGTGGCCGGCAGCGTGGCCAACTCCCTCTACACCAGTTCGATGTCCGCCGCCCACCTGCCGCCCGGTCCGCTGGGCACCGCATCCAGCCAATCGATCGGTGCCGCCGCGACCATCGGCCGGCACCTACCCGGACCCGCCGCCAGCGACATCCTCCACATCGCCTCCCACGCTTTCGTGCACGGCGCCGACGCGGGCGCATGGATCTGCGTCGCCGTCGCCCTCGCCGCCGTCCCCATCGCCTTTGCCCGTCTGCCCCGGCGCTCCCCGCAGGGATGACCCCGCCGTCGGCCGAACGGCCACCCACTGAGAACACCCCAGAGATCGACCGGCCGGCAACCACCGGCCGGTTGATCTATGCCGCCGGATGGGCCTCCGCACCCCGCCGCCCCGGCGACACATATCGACGCGGCTAGCATCACCGTGGCCGACAACGCGGCGGCGAAGCGATGCCGGTAGCCGGAAACGGTTGCCGGGCAGTGGCGAACGGCTGCCTTGGCCCGATTTGATAACGGTCATTGCGCCTCTCGGGTAGCTCAATTCAGCCCAGCTCGGACGCCCCCTGCACGGTGCGCCTGCCAGCTACCTAACAGGAGCGCTCGGCTGCCCGCCTGCGGGCCGCACCGGCACAGCCACTGTCCGCGGTGGACACCCGGGACTTCAAGACCGTGGCTCATGCGGCGCAAGCAGCGCGAGCAGTGGATCGATGACCGAACCGCCGCGTGGCGGCCCGCTCCAGCCGTGAACCGCCGAACGCCTCGTCGACTACGTGCCGGGCCCAGCGCATCCGCGCGACCGCGATCTCCGGGTGATCGCCGAATTCCTGCGCAACCCGGTCGGCGCAGCCGCGGCCGCCGAATTCGCGGACGGCTCGAGCGACCGCCTCCTGGATCTGCCCGGCACTGGGTTCATCGGATCGCTGCAAGTCCGATACGAACAGGGCGTCGGTTCGAACGGCGTTGATGCTGAGGTGGTGTGTTGGCCGCATCGTGGGCCTCCTCGACATGTTGTTACCTCGACTACACCACAGGGGTACGACACTTTTCTGTGGCCGCCGGCCTGGCCTTGAGAGGTCGCCTGCGGAGCATGTTCACTTACTACGACCCCGCCGCCGGGGGCAACTCATCGGTGCCCGCCGACTGTCTTCTGTCCGGGTTGTCAGCCGTGGCGGCGCCTGTTGGGTGTGCCGGTCCGAGGGCTCCTGGGCGCGGCGGGCCGGTCGTGCGGGCCGGTCGTGCGGGGCGGTCGTGCGGGGCGGTCGTGCCGCTGAGCGGGGTGGCAACCGGCAGACCCAGAACGAGGCGCATCGGAACGTTCAGCACGCGGAACACGCGCTGCTGGATGCGCCGGCCGAGCGGGCGCTTCGTTCGTGTGGACATGGGTGTCTCCTTGCTTCGGCCGCGTTCGGAGCGCGGCGGAGGGCCAGTTGCATGCGGGCGCAGGCAGCAGGGCGAGTAACTTCGATATCTAAACATTAGATATCGAAGATTTAATCCGCAAGCTCGTTGTGTCAAGCGGCGCCGCGTCGCCCGGACCGGCCAACGATGACGCCATGCTGGAAGCAGGGCACCGCTGAGCACGTTGACGCAGCTGTGCACGTTCCGGTGACTCCGGACAACCGATTTGCCGAAGCGATTCGGAGGACCCCATGCCCACGCCATGGACGACCGCCGACATGCCCGGCCAGCATGGCCGCACGGCCCTGGTGACCGGCGCCAACACGGGTATCGGCTTCCACCAGGCGCTGGAACTGGCCCGGGGCGGCGCCCACGTGCTGCTGGCCAGCCGCAGCACCGACCGCGGCCGGGCCGCCCGCGCGGCCATCGCCGCGGACCTGCCAGCGGCCAGCGTCGAACTTGTCCAGCTGGACCTGGCCGACCTGGAGTCAGTCCGGCGCCTAGCCGAGCAGCTCGTGGGCCGCGCCGATGGGCCCGACCTGCTCATTAATAATGCCGGGGTGATGGCCGTACCGCACCGGCAGACCACGGCCCAGGGTTTCGAGCTGCAGTTTGGCACCAACCACCTGGGGCATTTCGCGCTCACGATGCGCCTGCTCCCAGCCCTCCTGCACCGCCCGGGCAGCAGGGTCGTGACGGTCAGCAGCCTCAACCACCGCATGGGCACCATCAACCTCGGCGACCTGCACAGCCAGCACGGGTACGGCCCGTGGCGGGCCTACAACCAGTCCAAGCTGGCCAACGCCCTGTTCACGCTGGAGCTCGACCGCCGGCTGCGTGCGGCGGCCGCGGTCACCCTGAGCGTCGGCGCGCACCCGGGCTACAGCCGCACCGAGCTGCAGTACCGCGGGCCACGGCTCGGCGGTGGCGGCATCTCGGCGCGAGCGCTCGGACTGGTCACGCGATTCGCGGGCCAGCCCGCCGCGCGTGGCGCGCTGCCGGTGCTGCGAGCCGCCACCGATCCCACGGCCGAGGGCGGAGACTACTACGGGCCCGGCGGACCCGGCGAGTCCAGAGGCTCCCCCCGAAAGGTTCACTACTCCAGGACAGCCCACGGCGAGCAGCTCGCCGACCGCCTCTGGCACGCCTCCGAAGCGCTCACCGGCGTAGCCTTCCCCACCCAGCCACGTTCCTGAGCCAGTCACCACCGACCCGGTGGAGCTCCCGCTTCAGGCCCGTTTCAGGCCCGTTCCAGCGCCGGATGCGACGGTGCCGCAACAGGGTGTGCGGCCTCGAGCGCTGCCACCGGAGTCGCTTGGGAAGGGGCGAGATGTTGCGCATTCACACCAGGGCAGTGATGAAAGCGGCGCTGCTGCCGACTGCGCTGCTGATGGCGATCGGCGGATCGGGGGTGGCGTTCGCCAGCGGTGCGGCGACCACCGGCAATGTCACCAGCGGAGCGTCCGCGTCTGCGTCTGCGTCGGAGAGCTACTACACGATGCAGCTCAGTTCGTCCTCGGCCACGGTCCGGGCCGGTCGCGTCACGAGGACCACTGTTTCGTTCCACGCGACGGGTGATCTCTACGGCACTCGGGTGAACCTGAGCGTCAGCGGCCTGCCGAGCGGCGTCACGGCGTCATTCTCGCCGCGCACGACGACCATCGGCGGCAGGTCGATCCTGACCTTCACCACCGCGCCGTCGAGCCCGGCGGGCACATTCACGGTAACCGTTACCGCCATCACCGACAGCAGCGATCCCATCGGCACCTCGGCGCCATTCGGTCTCACGATCAACGCGCACTGAGGCGCAGACGGGACGGGGTGAGTTGACCCGGACCAATTATTGGCGGCGTGAGCGGTGGCGGTGACGGCGCATTCCGTCGACTTTGGCGGCGAAAAAATTGATCCCGAACGGCTGCGCGCGCCGCGTGTACCGCGCCAGGCGGCCCATGATCGTGCGCGGCAGAGCCCGCCGGGCCGGCCGCGGTATCGACCCGGCCGTTCTTTGGGGCTGCCAAAGACCGGCGAAATGCCGGCCGGTGGCCGAGATCGTCCGCAGTTGCCGGGCAAGGGCCAGCAGTCTCGCCGTCGCGGCGATCAGGAGCGGCGCTGCTGGCCCTTGCCGGGGCTCGGGGCTGGAAGTTGCCCGGGTGGGCTATCCGTGGACGGGACCGTGCCGGGTGATGACCTGCTGGTAGGCGGCCGGCGGCCGCGCCATCGTGCAGGTGCCCGCCGAGTTACGCGCCTCGACGGCCAGAATGGTGAGCACGAACCTCCCGGAACCGCTGATCTTGGCGTACTTCCTGGTGCCGCCGAGCTTGTAGCTGCCACTCCCGTGGACGGTGAACAGGCAGGTCCTGGGGTTGAAGGTCCCCTTGCTGTGCACGGTGCGGTGCGTGATCTTGAACGTGCCGCCGGGGAGCACCACTGTGGCGGTCCCGTTGCTCCCGTTACCCCCGTTACCCCCGACGTTGACGCCGTCCGCGGTGAACACGCTCCTCCTTCAGATCGCCGACATCGGCCACTATGCGGAGGGGGACCGGCGCAATCGCCCCGAGGCCCGGCCAGGGACGCCGGGGCTGTTCCCGGGCGGGCCATCGCTGTACGGAGCTAGTCGCGCCGTCTCAATTGTGTGTCCGGTTCGGGGTAGGTATTGCCACGCAGCGGCCGTCTTGCGATAGTTGCATGTAGTCGGCGACGGCTCTGCTCCGGACCCAGGCAGTCAACACAACTCCTGCCTGGGAGGAATCGCGTGAGCGCCGCATCCACAGACATCGTCACGGGCACGCTGCCGGCTAGCCGTTCGAGCCGCCTTCTTGCCGGGTTGTGCCGGCTGATCGGCTACGGTGGCCAACGCTGTTACGCCTGCCGCACGTCCTTGGTGACGCATCACATCCCGGCCACGGGTAAGCATGTCTGCGCCAGGTGCGCCGAGTGACGAGTCCGCTGTGCGGTGCCCACCTGCGGGTCACCGGGCCGCAGTAGACGCGAAGCCGGACGCCTGCCAACTCCCGCCTCGCTGACCAGCACGCGGCGGCCCGGCGGCAGGTACTGGGGAAGCTGGGCCGCGCCTGCCGGATATGGTGTCGATCTTCTGGCCAGCTAGCTGCTGGATTCTCCATTGACCTCCTGGTCCGGGATGCTCTAGGCCGTTACATGGCGTAGCGTCGGTTATGAAGGGACCGGTGACCCGGCCCCGGAAGTGCGTTGAGTCCAGTCCCCGCTGACGCTTTTCCTTTCTCGGGCGAAGGAGGCAGCAGGTGGACGATTGCCACGGTGCTGTGGGCCGCAGGCCGGACTCGTGCCCGGGCTGGTGTCTTTGAATGGCCGGCGACAGGCTTCATCGGATCTTGGCTGAGCTCTCCGCCGAGGGCGGGGATGCGTGGTCGTCAGCCCGGCTGTGCGGTGTGTGCCCGGGGATCGTCGGGGTGAACGGTGCCGGGGTCATGCTCATGTCGGGTGACATACCAAGCGGGTCCTTGTGCACCACCAACGACGTGAGCCACCTGATCGAGGAGTTGCAGTACACCCTCGGCGAGGGCCCGTGCGTCGACGCCTATCGGCAGGACAGTGTCGTGGCCGAGCCCGACCTGGCGGATCCGGTGACCCGCCGGTGGTTCGCCTTCACCCCGCCGGCGCTGGAGGCCGGTGTGCGGGCGGTGTTCGGGTTCCCGTTGCGGGTGGGCACGGTGCGCCTGGGGGCGCTCAACCTCTACCGGGACTGGCCTGGTTCCCTGAGCGACGACCAGCACGCTGACGCGCTGGTCGTGGCCGACGTGGCGGCCCGCTGGGTGCTGGAGGCCCAGGCCGGGGCGCCTGCGGACGCGATGGCCAAGGGGCTGGAGATCGGCGCCGACTTCCACTTCGTGGTGCACAACGCGGCCGGCATGGTCTCGGTGCAGCAGGGGGTCAGCATCACCGAGGCGCTCATCCGCCTGCGGGCGTACGCTTTCAGCAACGATCGCCCGCTCGCCGAGGTGGCCGAGGACGTCGTCGCCCGCAGCCTCCGGCTGGGGTGAATCCCACCCGCTCGTACCGATGAAGCGGGGACGGGTCGCGACTAGAATGGTAGTGCGGCCTGGGCATCGATCCGGCGGCCGTCGGCCGTGACTGGCCGCCGGCTCAGGAGGATGGGTTGAGATGAGCCGAGAAGCCGATGTGGTCCGATCGCTGGTCGAAATGGCCGACACACTTGTCGACGACTACGACATCATTGACCTGCTGACCGGGCTCACCGATCGCTGCGTAAAGCTGCTCGGCGTCTCTGCCGCCGGAGTGATGCTGGTCTCGCCCAAGGGCAGCATGGGGCTGGTGGCCTCGTCCAGTGAGGCGATGCGCCTCCTGGAGTTGTTCGAGATTCAGGCCCAGGAAGGCCCCTGTCTTGACGCCTTCCGCAGCGGTGAGCGCGTCGAACACGTGAACCTGGAGGCCGGGCGCGGCCGCTGGCCGTCGTTCTCCGCCGCCGCCCTCGGGGCCGGCTTCCAGTCGGCGTCCGCCCTGCCGCTGCGGTTGCGGGACGTGACCCTCGGCGCCCTGAACCTGCTCAGCGTCAGGCAAAAGCCGATGGATGAGGCGGATGCCATCGTCGCCCGGGCCTTCGCGGACCTCGCCAGTCTCAGCATCGTGCAGCATCGTGCCACTGCCGAAGCCCAGCGCCTGACCGAGCAGCTGTCTGGTGCCCTGACGAGCCGGGTGGTGATCGAGCAGGCCAAAGGCGTGATCTCAGAGCGCGCCGGCGTCGACCTGGCCGAGGCCTTCTCCCGGTTGCGGCACTACGCCCGCGACAGCAACCGCCGCCTCACCGACGTCGCCGAAGCCGCCGTCGACGGCACCCTCGATCCGCTGGCCTGGGCCTCGCCGACCCGTTCGGACCCCTCCTGACCTGCCGAGGTCTGCCGGGGTGCTGCCGCACGAGATGGCGCGTGCGCCATCGTTCCACCCGGGTAGGGTCGCCGTTTCCCGGCCCGCAGCCAGCTTCCCCGTACGAGCGCACAGCTCTGCGCTCGGGTTGAGCGCTCGGGTTGAGCGTTTGGGTTCAGCGTTTGGGTTCAGCGTTTGGGCCAGTGCCATGATGGCTCGTCAAGCGGTTGCTGGCCGAGGATGCGGGTCTCACCGGACTCCTTGGTCATTTCGATGGTGTTGACGCGCGTGCCCGCCTCCTTGGCTGCGCGCTGCATAGCGTCGATCAGGGGGCGAGCGTGCGAGACCGCGATTATCTGCGCGCGGCCTGCGGCATCAGTGACCAGCCGTGCGAGCGGGCGGAGCAGCTCAGGATGCAGGCTGGTCTCAGGCTCGTTGAGCACGATCAGGCTGGCGGGACGGGGCGTGCGCAGCGCCGCGGTCCACAGCAGGTACCGCAGCGTGCCGTCGGACAGCTCCGGTGCACCGAGCGGCCGCAGCAGGCCATGCTGGTGCAGGAGCAACTCGAACCGGCCGGCCTATCGGCCTCGATGCTGATCCGGCTCCCGGGGAAGGCGAGGTCGATCGCCGTATCCAGAGCTGCGCTGTCGCCGATCTCGCGGATCGTCTGCAGCGCCGCGGCGATGTCGGCCCCATCGGGGCCGAGGACCAGCGTCCGGGTGCCCATCTGGCTGCCGCGCGCGGGTGCCGATCTGGCTGCCGCGCGCGGGTGCCGTGGCGTCGGTGCGGATGTAGTCGTAGAAGCGCCAGGACCGGATCCGCTGACGCAGGCTGAGCACCTCCGGCCCGCGCTGTGGATCGGCGAACTCGCTGAGCATGCTGTCGTAGGACCGGATCGGGTAGGGCGCCGACCAGCCGCCGTCATCTTCGCGGATGCGGACGGCGCCGTTGCTCCGGTCGCACAGCAGGGCTGCGGACCGGAGCGCCGGCCCACTCCAGATGCTCTCCCGCTTGATCTCCGGGTCCGGGGCGAACGCCGTCTGACCACCGCCGGCCGGAAGGCCGAGGTCGATGGCATAGCCGAAGTCATCCCCGGCAAAGCCAAGCCGCAAGCTGACCGGCTTGGTCCTGACTGTGCCCTGCACCGGGTAACGGCCTTCCCGCACCGACCTCCCGGTCTTCTCCGGGCCCGCCCACAGCGTCGACGGCAGGCCGCCCTCACGGGCGAGCGCGGCCACCGCTCCGTTCCGCGCCGCATCCGCAAGCAGGCGCAGCGCCCGGTACAGGCTGGACTTGCCGCTGCCGTTGGCACCGGTCACCACGTTCAGCGCAGCGAGCGGGACAACGAGCCGCCGCAGCGACCGGTAGTTCTCGACTGCGAGCGTAGCCATCATGCGCCCGACGCTACCCGGCGCGGCCGGGCACGATCCCCGCTAGCCTGCGCCGGTGCGGCCAGCTCTGGGCGTGAAATACCGTATCCGGGCCGTCCGGCCGGCGTAGGCCAGCAGATAGTAAACGCAGTCAGCAGCTAGTTTGGCCAGGATGAAGCCAGCCACCAGATTGTGCAGGATGTGCGGAATCTCGTACAGAAGGGTGGGGCGAACGACCTTGTCGATCGATTCCGCCAGGCCGAGCTCAATAAACAGACCCCAAAAAGCCAGCCCGAAGGTGAGCACGTAGTATTTCACCCAATGGCGATGCTTGTGGTATCGGCTCTGCTCACGGACGGCTCGCACTGCGAAATAGCCGACAAACGCAATATCCTCGGCCCAGCTGCTGAGGAGGGCGGATCCAATCAGCGGCCCGCCATTGATATGGACTAAGGTGAATACAAGGGCAGCGGCGAGCAAGCCCGCGGCTTCCGGCCCTCCGTAGATTCTGAGCCAAGCGACGCCTGTCTCTCTTACGCGCTTAGCCGCGACCAGGCAGATGGGCCGGCAGCTCGTTATTCTCGTGCGCCGCGCGCATTGCTGACGATGGCGGCCGGGGCCGGTGCGCCGCCGGCCGGGGCGGCGACGGGGCCGTCGCCCGCGTCCGCTCCAGTCAGGAGCCGGCGGCGAGATCACGTTCGTGCGGCCTATCACTCACGGTTTCCCCCCGGTAACGCAGCCCACCTTGCCCCCCGGCCACGCGGTATGGGTGGTGCTGCCTTACCTGGTAAGGAGGCGCCCGACCCGGTTCAGATACGCCGTACGCATCATTCGCGTCCCGGCCGGGTCGGACGGTCATCGCGGCCCGGCCGGGTCACGAGTGCCTGGCGATGGTCGCCATCCAGTCCGGCGATCTCCGCCAGCACGCGGGCATCACCGGCGCCACCTGCGGCGCGGCGGGGGTTCCCGGGGGTTCGCCCCCCGTGCGGGCGGAGCCCGGACGGCTGCCGTGTGGTGGGCCCGCGGCGCGGCGGGGGGTTCCGGGACCGGCAGTTCCGCCCTTCACACCGGGCAAGTTCATCGTGGATCGGGCGCACGCGGGGTTTATCGTGGGTCCATGTCTGCCGAGGTGGCCGAGCGCATCACGGTCGGCGCTCAGCCGGCTGCGGTGTATGGGGCTGTGTCCGATGTGCGCCGGATGGCGCGATGGAGCCCGGAGTGTTTCGCGGCGTGGGTGTGGTCGCGGCGGCACGGTGCGCCGGCCCGGTTCGTGGGCTTCAACCGGCGGGGTGCGTGTGTCTGGTTCACCACGTGCCGGGTCGTGGCCGCCGAGCCTGGCGAGGAGTTCGCGTTCGACGTCACCACGTTCGGGATGCCGGTGTCGCGGTGGAGTTACCGGCTCGCGGCGGTGCCCGGCGGCACCGAGGTGACAGAGTGCTGGCAGGACCGGCGCAGCCGGGGGGCACATGTCCTGGGCCGCGTGTTCACCGGCCGGGTCGCGAACGCCCGGCCGGAGGCCAACCGCGATGGCATGCGCACGACCCTGGCCCGGCTCAAGCGCGAGCTTGAGGCCCGCTGAGCCGGCACCAACTCCGCGCCTCCACGTGCGCGAAGTCTCTTCAAGATCAACTTCCTCTCATGATCGCGGTAATTTTTCGGCGAATAGTACCCGCAGATGATTAACACGTGGATTTGATCTTCGCAGCGGCTAGCCGGATCGCTGGTCTTACCCCATCAATGGCCCATTGATGGGGTAACGAAGCGGTACTGGCCCGGGGGAGATGGGGTTGATAGGGCCGATGAGGTATCTGATGCGGGATTGAGGTGAGCGGGGGCGGCCGGTAGCGGCGATACCACGGCAACGATGCCTGGAATCGAATCAGCGAGTTATTTCTGGGCGCGCCCATACCGCAGGTAGGTTACCGCGATCATGAAAGGCGGCTCCTACGGAAATGTGGGGCCAGATCCGCGGCGAGCCCGTTGACGGCGGCCGCGGGCGAGCCCGTTGTCAGGCGGAGTTGGGCCCCGTTGTCAGGCGGAGTTGGGCCCCGTTGTCAGGCGGAGTTGGGCCCCGTTGTCAGGCGAGGTCGCCCCGGTGTCAGACGGAAGCGAACCGCAACTGGAGGCCGAACCTGCGCAGGACGGCGAAGAACCACAGCGCCGAAACGCCCGCGCCGACCGCGATCAGGCCAGCCGTGACCACCGTGGACAGCACCATGAACAGCTCGAACGACTCGGTGATCATCATGACCGCCAGCCCGGCCGTGAGCAGGAAGAAGATGCCAGCCCACAGCCATGTCGCGCCACGGAAGAAACGGTGCAGGCCTGGGTGGTGAGCGCCCGGATGCCGCAGCGCGACGACCTCGGTGGCGAGCTGGGCGACGAGTGGTCGGCGCGTCCGCGCGGTCCTGGCGAACAGCACGCACAGCGCGAAGTTCCCCAGCGGAAACTGGAGCAGGTAGACGAAGGTGTTGCCGGTGGCGATCACCACGGCGGTCTGCACCGTCAGCACCAGCGCCGAGATGGTCAGCATCCCCGGCACCCCGGCCCTGGCGAGCTTGCGGCCAGCGACCGTCAGCCAGACGGCGCCGAGCCCGGCCAGCAACCCGGCGTCACGGCTGACCAGCCAAGCCGCCAGCACATACGCCGCGAACGGGAAACCGGCCGACTCGGCGGCGCTCCATCCCGCCGTGCGCAGCAACTTCCAGGGACGCGGGAGCTCGAGGTGCTCGGGCATGGCGACGAGCATACGCAGGCCGCCGCCCCCCGGCAGCCGAACGCGCGACCTGCCGGCAGCCGAACCGCCACCCCCCGCCACCCCCCGGCCGCCGAACGCGCCACCTGCCGGCCGCCGAACGCGCCAGGCGGAGCCGCCCGCGAGGGTCAAGGCGACGCCGGGACCGTCACGTCCAGCTCGGTAAGCAGATCCTGCGAGTAGGTGATCCGGCCGGTGAGGCTTAGCGGGTCGCGGTGGCACAGCATCAGCGCGGCCTCGGCCATCACCGCAGGCGGCTCCGCTTCCGGGTCGTCCTCGGTCGTCAGGTGATGGAAGATCGTCCCCGGCGTGGGGACGACCCTGTTCGGCGACAGCGCGTTGACGGCGATGTTGTCGGCATATACCTCGGCGGCCAGCCCGGTCGAAAACCGCTCGATCGCGGCCTTGCACATGCCGTACACGGTGGCGCCGCCGCTTGCCCAGCCGCTGGGCGGCATCGACGGGTGCCGGGCAGCTCCGGAGGAGATGTTGAGGATCCAGCCCGCGCCACGGCGCCGCATCTCCGGCAGCACCAGCGACGCGAGCTGGAACGGCGCCTCGACCTGGACGGCGAACATCAGCTCGTAGCGGCGGGCGGTGAAGTCCTCGATCCGGCGGAAGTAGGTCACCGCGGCGTTGTTGACGAGGATGTCGGGCGGGCCGAGCTGCCCGGTGGTCTCGGCGACCAGCCGCTGGCGATCGGCTTGCCTGGACAGATCGGCGGGGATGGCAGTGGCGGTCCCGCCGGTGCCGGTGATCGCAGCCACGGTCTGGCCGATCGTCCCTGGCAGGGGGGACTTTGCCGCATCCGTGGTGCGGGCAGCCACCGCGACCGCAGCACCCTCGGCGCCGAAGCGTCTCGCGATGGCCGCCCCGATACCCCTGCTTGCGCCGGTGACGATGGCAACCCTTCCATCCAGGAGCCCCATGCCCACCACTTCCTCCGGTACCCATGAGCACCCGCGCGCTGGCGCTGCGCTTGCTGACCGAACAAGCTTTTAGAATTGAATTCTAATATACTGGCCCGGCCGGTCCACCGGCCGTCGAGGCCGCATGCCCGGCCGGGCAGGCCGCATGCGACGCGCCCGGCAGGCCGCATGCGACGCGCCCGGTGCCATCCGTGAGCACGCGATCCAATCTGGGAGGACGCCGTGGCGTGGGAGTTCTCGACCGAGCCGCAGTTCCAGGAGCAACTCGACTGGGTCGATGGACGGCATCCTCACGCCGGACCAGGTCGCGGCGTGCGTCATCGACGGGCTGGCCGCGGAAAGCTTCCTGATCCTCCCGCATCCGGAGGTGGCCACCTACGAACGCCGGCGGGCCGATGACCGCGAGCGATGGCTCCGGGGCATGCGCCGCCTCCGGGCCCGCCTCGGCGGGCAGCGCTGAGCGTTGTCACCATTGCGTGGGCCTCGACTGCGTGGGCGTCGACGCAAGCGCAGCCGTTCAGTACCTTGCTGCGCCAGCGGTCCGGGGCGATGGGCGGCACAGTAGCCTACCTGGTTGCCGAGCAACAGCCCAGCCGCGTGGGCCGACTGATCCTCGAAGACACCCCGCCGCCCTCACCGCGCGACGGCCCATCCCGCAGCGGCCCGCGGGCCCGCTGCCGTTCGACTGGGCAGTCATCCCTGCCATCGTCGGCCAGCTCAACAAGCCCGAGCCGACGTGGTGGGATCGCCTCGCCGAGATCACCGCACCCACCCTGCTCATCGCCGGGGCCCGGCAGCCACATCCCCCATGACAAAGCTAGTGGGGAGGTGGCGGGTCGGCTGCGCCGCTGTGAACTCGTGACCATCCCGGCCGGGCACCATGTGCATGCTCGGCGCCCAGCCGAGTTCGCGACGACGATCCTTGCCTTCCTCCCGCGCTAGCGGCCGCGTTCGGGCAGTTACTTCTTTGCCAGGTGGCCGATCGGGAGAACCTCGCGGCCATAGGTCGCTTGGCACAGTTCGGCGCAGGAAAGGTACGCGGCGAGTGCCGCCGCGACCAGACCCAGCCACCCGCCGGTCTTGATGAGCCCGGCGGTCCCGTTGTAATTCCCGGCGCCAAGCACGGCGAAGACGGCGACGAGGTCCGCGAGCGCCACTACCACCACCACGTTGGTACGGAATGAGGCGGCGAACAACCAGACGATGAAGATGCCGAAGGCAAAGATGAACAGGCCGAGTGCGTGGCCGACCTGAGCCGGAGGCACAGCCTTCAGGAAGAATTCGGCGACGGCGAACAGGGACAGCCAGAAGGCGCCGAAACCGCAGAACAGGACCCCGGCGAAGGTGTTACCCGTGCGCAGGATGATCAGCCCGGCGAGCAGCTGGGTCAGTCCCCCGAACATCAATGCGACACCGAAGACCACCGGCTCGATCGCCTTGTCCACGAAGCCCGCATTGATCATGCTGAGCATGAACGTGGTCACCGCGAAGGCCGCCAGGGCCAGTGGCGCCGCGTTCCCCCACTCCTGCACGGTGGCCGCCGGGGGATCCTTGCCTGCTGGTCTGGCCGCAGCGCTCTCGATGTGGTCGATGGTAGCCATGTGACCCTCCTCACACACGCCCGATGGAGATGCCGGAATCATGGGCCTGCCGCGCATCGCGCTGAAACTGCCATAGGTCCTGATCAGACCCCCCCGAAAGTCAGGTCTGCTGCCAGTTGGGGACTGCGTAAGAAATCGTCTCGGCAACTGAAATGCGGGAGGGTTAAGGCGTCTGCGCAGGCTGGGACGCTTCCCGGTCACTTCGATCTTGTATTTGACGCTGGCTGGCGGGGCTTGTGTGGCCGTACTTCTGGCCGGGATGGGTGCTCTTGGACGGCTTCCTGATGCGTTCGTACAGGTGAGCCACCGCATGGGCAGGAGGTAAGCGAGTGGATCGTGATGGCGTCGCGTCGCTCCCGGGCGCGTGTGGGGCGACTACGCTCGCCAGATATCCTCAAATCGCGGCTCAGAGCGGAGAAATGACCCGTGACCGACCATTCGTCCGACCCAGGCCAGAAACCGCCCATCGACACCACAAGGGCGCACACGGCCCGGATCTGGAACTACTGGCTGGGTGGCAAGGACAACTACCCCATCGACCGTGAGGTCGGTGACCAGATTCGGCAGCTCCACCCTGGCATAGGGGACTACGCTCGCGCCGACCGCGTGTTTCTGGGGCGCGCCGTGCGGTACCTGACCGCTGACGCCGGGATCCGCCAGTTCCTCGACATCGGCACCGGCCTGCCGACCGTCGACAACACCCATCAGGTCGCCCAGGCGATCGCCCCGGAGTCGCGGATTGCCTATGTCGACAACGACCCACTCGTGTTAGTGCACGCCCGCGCTCTGCTTACCAGCACGCCCGAGGGCGCTACCGACTACATCGACGCCGATCTGCATGAGCCTGGCAAGATCCTGGCCGAAGCGGCCCGGACATTGGACTTCAGTCAGCCGGTCGCCGTCACCATGCTGGGCGTAGTGATCTTCATCAACGACGATGCGGAAGCTTATGACATCGTGCGCCGCTTTATGGCCGCGGTCCCCGCAGGCAGCTATCTGGTGCTGTCCCACACCGTCACCAGCCCGGCGATGCCCGATGTGGACGCGGCCGTCGCGTTCTGGAACGAGCACGGCACCCCGAGGCTGACCCAGCGCACCCCGGAGCAGATCACCCGCTTCTTCGACGGGCTGGAACTGCTGGAGCCCGGGGTGGTGTCATGCTCGCGGTGGCGTCCGGAGGCAACGCCCTGGGGCGAGCCAGACGAGGTAGCTATGTTCGGCGGAGTCGGGCGGAAAGCCTGATACGCCGCGAAAAGGCCGTGCTGCCTGCGTAGCTGCCCGCCGCCCGCAGCGAGTCCAGGAGACCGCTAATCGCCCTGAGACGGTGTTTCGCCCGCCGGCTCCCGCGCTGCGCTGCCGGACCTGCCCGCCGGCAGGTCCGCTTCCATGATCGCGCTAGCGCCAGCTGGACGGGTCCGGGCATTCTCACATCGTTCGTCCAGCCGCAACAGCGACTCGCTGTCACCGAGCGGGAAGACCGCCTCCAGGCGTTCGCTCCCCTGCACCCCGGGAATGTCCAGCACCGCATCGACCAGGCTCGCGCGGCTGCCGGGCGTGATGTGCCCGGCCTCGGCACGCAGCGACACCCGGGCCGTCCCTTCGGGTTCTTGTGACGTTGTCACCTCCGCGGCGGCCACCCTGCGGTCACCGTCATTGATCTCGACATGCTGATGCAGATCATCATTTTCGGCCATGCGATACCTCCCGTGGCACGGCGTGCATGTCGTCCTACCCGCAGGGGGACCGGCAAACGCTCCCACACGGTCCGATCCTTCGTCGCGTGCCTGGCCCGCCGCCACCCGTTGCCCGCTCGCCTGGTTCGGCCTACGTTGAAATACGAGGGGAGCCGCGATGCCGGCCAGGCGGACAGTGCTCCGCACAGTCTCGTCGCTTGTCCTGGCAGTCGTGTGCGCCGCGTGCGCGTCGTCGGGCGGTTCCGGTCCACTTTCCGGCGGCCGTCTGGGTGGATCGCACGATGCGACGATCACGGTGGGGTCGTTCGACTTCCCCGAGAGCGTGCTGCTCGCCTACATCTACGCAGACGCGCTCGCGGCGAAGGGTTTCCCTGCCGGTGTCCTGCCGGACCTGGGCAGCCGCGAGCTGGTAGATCCCGCCCTGATGAGCGGCCTGATCCAGCTCGTGCCGGAGTACGCGGGCTCGGCGCTCGAGTTCGCCAGCCTCGGCCGGCTGACCGCAACATCCAGCGTCGGCCAGACCAACCGGGCGCTCAGCGAGTCGGTCGCGGGCCTGGGACTGGTGGCAGAGCGCCCGGCCGCCGCGCAGGACGCCAACGCGATCGTCGTGACGTCCGCGACCGCGGCCCGCTACGGTCTGCGGTCCATCGCTGACCTCGCCAGGGTGGCGCCGGGCCTGGTGTTCGGGGGGCCACCCGAGTGCCCCGGGCGTGCCGACTGCCTCCCCGGGCTGAACCGGGTCTACGGGCTGCGCTTCAGGAAGTTCGTCCCGCTCGACGCCGGGGGGCCGCTGACGTTGCAGGCCCTGGAGGCCAAAGACATCGACGTCGCATTGCTGTTCACCACCGATCCGGGCATCCCCGCCGGGCACCTGGTGGTGCTGGCCGACGATCGCGGCCTGCAGCCGGCCGAGAACATCACACCGGTGTTACGCCGGGACGTCATCGCCCGCTACGGCCCGGGTGTGGCCACCGTTCTCGACAGCGTGTCAGCCCGCCTCGGCACGAGCTCGCTGCGTGGTCTCGACGCGCGGGTGGAGCTCGCCGGCCAGGATCCCCGGCTGGTGGCCCGCGGCTGGCTGCGCGGGCAGGGATTGATCGGTGCCGGGGGTGGGGCGGCGTGAGCGACAACGTCGAGCGCGTGGCCGCCGGGGACGGCGGGGCCCGCCTGCCGCCGGGCTCGGCCGTCCACAAGGCCCGCCGTCAGCGCCGCCCGACCGGGGCCCCGCCGCCGCTGCCGCGCTCGATGACCCCCAGCACGACCGCGTGGCTGGTGCTGGCGGCCGTCATCCTCGCCGGCGCGCTGCTGGCCGCGCTGAATACGCCGTGGCTCCGGATTGATGATCGGTTCAGCACGCGGGTGCTGCTGCTGGCGGGCGCCCGGACGCCGTGGCTGACTCACGTGGCGCACGGGATCAACATCGCAGGTTCTGAATGGGGGGTCACCGCGCTCGGGTTGTCGGTGGTCGCGCTGACCATGGCGTTCCGGCGCTGGCGGCACCTGCTGGTCTTCGTGTGCTGCCTGTTCCTCCTGGTGACTGCCGGGGCGTGGATCTACAGCCGGCTGTCGAGGCCGCGCCCGTACGGCGTGCCGATCATCGGAAGCTGGGCCGGGTACTCGACGCCGTCGCCGCCGGTGGCGATCCTCACGATCTTCCTGATGGGCGCCATCTATTGCCTGGCGGTGCCCGGCAAGCCCCGTTCCTGCGCGAAGGCGGCGGTGGCCGTCGTGGTCGCCTTGTTCTGTCTCGCTCGCCTGTACCTGGGTATCGATCACCCGGGCGACGTGCTGTTCGGCGTCGCGCTCGGCGTGGCGATCCCGGTCACCGCGTTCAGGTTCTTCACCCCGAACGAGGTGTTCCCCGTCGCTTACCGCAGGGGGCGGACCGCGCACGTTGATGTGACGGGCCGGCGTGGCGAGGCGATCCGGCAGGCCGTGCGCGAGCAGCTCGGTCTGGTTGTGGTCGAGATCAAGCCGTTCGGTCTGGAGTCGTCGGCCGGTTCCACGCCGCTGCGGCTGCGGGTTGAGGGGAGCCCGGACGGCTTCCTGTTCGCCAAGCTCTACACGCGGGGCCACGTTCGCGCCGACCGCTGGTACAAGCTGTGGCGGACGATCCTCTACGGCTCGCTGGAGGACGAGCATCCCTTCCAGACGGTGCGGCGCCTGGTCGAGTACGAGGACTACGCTCTCCGCCTGCTGCAAGATTTCGGGGTCCCCACGGCCAGGCCGTACGGCATCGTGGAGATCACGCCCGAGCGTGAGTACATGCTGGTCACCGAGTTCTTCACCGGCGCCGTCGAAATCGGCGAGGCCGAGGTCGACGACACGGTGATCGATCAGGGGCTGCTGCTCGTCCGCAGGCTGTGGGACGCGGGGATCGCCCACCGCGACATCAAGCCGGGCAACCTGATGGTCCGTGCGCGGCAGTTGCTGCTGATCGACGTGTTCTTCGTCCAGGTGCGCCCGTCGCCGTGGCGCCAAGCGGTCGATCTGGGCAACATGATGCTGGTGCTCGCGGTCCGCACCGACCCGCACCGGGTCTACCGGCGGGCGCTGGCTTACTTCACCGAGACCGAGCTCGCGGAGGCCTTCGCCGCCACCCGCGGGGTAGCCAGCCCGACCCAGCTGCGTGCGTTCATGAAACGGGACCCGCGCGACCTGCTCGGCGAATTCCGCGCGCTCGCCCCCCGGCGCCGGCCGATCGTGCTGCAACGCTGGAGCATCAGGCGGATCAGCCTGGCCGCTGCCATGTTCGTTGGCATCGTCGTCGCCGCCGTGGTCGGGGGTCGGCCTTCCGCCCGGCCGAGAATATCGGCGCCAGCGCCCCGAGCTGCGGCACCGGCCACTCGATGATCCTCAGCGCCCAGGCAGTCCCATCGGCGGCATTCCTGCCCTGCCTCGCGGAGCTCCCATCCGGCTGGGCTACCGGCGGCGCCGACATCGCCAGCGGGCGATCCACCTTGTGGCTCGACTCCGATCAAGCCGGGTCGCATGCCGTCGCCGTCACCCTGACCGCCGCCTGCGACACCTCCGGTGCCCACCAGATCCCCTCCGACCAGCCAGGCATGCGGCGGTTCGAGCGCCCGCTGACCCTGGTGCCGCGATTTTCCAGCCTGCGCTTCTACACCTTCCCCGGCGGCGGCTGCGTCACCTACCGGTTCAGCTTCGCGCCAGATGCGTCCCCCGTCCTCGCCGGGGCTGCCGATACCGCGGTGGCGTTCATGCCCCGGTCGGCCATCGTCGGTTACGTCCGGCGCACCGAGGGCCTAGCCCTGTGCGGACGGGGCGCCGCATGTCCACGGTGAGCCGGCCCCCCGCGCCGGGGCGGGAGGAGCAGCTTCTCGCCGCGCCCGGCTGGGACGCTGTCACCGCCGCCGTGCTGGTGGCGATCACGATCGGCGTGTTCGCCGCGGTCGCTGATCGCGGTGTCTTTATCCGCGTCCAGCGGCTGGACGCGGCGTGGCTGCGGCTGATGATCTCCGGCCGGGCGCCGCCGCTCACCGTGATCGCCAAGGGTTTCAACCTCATCGGGCTCGTCTACGTCACGCTGCCGGCGCGGATCGCCATTATCGGCCTCCTTGCCCTGCGGCGGCGCTGGTGGCATCTGGCCGCGTTCGCCTCGGCCGTGGTGGTGTCGGAGGCCTTCATCGGCCCGCTGAAGGCTAGCTACGACCGGGCGCGGCCACCCGGGTCGCTCGTCGCCACGAGCGGTGCCTCCTTTCCTTCCGGGCACTCGGTCGCCGCGACGGTCACTGTCCTGGCCGCCGTCATCGCGCTGGTGCCCGCGGGAAGGCGCCGCGTCTGGTGGTCCGCGGCCGCGGCCCTCTTCTCGGCCGCGATGGCGATCTCCCGCGCCTACCTGGGCGCGCACTGGCTGTCCGACGCCGCCGCAGGTGTCCTGCTTGGCGCGTCGTGCGCGCTGGTGACCGCCCTGGCGGTCGACCAGGTCCAGCGCCGGCGGCGGGGCGGCAGGAGGCACGGCATGAGGCCGGGCAGCAGGCAGCGGGGGCAGGCTGGCATGCGGGGCCACGCTGCCGTCCCTCCCCGGCACCGCGCGGAGGGGAGACGGAGACCATGAATCCGGACAGCATCCGTCGAGGCGGTGACAGCCACCAAGGCGACGAGCTCACCGCGGCCAGCCGCGGTGGCACCACCAGCGACGCCCGCCGCGCGGCAAGCACCGGAGCCGCCATCGCTGAGCCTGCGGCCGGCGGCCAGAACGCGGCCGCGGAACGCGGGCGGTTTCTGCCCTCGTCTCGTTTCCGCCATCCGGGCGACGTCATCCGCTTGATCGCCGGAGGGCTGATTCTCGTCGCCGCGCTCGCGGCGGTGGCGGCGGCTCGCGGTCGGCTGCTCGGTCCCGGCGCGTCCGCGGTCGGCATCGGATCTGACTCGGCGCGACGGCTGCTCGTCGGTCTGGTGCAGGTGGCCTTCGTCGTCGCGGCCGCCGCAGTCGCGGCCGCCGAACTGCGCCACCGCCGGTACCGCTTGCTGGCTGGCCTGGCGGCCACTGCCGCAGCGGCCGGCGCCGCCGCCGCGGCCATCCTGTATCTGGCCGCCGGGCAGCATCCGCGGGCCGTCGCGGTCACCCTCGGCCGCGGTTCGTGGCTGGCGAGCGCGGCATTCCCGGGCCCGGCCCTGTTCGCCGGGGCGGCAGCGGTCACGATGGCCGTATCGCCGTGGCTGAGCCGCCCCTGGCGGCGGACTGCCTGGCTCGGGTTGTGCGCCGTGGGTGTGGCGCGGCTGGCCGCCGGCACGGTCCTGCCACTCGAGCTGGTGCTCGCGCTTGCCGTCGGAGTGACAGCGGGAGCCGGGGCGCTGGCGGTGTTCGGCGTACCCGACCGTCGGATTGGCCCGGACGGGATCGCCGAGGCACTGCGGTCCGCGGGCGTGCCAGTCGGTTCCGTCGCACCAGCCGGGGTCGAAGCGACGGGGTCCCGGCCGTTCGTGGCGGTCACCGACGACGGGCGGCGGGTCTTTCGTCAAAGCGCTCGGCTCGGATCAGCGCGACGCCGACCTCCTGTACCGGGCTTACCGGTTCGCCCGGCTGCGCAATGTCGGAGACACCCGGCCCGCGGCCTCGCTGATCCAGGCCGTCGAGCACCAGGCCCTCGTCGCGCTGATGGCGGAACGGGCCGCCGTGCACGTCCCCAGGGTCGATCGGGTGATCAAGATCGCCGACGGGACCGTGCTGCTGACCATGGAGTGGGTGGACGGCGGCTCACTCGAACGGCTCCCGCCACAGCGGATCAGCGACGCGCTGATCCGGCGATTGTGGTCGCAGGTGGGCCTGCTGCACCGCGCGGGGATCGCGCATCGGTCCCTGCGCGCGGCCAACGTGCTGGTCGACAGCGCCGGCCAGGCCTGGCTGGCCGATTTCAGTTTTTCTGAGCTGGCCGCCACGCAGCGGCAACAGGACCTCGACCTGGCGGAGCTCATGGCGTCGCTGGCCACCTTGATCGGTGCGGACAGGGCTGTCGCGAGCGCCGCGGCGGTCATCGGCGGCCAGCAACTGGCGGCCGCGGCGTCGTTGCTTCAGCCCCTGGCCCTGTCGGCCGCCACCCGCCACTCCATCGCCCAGCATGGAGGCCTGCTGGCGAAAACCCGGTCGGCCGCGGTCGCGGCCAGCGGCGGCGCCGATCAGCAACTGGCCCGTATCCAGCGGGTACGGCCCCGCACCCTGCTCGCCATCGCCGCCGCCACCTGCGCCTTCTACCTCCTTCTCCCGCAGCTTGCGCACGTCGGCGGCAGCTGGCGGGCCCTCGAGTCGGCGCACTGGGTGTGGCTGCCTGTGGTCATCGCGACGTCGGCGCTGACCTACCTGGCCAGCGCGGCCGGGCTGATGGGCGGTGTGCCGGGACGGCTGCCGTTCTGGCCGACGACCCTGACGCAGGTGGCCTCGTCGTTCGTCAACCGGGTCTCACCCGCCAACGTTGGTGGCATGGCATTGAACGCCCGCTACCTCCAGAAATCCGGCGTTGACTCGGCTGCGGGCGTCGCCGCGGTCGGCGTCAATGCCGTCGCGGGGGCGGCGGTCCACGCGATCCTGCTGGTGGTCTTCTTCACCTGGGCGAGCCGCGGTCTTTCGCAGGCGTTCAAACTGCCATCGACCAGCAAACTGCTGCTGATCCTTGCCGTGGCGGCGGCCCTGCTCGGAATCATCCTGGCCACCCGCCGGGGCCGGCGCTTCGCCACCACCCGGCTGCTGGAAGGCCTGCGATCGGCCGCCGGCAGCCTGCGAGTCGTTGCGGCAAGCCCGGTCAAGCTGGCCCTGCTGTTCGGCGGCTCGGCGCTGGTGACCCTCGCGTACATCGGTGGCCTGGTCGCCTCCGTGCAGGCATTCGGGGGCGGAACCGGAATCGCGGAGATCGGCGCCGTCTACCTGGCCGCCGCTGCCATAGCCGCGGTCTCTCCCACCCCTGGCGGCCTCGGGGCAATCGAGGCCGCCCTGGTCGCAGGTCTCACCGGCGTCGGATCTACACCCCGGGGCGGCGGTGTCCGCTGTCCTTGTCTACCGGCTGGCCACCTACTGGCTGCCCGTGCTGCCCGGATGGCTCGCCCTGAATCTCCTGCAGCGGCGGCAGTATCTCTGACCGGCATCTCTGACCCGCCCGGACAGCCGTCTACCCGGCCCGTTCGGTGGCTGGCCCTCTCGTGGCAAGCTCGAGCCCGGCGCGGACGATGCTGTCGGTATCCAGCCCGTGGTAGCGGTAGACGTCATCGATACCCCCGGACTGGCCGAAGCGGGTGACGCCCAGGTGCACGGCGGGGACCTGGTTGATGCCGGCCAGGAAGGCCAGCGTGTGGGGGTGCCCGTCAAGGACGGTGACCATCGGCCTTGCCCGGCTGGCCGGGAACACCTGGCCGAGGACCCAATCCGGTGCCTGCTGGAGTCCGTAGCGCGCCTGCACGGCCTGGAAGAGCAGGCCCGGGCTGGTCACGCACGTGACGTCGGCGCTGATGCCGCTGCGATCGAGGCGGTCGGCGGCTGCCAGTGCCTCGGTCAGCACCGCTCCCATGGCGGCGATCGTCACCTGTGGCCCGGGGTGCCGCCGGATCGGGTAGGCACCGGCGACGACCTGCCGCCGCCGCAGTTCCCGCGCGGCTGGGTCGCCTGGCACCGCCGCCAGTGCCTGGTCCACCGGCCGGGTGGCGAGGCGCAGGTAGGCCGACCGGCCATCGGGCCTGCCCAGCCTGGCCAGGCTGGCCAGCAGGCACCACTCGGCGTCGAGGGCAAAGGCCGGCTCGTAGCTGATGCAGCCGGGCTGCTCGGCGCCGATCGACGGGGTGGTGATCGACTGATGTGCCCCGCCCTCCGGGGCGAGGCTGACCCCTGACGGCGTGCCGATGAGGATGGACTGCCCGCCGGCATAGATGCCGAACGACCACGGTTCGAGCGCGCGCTCGACGAACGGGTCGTAGAGCACCCCGATCGGCAGCAGTGGCTGCCCCCACCGGCTCCAGGTGGCCCCGAGCTCGCCGAGCAGGCCGACCAGGTTGGTCTCGGCGATCCCCAGCTCGATGTGCTGGCCCGCGGTGGTTTCGCGCCAGTGCAGGATCGTCTCGCCGTCGTCCGCGAACCAGTCCACGCGCTCGGATACCGACCAGACCCCGACCTTGTTCACCCAGCCGCCCAGGTTCGTGCTCGAGCTGACGTCAGGACTCACCGTCACCACCCTGCGTGCGGCCTCCGGCGCCTGCCTGGTGAGGTCGAGCAGCGCGCGGCCGAGCGCGGCCTGCGTGGTCGTCTTCCCACGTGGGGTGCGGCCGAGGTCGGCCGGTATCTCCGCCGCACCGGCCAGCCCTGGCTCGTGCCGCAGCAACCTGATGGCCGTCGCCGCGCAAAGCTCGGCTTCCGCGCTGCCGGCCGGGAACCTTGCCCACGGCTGATCGGGATCCGTGCCCAGCCGTGCTGCCAGGTCGCGCATCTGGCCCTCGGTGAGCAACGAGGAGTGATTCTGCGGATGCCCTTCGGTCGGCAGCCCGTACCCCTTCACCGTGTAGGCGAAGATCACCGTCGGCCTGGAATCCTCGATCGCCGCGAACGCGCCGGCCAGCGCGGCCTGGTCATGTCCGCCAAGGCTGCGGATCGCCGCGTGCAGCGCGTCGTCGCTCACCGCGGCGACCAAGCGTCTGATCGGCTCGGCGCGGGCACCACTGCCCGGCAGTCGCTCCCGCACCTGACCGGCGGTGCACCGCAGCAGCCGCTGGAACTCCGGGTTGGGCATCTCGTCGATCCGGCGGCGCAGGGCCTCGCCGCCCGGCTCCGCGAACAGCGCGAGCAAGGGCTGCCCGTATTTGACCGTGAGCACCTGCCATCCGGCCGCGCTGAACATGCCCTGCAATCGCGGGGCGCCGATGTTGGGCACCACCCGGTCCAGTGACTGGCGGTTGAGATCGACGATCCACACCACCTCGCCAAGTTCCGCCACCGTGGGATCCAGGATTGCCTCCCAGCAGGCGCCCTCGTCCAGTTCCGCGTCACCGAGCAGCGAGTACTGCCGGCCTGTCCCAGCGCCCCCCATGTGGGTGTTCACGTACCGGCGCGCCAGTGCTCCCCAGACCGGTGCGGTGGCCCCGACGCCCACCGAACCTGTCGAGTAGTCCACCGGGTCGGGGTCCTTGGACCGGCTCGGGTAGCTCTGCAGCCCGCCGAACGCGCGCAACGTCGTCAGATACCGCTCGTCCAGCGCGCCAAGCAGGTAGTTGATCGCGTGCAGTACCGGCGAAGCGTGCGGTTTCACCGATACCCGGTCACCCGCCGTCAACTGGCGGAACCACAGCGCCGTCGTGATGGACACCATCGACGCACTCGATGCCTGATGCCCGCCGACCTTCAATCCCGTGGGGTTCGGGCGCACCCGGTTGGCGTGATGGACGATCGCGGTCGACAGCCACAGCACGCGCCGCTCTATCGCGCGCAGGACTTCGAGCGTGGCGTCATCGGCAGCCATGCCGGCTGGCGGTTGCTCCGAGAGCGCGTGGGTCACGACGGATCACCACCTGAGCGGCCCGCAGGGCCGCAACCTGGACGTTTTGCCCATCCAGGACATCAGGGGTTCTTACTCCGCGCAAGATGGGCTCACTGCGCCGCGCTGTCATCGGCGCTGCCAACGGCACTGGCGGCCGTACTGTCGGCGGCGCTGGCGTCGGTGTGCAACTCGGCGAGCCGCCCGGCGGCTTCGCGCACCTGCCTTCGCAGTTCTGGCGGGTGCACCACCTCGACCTCAGCCCCGAGGGCGAGCATTTCGAGCACCGCCGAGTCGACCGACTCGATGGCAACGGTGGCCTCGACCCAGTCGTGCCGCCCTTCGACGCGAGGAGCGTTACTGCGGATCCGGACGCCGCCCGGGTGGCCGGTAAGCGCCGCGAGCCGCCGGCCGCGCGGCGAAAGACGCACCCGCGCGCGCCGCACACCGGCGCCACGCGGACGGTCACGCGGATCCGCGGCGACAGGGAGATCGGCCGTGAATCCGCCGAGAAGCTCGAAGCCGCCGCGGCAGCCCCTGACCGCATATACCGGGATGGCGGCAACGCTGAGCGCTTCGATGTCCCGCGCGATGGTGCGCTCCGATACCTCGAGCTCGCCGGCTAGCTCCTGCGCGGTCATCCGGCCCCGGGCTTGCAGCAAGCTCAGCAGTCTGACGAGTCGGCCGGCGCGCACGCGTCAAAGATAGCCGCGAATCGAGACAAGAGATGTCATGTATCGGGTGTCATAATTCCAGGCCAGAGGGACAGGCCAGAGGGAAGGGAGCACGCGATGACCACCGAAACCGAGGGATCGGGAACCGCCGCCGATCCGTGGGTCCTGAGCACGCCACCAGGCAAGTCCGAGTTCGACGCGTGGCGCGACGAAAACTCCGAGCCGCCGGCGCTCGTCGTCCAGGTTGGCTCGACGCAGCTGCGCTACCAGCTCCGCTGCATCGAGGACCTGCAGAAGATGCTGAAGGAACACGGCGACTGGATGCCGCTGGGCAACGCCGACGAGCAGAAAGAGGCCAAGGAAGGCACGGTCGAGGCCTGGGCCAGGTCGGCCGCCAACCCGGTCGGTGGCTGGTACGGCCTGAAGAAGGGCCTGCGTGGCCGGTTCGGCAACTACGTCCCGCCCGTCCTGGAGGCACTGGGCCTCGCCGAGGTCGAGCACGGCCCCCGCAACAACAGAATGCGCGCCATCTGAGGCGCTCACCTCTCCCGCCTCGCCGGCCACTGGGCGGGAGTCAAGAACACCTGGATCGCCCGCGACGCGCCCGGCACCCCGGTCATGCGGCTGCCCGTTGACCACCGCCGCCGCCCCGACAGCGACCCCCTCGCCGAGACCGACCCCTGGCGGCACCTCCTCAGCCCTGCCATCCCGAAGATCATGGAAGCCTGCGCGCTAGAGCCCCTCACCCTGCCCAGCGCCGGGAGCGTGCTGCCCGGCAGCTTCCGCCCCCAGGCCCCCACGACCGGCCATTCCCATCGCCAGGGACACCGACGCCAAGCCCCACCTGCGGAGGCTGCTCGCGCTCCGCCGGATCCCGTGCCAGTTCCTGGCCACCGAGCCGCTGGAGCTGCCGCCGGGCATCCGGCCGCGGACATCTGGCGCGATCAGGTACGCGCAGCGGTCAGCCCTGCAGGACCTCCTGCGTACGGCCGGCATCCTCGACCATCGCATCCGGCAGGGGCCGCCGGGCGGGGCCTGGATTACCGCCTCGACCGGCCCGCGCTGCTCATCGGCATACACGCCCGGCGCCAGCAGACCGGGCAGGATGAACCGCCGCTGGTCCTGGTCCTCGTCGCCATCCACGCCACCCCCGACCCGGACGGCACCTGGCACGCCACCATGTACAGCGACAGCCAGCACAGATGGCTGCCGATCGCCGCCACCACTGTTGCGGCGAAGTTGTCCCGCCGAGGAAGTAGTCGTACATCCTGGCCGGGGTCGGCCGGTCCAGTCTCAGGTCCGTGTGCTGACCGGTGGCGGGCGGGCCTGATCCGGGCGAGGTTGTCATCGACGCCGTCCTCAGAGGTGGGCTGCCGGCGAGCCGCATCTCTACCCATTATTCAAGTTGGCGATGAATACTTCAAGTGATGCTTACAAAGAATGAATGAGTACTCAACGAGTGCGTCCTGTCGGCGGGAGTCAGCCCTGGCTGTTCCTGGCACCGCCCATCCCCGCCAGGCGGGAGCGGGCCGTCTGGCCGAACTCGGCCGCCTCCGACATGATCGCGAACAACCTGAGGTAGGTGGCAACGTCGCGCGGATCTGCCACGGTCACGATGGCGTGCTCCAGCTCGATGCTGACCAGCTGGTCATCGAAGATCTGGTAACCGTGCAGCGGAATTTCGCCGACGGGAGCGCCCAGGAAGATCACGCCGATGTCTACGTTCGTGAGGGTCGCGAGGGACGCGATGTGGCTGGCCTGGGCGGCCATGACATTCTCCGGGCAGAATTGCCACCGCAGGGCCGCCTCGGTGACTACGAACGTGAACGCCTTGGACGTGTCGTACAAGGTCTGCTGCCGTTCCTGCCGGGCGGCCACCGTACGGGCGAGTTCGGCGCCGGACAATTCGAGGGAGAACACGCGGCGCATGTACTCCGCTGTCTGGAGCAGCCCCGGGATGACGACCGGGGAGAAGTACCGCAGCGTCGTGGCGCTCAGTTCCAGCTGGGCGAGCCGGGCCTGGGTGCGGGCCGCGCCGCGGCGCAGGATGGTGCGGTTGCTCTCGATCGTGGCGTGCAGCCGGCCTGCTAGTTCGAGCAAGGCCTCGCGTTCGGCAGGGCTGGCCCGGTAAAGGGCGAGCAGGGCCTGCACGTCCTTTACCGATGGCAGCAGGTGGCCGTTCTCGAGCTTGGAGATCTTGGGTTGGGACATGCGTGCCCGGCGCGCGGCTTCCACGCCGGTCAGGCCCGCGCTCTGGCGCAGGTCCCGCAGCGCGGTGGCCAGCCGCTCGCGATCAGTGAGATAACGTTCCGGGTCCATTCACCCCCGGATTCTAGGGCTGCGGACGATCACGCCTGGCTTCTGAGCCAGTTCTCACGCCAGAACTGCGGGTGAGCGGCCCAGTACCGCGGGAACGGGACCGCCGCCACGAGCGCCGCATCACGGTACCGGACGTACTCGGCCACCTGCTCCGGCGCCTCGATGGGGTCCGCGCCCAGGAACTGGCCCTCGTCGTCGTAATGGAAGCGCAGCACCGTCTGCTCGTCGAGCATCCACCAGTCGTATTGGGGCAGCCGTGGCGGGCCGGGGGTCTCGGTCAGGTCGAGGACGAACGTGTGGTGGCCGACCTGCTCGCTCAGCTTGTACACCCACTCGCACTCCCACCGCTCGTACTCGGTCAAGGGGCTGCGCACGACGCGGACCCGGTGCCAGGTCACGCCCGCTTCGACTTGGCCCCGGATGTACTCGTTGAACGCATGGCCCGCTTCGCTCCTCTGGAACGGCTCGCCGGCCCGGTAGGCGCGCAACCCGGCCGACTCCACCGGGACGGCGTACGCGGGCAGCGCCTCCAGCCGGAACGCCTCGCGGCGGATCGCGTCGAAGAACGGATCGAGATCAGCCTCACTCAGCATGCCTGGAGCACCTCGGCGAGCAGTTCGGCCGGTACCTCGATCGCTTGCTCACCCATTGGCAGGCGCAGTTGCCGGAGCGCTTCGGGGTCGGTCACCGGCAATCCGTGGATCAGGACGGTGCCCTGGCCCGTATGGTGCAGGGCTGGGCAGGTGTGGAGCGCCTCGGCGAGCAGCCCGGCCGGTACCTCGATCGCTTCCTCGCCGGGAAGCGGGCGGGGTTCGGATTCTGTGACCGCCCACCCCTGGATCACGACAGTGCCGCGGTCTGTCTGATGCAGGGCAGGGCAGGTCTTGCCGTCGCCGCAGCCGCTGCGGAGGAGCTGGAGTAACATCCGAATCCTTTCTATGAGGGCATGACTCGTAGAATTCATTCAGAACGAGAATAAGTCAACGTCTCGCATGGCCGCTTAGCGCCACGCAGGCGCGGGGCGTCAGGACCGGAGGTCGAACTCCCCGGTCTTGGCGCCGGCCAGGAAGCGAGCCCACTCGGGGGCGGTGACCACGAGTGCGGGCTTGCTGCGGTCTTTGGAGTCACGGACACCCACGCGGCCGTGGGCGAGGAACGCTACTTCGACGCATCCGCTGTTGGCGTCGCTGGCTCTCGCCTTCCGCCAGGCCGTGCGGGCGGGGGGATCCGGCCGGGGCGGGCCCGATCCGGTCTGGTGGGTCACTTGGTCTCCTGTGTTCTGCCGTTCGATAGATTCTCCGCCGGCTGGCGTGGTCTGAGTGCGCGGAACACGGGGGCGGATGCCCAGCTCACATGTCCCGTGCAGTGCGGGCAATCAGGTCGGCTGACTCGCCTATGTCGAGGGCGGCGGCCCGCAGGTGATCAAACCTGGTGGCGAATCTCCTGACGTCCTCGAGCTTCTCGATGAAGACGGTGCCGACCGGGCCGCCGACGTAGGCGACGTCCCGGTCGCCCGGGTCGGGGAACTCGAAGATCGAGAAGGAGCCGTCCAGCCCGGCATGCGCTCCGCGCGCGGTCGGCAGGACCTGGATAGTGATCGCCGGTTCCTCGGCCGCCTCCAGGAGGCGCTGCAACTGGACCTGCATGACTGCCAGGCCGCCGATTGGGCGCTTGAGCACCTCCTCTTCGAGGATCACCCACAGCCGGAGGGGATTCTTGTCCCGCGTCAGCTGGGCTTGCCTGGCCATCCGGAACTCGACAAGCTTCTCGACGGACTCCCGGGTGTCCTCCGTTCTCAGCGCGCGCAGCAGGGCCCTGGCGTAGTCCTCGGTCTGGAGCAGCCCATGCACGAGCTGGGCCTGATACGCCCGGACGGAGGCGGTCGCGGCCTCCATCCCGGCATAGGTGTCGAATCCGGAAGGGAGCCACGAACCGAACTCCGCCCACCAGCCGCGCTGCCGCGATTCCCTGGCCAGATCGAGGAGCCGTTCACGCTGCTCCTCGTCGGTGACCCCGTACAGGCCGAGCAGGTCGCGGACGTCCCTGACGCTCACCGGCGACTTGCCGGTCTCGACCCGGCTGATCTTCGACTGTGAGCAGCCCAGCTCGTCGGCCGCCTGCTGGGAATTCAGCGCGGCGGCCTCGCGCAGCGCACGCAACTCCATGCCGAGGCGCCGCAGCCGGACCGTCGGCCCTTCGCTGCTCGCGGGCATCGTCACGCTCCCTTCGTGCCTCCAGCGCGATGAGGGCCGGAGCGCGATCATCCGCAGACTACGCGACGTCAGAGTGGCTCACTGGCGCAACCAAATATTCGATATGCATATGCACAGTGAATATTCTATGTTATGGTCGTCCGCACCCCGTCGATCACCGGGCGGCGCAAATGCATCGCAGCGTTGCCTGTCCGGCGAGCAAACCCATACAGGACGACGAGTGAACGAGGGGACCAGACATGGCAGCCGTACGGAAATCACACCCGCCCAGCGGTGCTGAGAAACAGGCGCCATGCCTCTCAAGACGCCGCGGACGCCCTGGCTGCAACGGGTCTCGCGCCGGCGCCGGGCTGTCACGAGAGAGAGGGCGGGGGTGACGCTCTTGCACCGCGACTTCAGGTACTCAGAGCGGCCGATGACGGGCAAACCGCGGACGCGGTGCATCCACCGCTCTCGATGTGAGCCGCGGGTCGTGATCCTGCCAGCACCGCCATGCCCACCACGGACTCCAGCCGCTTCAGGAGGATGAATGCCTGTCACTAGCGGAATCCCAGAACATGGTCCGCGCGCATCAGGAATGTCCTCGGTCCCTGCGACCGGCCTTAGGTGGCGGCGGGTGTACCCGGGTGAGGAGCGCCAGTTGCGGGCGCTCCGCCGCTGGCTAGCTGGGCTGTTACCGCCGTGCGCTGCGCGCGATGATGTCGTGTCGGTGGCCGTTGAGCTGGGCACGAACGCCTTGAAATTCACAAGCAGCGGGCGGGGCGGCTGGTTCGGCGTGGAGATCACCTGGTCTGGCCAGGTGGTCCGAGTTGCCGTCGCCGACAGCGGCGCGCCCACCGGACCAGAGCTGATCGATGACCCGTCGGCCGAGCACGGGCGCGGCCTGCTGATGGTGCGTGCCCTGTCCACGCGTACCGGGGTCACCGGCGATCAGCGCGGACGGCTGGTGTGGGCCGAGGTTCCCTGGAGCGGCGAGGGGGCGGCGGAGCCGGGTCCGTTTCCGGCGGGCTATGAGGCCGCGATCCGCCAGGATCAGGCCGCTCTCGCTGAGCGGTTCGCGGGCGTGCCGACCTGGTTCGGGCGTTCCACCCTGCAGTGGTGGGCGATGCCGGGCCGGGCGGGTGGCGGGCTGCTGACCGCGCCGTCCGCGCGGGAACTGGCCTCGTTGCTTGACCGCCTGCTGCGCCCGCCGCCGCGGCCGGGCCGCCTGGCGGCCGGCGAGCCCGGGGTGGCACGGGCCGACGACCGGGCGAATATACCCGTAGTCTCCGTGCCGCCCCGGATCCACCGGGCCAGGCCGCGCGTTCCTCGGCTGGGTACCGCGCCATGCTGACCTGGCCAGGGCCAGCATGCACGCCCGGTCAGGCCACCGGGCCATGCTGCGACCCGATCACGCCGGGCGGGAGGCCAAGCGTGAGCTGCTCGGCGCAGGGTGCGGCGCGGACTAAATCTGGCGGGTGCGGCAGGTGAAGCAGAGCCGGCGGGCGAACATATGACCGCGACCACAGCGCGACCGCTGGGCCGACTTGCCGCAAGGACAGCGCCTGCCGCACTGCCTGCCAGCCCCGATCCGGGACTGACGCTCCGCCTCGCGCTCGCCGATGCCGTCACAACTGGAGCGACGGGCTCGCGATGATGCCAGCGGACACCGTCAGTAAGAACCTACCGGCGGTCGCGGCGACCGATGGGCGGTCAGCGAGGACGTCGAACAGGACCCGCAGTTCGATCTGGGCGAGGTGGGCGCCGAGGCAGTGGTGCGGGCCTCCGCCGCCGAAGCCGATGTGGGGGTTGGGGTCGCGGCCGATGTCGAATGCGGCGGGCCCGCGAAGACGTTTTCGTCGCGGTTGGCGGACGGGTAGTACATCACGATCTTGTCGCCTTCGGCGACGTGCTGGCCGCCGATCTGAGTGGCTCACCTCTCCGGACGCGCCGCCGACTGCCCCGGCCTCGTCGTCGTAGACCGGGCTGCCGCTGAAGCCCGGCTGCACCCGCAGCGATGCATCACGTGGCGGGGGAGCCACCGCTCCACCCGCGCCTCCAGCCGCGGTAACGTGCCGACCCGGTCGTCCACGAGTGGGAACTCGACCGTCACGGCGCCCGGTGGGTGTGCCTGCGCTCGCAGTTCGGGCCCGAGTGCCGCGTTGGACGACGTGCGCGCAGGTGACGATCTCCCGCGGCCCGACCAGCGCCGTGTTTCAGCCGGCCGGCCAGTGTCACCACGCACCGCCGTTCGGGATCAATGGGTCCTAACGGCTCACGTGGCGTGCGCCAGGCCTGCCAGGCGGACCAGGCTCAGGCCGCCCCCGCTCATGGGCCGCCCCGTTCATGGGCCGACGCGATCACGCAGATTGCGCCGGAATTCGCGGTCGCCGTCCGCGACCTCCATGATGAGGTCCACAAGCTCCCCGTGGTCCAGTAACTCCACCGCGGAGCGCAGGTCGAAGCGGCTTGGCAGGGTGTGGCCATTGTCGCGGTCGTATTCGTACACCAGTGCCACGGCGACGCAGTGCTTGCAGAAGTTCCCCTCCTGACCCCACGGACAGTCACATGTTCCACTCAGGCCCCGTGGGCCGACGTCAAGCTCAACCTCGTAGAGGTCACTTCCCTGGACGGTCGCGTAAACGGCTTCACCGTCCGTCTCTAGATTGGTGACGGCCCGGATGTAACCGATTCCCCGCTCGAAGGACTTGTCCCCGGCGAGCGCGGCCACGTCGTCTTTGGTGAATCCGGCCACAGAGGCATCAAACACCATTTTCAGCCCCGGATGGGTATGGTTGGGCCGGCGCGGGCGGTGCTAGAGCCCGTCCCACGCGTCCGACCGCGGCCGGCCAGGCCCGGATCGGCGCCGTATACAGTGCGCCAATAGCATGTCGTCACCGATCGCAGGAGGATGTGGACGTGCCTGGGGCGGGCGAGGCAACCGCGCGGCCGGAAAGCACTGCGGAGCCGGAAAGCACTGCGGAGCCGGAAAGCACGCCGCCGCGGGCACATCTCAGCCGTGGGCGCATCGTCGCCGTGGCCGTGGAACTTCTCGAGCGGGAGGGTGAGGACGCGCTCTCCATGCGCCGGATAGCCGCCGAACTCGGCTACGGCGTCATGTCCCTGTACAACCACGTCCCGAACAAGGCGGCGCTGCTCGACGCGATCGCCGAGTACGTGATGGCGGACCTCCAGTTCGCCGCGGATGCGCAGGCAGACTGGCGCGACCAGGCGCGGGCGCTGGTCCGGACGTTCCGCGAGATCTCCCGCAGGTACCCGCGGAGCGTGAATGTCGTGATCATGCGTCAGCTCAACTCGCCCGCCGGTGTCCGCCCGCTCGAGCTCGCGCTCGCGACCGCGCGAGCGGCCGGATTCGACGGCGTGACCGCGGTGCGCGTGATGCGCACGTTCGTCGCGTACGCCCTCGGGACCGTGGTCAACGACGCCCGGCTGGACCAGATGCGCGCTGGCGCGGCGCCGGGCCCTGACGGGTATCTCACCCGGCTCGACCCCGCTGAGTTCCCTAACGCGCTCGCCCTGGCAGGCATCCTCATCGAGCACGACCACGAGGCCGATTTCGAGTTCGGCCTCGACCTCCTCATCACCGCGGTCACGGCGCTGACGGGCACCGTCTCGCCGGGCACCATGCCGCCGGGCACCGTGCCGCCGGGCACGGTCTCGCCGGGCACCATGCCGCCACTCGCGGGCGGCTCGAACGCCCGTTGACATACGTACGGTGTACGTGCGACCGTTCGTAGAGCGTGCGTGCGCGGCGCGCATGATCGCGGCGCTGCCCGGGCGGGAGGAGTGACCTTGTCAACCCGCGACCTCTACACCGACCCAGTCGACACGATGGACTGGAATGTTCCCGCCGCCGGTGCGGCCCGCTTCAGCTGGGAATACGACGATGGCCGCGACCGGCTCCTCGCCCTGTACCAGAAGGGCAAGGACAAGCAGTGGGACTCGGTGAAGCGAATCGACTGGGATATCGAGGTCGATCCCTTCAACGTGCTCGGCGTCCCGGATCAATCCCTGGCGATCTACGGGACGAAGTACTGGAACATGATGAGCGAGCAGGACCGCAAGAACCTGCGGCGGCACGCGGCGTCGTGGCAGTTCTCCCAGTTCCTGCACGGTGAGCAGGGCGCACTCGTCTGCGCGTCGAGGATCGTCGAGGCAGTGCCCGACCTTGACGCCAAGTTCTACGGCGCTACCCAGGTGATGGACGAGGCACGGCACGTGGAGCTGTACGCCAAGTTCCTCCAGGAGAAGATCGGCATGGTCTACCCGATCAACGACCAGCTCCAGCGGGTGCTCGGTGAGACCCTGAGCGATCCCCGGTGGGACATGCCCTACCTGGGCATGCAGGTGCTCATCGAAGGCCTCGCCCTGGCCGCGTTCGGGCTGATGCGCGACACGACGACGATGCCGCTGCCGAAGCAGATCCTCGCCTATGTGATGCAGGACGAGGCCAGGCATGTCGCGTTCGGCCGGCTCGCGCTGCGCGACTACTACAAGCAGATCACCGAGGCGGAGCGGCGAGAGCGCGAGGAATTCGTCATCGAGGGCTGCTACCTGATGCGCGACCGGATCCGCAGCTTTGAGGTCTGGGAGAACTTCGGCATCCCGGTCAAGGAGATCAGGCAAATCGCTGACGAGTCGCCCTACATGCGGATGTTCCGCAGCCTCTTGTTCAGCCGGATCGTGCCGTGCGTCCGCGATATCGGGCTGTGGAGCGAGCGGCTCCAGCAGGCCTATGACGAGATGGGCGTCCTCGACCTGGCCCGTCAGGACCTGGAGGTCCTCATGAGCCAGGACGAGGACATCGCGGAAAAACTCGATCGCGAGCGGTTCGCCGCCGAGGAGTCGGCCCGCAAGGCCGAGGTCGATGCGGTGATATCGGGCACGGCCGGATCCTGACCCACCCCGCCATTTCCGCCGCGCGCGACATGCACGGTCCTGAGGCTTCGGCCGACGGATAACCCCATCAATGGGCCATTGATGGGGCGATCACAGCACCCGATGCCCGTAGGGCATCAGATAGGCCGCCCAAAGGGCCATCGATCATGAAACCGCGCCGGGCACGCTCAGTCGGCCTCAGGTGAGGGGAAGCAGTACGAGTCGCTCGACGCGTCGCCGCCCTGGAGACGGACCTGATGCGCACGGCGCCCACGGAACGCGTCGCCTTCGATGAAGAACCGCTCGTCAAAGGCGATCCCGCCTGCGGCTGCGACGTCGAGCTTGGCCATCCAGGCGCCGACGCCGTCGGGATAGAACTGCTCGTCCCACGCGCCGTAGAGCGAATTCGTGAAGTACACACGCTCGCCGTCGCGGCTGACCTCGACCATCTGCGGGCCGCCGAGGAGCGGAAGGTCCGGCTTCGCCGGATGGGGCACCTGGGCCGCGATGCCACCGACCCGCACCGAGCCCGTCTCCCGCGGGTGGAAGGGGTCGGTGACGTCAAACTGCTTGAGCTCCCCGGTGCCCCAGCAGGACACATAGAGGAAACGGTCGTCGACTGACAGGGCGATATCGGTGACGAGCGGCGGGACGGCGCCAAAGCCCTGCAGCAGCGGTGGCAGCTTGTCCGTGGGCGCGGGCTCGGCGGGGATGGTGATCACCTTGACGGCGTTCCACTGGCCACCGTCCTCATGCCACAGCCAGATCGACGCGGACAAGTCCTCCACGCTGACCACCACGCCGACGAAACCGTACTTCTTGGTGGGATCGTGCGCGGGGCGCAGTTCGAGGACCATCTGGTGCTCGTCGCCGATGTCGATCGTCTGCACGTTCGTACCGGTCTTCAGGTCCCAGAAATGCAGCCGGTGACCGTACTTGCGGCCGAGCAGCAGCTCAGGCACAATCCCATCCTCGATCATGGACGGGGTGCCCCACTCCGAGGTGATGGCGACGTCGTGCATGACGTGCCACCAGATGTCGTAGGCGAGGTACTGATCACCGCGATCGGTCTCCCACTGCCCGGTAACCTCGAACGTCGAGTGGTCGAGCAGCGCTACCCCGCCGGGGCCGTCGTTGCGGTCCGCGCCGCCGAGACAGGAGACGAACACGCCTCCCGGGCCGCAATGCACGGTGTGCGGGCGGGAGTAGCCCGCGCGTTTCCCTAGCTCTTCCGGCCCGAAGACGTTGACGATCTGCGGATTGACCGGGTCGTCCTTCGTGTCGATGACGTAGAGGCGGGACGACCGTATCCCCGGGACGATCAGGTAGCGGCGCTCGCCGTGGTCGTGCCCGCCGCCCGGGCACAACGCGCTCGAGCACGCGTTCCAGCCGAAGTGGTGCAGTTCGTCGCCGATGTGGGTCAGCTCCGTGAACCCGACGACCGAGGCGTAGCTCTCGGACTCGGGGTCGACGTCGACGACGGCGAGCGCGTCCGGCTTGTCCGCTGGGCGGGCGAAGGTCGCCACATACGCGAGCTTCTCGGGTGGCGCGGCCGCCGCGTCGCGCGGCGAGGCGTAGAAGGTGGGGTCATGGTGCGAGTGGGACATGAGAAACGTCCTTCAGATTGTCTGGCAGGCGCACTCGGACGGAGGGCTCCGGCGGAAGCTCGGACTGGGGCAGCGGGACTGCGGGCTCGCGCGGTGGGGTCGGGCGGCCGGGTCAGGCGCACAGACAGATCGCGCTGCCCACCCGGAGCAGATCGACGTACATACGTGCCACGAGCATCGGCGCACCAGGAGCCATGCCGCGAGTCTCGGCCCCGTCCATGATGTGTGTCAACCACGTCGTACCAGACCCACCCCCGGGCGCGGGGCCGAACCCGTTGCCATATTCGACTATGTTGATCGAAATTATAGACATTACCCTCCTCAGAGTGGCTCCACCTGCTCGTCCGGACGCGCCCGTATGAGAGCACGGGCCTATTGCTGCTGCTGGGGGAGGGCCGCTTCGAGCCGATGGGTCCCCCGGCCGCCCCGAGCTCTTGACTGCGGCGCGGCGGCATTACGCGCTGACATCGTTGTCCGAAATGATTTCGGCAGAAATCAAACAAGGTCGCACCAAAAGGGACAGCTCACGACCCCCAGGGACCGCCCGCGAGCACCCGAGTGAGCGCGAGCGAGCCCGGCAGGCGACCAACGGCCCGCGACAGTCGGCTACTACGGCCCGCGACAGTCGGCGACTACGGTCCGCGACAGTCGGCGACTACGGTCCGCGAGACGGAAATCACGGCCCGCGACAGTCGGCGACCTACGCCGATGGCAGCACCTCCACTGGGACGATCACCTTGCCCGACTGGTACGCCGACGCCGCGACGGCGGGCGACGAGTTTGTGGCCACCACCCCGCACTGGAATATCCCGGCGGGATCCACGCTCGACCCGAATCACCAGGTCAGCGTCTACCTCAGCGCGATGCCCTCACGGCTGGAAAGACGGTCGCCTGGGTGACCTTGCCGAATGACCCGGACATGCACATCTTCTCGGCCGCATTTGGCTGACCAAGCATGATCCTTAACGGCTGCCGCGGATGCGGTACCCGCCGGTGCGGGGGGATCCCGGGGGGTCGTCCCCCTGGGCTGGCACAGCCTTGACACTCGTGCGTCAACGTGATCGCATTCGCCCCACGACCTTGGATCGAAGGACAAACGCGATGGAATCGTACGAACACTCGGCGGCCGTGCTCGAGCGCGAGCTGCAGGCAATCCTTGGGGTATTCAGCGGCCTCAGCGACGCGGAATGGGCGCTGCCGACGAAGCTCGACCCTCTCGACCCGAACCTGCCGCACTGGTCACTTTTCGAGCTCGCCGGGCATTTCGACATCTCGATCGGGCTCACCCGGATGCTGATCGCGGATCCGCTGGATGCCCAGGTTGGCAGGGACCGGGTCAGCTTCTTCATCTTCCCGCGGTCCGAGGTGGCGCCTGTCGTATACGACTACGCCTACACCATGGTGAAGGGCAAGACGCCCGCAGACATGCCCGGAGTGCTCGCGGAGACGTTCGGCAAGACGATCGAGGAGGCCAGAGCGAACAGGCCCACGCTGGTCGGGTCCGGGTATTACGCGCCGATGGCGCTCGGCGAGTTCGTTTCGAGCCGCGTCGTCGAGGCGGTCGTCCACGGCCTGGACCTGACCGACCCGCTCGGCCGCGAGCCGCTCGCCGCACCCGAAGCCATCGCGACGTGCGCCTCGATCCTGGATGAGCTGCTCGCCCGCCGGACGGTTCCGGGTAGGCCCGCGGACCTGTCCGACGACCTCGAGTGGATCCGCGCCGCCGCTGGCCGACGGCCGGACGGTCCGCATCCCGATGGACGGCTGCCCATCATCGGCTGAGTTTCCGCCGGCGCCCGGCGACGGCGCCAACCCGCCGCGCGCGCCGGGCGCGCCGCGTCGTGGTGTCCTGGCCGACCCGCGCTGACCGCGAACCCGGGCCCGCCGCCCCAAGATCGATGGTCCTCAAGCGCGCGGTATCGCACGACTCTTCATGATCGCGGTAACTTTTCCGCAC
>CAWKNX010000019.1:0-254568 GCA_963851085.1 uncultured Actinomycetota bacterium | reverse complement strand
GAGGAGATCGGGGCAAACGCCTTCAATGGAGATGTTCCAGGTGATCCTCGGGGTTGGCTTGCAGGTCATCTTCCAGTACGCTCGCGTAACATGGATACCGAGCAAAAGGTTCGTGAGGCCAGGCTGCGGCGTATGGCCGAACGGCAGGGCCTTCGCTTGCAGAAGTCACGCCGCCGTGATCCGCTGGCGCTTGACTACGACAGTTACCAACTCATCGACCCACGTTCGAATGCGCTTGTCTTTGGTGAGCTTGCCGAACACGGGTTTGGGGCAACCCTGGATGCCATCGAGGTCTATTTGAAGCAGTCCCGTGCGGATCGCCGCCCTGATCGAGGGTTGGACAACGGCCAAAGTTCCGTGATCGTGGAGTGGGTCAGGTCCCTGAGTGGGCGAATGACCTTCTCCTGCGAAGGGGAGATGAGGCAGAGCTGCTGATCCTGCCGCAGCGGGTGAGAGACGGGCGCGGTGAGTACCGGGACGTTGACCTGCAGGGCGTGAGGGCTCTGCACGCTGCCGGGGTTCGCGTCGATTGGGCGCACGGGGAATCAGATAGAACCTTCATCAGCGAATACGGCGCGGGTGAGGTTGGCGCGGTTGGCATGTTCGTCGCGCAGGCACTTGCCCAAGAGAACATCGGAGAAATCTACCGGTGGCTGCTCGCTCGCGTACGGCAAGCGCTCGGCGGCCATAGGCCCGGGCCGAATACCGCGCCGTTCGTGATTGAGGTGGATCGCGTAAAGATCGAGGGCACCCGGCGTGAGATCGAAGGGCTACGAATCACCGGCCATGATGAGCGGGTCGTGGACGTGGCCATGGCCCTGGTCCGGGAGAGCCGCCGCCGAAATGACTGAGATCACACGTGGCACTGTGTGGTTTCGAGTGGGTCCGCCCAGGCGACTTGCTGGCCTTGAAACGCGTGGTTACGCGGTCCAGGGCTGGGGTCAAAGTAGCTATGTCTAGCTGTTGATCTGGGGTTATGTTTCCAGCTGGACATTCGCCGGGGTCTGTGGTATGACAGCCCGGTGATTGATGAGCGAATTGAGCCTTGTGAGCTGGTGGTCCGTCTTGTCGCGGAGGCGGAGGTCGCGGAGTACAACGCGCTGATGGCAGAACATCACAGCCTGGGGGTAGCCGCGTCGGGCCGGGTGCTGCGGTACGTCGCCGAGGCGGGCGGGGTGCCGGTGGTACTGGGCACGTTCGGGTCGGCTGCGTGGCGGCTCCCGGTGCGTGACGCGCGTATCGGCTGGGATGAGCAGCAGCGTTCCGCGCGGCTGGAGCGGATCTGCGGCAACCAGCGTCTGTGCGTGCTGCCGGCCGCCGAGGACGTGCCGCACGCCGGGTCGCGGGCGCTGGCCGCGATGCTGCGGGCGCTGCCCGGCGACTACCAGCGGGTGTTCGGGGTGCGGCTGATGGCGGTGGAGTCGTTCACCGACCCCGCCACCCATGCCGGGACGGTGTACGCCGCGGCCAACTTCACCGCGGCCGGATCCACCGCGGGATACGGGCGCAGCGCCGGGCCGTCCCGGTACGTCCGGCATGGCCAGCCGAAGACGTACTGGCTGTATGAGCTGGCTGGCGGCGGGATCGCGGCGCTGGCAGCCGGGTTCGACTCGCCGGTGCTGACCGGCTGCCGCGCCCCGGATTTCAACGCGCTGGAGATGGGTGCCGGGCACGGGCTGCTGGCGTACCTGGGGAAGGTGGCCGACCACCGCAAGGCCAAGGGCATCCGGCACCACCTGGCCGCGATCCTGGCGGTGATCGTGGTGGCCCGGCTGTCGGGGGCGAACTCGGTGTACGCCGCCGCGCAGTTCGCGGCGACGATGCCGCAGGAGGCGCTGCGCCGCTGCGGGATCCGGTACAGCACCCGGCTCGGCCGGCATGTGCCGCCCAGCCCCAAGACGATCAAGCGGGCGGTGCGGGCCGTCGACGCCGAAGCCGCTGATGAGCAGATGTGCGCCTGGCTGCGTGCCGAGGCCGCCGCCGGGCGGCTGAACTGGCGGCACATCGCCGTCGACGGCAAGACCGTCCGCGGCGCTGTCCAGCCTGACGGGACCCGCCCGCACCTGCTCGCCGCCTACGACATCACCACCGGGACCGTCCTCGGCCAGGACAGCGTGCACGCCAAGACCAACGAGATCACCTGCTTCGTCCCCCTCCTGCACGCCATCCTCAACGGCCGCGGCACCCCTGCCAGCCACGACAACGACAACATCACGGACGGCGGCACCAGCGACGGCAGCAGCACCAGCACCAGCGAAGGAGAAGGAGAAGGAGAAGGAGAAGGAGAAGGAGAAGGAGAAGGAGGGCGAGCTGGTCATCTTGACGGCCGACGCGATGCACACCCAGGCCGGGCACGTCACCGCGATGAACGCCCTCGGCGTCGCCTGGATCCTCACCCTCAAGGACAACCAGCCCGGCCTGTACGCCGCCGCCGACGACTGGCCCTGGCACGACGAGCCCATCCTGCACGCCACCGCCGGAACCGGGCACGGCCGGCACGAGGTCCGCACCATCCGCGTCACTAGCCAGGTCCCGGCCGCGATCAGCCAGCGGTTCCCCGGCGCCGCCCAGCTCATGCTCATCGAGCGCTACCGGCACCCCGTCCGCGGACGCGCCGCCGCCGCAGCCTGCCGCGCCGCCACCGCCGAACCTGACGGTGATGACCTCGGCCTGTCCGCCTGCGCCGCGGGCCACGGCGCGAAAATCTCCTGCGAGACCGTCCTGGCCGTCACCGCCCTGACCCCCGCCCAGGCCAGCCCCGCGTTCCTGCTCGCCCGCAACCGCGACCACTGGGGCATAGAAAACGGCCTGCACCACCGCCGCGACACCACCCTCGCCGAAGACGCCAGCCAACTGCGAGCCGGCCAGTCCTGGCGGCTGTTCGCCTCGATCGCCAACACCACCGTCAGCGTGCTCAACCGCGCCGGCTACCCCAACCACGCCGCCGCCCGCCGCGACCTCGGCTGGGACCGCACCGGACTCCAGGCACTGGCCCTCCTCGGCCTGTAACCAGCCCCCGGAAACGAGACCGGATCGCAACATGCGGCCTGCAAGCCCAAACACTTACTTTGACCCCAGCCCTGTTACGCGGTCCGGTTTGGGGTACTCCTTCCCCCGGCCGCAGGTCCGGCCCGCACGGCTGCTTTGGAGGCCGAAGGCCGGAGGTTGCTCGCCGAGGCCCGTCGCGGGTATGGAGCGGCATTTTCTCAGGTGCTCGTCGCTGCGGGCTCAGCTGTTCCCCCGCCGGTTGATCTTGATCGTCCCTGGACTCCCGATGCTGGTCGTGCACTCGTTGCCGCTCGTCGTGCCCGGTGGCAGGAGACCCGTCGGCTTCTGGCCGCCGCCGCGGGCCAGTTCTCCCTGTCTTCGTTGCCGGTGCCTGGGGAGAGGGATGCAGCCTTTCTCGCACGGCTGGAAGAACAGGCCAGGGGCGCCCTCGGCGCGGCCGTGGATGCCTTCGACCACCTTGAGGATACGGATCTTGCCAGCGATGCCCATGCGTGGGCACATGCGATTGGAGAAATGGTCGCGGGGCTATTCGGATGCCGGGCGAAGCGGGAGAACGATCGCTGGTTTGATGTCTGCCACCTTTCGCTGATGCATTTGCGTGTCGGGCTGTCTGCGAAGTTCGTCGCACGCAGGCTCTGCTCCATCTGTGACCGCGACCAAAGCAGCCTCCCCGCGTGCGGCCACACGCATGGAGTCATTTACTCACGTATTGCTGCTCGGCGAGATGACGGCTCCTGCACCATATGCGGCGACCTCGAATGTCTTGCCCATACTCCGGATGAGACTTATCCGGTAATGGCCTGCGCACAGATTCGGAATGTTGAGCGGCTGACGACATTTCGCCCGTTCCCCGGCCCCGCGATCCGCTTGCGCGCCACACGGCGATCGAGATTCCGGCCTACGCCGTCGCGCGCCTACCGAATCATGACGTCAAAGATGCCTCACTCTACTGTGAATGGTGCGTGGCACCATGCACAGGCTTCACATCAGCAGAGGAGGCTTTCGGGTTCGCCTGAGCCTCCGCGATGTCTGCTATTTACTTGTCAAGTTGCCGGATGGCGGGCTTGGTAATCCCAGCCGTCGCGCATTGCTACCTGGCCAAGTTGCAATGACCACCATCCGCCTTTGCGGACATCGACGCTCGGCTGGGGACCACTTGGGGACCACACGCCCTGCCTTCGGGCACACAATCCGCAGGTCGCCGCACATCACGCTTTGCGGGTTAACCGCTCCTGATGTGCGCATACGCGTACCCCCACGTCCTGGGGGTCAAGAGGTTCGGGGTGCTCTGCGAAGTACAGCAACGCTAGTGGCCGAAGTCGGCGAGCAGTGGCCGGGGGCCTGCGTCAGCCACCCGATCGACCTTTACCATGCCGAATGCGTGCCCAAGTTCGTTGACATGGCGGCCACCTGCGCAGGTCACGCGAGTTTCCTTACCGGTCTTGAAAACCGCTAGGGCGCGTGAGTGTCCTCGTGGGTTCGAATCCCACGCCCTCCGCACATACGAACGAAAACGTCCTTCCACTTGCCCGTTGTGAGGTGGAAGGACGTTCTTTGTGGGTCCCCGCTAGTCCCGGTGTCTACCGGCGCATGACGGCTGTTCGCGAAACCACGGCGAAACAGATGCGTCGGTTAGTGATCGTTATAGTCGTCATCGTCCTCGCTGAGCGCGTCGTCGATGCGACCATTCCAGAGCCTGTCGTGGCCCGTCGATGCACCCCGCGCAGACACGAAGGGGCATCTCAACACTGTGCCCGGCCTGGCGCGACCTCGGGGGCGGGTACTCCCGCGTTGAGCGCGAGCGTGACGCCACTGTGGCGTGGGTCACAAGGGCGCCCCGCACGCGGTGAGCGCGCCTGCGAGGCGGTCATTGCTGTGCCACGGGCTTGCCGCCAGATTCGGCCGTAACGTACTTTCTCCGAGCATTCTGGCGCGGTCTCCGGTTGGCATGGCTGCCAGCATTCGTAGCGCAACTTGCAAAGACGTGCGTACGCTGGTTGACATGAGCCAGTTGCCGCTCGAAGAGGTGCCCGGCGCCAGCGCCGCAGCGCACGAGGCTGCGCGCGGGCAGGTTGTCTACCTCACCGAGCACGGCGAGCGGCTCGCCGCGATCGTCCCCGCCGAGGTCGCGGCCGTGCTGGAGGGCCTCTCCCCGGAGCAGGTGACCGAGCTGCTTGAGGACTTCGCCGACGCTGTGGCGGCCCGCGCGGCCCGGGAGAGCATCGCCGCGGGCGAGCCGCTTATCCCCTGGGAGCAGGTCAAGGCCGAAGCGGGCCTGTGACACGTGGCCGAGCCTGGTGACTCGTGGCCTACAAGGTCGTCTTCCGCGACGATGCCCGCAAAGCGTTCTCCCAGCTTGACCGGGCTGTCCAGCGGCGCATTGAGAAGCTCGTCGAGCGGCTCGCCGAGAACCCGCGGCCAGGTCAGGCCACCCAGCTCGTAGGCGACCCGCACACCTGGCGTGCCCGGACTGGCGACTGGCGCATCCTGTACGAGATCCACGACGGCCAGATGGCAGGACCAGGCGACCGGGTACAACATCGCCGGCTATCAGAAGCTCGCCGGGCAGATGCAGCACAACCTGGCCACGCAGAACCTTTCGATCACGGCCGCCGCGCGGGAGTACCAGGCGTGGCAGCAGTCCAGTTCCGCGGCGGCCAGCCTCGGCAGCCACGTGACGACGCTGCAAAACACGTACGGGCTGACCCGGGCCCAGGCGGAGCAGCTCGCCACAGAGGCCGGGGTGTCCGCGCAGCAGCTCGCCGGCGGCGGCACGGCCGCGCAGACCGCGATGGGGAAGATCAACGCCTACGCGCAGGCGAACCCGGCGGCGGCTGGTATCACCGCGCATTACAACGCGCAGCTCGCCACCATGCAAAACGACATGGCCGGGGCGTCGAACTCGCACCCTTGACCTCACAGCCCGGGTCAAGGACCTGACCGACGCGGAGAACGCGCTCCTCGGCCCCACGCTCGCGGTCATCGGCGCCACGGTGACGTGGCGCAACGACAACGTCTCCCTGGCCACCGCTCTCAAAGCATCGGGGGACCGGACCGGGTACGCGACGGCGGCGCAGCGGGCCGCGTCGGACGCGCTCAAGACGTCCGTGCAGGACACGCTGAACCTGTCCCAGGCCACGCTGGATCACACGCAGAGCGCCCAGAAGGCCGCGGGTGTCCTGCAGCGTGAGATCGACACCATCCAGAGCTTGGGCATCAAGGGTGGGCCCGCGCTCGAGTTGCTCCAGGAACTGAAGGCCGCCGAGGACGCCCTGTACAACAAGACGATCCACAGGGTCGCCGCAGCAAGTGAGGCATTTTCTGCGGTAGCGGGGCGGCTGTCCTGCGGGAACACCGCCGCGCGCGGCGGGTGGCTAGGCCCAAGTTACGTCGGCGTGTCGGCTGCAAATGGCTGGTGACCTGCGAAGACTTCGCAGAATCGGCCGAAGGACGTAGCCAGAAAGACCAGGGGCAGGGTCGATCGTGATAGCTCCTTGATCACCAGGGATCTTCTCCGGACGGCTCGTTCGCCGCTCCGGCCGAGGTCATGTAGCCAGAACGTTGCCTTGCCTCGGACGACGTTTCGGCAGGTGATGGCACGGATTTGCATATACCCAAGATCAAGTAACTTCGGGCTGGGCCTGCTTTTCTGCGGTGGCGGGCGCAGGCTCCGCGTCGCCGCCGTCCTCAGCCACCAGGTACAGGGGAACGGCGGCGTCGAGGATGTAGTCTTTTCCGCTGCGGTGGAGGACCATCCAGGCCAGTAGCTGCCCGCAGCCCTCCCGGCGGCATTCGCCGACGTCGAGGGTGATGCCCTCGCCGCTGGCGAATGAGCCGTTGACGACTGGCTTCAGGTCCGGGTCGTGGTGTTCGCAGGTGGTCCCGTTCGTGGTCATGATCATCCTTCCCCGAAGGCCGTTATGTCGTGTGGTGGCCGCGCGGCCCGGAGGGACACTTCTGGAGTGCCGGGCCGCGCGGCGTCTATGTCCCCAGGGGATCTCCGGGGAGTATGTGCCAGCGGCCCGAGGCGATGGCGAACGCCTCGTCTATGTGCTCGGCCGCGGCCTGGTAGGCGAGGGCCTGGCCGCGGCACAGCGCGGCGCGGATCGGGTCGGCAGCCAGCTCGTCCGCGCGTTCGGTGCACAGCTTGGCGTTGTCGCGGAACCCATCGGCCGCGTCGGCCACGGCGGCGGCGAACGCGGCCCGGGCGCCTGCGGGTGCCCCGGTCAGCGGGGTCAGCCGCGGCGGGCTGGTCACCGGTTGCCGCTGATGGTGCGGAGGACGCGGTCGATCGCCGCCGCGGCGGCCGTCAGGTCATCGACGGGGGCGATTTGCTGCGCCCAGCCCCACCAGAAGTGCTGGCCGTCGCTGTAGACGTACTCGGCGAGCTGCTCGGCGCGCCGGTTGGTGATGTGCAGGCACGGGCGCCTGCCGTCGCCGGTGACGAGCGCGACCGCGTACGTCTGGCCGTCGAGTTCGGCGGCGAGCTTCTCCAGCTCGGCCGCCCCTGCCGCAAGATCCTGTGCATTCGCCATACCGGGTCCACCCCTGATCGTTGCCGTACACCAATGGCCAACCACTTTGTGCGCCCAGGCGGCTACGGTGGAACTGTGACAAGCGCTGACAGGGTCTAGTCAGCGCCAGTCAGCGCGGCCGATACGGGCCGCAAAACACGCGAATGGTGTACGCGTATGGATTTCGCCGAAAGACTTCGCGCGCTAATGGCCGAGCGCGATGTCAGCGAGCGCGAGCTTGCGCGGCAGGCACACTGCGACCGCTCGTATGTCCATCTGCTGAAGCAAGGCAAGCGGCGGCCGGGGCGCCGTATGGCGCAACTCCTGGACGATGCGCTCGGCGCGGGCGGCGGGCTCGCCGCGCTCGCGGAGCCACCGCCGATGCCCCGCACGCGCGGCGCGGCGCAACGCAAATCGTCAAGAGCGGTCGAAGCAGTCCAGGCCACAATGGCCGGTGATGTGGCCGACCTGGATATCGCCCGTGATGGGCTGTCCGAACTGGTCTCCCACTACGCGGACGTTTTGGCTGTAGCACCGTCTGCCGCCGTGTATGACGAGCTGCTGAGGGCCCGGTCATTCGCTGGCTCGCTGCTCGGCAATGCATCACGGCGGCAGGACTCTGACCTGATCGTCACCGCGGGATGGCTATCGAGCCTGCTCGCGATATCTGCGGCCGACATCGGCGACCCCGCTGCGGCGCTCGTGTGGTGTTCCGACACCGAACGCCGCGGCAGGGATGCGCGCTTTCCGGAACTGCTGGGCTGGGCGGCATTCACCCGGGCCCTGATCGCCTACTACCGGGGCGATCCGCACCGTTCGGCGGACGCTGCCCGCAGCGGGCAGCTGCAGGCGCCGGTGGGGTCCGTTGTGCACGCGAAGCTCGCCGCCCAGGAGATGCGCTCTCTGGCGATGCTTGGAGACGCTGGGGGCATGGCGCAGGCGAAGCGCCGGGCAGCTGATGCGATGGACCGTCTCCGCCGCCCCGCCGGTATGACCGGCGTCTATTCCATCCCCTATGACGAGGATCCCCCCTACACGGCGACTTCCCTGCTGCTGGTGAAGAAATACCGGGACGCAGCGGAGACCACGGGGCGCCTCATCGAGGCCGCATACGGCACTCAATCCCAGGCCCGGGGAGACCGGCCGACCAACTATGCCCGCATGCTCCTGATACTGGGACTTGCCGCGGCCGGCCTTGGCGAGATGGACGAGGCGGCCGCGGCCGGGGCCGCGGCGCTGGAATGCGGGCGTGTCGTGTGGCCGACGATGGTGCTGGCCGGGAAACTCGACCGGTCGCTCGCGCACAAGGCCCCGGGGGCCACGCACACCGCCGACTACCACGGCCGCTACGTTGATGCCACGCGCCTGGCACTTCCGGCACCCCGTTCGCAGCGACCCGGAGGGCGCGCATGAGCGCGGGCGAGCTGAGCCAGGAGCAGGTTGCGGCGATCACCGCCTACGTAGATATCGAGGCGCCCCCGCCGCAGGGCGAGCCGACCGCTCACATCATCTTCGGAACCAACCAAGCCCAGCCAGCCGCCATCGTCTCCAAGCGGCACCACCGCGGCCTGGCGCCGCTGGTAATCGTCACAGGGGGCATCAACCGTCACAACGGCGTCGTCGAGGGCCGCATGTTCCGGGAGCTTCTCGTCGGCGCTGGCGTCCCGGACTCGTCGATCCGGGTAGAAGACCAGTCCGCCGACACCTGGCAGAACGTGGAACTGTCACTGCCGTTCCTGCGCGAGGCCCTGGCGCTGGGGCTGCGGCTGACCGTTGTGAGCAAGTGGTATCACCGCAGGGCGGTACATGCCCTGCGAACCCTGCTGCCGCAGGCCGATCGCTTCTACGCGCTTTCCTGGGAACCGGTCTACGCGGGCACGCTCGTCACGCGGGATAGCTGGCCGAAGATCCCCAGCGGCAGGCGCAGGGTCATCCGCGAATGGCAGGAAGTGCCCCGCAGAATCGAGGATGGGAGTTACCGCGAAGCCGTGAAGCTAGAGGGCGCCTGGCGCTGAGGCCGACGCGCTACGCTAGGCGCGCGTACACCAATGCGCTGAACGCCCCGCCAGCTCCGGCCAGGCGGGGCTTTCTTTCGCGGTGCAAGTCAGCCCGAGCACAGTCCCTTGGCCTTGGCCGCCGCGATGTCCTTGGCCACGCTCCCGTGGCCGTACATGCTCATGTCGGACGGGCTGAACCCCCATCGCCCGCCCGAGTAGGCGAAGGCCTCGCTGCCGGTGGCGAGTTTGGACAGGGCGCCCGCCAGCGTCACCGTGGCGACAGCCGTGTTCCCGGCCATGGTGATGTGCGTGACATCGTAGGCGAGCCCGGCGCTCGCCGATGGGCACCCCTCGTGCACAGCCACCCACACGCTTTGCGGGATCGCCTTCTGGGCGGCCGGGCTGAGCAGTGCCCAGGCCGCCACGTACTCGCCGGCCGAGTAGAGGTCGAAGTACTGCTGCGCGGTGGCGCGCGCTCCGGCGGCTGTCTCCGGCTGACCGGGCGACTGGGATGCTGCCGCAGGTGCCGCGCTTGCCGCCGTCTGTGGCGTCCCGCCGCTGGAGCACCCGGCTAACGCGGCGGCCGCGGCGAGGACGGCGGCGCCGAGGGCGAAGGGTCTGTGTCGCATCGTGCGGTTCCTTTCACGGTGAGTTCTTATGTGGACGTCTCGCGGGCAACTGTGGTGCACAGGAGATTCAGGGCCCGGAATCTCATCCGGAACAAGATCGTTACTGGTCAGTAGATGGCGGCGGTAGATCCGGGTGGTAGGAATCGCCCCCAGCGGGGCGAGATCTACCACGAGATTTACCGGCACCCTCAGCGAGCATCCGCGCGGCGCCGCCGCGGCGGCCCAGGTGACGCCTGTCAGCGGCGCCGGAGGATCCGTGTGCCGAGCCGTTCCTTGCGGCCGGATCCGCCGCACTTCCCGCAGGTTCCGAACCGTTTCCGGCTGCTGCCCGCGTTCCGGCCGCTGCCGCTGCACCGCCCGCACGCGGTGTACGGCCACAGCAGCAGCGACACCAGGTAGCTCCCGGCCACGATCACGGCGAACAGGATCACGGACACCATGCACCTCCAGCGAGTTAGGGCGGCCGGTAGCGGGTTAGTTTTCTCACCCGCCGCCGCTGCGGCCTCACTAGGCCGCTGACCTGCGAAAGTTAGGCAAGTTAGGCCCCGCAGGGGGGTTAGGTCACCCCTCGCGGCAGCCCCAGAGAGACGCGTGTGACAGATGCGCGCCACCTAACTAACCCCGTCGTCCCGCGCGGTCAGGGCGCGGCGCACGTCGGCGGGATCGAGCCGGGGCACGTTGCCCGCGTTCGTCACGCGGACCCCGGCACCGTCGAGCTGCTCGCGGATCTGTGTGCCGGTGAGCGTGCGGTACGGCGTCCAGGCCGGGGCGAGTTTGCGCAGCCGGGCGGGCAGGTCGGCGACGCGCGCCTTCTCCGCGCCGAGCACGGCCTCCAGGTCGGCGAGCAGGTCGCGTGCCTCGATCGCCTGCGGCGCCGGGGCGGACGTCCTGGTGCCGGGCGCCAGGTTCTCCACGGCGCGGGCGATCACGTCGGCGGCGGCGTCGAACCCGGTGTCGTCGTCGACCTCGATGAAGTACCAGCGGAGCAGCTCGAACTGGGCGTCGCTCACGCCCGTGATCACCGAGGTCCCCCGGTCGCGGCCGGGCCGCAGCTCGGTCGCGCGGATACCCGCAGCGAACGACCCGTCATTACTGCGCCAGGTCTTGACGTAGAAGCAGCAGTTCACGCTGACCAGCTCGACGAGCTTGGGCGGGATCGCCTCCTTGCGGGAGCTTTGGGTGTCGAACAGCAGCGTGATGGCGGTCTTCCGGGCGCGCTTGGCGGTCTTGGTCGCCAGCTCGGCCGCCGTCTCGCCCAGCTCGTCGTGGCTGAACAGTTCATGGCATTCGGAGAACAGGGCGACGATCGGCCGCATGTCCCGGGTTCGCCTCGGCGAGCGCCCGTGTGACCTTCTTGGCGCCCAGCTCGGCGAGACGGGCCTCGCGGCGGCCGACCTCGCCGTACAGCTCATGCAGGCGGCTGACGGCGGCCTCGATCGTGTCGTCCTCAACGCCCTTGTGGTACCGGGCCAGGCGCGGCGCGTAGGTGTCGAAGTCGCCGTTGTTGGCGAACACGAACACGTCCAGCTCGGCGAGGGGGTCCAGCGCGCAGCCGAGCATTACCCGGCAGGCGTTCGACTTGCCCTGCCCCATCTGCCCGCCCGCGACGAAGTTGTTGCCGACGACCGGCACCGACAGGACGTCACCGCGCGGCGCCACCCCGGCCGGTACACCCGCGACCACGTCGGCCGTCCCCTCGTGCATCAGCGGGTACTCGGGCGCGGGCTTGGACAGGACTCCTGAGTCGGCGATCCACAGCGCGACCGTCCCGGCCGGCCCGGTGCCGGCTTTCTCGGCGTCGCATGGCCAGACTTCGACCTCGGCGCGGTGGACGTTGCGGGCCAGGACGGGGCGCTGGTCGGCGACCATCCCGGCCGTGACGCCGAGCGGCAGGCTGAACACCGCCGCATATCCGCGGCCGTCACGTACCGGCAGCGTGTGGAACGCCGGCCGCCACCCGTCCTTGAACGCCTTCTTGATCTCGGGTATCCCGCAGGTTCTGCATCGCCAGGACGATCGTGTCGGCTGTGATCACGATCGTTCCGTCGCCGCTGTCCGCGGGCGCGACGGCCCACCCGGTCATGTGGGCGTTCGCGTGGGCGCGGCCGGTCCACCACAGTGCCGCGAGGCCGATCCACGGCGCCGCGAGCAGGATCGGGCCGTACGAGACCGATATGGCGATGCCCGCCCACATGACGATGCGGGCAACGACCTGGAACGGGACCGCCACCTCGGCGATGCGCTTGGCCGCGATGCCGAGGAAGATCCCGATCGCGGCGAACAGCCCGAGCCCGATCTTGGGGAGTGCCATCACGACCTTGAGTGGCGTCTCGATCCAGTCCATCCGCCGCTGATGGCGGTCCTTGCGGAACGCGGCCATGCCCTGGGTTCCGCAGAATTGTCTCCGCCTAGTGACCGAAAAATAGGCAGTTACCTGCGGGAACACGAAAAAGCCCAGCGACAGGGCGTGTCACTAGGCGGTGGTGTTCGCGCAGGTCAGGGGGCTGGCGGTGCCGGTTCCAGGGAGATGATCTTCTTCGGCGGCCACCGCCGCGACATCTACCGGTAGTGCCCCCGCTCACCAGCCCGTCAACTGTGCCCTTCCGACTCGGAAACCTGCGTGCGGGGGACGTCGGCGTTGAGCCAAGTTGAGGCGGACTCGGACTCATGCGGGTGCGCCAAGACGCAGCGTTGTTCTACTGAAGCGACGGCGGGATCGTGCTGGGCAGTCGGCCTTGGCCGTGAGCACAGGTGGCTCGGGGGCGTGTCAGCCTGCCAAGCCAGCCGCGGCGAGGGCGCGGCTGGCGCGGATCGGCGGGTCGCCGTGATGGCGGAGCTTGGCGCGGACCTGCTCGGCATCAGGGTGATCGAGCGCGTCGAGGATGGCCAGGGCGTCCCGCCAGGACCGGTCCGCGGCGCCGGGGTCACCGGCTGCCTGGTACGTGTCACCCAGGTGGGTGAGGGTGTCCGCCTCGCCGAAGCGATCGCCGGTGTCCCGCCACACGTCCAGGGCCTGCCGGTACGACGCGACCGCCTGAAGGTGGTCGCCGAGGTGGTGCTGGGCGTAGCCGAGGCTGTCCAGCGTGGCGGCCTCAGCCCACCGGTCGCCGCACTCCCGCAGCAGGATGAGGGCCTCCCGGCAGCAGTCGAGGGCCAGCTGGTAGTCGCCGAGCTGGGCGTGGCACCAGCCGGTGCCGTTGAGCGCCCTGGCCTGCCCGGCTGGGACTCCGGCAACCCGGAAGAGGAGCAGGGCCTGCTGGTCGTGGCGCAGCGCCTCCGCGTGCCGGCCCCGGCACTCGTGCACCTTGGCGACGTCGAGATGGGCGCGCGCCTGACCGGCGAGGTCGTTGAGCTCACCGAAGAGATCGAGGGCGGGCTGGAGATGGGCGAGTGCGTCGTCGTAGCGGCCCAGCCGGGTGCAGGCGTCGGCGAGACCGCGGTGGGCGCGGGCCTGGCCTGGCCGATCGGCCAGGCGCCGCGCGGCCGCCAAAGCGGCTTCCTGTACGGCGATCTGGTCGTGCCAGTGCCCGCACCGGCCGAGGAAGATGACGAGGGTCCACGCCAGCTGCCCGGCCTGTGTATCGAACCCGGCAGCGGCGGCCTGGCTCACGGCGGCGACCAGTACGGGACGCTGGGCGGTGAACCAGGAGGTCGCCTGTTCGTGATCGGGCGGGTAATCGACGGTGACCCCACGCCCGGGCGCGCCGAGGGTGAACAGGTCGTCGGGCGGGTGCAGCAACCGGGCCGCGGCGAACGCGATGTGGAGGTAGTGGTCGAGCGCGCGCTGGACTGCCGCGTTTCGGGCATCCGCGCTCTCGTGTTCGCGGGCTTGTTCGGTGGCGTAGGCGCGCAGGAGGTCGTGGAAGGCGTACCGGCCGGGGGCGTGTTCGGTGAGCAGGTGCGCGCGGGTCAGTTCGGTCAGCAGGGTGCGTGCCTGCTCCAGCGGGACGCCGGCGAGGCTGGCGGCCGCGGGTGCGGCGATGTCCGGCCCGGGGTGCAGGCCCAGGAGCCGGAACAGCCTGGCGGCGCCGGTGCTCAAGGTGCGGCAGGACCAGGAGAACACCGCCCGCACGTCAGTGCCGACGTCACCACCATGGAAGGTGTCCAGGGCTGCGGTGGCCTCGCGCAGTTCGGTGGCGAGCACGGCGAGGGGAAAGCCCGGGCGAGTGTCGGCGCGGGCGGCGGCGATGGCCAGGGCCAGTGGCAGCCGCGCGCAGCGGGCGATGATGTCGTCCACCGCACCGGGCTCGGCGGCCACCCGGTCGGCGCCCAGGCGGCGGGCCAGCAGATCGCGGGCCTCAGCAACGGACAGCATGTCCAGCGTCAGCAGGCTGGCGCCCTCGGTGGCCACCAGTGGGGTGAGGTGGCTGCGGCTGGTCACGATGGCCAGGCACCCGGGCGAGCCGGGCAGCAGCGGGCGGACCTGCCCGGCGTCGCGGGCGTTGTCCAGCACCACCAGTACCCGCTTGCCCGCGAGCAGGCTGCGGTACAGCCCGACCTGGGCTGGCAGGCCCGCCGGGATCCGCGCCACCGGCACCCCGAACGCGTCGAGAAAGCCACGCACCGCCTCGCCCGGCTCCAGCGCCGCCCCGCACCGGTCGAAACCGCGCAGGTTGACGTACAGCTGCCCGTCGGGAAAGTGCGCGGCCACGCGGTGCGCCCAGTGCACGGCCAGGGCGGTCTTGCCGACGCCTGCGGTCCCCGACACCGCGGCAATGACCACCGCGGCGGGCTCCTCCGGACCGGGCCGGGCCGGACCGGAGGGGACCGGACCGGGCTGGGCCGCCGCGGGCTGGGCCGGACCGGGCTGGGCCGGACCGGGCAGGATCGCATCCAGGCTGGCCAGCTCGGCGCCGCGCCCGGTGAACGCGGGCACCGCCGGCGGCAGCTGCGCGGGAACCGGCACCGCCGCCGCAGCCAGCACCGCCGCAGCCAGCACCGCCGCGGCCCCCGGCGCGGCGGCCGGGGCGGCGGCCGGGGCGGCCCCCGGGGCGGCGGCCGGGGCGGGCGCGTCCAGGGCCGGATCCTGCCGCAGGATCGCCATCTCCAGATCACGCAACGGCTGGCTGGGATCGATCCCCAGCTCCTCACCCAGCGTCTGGCGCAGCCGGTGAAACACCGCCAGCGCATCAGCCTGCCGGCCAGCGCGGTACAACGCCACCATCAGCTGCCCATGCAGCTGCTCATCCAGCCGATGATCCGCCACCATCCGCTCCAGACCCGGGACCAGCCGCACATGCTCCCCCGCCGCCAGCCGCGCCTCGAACAACGCCCGCTGCACCTGCACCCGCAGCAGATCCAGCCGCCCCGCCTGCTCCTCCAGCCACGCCACACCCGCCACATCCGCCAGCGGCCGCCCCCGCCACAACGCCAGCGCAGCCTTCAGCTGCGCCACCCCCCGGACCCGATCAGCCGACCGCGCCCCCTGCCGCAGCAACCGCTCAGCCACCCGCACATCCGTGCCCTCACCACCAAGATCCAGCACATAACCCGGCGGACGCGCCACAATCGCCGCCTTGCTCCCCAGCACACCACGCAAATGCGACACATGACTTTGCAGCGTGTTCACCGCCGTCTGCGGCGCCCGCTCCCCCCACACCACATCCACCAGCCGCCCCGTGCTCACCACCTCACCACCATGCAACGCCAGCGCCGCCAGCACCGCCTTACGCCGCACCCCACGCACCAGCCGCGGACCGCCATCAGCCACCACATCAACCGGCCCAAGCAGCCGCACCTGCATGACAACCCCGTTCCTCCGCCACCGAAACCAACCCCCCAAGTCATCCACGTGCCGCAGCCGCATCCGGTTCGGTGGGGATTGAAGATTGTGGGCGAAGGCGGTGCCACGCGGGCAGCTGAACGGCCGGACGGCCGTAGCCCCTGTGGGGCAGCACGGCACCCGGCAGGCCCGGCCCGGCAGGCCCGGCCCGGCAGGCCTGGCCCGGCAGGCCCGGCCCGGCAGGCCCGGCCCGCACGGTGCGGTGCGGACGGATTGAGTAGTGGCCGCGAGGCATTGGTGATCGCCGGCAAACTCTCGCACCGGCGGGAAGCGCTCCGTTCGGGTCCGGCGCGCGGCGGCGGCCGCACGGCACGACCGTGACGCGTGCGCTCGCCGTTCGGGATCATGGTTCTTAACGGCTGCCGCGGGCTGTCACCCTTCCACCTGCGCCTTCGCCCGTCATTTCAGCGCTGCGTCAGCTGTGTTCCAGCCCTGGATGGCACCGTGCGGGTGCCGGGGCTGCATTCGCTCCTGTCCGCGGTGTGGTTCGAACGCGTCGGCGCGATTGCACGGGATGGTGGAAATGACCAAGGAATTCGGCGGGATGACCGCGTACGCGAATCGGACGCCCAAGCCGGCGGTAGTGGTTTGCACCCGCTACGGCAGGAGATGGCGGGTCGAGTGCGGCCATAGAAGCGTGCTTATCGAGCACAGCGTCGGGCTGCTCCACCTGGCCGTTCTGATTGCCAATCCGGGGCAGGAGATTCCCGCGATCGAGCTAGTAGCCGGCGTGGCGGCAGCCGGTCACGCCGCCGAAGGTAAAGGCGTGTCCGCGCAGCCGGTACTCGACAATGTGGCCATACATGAATACCGCCGCCGCCTGTCGTGGCTGCGCACCGAGATCGAGGATCTGGAATCCAGGAACGACTTCGAGCGCGCGGCCCGCGCTCGCGCCGAACGCGACTGGCTGGTCATGGAGCTTACCGGCGCCAGTGCAATCGGCGGTCGTATTCGGCGCTTCCCTGATAACAAGGAACGAGCCCGGATCGCCGTGGGCAAGGCGATTCGCCGGGCACTTAACCGGATCGAGGAAGCCGACACATTCATCGGCCAGCATCTGCGCAACAGAATTCACACTGGCGTGCGCTGCTCGTTCTGGCCCGCCTGAGGCCGGACGTGGCAAGTCCCTCAGTGCTCGTGATGGCCAACCCCGATAACCGCACCACTGTGGCGGGCAGGCCGGCTGGCCTGACCCTGCGGCGCGCGGCCGCCGGGGACTATCTGCTGGAAACCGGCGCCGCGGACGCCCGCCGCAACATGCCACCGCACGAGCAACGCGGGCTCAGACGTGCGGACGGTGTCGCGGCGAACTCGCCGGCGCGGGGTTCGAAGACGCTGCGGCGGGCCGGGTTCGCGCTAGGGTCCAAGGAGTCGAGGAGGGTGGCTATGGCAGAAACGACGCCGTTCACGATCGGGGCCGATGCTCGCTGTACCGATGGAGACTGTGGCGAGGTGAGCCGCGTCGTAGTCGACCCCGTGGCCCGCGCGGTAACCCATCTCGTGGTCGAGCCGAAGGGGCGCGAAGGGCTCGGCCGGCTTGTTCCTCTCGAACTTGTCGACGCAGCGACGGGCGAGATCCGGCTCCGCTGCACCATGGCGGAGTTCGAGAAGCTCGACTCCGCCGAGGAGACACAGTTCGTGCCGGGAACCAGGGGCTACGCGGCCTACGGCCCGGAACAGGTGCTCGCCTGGCCCTACTCCAGCCTGGGCGGCAGCGTGAGCGGTGACATGGTACCGGGGGTCTCCCAGACCGTCACGTACGACACGGTCCCCTTGGGCGAGGTGGCGGTGCGCCGCGGCGAGCACGTCCACGCCACCGACGGTAACATCGGGCAAGTCCAGGGGCTCGTCATCGACCCCGGCAACCACCACGTGACCCACGTGCTCCTTCAAGAGGGGCACTTGTGGGGCCGCAAGGAAGTGGCTATCCCGATCAGCGCGGTGGCCGGGGTCGACGATGGTATCCGGCTCAACATCACCAAACACCAGGTGCAGGACTTGCCGCCCGTGGACATCGATCACCCGGACATGTAGACCCAGCCTGAGACGGGCCTGGCGGGCCAGAGCCTGGCGGGCAGCGCGTCGCCGCCACCTGGAGCCGCCTTTCCGTGGTCAGTGGTGCGGCGACGCGGGATCCGCCATCGGGCGTCTGCCGCCCGCACCCACCCGCCGCACCCACCTGCCGCATGCACCCGCCGCATGCACCCGCCGCATGCACGCGGCGCGAGAAAGGCGATCAGCACGTCAATGATCAACTGGCGCTATGGCAGGGTTTTTACAGATTATTCCTGATCTTGAGCGAGTTATTTACAGATTATCTCTGGGCGCTCATTAGGCCGAAATTTATGTTGTACGGGACGGCATTGACCGGCCGTCGTCCAGACGGCGGATCTGTCGGCGATCTGTCGGCTTGGCGCTGCCGCGGGTCCTCGCGGTAGCGGGTCACAGGCGAATGCCGGTCACTGGCGGAAGCCGGTCACTAGCGGGAAGAGGAGAGGATGGCCATGATTGGTCAGCGGAGATTACGCTCCGCCGCATGGCTGGCGGCGATCCGGCATGGCATGCCGCTGCCCCGGCGTAATATCGGGCTGACTCCGCTCGGTACCAGGCTGACTCCGCTCGGTACCAGGCTGGCACCGCGTGGCCTGGCGCTGTTCGCCGTCGCAGCCGTGCTGGCCGCGGCCGGCACCATGACCCCGGCGGCTGACGCCGCAGCCACGGCGTCCAGTACGGCGACGACGGCGTCCCTGGTGACCCCCTTGGCCGCCGCCGCGACCCGGACACACGCGGAGGCCCGCTGGGCGCGTGCCGCCGCGAAGCCGGCCGCCGCCGCGCTCGCCCAGGCCAGTGCCCCTGGCGCGCCTGGTGCCAACGCGACCTGGAACGAGTCGAATCTGCAGGGCTTCGCGGGCTCGCTCGGCTCCGCGTCCAAGGTGTGGTACACGCTGGGCGACGGCGAACTCGAGAACGTCTTCTACCCACAGACGGACACCCCGGACACGTTCGGCCTCCAGTACATCGTGACCGACGGCTCGACCTTCACCGGCGCGGAGACCACGGGCACGACCCACGCGATCTCGCTCGCCGACCCGACCTCGCTGGCATGGCAGCAAGTGAACAAGGCGACCAACGGCGACTTCTCGATCACCAAGACCTATATCGCAGACCCGTCCCGGTCGGTCGTGCTCATCCAGACCACCTTCGACAACCTGACCTCCGGTCCGCTCCAGCTCTACGCCGACTACCTACCGCAGCTGAACAACGATGGCATGGGGAACACCGGCGGCACCGACGCGGCCAGTGGTGACCTCGTCGCCAGCAACGGCAGCGTGTCAAGCGCACTCACCGCTTCCACCGGCTTCACCCAGACCACATCCGGCTACGTCGGGTCGTCCAGTGACGGCAGCGCACAGCTCGCGAGCAGCCACGGGCTGACGGCTACCTACAGCTCGGCAACGGCGGGCGGGCACATCGTCCAGGTCGGGCAGATCCCGGTGTCCGCGAGCGGGAGCACCACGTTCACTCTCGCCCTCGGCTTCGACTCCAGCCAGGCCGCCGCGATCGCCGACGCGGCCGCTTCACTGGCCGCGGGATTCTCCTCGCTGGAAAGCTCGTTCGAGTCGGGCTGGCACACCTGGGTCGGCGGCCTGCACTCCCCGCCCGCGTCGGTCACCGGCAGCTCGACGCTGCAGACGCAGTACTACGTCTCCCTGATGGAGCTCAAGGCCGACGAGGACAAGACCTACGTCGGCGGCTTCGTGGCGTCGCCGACCGACCCGTGGGGCGCCAGCGTCAGCGCCAACAGCGCAGGCGCCCACGGCTACCACGTCGTGTGGACCAGAGACGAGTACGAGATGGCGAGCGCGCTGCTCGCGGCCGGTGATACCGCAGATGCGAGCGCCGCACTGAGCTACATCTTCCAGTACGAGGAGGAGTCGAACGGCGCGGTCAAGCAGAACACCTTCCTGAACGGCACCGCGGTGTTCGGCTCCCTTCAGATGGACGAGGTCGCCGACCCGATCATCCTGGCCTACCAGCTCGGCGCGACTAGCTCGACAGTCTGGTCCTCCGTGCAGAACCTGGCGAACTACCTGGTCAGCAACGGGCCCGCGACGCCGCAGGAGCGCTGGGAGGAAAACGGCGGATACTCCCCGGCGACCATGGCCGCCGAGATCGCCGGCCTGCTGTGCGCCGCGTACATCGCCAAAGCCAACGGCGCCACCAGCCAGGCCGCCACGTACCAGTCCACGGCCCTGTCGTGGGCGTCGGAGGTGGACAGCCTGACCTACACCACCAACGGCCCCTACGGCAGCGGCAGCTACTTCCTGCGGATCACCCCGGACGGGAATCCGGATTCCGGTGCGTCGATCTTCATCCAGAACGGCGGCGGCAACCATGACGACCGCACCGTGGTCGACCCCAGCTTCATCGAGCTTGTCCGGTTGGGCGTCAAGGCGGTGACCTCGGCCGACATCACCAACACGATCGGGGTGGTGAACACGCAACTGCAGGTCAACACCCCCGAGGGCCCGATCTGGCACAGGTACAACTTCGACGGCTACGGCGAGACGGCGTCTGGCGGTGATTACACCGGGACCGGTGTGGGCAACCCCTGGCCGGTGCTGACCGGCGAGCGCGGCGAGTACGACGTCGCCAACGGCAACCTCGCCGGAGCGCAGTCGATGCTGCAGACCCTGGCAGGCACAGCGGGCGCAGCCGGCTACCAGATCCCCGAGCAAGTTTGGGGCGGCAGCACTGGCACCGGCGGCTTCACGTTCGGCCAGCCCGACAACTCCTCGACCCCGTTGATGTGGGCGCTCGCGCAGTACGCGCGCCTCGCGAACGATATCTCGGCCGGCCACGACACCGACACCCCCGCAGTCGTCACCCAGTGCGTGCAGCAGGGCAACTGCCCGGTCAGCGGTTCGGTGAAGGAGACCGTGAACGTGACCGTGCCGGTCAACACCGACGCCTCCGGGCAGACGGTCTACCTGGCCGGGAACCTGTCCGCGCTCGGCCTTGGCCAGTCCGACTGGGCCGCCGCCGGCATCCCGATGACGCGGGTCAGCGCCGATCAGTGGACCGCCACGATCAGCGCCGCCGCAGCCACGACGCTGTCCTACAAGTACGACCTGGGCGGCACCTGGAGCAATGTCGAGAAGAACGCGGGCTGCGCGGACATCGGCAACCGCAGCATGAGCGTGAACGGCGGCACGGTCAACGACACCGTGGCCAACTGGGGCGGCCCGGCCGCGTGCGGGGACTCCACGGCCGTCATCAACGTGACCGTGCCGGCCAGCACGCCAGGCGGCGACACCGTCTACCTGTCCGGCAACTACGACGTGCTCGGCACCGGGATCCCTGCTGCTGACGACTGGATCGCGACGGACTATCCGATGGTCAAGACCGGTACCAACACGTGGACGCTGACGATCACTGGCGTGCCTGTCGCGAATTTCCAGTACAAGTTCACCCTCGGCAGCTGGAGCAACGTCGAGGAGACCAGTTCGTGCGGCTACATCGCCAACCGCACGTTCGGTTTTGACACAGCCGGCGCGACCTATACCGCCGGCGACACCGTCGCCGCCTGGCAGGGCGTCGGCGGCTGCTGACCGCCCACACGTGCCGCCGGGCGCTCTCCCAGACGGGGCGGCCGGCGGCACCATGTTCCGCGCCCAATCCCGGGCGCCCAGCCCGGCTACCGCACGCGGGCCATCCCGTAGGCGCGCCAGGCCGATGCCGGAGCGTGACCATCCGGTCGGGGTGATCCCACCGGCGCCGGCGGGGCCGCAGACTGTTGGGGCCACGGCATCCGGCCGCGGCCCCAACCTAGCTTTCCCGTTGCCCGTGGAACCGAACCGGAATCCAGCGGGCGCGACTGGACGGATGTGGGCCCATGTCAGGGATTGGCTGGTTCGGACTGGGCATCCTCTACCTGGTCCTGCTGTTCACCGTGGCCGTACTCAGCTTCCGCAAGGGCCACTGGGTCCTCGGGCTGATCGGCTTCATCTTCCCGATCCTGTGGTTCATCGGCGCGGTGCTGCCGAGCAAACGCGGCCACCGGTGATCGGGCCCGCAGCGATCGCCGCGCCCGGAGCCCGCTGAACGGGAGCCCGGTTGCTGACGGCGACGAGGTTCCGTCCGCGACTCTGTCGGCCGGCCAGCGGCCGGCCGCTCCCAGCCGCTCTCCCTGACGCCGCCGATCGGCAGCGCCGGCTCCGCTCAAGCCGCCGGCCCGATGGCCCGTCGGCCACCTCGCGGCCAGGTTCCCCAAGCTCATCATCATCGCGGCGCGCCCTCGCTGGCCCGGCATTGGCGAAATGACCAGGGTCGCGGCGCCCAATGGGAATGTGCACTGGTGGACCCGCCTTACAGACCACTAGGAGCTCTCCGGCCCGGCGCCGAAGTATTCACCGCCCGGCCTGCGAACCGATGTCCCATGTCACGAAGGTCTGCGTGTCACGAAGGTCTGCGTGTCACGAAGATCCGCCCAGCGCCTGGCCGCGGGCGAAAGTGTGACTGAGCAAATTGGGATGCGGCTTTGGTGAGCCGGATCCGCTGAACTGGAGAGTGGAGGCCGGCTGCCTGTCGGCCCGGGTGGGCACGAACCGGCATTGTCCGGCGGCACCGATACCTTCCGCGCTCGCTCGCCGTCTTAACATGCAGCTGATTAAGTGCCGAAAGGAGAGCACTATGCATAGGGTCACATCCCGCGACGGCACCAAGATCGCGTTAGACATATTGGGCGACGGGCCTCCGGTCATCTTTGTAGGTGGCGCGCTCGCTGACCGGTCGGCTGGCGCACCGCTGGCCGCGGTCCTCGCCAGGAACTTCACCGTGTTCAACTACGACAGGCGGGGGCACGGCGACAGCGGTGATACCGCGCCGTACGCGGTCGAGCGCGAGGTGGAAGACATCGCGGCGCTGATCGGCGAGACAGGCGGAGCGGCCTTCTTGATCGGTGGTTCCTCCGGCGCGGTCCTCGCCCTGGACGCGGCGGCGAGCGGTCTGGCGGTCACCAAGCTGGCGCTCTACGAGCCGCCGTTCATCGTCGACGGCTCCAGGCCCCCGGTGCCCAGCGACATCGTGCAGCGACTGACCTCGCTGGTGGCGTCCGGGCGCCGGGGGGATGCGGTGGAGTACTACATGACAAAGGCGCTTGCCGTGCCCGCCACCACCGTCGCCACGATACGGAACTCGCCGTTCTGGGCGCAGTGGGAGGCATCGGCGCACACGCTCGTCTACGACTTCACCATCCTGGCGGGCACGATGTCCGGTCGGCCGCTGCCGGCCTGCCGCTGGGCGGCCCTGACGGCTCCCACGCTGGTCATGGACGGCGGGGCCAGCCCCGCGAACATGCACAGCGGCGCGCAGGCACTCGCCGATCTCCTTCCCAACGTGCAGCGCCGCACCCTGCCAGGACAGACCCACGACGTCGACGTTGAGGTTCTCACCGGCGTGCTGACCGAATTCTTCTGCGGCTGACGCCGAGCGGCCGGCCGCCGCGCGGCGATCCTGTGTGCTCTGGACTGCCCCGGCGGATGGGCGTGACCAACGCGACCGCCGCGAGCAGCAGGCACGCGCCGCCGGCGAGCAGGCCGGCCGCGGGCCAGCGTTAACGACAGTGGCGTGGGGGCCTGATGGACCGCGCGCGATTCGCTAGCGACCGGTCAGGGCCGACCATGGTGGATCGTCAAGGTGTGCGTGGCGGGAGGTACCAGGTCTGAGCCGCCGACCTGATGCAGGCGTAGAGCCGTACCTGGGTATCGTCGACGGTCGTGCCGTCCGGGTCGGTCATGCATTTGCCCGACCAGGGATTGATGAGCTCGGCACCCGTGGCTTCGACGAGGCCGTCTGCTTCCCAGAACTGCGCGGGTGATCCACCGCACTTGGCCAGGACAAGCCCGGTCCCGGCGGCCTTCTTTGTGACCGCAAGGCACTTGCCCTCGACGCGGACGGTATTGTCGGCCGGCAGTGTCCAGCGCTCGGAGCTAGTGCCGTCACATTCGTCGACGCCCGCGACGAGGCCTTGACCGGCGTAGTTAGGGTAATTGCTGAGGCACTTGCCGTGGACGGCAGAAACGATCGCGCCGGTCGCGCCCGCGGATTGCCGGTCCATGGCGGCGACCGGCGCTCCCTGCCCGGCCCACGCGACCAGCGGGGCCAATACAAGCAGCGGGAGAAGTGTCTTGACCGTTCCGTGGCCATGTTTCCGCAATGCGGCCGAGGCTTTGTCGCGATATTGTCGCATTCCTGATCCCCCCGCAGTTACCTTAATTACCTGGGTAAACGCGAGCACCTTATCGTATGCGGGCAGTGCTTTGGCGAGATCAGAATTGGTTCGTGGCTAAATCTTCGCGCGCACTTAACCGTCTAGACCGGCAAATAACTGTGCCGATAAGGAGAAATCCGCCCGCGGCGCTGAATCAAACGGGGCCGGTCCACGCGAAGGGTGAGCACGCGAGGGTGACACAGCGGGCGCGGCCCCAAGTGGAGCGCCGCGCGATCTGGCCTGGCGCGGCTCAGTTCTCGCGCCCACCGACACCAGCCGCGGCTGGCGGTTGCGTGAGCTCGAGGAACCGTTCCTCCAGCGTGGCGGGCATCGCGTAGATCCTCGCCTGGATCGTGCCGAGCATCTCCCGCACCTGCTCGGGAGAGGCACCGGGAACACGGAGGCTGCGGCCGACGAGGCCAGCCACCCTTCCAGCCCCCTCGATGACGTCGAACGCGCTCGCCCAATCCGGTGTCTCGACCACGGTCACACGCGCCGCGCCGACGATCGCGGCCACCTCGCCCTCGGCGACGACGCGGCCGTCCGCCATCACCACCAGGCGGTCGCACTCCTGCGCCTCGTCCATGTGGTGCGTTGTGACAAGCACCCCCGCACCCGCGCCAGCGGCGTCGCCGATCGTCTCCCACAGCCGCGCCCTGGCGAGGGGGTCGACGCCTGACGTGGGTTCGTCCAGGACGAGCAGGTCGGGCCGGTGGCCGAGTGCTTGTGCGAAGGCGACCCGCCGCTGGACACCGAGGGGAAGGCGCCCGACCGGGATCCCGCTCATGCGCTCCAGGCCCGCGGGCAGTTCGCCACCCTCACCGCCGAACGCGGCGCGCGCGAAGGCCATGTTCTCCGCGGGTGTGAGATCGTCGTAGAGGCCGAGGCCTTGCGGCAGATAGCCGAGCCTGCGGCGGGTATCGATGGACGGCAACTGCCCGAACAGGCGGACCTCGCCGCGGCTCGGTGGCAGCAAGCCGAGCAGCATCCTGATCAGCGTCGTCTTGCCCGCGCCGTTGGCGCCGAGCAGGCCCACCACCTCTCGGGGTGCCACCTGGAGATCAACATCGCAGACCGCGGCGAAATGGCCGAAGACGCGTGTCGCGCCGATGCTCTGCGCGAGCAACTCGGTCATGACGGCACCCCAGCCCGTAGTTCCCGCGCCAGTGCGGCCACGATCACCGCGTCCTGCAGATCCGGCCGAACCACGGGCCGGGTGACCGCGCCGCCAGCGACTACCCCGGCAGGGACTACCCCGCCAGAGACCGTGCCGTCAGAGACCGTGCCGTCAGAGACCGTGCCGTCAGAGACCGTGCCGACCCAGAGACCGTGCCGCCAGGGACTGCAGGGCCAGGGACCGTGCCGTTGGCAGCCGCGGCGCGGCCGTCCGCACCAGGTGGGATCCAGACCCGCCAGGTCCCCGCGCGCCGCCAGGCCCGCCGCGCCGCCTCACCGCGCAGCCGTTCTGGAGAAGTTTCGATCTTCCCGGGTATGGCGGCGATGATCTCGTCAGGGGTTCCCTGCGCAAGCACCATGCCGTCATCGAGCACGAGGACTGACGCGGCACGTTCGGCCTCGTCAAGGTAGGTGGTGGTCAGGACAACGGCAGCGCCGGCGGCCGCCGCGCGCGCGATCAGCCACCACAGGTCCGCTCTGCTCACCGGATCCACCCCGGTAGTCGGCTCGTCGAGCACGAGCAGCGCGGGCTCGTGCAACATGGCGCGGATCACGCCGAGCTTTTGCCGCATGCCGCCGGACAGGTTTCCCGCGAGCCGGTGCCGGGCGGTCGCGAGGCCGGTGCGCTCGAGGTATTCCTGTGCCCGCTCCCGCGCCGGCGCCGCTGGCACGCCATAACCCGCGGCGGCGAAGGACAGGTTCTCCTCGACCGACAGGTCAGGGTACGTGCCTGAGCTCGCGGCCAGGTAACCCGTCCGGTCCGCGGTGGGGCGCCTGACGTCGCCGGTGTCCGGAGCCGCCACGCCGGCCAGGATGCGCAGGAGGGTCGTCTTTCCCGCACCGTCACCGCCGACAACGCCCGTGACCTGACCAGGCAGCGCGTCGAGCGTTACGTCGCGCAGTGCGATGCGCTTGCCGAACGCCACGGCGACCCCGCGCACCCCCCAGCTGGGACCCGCGTCCGGCACTCGTCCGGTCCAGGGAGATTGCTTGGTCATCGCGGCGCCTCCACGGTCGCAGCCGTAGCCGCCTTGGCTTCCCGGCTCGCCTGCCCGCGCCGCGGGGCGGGAGCGAGGAACCGCCGGAAGCGCAGCGTTGCCAGCCCGGTCACGATGACGCCGATCAGCGCCAGGTAGGCGAACGAATGCCACAGCGCCCCGATGGGCGCACCGCGCAGCATCACCCCCCGGCTGATCTGGGTGAAGTAGGTGAGTGGCAGGAGATAGCCGAGCCAGCGCACACCGGCGGCCATCGAAGACAACGGGAAGATCAGCCCGGACAGCATGATCTGCGGCAGCATCACCATGATCGCGAGCTGGATCGCCTGGCCCTGGGTCTGCGACACGCTGGAGATGAGGACACCCATGCCGAGCGTGACGAAAAGGAAGAGCAGCGCGCCGAGCCCGAATACCAGCACGGAACCGCGGAACGGGACGGAGAAGAGCGCGACGCCGACAGCGACGACGATCGCGAGGTCAACGGCGGCCACGAGGAAGTAAGGGGCGATCTTGCCGAGGAACACGTCGCGCGGGCGCAACGGCATGACCGCGAGTTGCTCGAGCGTGCCCGCCTGACGCTCTCGCACCACCCCGAGACTCGTGATGACCATGCCGACGAACAGCAGGATCAGGCCCGCGAGGCCGGGGATCATGATGTCAGCTGTCCGGAGGCCTGGGTTGTAGAGCACCTCCACCCGGGGCGCGGGCACCTGCGCGGCTGACGCCGACGACCGCGCGGCCATCGCGGCGAGCGCGGCCTTGGCGGCCTTCGCCGTGAATAGCTGTGAGCCGTCGAGCAGCACCGTGGTACCGCTGGTCCCCGTGACGATCGCGACCGGCGTCTTCCCGTCACGAAGTGCGGCGACCGCGTCAGCGCGGGTGTCGCCTGGTGCGACCGCCGCCGCCTGGAATGGCGCGCGCAGTTCCGCCGCGACCAGCCTGGCCTGCGGGCCCACCACGGTCGTGGGGATCGTCTTGACATCGAAGCTCGCCGCGTAACCGAAAATGATCAGCAGCAGGATCGGCAGGAAGATCATCATCGCCAGCGTGCGCCGGTCACGTCGCAGCTGGCGGAATTCCTTGACGATCATCGCCCACATGTCTCAGCCCTTCTGCTTGCGACCGCGCGAGGCACGTTTACGGCATAGCCAAGCGGATCGCGGCACATCCGCTGGGCCGAATCTCAACGCTCGTTGAATTTTAGTCTCCGGGTGGGCCCGCGACCAAATCTCGGTCTGGCTTGGGACAGCTTCACGTCACCTCGGGCCGCATTCGGGCCGCGACCCGGTAGCCGGGCTGTGCTGTCATGCCCGGCGCGAAGACGCGGTCAGATCGGTCCGCGAGGACCTGAACCGCTTGCGCGGGCCGCTCGTGTAGAGGCTGTGACTGGCGGCGCGTCGCCGGTGGTGCTGTGCTGCCAGCGCACCTACGGGTCCAGGGAAGAGGAGCGGGAGCACATGGGAGTAGTCAAACGCGTGAGCGTCGCGGGGACCGCGCTAGCGGGGATCGCGGCAAGCGCGCTGATCGCCGTCGCGCCCGGGGCGGGTGCGCAGCCAGCGTTGCACCGGCCGTTCATCAACCGCTTTCACACCATCACGACCGTGGCGTCCACGGTGCCGAAGAACGGCGACGTGAACCCATATGGGGTCGCGGTAGTACAGCGGAGCACGGGCAAGCTGCACCGCGGCGACGTGCTCGTAAGTAACTTCAACAACGGCAAGAATCTGCAGGGGACCGGGACGACGATTGTCGAGATCTCGCCCCGCGGCAAGGTATCCGTCTTCGCCAAGATCAGTGCGGCGCATCTGCCGGGGCGCTGCCCGGGCGGCATCGGCCTGACCACCGCGCTCAGCGTCCTGCGCAGCGGCTGGGTCATCGTGGGCAGCCTCCCGACCAAGGACGGGATGTCGGCGTCCGCGCGTGCGGGCTGCCTCCTCGTGCTCGACAGCCACGGTCGCGTCCGTGAAACATTCTCCGGCCACGGCATCAACGGCCCATGGGACATGACGGCACTGGACCTGGGGCAGGCGGCAGAACTGTTCGTCACCAATGTGCTGAACGGAACGGTGAAGGCCAATGGCCACGTCGTACACCACGGCACGGTCCTGCGGCTCGTCGTCACCATTCCCGGCCGCGGCGCGCCGCGGCTGCGGGCCATCACGAAGATCGGCTCCGGGTTCGCGGAGACGACCGATCCGGCGGCGCTCGTGATCGGCCCGACGGGCGTCGGGCTCGGGCGTAACGGAACGCTTTACGTCGCTGACACCGTGAACAGCAGGATCGCGGCGATACCGGGTGCGGTGGCGCGGCACCATTCGGCCGGGACGGGCTTCACGGTCACCAAGGGCGGCGCGCTGAACGCACCGCTCGGCCTTACGGTCGCGCCGAACGGTGACGTGCTCACGGTCAACGGGGGGGACGGGAACATCGTCGAGACGACCCCCGGCGGCCATCAGATCGCCGTGAAGGCACTCGACACGTCGGGCAGCCCGGCGGGCGCTGGTGCCTTGTTCGGGCTCGCGGTGGCGCCGCACGGCATGGGTCTGTACTTCGTCGACGACGCGACCAACCAGCTCGATCTGCTCCACTGACAGTGCGCTAGACCTGCAGGGGGAGCTGCGGGCCGGGTCCGTGAACCCGGCCCGGCCCGCAGCTGGACCGCTCCGGCCCCGGGCTGGCGGGCAGCCCGGCCCCGGGCTCGCGGAAAGCGCGGCGCGCTGGGCCTGCGGGGGAGCCGCGGCGCGCGGGGCGGGCAGCCGCGGCGCGACACGCCGTAGCGTCTTCTACGGAAATCTAAGATCCGTGCTAGATCGGGCCATAGAGTCCGATGGCGTGGACCCGGTACGCAATCCCTATGCGCCAGGCGCTGGGCAGCGCCCACCCGAACTCGCCGGCCGTGATCGTGAGATCGGCCAGTTCGAGGTCGTGCTCGAACGCGTCGCCCGTGGCCGGCCCGAGCGCAGCATGGTGCTGACCGGCCTTCGCGGTGTCGGCAAGACCGTGCTGCTCAATACGTTCAGGTCGATGGCGATCGGTCGGCTGTGGGGAACCGGCAAGATCGAGGCCAGGCCGGATCAGTCGATCAGGCGGCCGGTGGCGGGCGCGCTGCACATGGCGGTGCGTGAACTCGCGCCGCGGCACCGGGCACCGGACCGCATCGAGTACTTCCTCGGCGTGCTCAAGGCCTTCGCGGCGCGTGACCCGAAGGCGGCCAAGGGCGCGCCAGCTTCGCTTGGCATCGACGCCCTGCCGGTACGGGGCCGCGCCGACTCCGGCGACATGGAGATCGACCTCACGGAGTTGTTCGCTGACGCGGCGTCCATCGCCACCGATCTTGGTGTTGGGATAGCGCTGTTTGTCGACGAGATGCAGGATGTGCCGGCGACCGACGTGTCGGCGCTGTGCGCCGCCTGCCATGAGCTGTCCCAGACCGGCGGACCGCTGATCGTGGTCGGTGCCGGCCTGCCCCACCTGCCGTCGGTGCTCTCGGCGAGCAAGAGCTATTCGGAGCGGCTGTTCCGTTACGTCCGGATCGACCGGCTTGACCGTGAGGCCGCCGACCTCGCGCTGATCGCGCCTGCGGAACGTGAGGGCGTCGAGTTCAAGCCGGCGGCGCTCGACGCGCTGTACGAGGCGGCGGACGGATATCCGTATTTCGTCCAGGCATACGGCAAGGTCACCTGGGACGTCGCCACGGCCAGCCCGATCTCGGCCGACGATGTGCGGGTCGCCGCGCCCGAGGCGGAGGGCGAACTGGCGGTCGGCTTCTTCGGCAGCAGGTACGAGCGTGCCACACCGGCGGAACGTGAGTACATGCGCGCGATGGCCGCGCTCGGCGATGAGCCCGTGCCGACGGCGAACGTCGCCGACGAACTCGGCAGAAAGCCATCTAGCCTGTCCCCGGCGCGTGACGGCCTGATCAAGAAGGGCCTGATCTACAGCTCGGAGCGCGGGCTCATCGCGTTCACCGTGCCGCATTTTGGCCAGTTCCTTCGCGCGCAGCCGGTCTGAGCGCAGCCCCCACCCCGACCGCCGCGCCGCCGCGTGCTCCAGCACGTCAGCTCAGCCGTGGTACCTCTCTGCCGTCTTCTTCCCCTGTCTATGCGTGAGGCTAGAAAGAGCTAGAAAAGACTATCGGCACGGAGAACGCTCAGGGCACCGCTCCGCGGCAAACCGGCGGGCACGCAGTCCCTACACGTGCGAGGAGGCCCGCGCTTACCTGATTCAGCGGGCCGAGGAGATGCTCAAATACGCTCGCTACTGGTTCACGCAGCTGACACTCATCCATGCCCTGTGCCTGTGGACGCTGCCCGACGAAATCGGGACATCGGCCGCTGGCCGTGGCGGGGCGGGACCAGATGGCGCCGCCGGGAAGGACTCAGGCGGCGGGGGCAAGCGGCTGCGATACCGGGGCGCTGGGCCGGCGCAGACGGTCGCCCGTTGGCTGGCAATCGCCGGAAGCAAGTGCGCGCCAGGCGACCTGAGCATGGCCAACAAGTCCGGCAGCGGGCGCCGGGAGCACCCCTTCGTCGCCGAGGCGGGCGACCTTGCCGCGCTCGCCCTGGAGAGCGCGCACCCGGAACGGTTCATCTGGATCGACGAGAGCGGCATCATCAGTAACGTGGGGTCACGGCCTGCCAAACCCACCGATTCTCGCAAACATAACCTGGATCCCGCCCTCGGTCGGCTGGAGCGCGCTGGACCGGCGTGCGCAGCAACTGGCTGCAGACGTTCTGGTCATGCTGAACCTCACCGAACAGGCCGGGTCGGCGGATTCGCCGGATGCGCGCGAGGAGCGCCTGGAACGCGCGAGCCGGACGTACCTGCCGCCCTGCCTCATCAAGGACCGCAGGCCGCTCGAACCCACGCGGACCATTGGCTGGGCTGACGCGGCCGAGCCCGGTTCCACCTGCCTGCAGGGCTGCCAGTTCGAACTCTGCCCATACCCGCCGAGCGGCGCGCAGCCGCGAGCCGAGCTCAGCGAAGCCTTCTGCCGGCGGCAGCAGACGCTGCTGGGCCGTCGGCTTCGCCGGCTTCGCCGCACGACGGCGTCGTGGCAGGGCATGACCCCGGCGAGCTCGAGTCCTTCTGGACCCAGATGGCGGGACGGACGCGGACACCCCGGCCAGAGGACTGATTCCGCGGTGAGCACCCTTAGCTCGTGCGGGCCAGGTCGTCGCCCTCTCGGGCGGCCAGGACCTCATCGCGACGGCCAGGAAGGGAAGGCAGCGGTCCCGCCGTCGGCTGGCGCAGGCCGCTGCGGCCGAGCACCTCGCCGGTCACGGCGTCGACGATGGCGGCATGGACGGGCGGGCTCCACCGCCTCGTGTAGACCGCGAAGACGATGTCGGCCTCCCGGTCGTTGATCTCACCCGAGAACACGGCGAACCGCCAGCAAAGCTCGCGCCAGATGTCGGTCGGCTCGTCGCTGGTCAGCAGGTCAGCGTGCCGACGCCAGACCCGGCTCGACCGAAGTGCCGTGAGGGTGCGGTGCGTCGAGACGGTGCGCCGCTCGCAGGGCTCGCGGTAGCCGAGCCGCACCAGAGCCTCGCCAAGCTCCGGCGAGAGGAGGGCGATCAGGACGACCTCGGCGGCGACAGCGGCAACGAGCAGGCGCGCACCCAGGGTTCCGTGCACCGCGCCGGGAAAGACGCCGTTCACGGTCAGCCGGACCGGCGGAACGCCCACGGTGGCGGCGGCCGCGATGGTGAAAAGGGCCGAGCGGGCGATGGTTCGCGTGCTGACCGGGGTGCTGCTCAGGCTGCCGAAGCACCCGCACCCGGCGTCGGGGCGTTGGGCACTGAGTTCGATGAGCGCAGCCGTCGCGGTGGCGAAAAGCAGGACCACACCGAGCCGTACCATCGTTGCCGCCGCGGGCCACACGGGCAGCCGGCCCGCTGTGGCAACCAGCGCCAGACCGAGGCCGGACTCAGCCGAACACATGGCCATCGCCGCCGGCCGCCGAAGACGCAGCGGGAACATGGTGGTCGGCCCGAGTCCCTCGTCGATGGACCGAAAACGTACCGCGCGGGCTGCCTTGCCCGCGCAGGCGAGCAGGAGCAACGCGGCGAGCAGCGGAATCTGCATCTCGCGGAATGCGCTGAACATCCTCACCCACCGATCCTGATGGTCGTATTGAAACAGCCCTTGTGAAGTTCGCCGCCGAGTTCGACGAAGCTGGCCGTCGTGAGCTCGACGACGCGGCCGCGCGGTGAGATGCCGCAGGTGAGGCATCGGTCGCAGAAGCGGCTCGCGACCGATCCGCAGGCCGTCACCTGGACGGCGGCGCAGTCGCCCGAGCAGTCGTTCCGCACGGTCAGCATGCTTCCGATGGACAGGTACGGCAGCCTGACGCAGCTCACAGCGGCGTCGCAGGCGGTGGTACCGGAGGCGGGGTCGCAGGCGGACGCCGGGTCGAGGGCGGGATAGGCGGCGCCGGGAGAGCCTGCGGGATCGTCGGCGGGTTCATGCCAGCTCGCGCTGCCGCTGATGGCGTCAGGTACGTGCCCCCGCAGCAGCGCGGCACGCGGGACGTGGTCGCTGTGGTATGGCGGCTGTGAGGTGGCTGGGGTGAGCGCTTCGACGAATCCGCCGCGGCGCAGGCCAATCACGTCGATCAGATAGCCGGGCTCGAGTTTGGGGAAGCGGACCATGATCCGGCCGGACGTGCGGCCGGAAAAGACGAGGACACCGCGCCCGCGGGTGTGACCCTGGTCGACGAGCAGCGCGTCTCCTTCGCGCTCGGCGATCGTGCCGGTGACGCGCCCTATGTCGGCCCAGATCCGGTCGGCGACGCGGCGCTGCCCATGGCGCCGTAACACGACCTGGCAGCCGGGATGGAGCGACGCGGGGGCCACCGCTCCGCCGCGCCACGCCGACGTGTCGTCCATCAGGGCGAACCGCTCCTCAGCGCCAGCCTCGGTCGCGATCACAAGTATGTGCGGGCTGGCGTCGAGGACGGTTCCTGTCACCGCGCGCCCCGGTGCCTGCGGGTCCGTGCCGTCGGCACCGCCGAAGATCGCCTTCTTGAGCAGTGGACGGCGGCGCGCGGCATCGCGCGGCTGATGCGCCATGTCCCCCTCCCGGCGACGGTGTGAACCCGCGTCATGACCATGCGTATCATGCGCCCCCTGAGTCAAGTGGTTCGGCGAGTTTTTCCTGGCCGGGTCACACATGTCCAACCTTTATGGTTAGCCGCAAACACCGTGCCGGCGCCGGTGCCGGTGCGGGCACGGGCGCCGGGTGCTGGCGCCCGGCCACAATCACGCTGGTGTCGCGCTCATCGGCGGCCCATGCTGGGTACCGTTACGGTGTGAGCGTCGGGGGCGATCACGTCTTGCCGGATGCGCGCCGGGCGAACGCGCCAGATCCGCGTGGGGGTCGTGCGTTGCGGCTGGCGACCGGTGATCACGCCGACTTCCGTGACTACGTCGCGGCACGGAGCGCGACGCTGCTGCGGATGGCGTACCTGCTGACGGGCCACCGGGCCGACGCGGAGGACCTGGTCCAGGTCGCGCTGGCCAAGACATATGTGGCATGGCACCGCATTCAAGACCGGCGTGCCGTCGACGGCTACGTGCGGCGGGCGATGGTGAACACGCATATCTCCTGGTGGCGGCAGCGCCGGCTGGAGGAGTACCCGACCGAGCACATCCCGGAGCGGGCGGCGCCCGATCATGCGGGCAACAGTGAGGTGCACGACGCGCTGTGGCGGGCGCTCGCACGGCTGCCACCGAGGATGCGGGCCGCGGTCGCGCTCCGTTTCTACGAGGACATGACCGAAGCGGAGATCGCTGACGTGCTCGGCGTGAGCGTGGGCACCGTCAAGAGCACGATCTCGCGCGCGGTCGGCAAACTGCGGAACGACGCCGAGCTGCTGGGCGATTTCGGCGACTATGTTCCGCGCGCGGAAGAGGCCATCTGCGCCGGCGGGCCGGATTGCAGTGACACCGGCGGCACGGGTCCGAGCGGGGCGGCCAGGGCAGAAGAAGGGGAGATTCCGGTGCTGGCGGAGTGACGACGCGGTCCGGCACGTGAGACCATCCCCGCAGGGCCGGTTTGCGCATTTTCGCAGGGGAGGTTGCCGGTGCGCAGCACGATGATGGATTATCCGCTGACCATTGCCGCCGTCATGCGGTACGGGACAACGAGTTTCGCCGACTCCTTGGTGGTGACCTGCACGGAGGAGAGCTCGCGCAGCCGTTCGTACGGCGCCGCCGGGCGCCGGGCGGCGCAGCTCGCGAATGCCCTGCGCCGGCTGGGCATCGATGGCGATCAGCGGGTTGCGACGTTCATGTGGAACAACGCGGAGCACCTGGAGGCCTACCTCGCCGTGCCGTCGATGGGTGCGGTGCTGCATACCTTGAACATCCGCTTGTCGGCGGAACAGCTGGCTTTCATCGCCAACCACGCCGCCGACGATGTGATCATCACAGACGCGACGCTTGCGCCTCTGCTCGCGACGGTGCTGCCCGAGATGCAGACCGTCCGGCATGTGATCGTGGCAGACCCATCAGCCCAAACGGCTGCCGCGGCCGCCGAGCGGCTCGCCGGTGCGGGCCGCCCGGTGCACGTGTACGAGGACCTGCTCGCGGCGGAACCGGAGTCGTTCAGCTGGCCTGTTCTGGATGAGCGGGACGCGGCGGCGATGTGCTACACAAGCGGCACGACGGGCAAGCCGAAGGGTGTGGTGTACAGCCACAGGTCGGCCTACCTGCACTCGATGGCCGTGTGCGTCGGGAACGCCTTCGCCGTGTCCGCGGCCGACCGTGTTCTGCCGGTGGTGCCGATGTTCCACGCCAACGCGTGGGGCCTGGCTTATGCGGCCCTCATGGCGGGCGCAGACCTGATCATGCCGGACCGGTTCCTGCAGCCCCAGCCGCTGGCGCGGCTGATCGCCAGTGAACGCGTCACGCTGGCCGGCGGGGTCCCGACGATCTTTAATGAGCTGCTGCGGTATGTGCGGGCCAACGGCGGCGACCTGTCGTCGCTGCGGATGGTGCCGTGTGGCGGTTCGGCGGTGCCGCACGCCCTGATGGAGGCGTTCGAGACCGAGTTCGGCGTGCGGGTCGTCCATGCCTGGGGGATGACGGAAATCTCGCCGGTGGGAAGCATCGCGCAGCCGCCGCCAGGCACCTCGGGAGCGGAGGCGTGGCGGTACCGCGACTCCCAGGGCAGGCTGCTCGGGCTGGTCGAGGGGCGGCTGGTCGGGGACGGCGGGAAGGTGCTGCCGAAGGACGGCACGGCGGTCGGCGAGATCGAGGTACGCGGTCCCTGGGTCACCGGTTCCTACTACGGCGACGAGGACCCGGACAAGTTCGACGACGGGTGGTTGCGGACCGGTGACGTCGGCACGATCGACCAGCGCGGGTACCTCAGGCTCACCGACAGGGCCAAGGATGTCATCAAGTCGGGCGGTGAGTGGATCTCGTCCGTTGAGCTCGAGAACGCGCTGATGGCCCATCCGGACGTGGTCGAGGCGGCCGTCGTCGGAGTTCCTGACGACCGATGGGGCGAGCGCCCCTTCGCGGCGGTCGTGATCGCCCAAGGCGCTACCGTCGGCCCGGACGAACTGCGCGAATTCCTGTCGTCGAAGGTGCCGCGCTGGCAGTTGCCCGAGCGCTGGTCGTTCGTCACCGAGGTGCCCAAGACGAGCGTCGGCAAGTTCGCCAAGACGCGCTTGCGCGATGGTTACGCCAAGGGTGAGTACGAGGTGTTCGAGCAAGGCAACCGCGCCTGAGCCGTCTGCCAGGGGCGCGCGGCGGCGCCGCGCCAGGCACGCGCGGCGGCATGGGCGGCGGCGGGCCAGGTCCCTCAGGACGGCCACACCTCGTGGACGTGCCGGGCCGGGGTGGCGGGCACTCCGTCGCCTGTCGCCTGCCCGAGCTGGTCTCTGGGCCTTCCCGCAGGCGTCGGTGCGGATGACCGTTGGGGCGTACTGCTTTGCCGTGCCCGCGCCGTGGCCGGTACGCTGTCTCGGACCGTATGGTCGTTCGGGAGGCTTCGCCTAGTCCGGTCTATGGCGCCGCACTGCTAATGCGGTTTGGGTTCGCGCCCATCCGGGGTTCAAATCCCCGAGCCTCCGCCCCTGGGTTACCGACAGAACTGCCGGTCTTGTACCGACAGAACTGTGGCGGTGGCCTGTTTTGAGTATGGCGCTGGGGTCTGACACCGGCGCTGATCGCCGTTTGGCCCGGTTTCCGGGTGCTGGTGGCCGGTTTGCGGCGCTGATGGCGGGCGCGGTGCGTGGGTGACCGGCCGGGGTGAAGGGATTGGTGGTGGCGCGGGGGCTGCGGGGTTGTTAGCCGTCGGGGAGGTAGTCGCGGAGGCTTGTGCTTACGGCCGCGCTCCAGCAGATGACAGAGGAACTCGCCGCGACCCGGGCTTGCGCGCCGCCATCGGGGCTCTTGCCACCCCCGGCGACGGTCGGCCCGGGCTGCGGCTATTCACGCAGAGAGCAGGCAGACCCGCCCCCACGTACACCGGCCGCGACAGGGACGCGTCCAACTAACCTCCGCGCGGCCCGGAAACCCCACCGTCCCTGGGCCGCGCGGGGCCACCGCACCGCGAACACCGCGCCAGGGAACCAGCCGTGATCAAGACACCGGCCGACTACAGGCCGCCGAACACGCCTACGGTGAGGATTGGCAGGCAGCCGAACACGCCCGCCGCGAGGCTGACGAGGCCGACAGGCGTGCCCGCGCCTACACCCCGGAGGAGACGGCCCTGCGGGTCGCCGCGGCCGTCGCCCTCGGGCTGTCCCCGGAAGGACCCCCGTTATGCCGTGGGCTGGGCCGCGCTCGTTATCGCCCCAGATAAGAGCGAGCGCCGAGTGAACAGCCACCCTGCGGGACCGCGGCGACGGCCGATGCACTTATCCCCCGGTTACCCTCCGTGGCAGCCACCCGGGACCGTGAGACTCCAGGTATTCCTCCACGACCGCGGCGCCCCGGTCGACGGGGTTTTCCTGTACGGCGAGCACCACCAGTTCCTGTACACCCGGCTCCGCTTCGACGGGCGCACGGGCGCGGGCGAGTACGCCTACGTGCCGCTGTCCCGGCGGATGCTGGGGCGGCTGCAAAACGCCAGCGACGACACCTACACCAGGCTGCGAGAGCGCTACCTGAAGTACCGCGGGGTCTTCTACGGCCACGTGACGGGCACCGGGCAGGCGCAGCGGCTCACTGGGCCGGGGGAGCCTGAGTGGCCCAGCTGACCCACATGGGCACCTTCCGCCGCATGTGCACCGGCAGGTGTGGCAGAGCGTCAACGTATAGACGCCCGCGCGGCCGGCCGGAAGATTCCCCCGGCCGGCTGCGCGGGACAACAGGCCCGCCGCACCCGGAAACCTGCCACCCCGGGGACCAGAGCAGGCAGGACCCGGGCGCGGCGGGCCGCCCGGCCTGTACGGACCTGCGGGCAGCTAGGGTGCTGGGCGGCGGCCTGCTGACTACCGCTGGCCCCGCTCTTGCACCTGGCGCCGCATGTACACCCACAACGGCGGCAGCGCGTCAAACCATCAGCCCGCGCGGCCGGAACCCCCATGCGCCCGGCCGCGCGGGCAGGTCCCGCCCGGGTGAACGTGACTGAACCGGCGCCCGGGCGCTGGCCGCCGCGGTTAGAGCTCTTGCCCGGCCGCCACCCATACGGACTGGCCCGTCGAGCCGGCAGAGCAGGCCGGTTCAGGCATAAACGCGGCGCTGAACGGGGACGCTGCGGGATGTGGCCGCACGCGTGAGCGAAAACCGCCCGTCGTACTGCCCGTACGGCCATGGGCTCGGCCTCGGCCGCATCCTGGTCGGCTGGATGCCGTGTGACTGCCGCCGGAATATCGAGGTGGCCGGGCGGGGCCGGGGCATGGGCCATATCTGGCGTAAGTGCCTTGGCTGTGGCGAGCTGGGCCGCGAGACTTTTCTGTACGATCCGCCGCACGTCGAGAAGTAGGTCGCCATGATGGACCATGCTGCGCGCATCGTTGACCTGCAGGGGGCCAGGAGGGCTGGCCAACTGGACAAGAGCGGCGAGACCGAGCTGCGCGTGCTGACCGAAGCACGCGACAATGCGGACCAGCTTCGCGCGTGGTGGGAGCGCCACAGCGGCCCGGCCAGCTTGTGGGACTACACGAGCACCGAATCACTTCCACGGTAATCACGCCGACGTTCCACCGCACGTACACCAGAACCGGCGAAAGCGCGTCAAACAAGCCTCCGCGCGGCCCGGCAATCCTGGAGTGTCCCTCCGGGCCGCGCGGGGCACCGCACCACCCCGCCACCCCGCCCAGGAACGCCGTGATCCAGACATCGCAGCAGATAGCAGAGCGCGCACACCGCGAAGCCACCGAGGCAGCCGAACGCGAACGCCTCGGCCGTGACGCGGCCGCCACGCTCTCCCGGCCCGAACCGTCCCAAGCCGCCGCGCTCCTCACCGCCCGCGCCGCCGCGCTCGGCCTCCCGCAACCGCCGGGCTAGCAGCCCACACCGCCGCCGTGGCGATCGTGGCAGCGGTCGCCATCGCCGACCTGGCAGCGCGGGCCCGGTTCCGGCTTCCGGCCTCGCGGCCGACTGGTCACATCCGCCGAAGTTCGACTGGAAGGGCACGCCACCGCCAGGCGTAAAGCTGCCACGTCAGGCCGGTGGAGCCCACGGACGAATCTGACCGTCGCTGCCGTGGACCCGGCGCGGCACGTGCTGGTAGACATCCGGGGACTCAAGCGGGCGCACCGTGGCGGCTCGGACACTGATGCGGCTCGGACACTGATTACGCGGTGCCGGTAACGCGGTGCCGGTGCCCGGACAGGAGACCCGGTCGACTGGACCCACGACCCACGCCCACCACGACCCGTCCCGCTCGTGCTGCTCCCAGCACAGAAGGTGTGCCACGGTCCCATCGATGATCTCGACGATCGGCGGCGACCTGGACGCCTTGCCCAGCATGTCACTGGCTTCGGGTGGCCGGTGGGGATACAGCCTGGCCGACGTGGGCAGCGTCTACGCCCACGGGACCGTGGCCAGGGACCTCGCGGCGGCCAAGGCTCAGGGGCTGTGCTCGGGCTGACCCTCCGGCGCGAATGCGAACGCCCCGTCGGCCATAGGCCCGGCTGGGCGTTCAGCGCATTGGTGTACGCCCGGTTAGGGTAACGCCCTGGAGCCCGCACGTCTGCCCACTACGTCATGCAGCCAGCGGGCATCTCGCGGCGGCAGCGCGCGAACCTCGTCACGCAGGATCTCGCTGTACTCACCTGTCAGACGTTCGTGCGGGTACCGGTCCGCGAGGTGCTGCTCCAGCTCGGCGGCACGCGGCAGCAACTCGGCTGACCGCCTGCCGCACCCCAGCGAATCAGCGCCCAGGCTCACGGCCTCATCGAGGTCGCCGCGGCGGCTCGCAAGGACGGCCATGTTCACTAGCGTCGTAGAAAGCCGCGTCGGCCAGCGGGCGGTGCCGTCCGCGTTCCGGCAGCGGGCGGCCACCTCGGCGGCGTGCTCGGCGGCTGCCGCGTCGTCCGTACCCAGCCATGTGTAGATCGTCGCGGCGTAGAACTCATGCTTGTCCCTGTCGAACACGAAGTGATGTTCCGGGTGCTCAGGCTCGGGCAGCCGGTCCAGCATCCTGCGGCCGTCGGCGAGCATCTGCCCGGCGCGGCTGTCGCCCATCCGGGCGTATCCACGGGCCGCCTGGAGGGTGAGCTGGATACCGGCATTGCTCACCCCGGCGCGGGCCAGGCCCGCTTCCGACAGTTCGACGGTGTCGGCGAACCGGCGCTCGACAAGGGCGAACCATGCCGCGATCTCGAACGCCCAGCCGGCCAGCTCACCGGCCCCGGCGTGCTCGCCGAGCTGGCGCGTGAGCCTGCGGGCGGTCTCGGCCGCGGCCGGGTCGCCAGCGTCGTAGCAGACGCAGGCGAGCAGCGCGGCGAGCCATCCAGCGGCGACGAGCAGCTCACGGTGCTGGCGCAGGGTGGTCCGCTTGTCGAGGAGATCAAGCACGTACCGCAGGTATGTGCGGGCGCGGTCGCGCAGGATGGACGGGGCAATGGTCGGGTAGTCGCGGCACAGCCGGTCCGCCACAGCGAACAGGGCCTCGATCGTGCCGGATCCGACGTCGGAGCACTCGGCCCGGCGGGTCAGCTCGACCAGTTCAAGGGTGGTATCCGCGGCCGTGTCGGCGGGCGGCCCGGCGCCGGGGGTGGCGAGCGCGGCCAGCTCGCCGCCCGCGCCCAGGATGTCATCGATGCGGCGCGCCATCTGCGGGGACGGCTGCCGTTTGCCGCTGGCGAGCAGGGACACGTGGGCTGTGCTGCATGGCACCTTGGGCGCTAGGGCGCGCTGACTGACGTCGCGGTCGGCCATGAGCGCGCACAGCCGCCCGGCAAAGCCCTCCGCCATCGCGTACACCATTCGCGTTGACACCCGTTAACCGGTGTTGACCGGCACCTGTTACCGCCTTCCACGGTAGCCGACCGGGCGCGCAAAGTGGCTGTTCATTGGTGTACGGCGCCGCGCTGGCACACGCGGCATGATCAGGGGTGGCCACGCATGGCTAATGCACAGGATCTCGCTGCGGGCGCGGCCGAGCTGGAGAAGCTCGCTGCCGAACTCGACGGCCAGGCGTACGCGGTCGCGCTCGTCACAGGCGAGGGCAGGCGGCCGTGCCTGCACATAACGAACCGGCGCGCCGAGCAGCTCGCCGAGTACGTCTACAGCGACGGCGAAAGCTTCTGGTGGGGCTGGGCGCAGCAGATCGCCCCCGTCGATGACCTGGCCGCCGCTGCTGCGGCGATCGACCGCGTCCTCCGGGTCCTCAGCGGGAACCGGTGACCGCCGCCCCGCCCCGGGTGACCCCGCTCACCGGGGCGCCCGCGGGCGCGAGTCCCGCGTTCGCTGCGGCCGTGGCCGACGTCCGCGGCGGTTTCCGAGACAACGTGATCCTGTTCACCGAAGGCGCGGCCGGGCTCGGCTGGCGGCACCCCCATCCGCGCCGCCCGGTGCCGCGGGCAGGCCGCCGCCTACCAGTCCGCGGCCGAGCACCTTGACGAGGCGTTCGCGATCGCCTCTGGCCGCTGGCAGCCGCCGGCCACATAGACGCCGCGCGGCCCGGCACTCCAGAAGTGTCCCTCCGGGCCGCGCGGTCACAGGTCCCGGCGCCCCGGGGTGACATGCTCAGGCGCACGGGTGAGGGCCCCCGCCCGGGTGGGCAGAACGCTTGGCCGCGGTCTCCCGGCGGAGGTGGGCCGGGCCTGGGGGGAACCGCCCACCTTCGTGCTGTGCGCCAGGGCGGGGGGCAGGAGTCAGAGAACCCGCGCCCTGGTGCGCCCGCGGGGCGGAGCGTGTGGCCAAACACAGTTCCCCGCGGGAGTCTCAGCTCACCGCCCGGACACTCCCGGTGAGTACACACCGCCGGGGATGTTCACGCTGCCGGGCGCGAGGACGGTCTGCCCGAAGACGCGCGGCTTTTCCTTCTGCTCGCCCTCGATTGTCTGGCGCTCCCCGGCCCGAGCCTTCTGCTCGATGTCGGCCTGCGGGCCATGCCTGAGCCTGCGGGCCGCTTCCTCGGCCTGGACCGCCTGGCGGTGGTTCTCGTACGCATCGCGGTGCGGCCCGGCGTCGGCGGCTTCGGCGGCTTCGGCCTGATCGAGGGCCGCCCGCGCCTGCATCCGCGCCGCTACGGCTGCGTCGAGCCTGCCGCGCGCCGCGTCGGCCATCCGCTCGAGGCCCGCCAGGTGCAGCACCCGGTCAGCGTCGCGGTACGCGCCCTCGGCGGCGTCCCGCAGCCGCTCCGCTTCGGCCCGCAGCCGGTCCGCCTCCACCTGGGCGACCTTCCCTGGCTCGGAGAGGGCCTCCTGCAATTCCTGCCGGGTCGCCTGCGGCAGTCCTCCACACGCGGGGCACTGCACGCCGGGCACGGGCAGGCCCTTGCCACAGTCGCCGCAATACTTCGCGGCAAGCTCGCTGATCGCCTCGTCGAGGGTCATCACGGCCGGGTCCCGCCCATCGGGGCATGGTTGCCCGGCGACTCCGCCGCGTGGCCTTCACTCAGGTAAGGGCGGCGGAAATCCTCCGGGCGGAGCGGCCCACCGCTCACCGTCACCGCGGATCCGCGCATGAACCGCTGGGCGGGGCGCCCGGCCGCCGCTGACGGTTCCCCGGCCTCCACGCCGTCCAGAATCACTGGCACGTCCGGCAGTGGGGCGGGATGAACCACCGCCCGTCTTCCGCGCGTTCGACGCGTCAACGCCCGCCTGTGTTACGCAGCCGATCATCCGGGCCGCATTCCCGCCGCGCAACGGGGGCAGCGCGCTTTCCTGGCCATCGGCAACCTCATCCCTGCGGGCACGGCGTACGCCCGCGTAACCGCCGCTGATCAGATCCGGCAGGCCGCCGCGGCGGAGCTGCTTCCTGCGCTGCCGTACGTGCCTGGCCCGCCCGGTGCGCCACCGCACAACGGCCGCGCTCTCACCGGTACGCCGGAAGGCCTTCGGGGCCTCTGCCATCAGGCCACCCCCCTCGTACTCGCCTGATAGTCCCTCGGTGGCATCCGCCCCCACAGCGGGCCGCCGTCAAGCTCCCTCTCGCACGGGCCGCAATTGAGCGGCCAGATCGCCGACGCGGCACCGCGCGGGGCCGGCCTGTAGTGCGCGTGCCTGCACCCGGCGGGAATCACCACCGCGGCGAGGGCCAGCAGGTCCGGTACCCCGGGCTTTGATGCCCCGGTATCGGCGTCCAGGTCGGGGTTGATGACGTTACCTTGGCGCCGAGCACCAGTTCGGCTACCAGCGCCGCCGGCACGTCGCGTCGAACCGGTCACCGTCAGATGCTGCGACAGCCGCTCGTCGGCGCGCACGACGAAGCCGGTCGAGACGTTCGGGCCCACCGGGCAGGCCATTCTCTGGAGCCACTCGACCCGCTGGCTTGAGGTGTCGAACAGGATCTCGGTGGCATTCACGTTCGGGCCAATGCTGATCGAGCCCGCCGGTCCGTAGGGCAGGTCCGCTGTGGTGGCACGGAGCGCGGTAGCTTGCGGCGGTGTACCCGCCTGGACCGGTATTCCGGATGGAGAGCGGTTTGACGCGGATCGCGGTACCGTGGCGAGGTACTTGTCTGTGATCGGCCGCACGTGTTGCGGCCGACGTCCGCAAATAGCCCGCCGAAGCGCCCGCTGGTGCCGGTGGAGGATGCTGAGCTGCCGCCCCAGCTGGATCGCGTGGGACCCGATTCTGAAGAGCCTGTGCGTGAGGCGCTGGACTCGCTGAGCCCAGCGCGCCGGGAGGTGCTGAGGCTGGTGCATAAGGAGGGCCTGACTCAGTCACCGATCGCCGACCGGCTCGAGTTGCCGCTTGCGACCGTGAATATGCGGATGTTCCACAGGCTGAGGGCGCCGCGAGCCGAGCTGATCGAGCGAGGGTTCCGTGCCGGATCGTGACGCGCACCTAGATGTGGGGCATCCGGAGGCGGCCGGCTGGGTGCTTGGTGCGTTGGATCCTGAGGAGGCAGAGCGCTTCAAGGGGCATCTGGAGTCCTGCACCGAATGCCGGGCGGCTGTCGCGGAACTCGAACCAGTGACCCGGCTGCTCAAGACAGCCGCGCCCGCTGCGAGGTCCTCAGCAGAAGAGGATCTCCCCGCGGACCTGCAGGCTCGCACCTTCGCTAGCCTCGAGCGGACAGCCAAGAAAGCTGTCTGTCGGCGGCGGAGCATCCGGAGGCGCTGGCCGTTGCCGTGATTGCCGCGATAGCTATCGGCGTCACGTTTCCCCAGTCTTGCAGCCGGCGCCCATCCCCGTGTTCACCATGCCGCTTGCGCCTTAATCGACAGCTTATGCGTCCCCTTTGCCTCGGCTGGTCCATGGAAGGTCCATGGACCCCAAGGAACTCCCCGGCGAGGATCCGGTGCGCGGGAACTAAATATGCGCTCTTTACAAGTTAGTAACTGTTGTTCGCTTGGTGATACGCCCATGCGCTGTTCGGGTCGCTGAAATTCCCGTTCCGGGCGATGTAGTTGAGCATCCATTCAATCTGCGCCGGGCCGTTGCCACTGTTAGCCGCTTTACAGATTGAATCCGGGGTGCCGAAATTTCCGTACTCATTACCGAGCGAACCGGTCGTGTTCGCGGTCCCGTGGCCGAGTGCCTGAGCTATCCCGAGCGCTCCCGATGACGGGTTTTTAATGGTCGGGTTCCAGCCGGACTCCGACATCACGAGCGCGTCGAACGATTCCCACTGGCCAGCCCATCCGCGGGCCGCGAGCAAGTACTTCGCATACGTTTCGTAGCTCGCCACAGTGGCAGCGTCCGGGGAAACCTGGTTGATGACCATGCCAGGCGACGGCGCCGAGTTGGCGTTATCTAGTGCCGCCTTGGTCTGGGGTCCCACGATGCCTTCTGCCGGGATAACGCCGTTTTCCTGCTGGAAGTTAACGACCGCCTGCCATGTCAAAGGGCCGAATATCCCGTCAACGGGCAAGCCGGCGTTGTCATCGGTGTTGAGTTCGGTTTGCAGCTGGCCGACACAGCCGCCCTGGTATCCCTCCGAAAGCGTAGGGCAGTTGTCGAGGCTTATAGGTGGTAGAGATGCCGCATCGGCTTCCAGGGCAGTACGCCCGGGTGCGGGACCAGCATTATGGCTGGCCACGGCCGCTGTTGCTGTGAGAAGCAGCCCTCCAGCCGTCACTATGGAGATCCAGCGGGTTCTCTTATGCATGGCTGATCCCTCACTGTGTCTTGTCCGTTAGCACCGACGAGACCCGGCATTGAGTGTCGTTCAACCGCCAGCCGGGCAGTCTCGTTGAGCCCGGTCTGCACGTGCAGGCCACTTACCCGGCTAGGAGGGCTTATTCAAAGACCCCTGTTATCATGATCAACGATTCGGAAACTACGAAAGTAAGGGCCATGGTGTGGTCCCGGAGTTAGGGCCTTGAATAAGCTCGAGGACGATCGAGGACCTTCTGTGTGGTTGTGTTGATGGAATTACGGCCGCTACACGGCAAGCGGTTCAAGACCGCTGAGGATTTTCTCGTTGGAAGCTGCAGGCGGCCTCAGGGTCCCGGCACGGTCCGGTCGGCCGCAGGTCAGCGTCACGCTGGCCCTGATCAGCCTGCGTGTCGTTCCCGGAAGCTGCCTTCCTGGCTTCTTGGTGTCCATTCACGGGCCCTGGATGAGGTCAGCGCAGGGTACCGGGATTGGGAGTGTAGACACCAAAGTCGGCACTGTTGATCACGATGAGGTCCGGTAGCCCGCGGCCCGGGGTGCCCGCCGCGGTGTCGGCGTCGAGGCCGACACCCCAGGGCTCGGGGGTTGAGGACGTTGGCTGGGGTGCTCGCAAGCGCAGCACCGGTTCGGGCGACCGGCCCGCCCTGCATCGCCGCGTCGAACCCGGCCACCTTCAGACGCTCTGATAGCCGCTCGCCGGCGCGGACGACGACGCCGGTCGAGACACTCGGGCCCACCAGGCAGGCCGTTCTCGCCGACAACTCCTCCGGCTGGTGGCATGGCGCCCGACGGGATCGCGGTCGCGTTCACGTCCGGGCCTTGCTGATCCAGCCTGCCTGCCCGTGCGGCAGGGCCGACGTGGTTCACGGTCCTGCCCCCAACGGACTCGCGCCTTGGACTGGCCCACGCACCAGTTGCGACCCCTGCATGTTGACCGGGCTGCCCGCGCCTGCGGTCCCTTGAACTGTGCCCCGCGAGGACAACCCGTCGGCCCTTGCGGCGTTCCGCATCGCCTTGACCATGATCGAGTCCTTCTGCGGCCGAATCGATGAGTTCGTGCTGTCAGAACCCACCAGATGTGCCAACCTAACCAGCCACGCCTATGACTCCGCGACCCGAATGCCGCCCCCAGTCTGGGCCGACAGCGGGCACCCTGGGCAGGCGGACCTGGATCTCGCTGCCGTCGAGGCGCAGCTTGACGCCGTGGGCGTCCGCGTAGGCGAACACATCCACCAGGCTGTGCAGCCGCTGGCCGTGCGGGATAGCGTAGCCGCGGCCATCGAGCAGCGGCCGGATCTCGCGGGCTGCCCGGGTGACCGTGGAGCGGTCCATCCCGTATATCGCCGCCAGCGCCGCAGGCGGTGACTGGGTACGCAGTACCACCAGGGTGACGAGGCCCGGTCGGCTGATGACCTCTATGCTGACACCGTCGCGCTAGTCGGTCATCATGTCGTTTCTGCCGCAGCGTGGCTGAACGGGGGGTCACTTATGACGAGTGTTGGCCGACACACAGACGCGGGCGTGAATGGTGGCGCTCGGCAGCACAGCTTCGGGACTTTTGAACCGGGTGCCAGGACTGCACCGTATACGAGCTGATGCAGCTCCGCACAGTGGCCAGAAGCGGCGAGCAGGAGCAGTTGGCACTTGAAGAGGCCGGCCTTCTCGCATTAGTGGCCGCGGGCGATGTGGGCGCGCCACTCGCCGAGCTGTACCGCCGGTACGCGCGTCGGCTGTACGGATTCGGGCTGCAGTCGCTCGGTGACCCGCATCTGGCTGAGGAGGTGGTGCAGGAGTGCTTCGTCCGGTTGTGGCGGACGGCGGGCCGCTTCGATTTCGCCCGCGCCAGCGTGGGTACGTACCTTTTCGTGATCGCGCGCAGCGTCGCGGTCGATGTGCGGAGGCGGCCGGCGAACCGGCCGCTGGCAGTGCTGCCCGAGGGCAGCGACCCGGCAGACGATGATGACATCGAAGAGCGGATCACGCAGCGGCTATCGATCCGCGAGGCGCTGGAGTCACTCAGCCCGGCACAGCGGGACGTGATCACGCTGGCGCATGACGAGGGGCTCACCCAATCGGAGATCGCCGACCGGCTGGAGATCCCGCTGGGCACGGTGAAAACCCGCATGTTCCACGGTCTACGGGCGTTGCGCGTTGCGCTCGTGGAGCGAGGTTTCGATGTCTGAGGATCGCGCCGACGCGAGAGTGCATGCGGAGGTGGCCGGTTGGGCGCTCGGCGCGCTCGGCTCTCATGAGTCGGCCGAGTTCCCGGGCCACTTGCGGGACTGCGCCGGCTGCGCGGCTGAGCTGGAACGGCTCCGGCCGGTTCGCCGGCTGCTTGACACCGCCGCGCCGGCAGCTGAGCTGCCGACCGACCTGCAGGCCCGCACGCTGGGGGCTGTGCAACGGGCGGCCGCCGCTCGCCAGCGACGGCGGCGGACCAGCTGGCTTGCGTCCGCCGCAGCCGGCATCGTCTTCTTGGCTGGGCTCGCCGTCGTGCATTTCAGGCCGCAACCCGGCACATCCGTCCATATCCGGCTGGCCCCCATCCGGACAGCCGCTGGCGGACTCGGTGGGTCGGCCACCGGACAGGCGACCGCCCACGAGACCGCAAACGGCTGGTCCGTCCAACTGTCAGTCCACGGCCTAAAAGACCTACGTGAGCAGGGCTTCTATGAATGCTGGTACTCCCGCCCCGACGATGGCCCCGGCCATCTGGACCGGGTCAGTGCCGGCACATTCGAAGTGAAGCCAGACGGGTCGGCCCAGGTCAGCATGTCGACCTGGGCCGACCCCCGAGAGTTCTCGATCATGAAGATCACCCGAGAGCAGGCGAACGGCAAACCCGCCCAAACCGGTCCGGTGGTGCTGAAGGGACCGGTCCGAGTTTAAAGAAGCGATCGTCCGCGCTACACAACGACAAGCCGCCTGAACTCAAGTCCGCTGACCATTGATTTCGCGACAACGGGCCCCGGGCTTGGTTCGGCCCCACTGCGGGTCACTCGATCAGGCTGATCATCCGCATCGACCAGCACCTCGGTCTGGTGCGGCCGAACTGGCCAAGCTCGCCGCGCTACGGCCTGCTCGGCCGGACTGTTGTCTGCCCGACCTCAATCAAGTGCCCGTCGACCGGTTGATCTGTGTGCGGCAGGTTCGCACGAACTTCCGACTCTGCCGCGATGGGTGCGCCGCCGAAGCCGGTTCAGGCGCGCGGCCGTGGGCCAGCGCATCGCGGTGCCGTTGGGGTGGCAGCTGAGGGACGTCCTGGCGTTGGCGGTGCGGTCGGCCGGCTGCAAGCCGACGCGGCGGGCGTGTCGCCTCGCACAGATCTTCGTGTTCTGGGTATGTCCTGCCCGCCGAATATGTACGATCAGGACTTACCAGGAGTGGCTAACCGCTCCGCTGTCGGCCTGAGATCTCATCGAAGTGATGGGCATCTTGGCTGAGATTTGCCTGCGCCGAACCATCACTAGCATTAAGCATCGCTAACGTTATGAATAGATCAAGCCAACCTCAGCGTCGCGGATCCGTTCTGTTCGGGCGGCCCGGCGTAATCATCAGCATCATTATCATCGGTGTCCTGCTGTCCGCTGGGGCACTCGCGGCCGTTCGCCATCTGGGTAAGGGTCAAGGCAACGGCACTGGCTCGGCGGGCGCCGACGATATTACTCGCGGCGCTGCTTCGGGCCGCAATGACGCCTATAGCGCAACGCCCGCCTATACCTCTCAGCCCGCCCCCGTTCTGATGCCAGCCCCCCGAGTTTCGCGCGTGCCAGCCTCTATGCCTGCTCACGGCAGCGCTGCGGCTCCGGCTCCCGTATCCAAGCACTGCACGAAGCCTCAGTTCGTGACGTCGGACGCCAGCGGGGGCTGGAGCGACGGCCGTTATTACGTCTACAACGACATGTGGAACATCAGCGGATACAGCGTTACGCAGACCCTCTATGCCTGCGCATACAACAACTGGTATGCGGTGGCCGACATGAACAATGATCGCGGTGATGGCGCCGTTAAAACGTACCCGAACGTCCATGAGGATTTCAATGAGCCGGCGATCAGTTCGTTTCATAAGATTTCCAGCACCTTCGCTGAGACGAGCCCGCATGCCGGGATCTACGAAGATGCCTACGATATCTGGATTAACGGCGTCGCCAGTTCCGGCTCGACCGAGGTCATGATCTGGACCGAGAACTGTAATCAAGTGCCAGCCGGCTCTGTCGAAGGGACTGTTACCTTCGGCGGGCGGACCTACAGGGTATGGAAGAACGGCAGCTACATCGCGTTCGTTGCCAACACGAACTTCACCTCAGGGACCCTGAGCCTGCTTGAATTGTTCAACTGGATTATCGCGAAGGGATGGATGCCCGCTAGCTCCACGCTGGGCCAGATAGACTACGGTGCTGAGATCGTGTCAACAAACGGCGCTCCCGCGACCTTCACCTTTACCAATTTCTCAGTGAACACCAGCTGATCGTTCCCTGTTTCTGGCCACCCCCCGGCGGGCATCGTGTCCGTGCCGCCGCGGTGCCCCGAGCCGAGTGCGGTGCTGCGCGGGCAGCGTGGTGGATGAGGGCGGCGATAGCCTGGCGGCCCTCGGGGAAGCCCGCGAACCACGGAGCTGCACGGCGGCGATGCCACTGTCGCGGACGCCGCACGAGAAAACTGCTTATCGTCGGGTCAGCTCGAGGTCAGGACTGTTGCGGCTGGGAGTCTTTGGACTCAGTAGCTGCCGCCTGACCAGTCCGCGCACCGGGGTAGTCTTTTTCCTTCTGGCCGTCGAGAAAGCTTTCGAACTCAGGCCCCTAGGCAGTGGAGATCTGGGTCTTTCGAGATCCAGTCCCATGGCCGCTCCATCTCACAGTTTCGATCCCGAACAGCGCAGCGGCACTCCTTTTCGTTCAGGCTCAGGCGGACAGCTATGAGCAGTTCGGCAACGCGCGCGCCGTTCAGCAAATCGGCCACCAGGGTCGCGAGATGGACCGCCAGAGGCAGGCACGGCCGGTACAGCCACGCCTGGCGGCCCAGCCGTTCACGGGTTAGCCGTTGACGGGTTACGAGTCCCTTGCGGTACAGCGCCAGCAGCGCGTAGGCCACGGTATGGCGGCTCGCCTCGCCGGTGTAGTCCAGCCGCGGGTGCCGGGTGGCGGCTTGCCCTGGGAGGCAGCGTCACCGCTGCGCATGTGGTGATCGCCACCGGGCCCGACGCCGAGCCGGTGATGGCCCGCTGGCCGGGGATGCTGGTTTTGCCGGCGACATGACCCGCCGTTGGCGCTCCGCAAGATCCAGTAATGCCGCGATGACGGTCCCTCGTCAGCTGGCCACCGAACGTGGAGTACCCGCCGGAAGCAGGCACGCGCATCCACCGGTCGGTGCGGCTTGGCCACTGCCAAAGACACGCGTACGGGTGGACCGGGCAAAGTGGAGACTGACGGTTGGTAGTGGGCACGACTGGCTGCCCGGCAGCATCCAGTGTGCGGTGGGTTATCTCCGTCGTCGGAAGCTGGGAGAAGCTCCCGACCGAGGACGTTGCCGTTGAGGCCGTTGTACGGAATGAGGCCACCAAGCTACGCGAGCGGCTGGGCGCCCTCACGAACTGAGGGCGGGTACGCCCGCACGCAATAACGTGACACGCCACGGCAGCCGTTCAGTACCAATATCCATAACGGCTGCCGCGGCATGGCACCGGCCGCCACCGCCCGGCTTGCTTCCGGGCTGCAGCCGTATGCTCAGATTCCGGGATTGCAACGCACAGCAGGACCTGAGGTGGATGATCACAGTGCCACCTGGAGGTGGTGAATCTCCTCCAGGCAGGCGCACACGCAGCACGAGGAGATACCGTCCGGTGACAGACGACGTGGACGGCCACGACCGGCCCCCGCCCACGATCGACACCACCGTGCGGCATTGGGCCCGGATCTGGAACTACTGGCTGGGTGGCAAAGGCAACGATCCCGTCGACCGCCAGGCCGGTGACCAGACGCTCGCCGTCCTGCCGGAGATCGCCGATATCGCCCGCGCCTCGCGCCACTTCCTCGCCCGCGTGGTGCGGTTCCTGGCCGCCGACGCGGGGATCCGCCAGTTCCTGGATATCGGTACCGGGCTACCGACCGTCGACAACACCCATAAGGTCGCCCAGCGGATCGCCCCCGAATCGAGGATCGTCTATGTCGACAACGATCCGCTGGTCGGCCGCTTTATGGGCGCCGCTGGGCGTGCTGTGGCCGGAATGCTTGTCACGGGCCTGGCCGTAAGCGGTTGCGGACTGGGCGGCGGTTCTGCCGCGCCGCGTCACTCGGCATCCGCCCGGCAGTCGGCTACGCCGAGCCCGCCGCCAGCATCGCCGCGTACGCGGGGGCGGCTGCTACGCGTGGGCGATCTGCCGGCCGGCTTCATCGCCCGGCCGCTTGATCGCCGCAATCTCCCGTCGCACCTGACCGGATGCTCTGGCCTGGAAGGGCTGATGACCAGCGGTACCGGGTTGCATCAGCAGGTGGAGTTCTTCAGGCTCCCGGTGGGGCCGTGGCTCGACGAGGCGCTCGTCACGCCTGCTGGCGCGACGGCCAGCGAGCTGACCGCCAAGCTCACGCGAGCCCTTGCGGGATGTGCCTCGGTCACGGTGACCGAGGAGGGACATCGCGTCCGCCTGGCCCTGGCCCCGGTCCCGGACCGGCCGGCAGGCGGCCACGGTCACGCCTACCGCGCCACCGGCATGCTGGCCGGGATCCCGCTCAGCATGGACATCGTGCTTGCCTCCGCCGGAGGGTCGGTACTTCTGCTCACCAATACCTCAGTCGGCGGGCAAGCTGATCCGGCCCTGACCGCGAAGGTGATCCGCGCCGCCATTCGAAGAGCCACCATGGGCTGACCGCAGTTCGGCGGGCCCTACCGGGATCCACCGCATTGAGGGGCCCCCTGCCCGATGTTATTTCCTGTCAGTTCCCGAGCCTCGATCGACCGCGTGAACGCGCCCATGGTGCCGCCTGCGGCGGCAAGCTCATGGCGCCTCGCGAAGTACGGGGCGGAGGACGTCGTCCCGACGCGCGCCCGAGGTAAGATGCCCGGTGTGCATCAGTGGTTTCCGGTCACCCCTCCGCCCCGCTCCTGAGCGGGGCAGTAGCCCGAGCGCGTCGAGCCGAGTGAGCTGACGCGCCGTCCGCATGCGGGCGAGTCTGGTGCGCCCCGCTTCCGCGACCTTCCCCTTCTCGTCGCAGGAGCGATCTTTCATGCTTGTATCCACGACTGCGCCCGCGGCTGCCCGCCGTCCGCGCGCCGGCCTGATCTACCTTGCGCTGTCCGGACTGTTGTGGGGCACCGGTGGTCTGACCGGCAGCCTGCTGAGCCGGACCGCCGGCCTTGCCGCGATGGCTGTGGCCGCGTACCGGCTCACCGTCGGCGGCGCGCTGATCGTCGGTTGGCTTGCGCTGACCGGCAGGCGCTGGCCCACCGGCCGGGCTGCCTGGACCCGCATCGTCTCAATCGGCTCGCTGGCCGCGCTGTTTCAGAGCTGCTACTTCACAGCGGTGGCCCTGACATCGGTCAGCCTGGCCACCCTCATCACCATCGGCAGCGCCCCAGTCATCGTGCTGGTCGTGGACCGGGTCGTGCGCCGGCGCAGGATCGGCCCGCTCGCGGTCGGGACCAACTGCCTCGCGCTGACCGGCCTTGGCCTGCTGGTGGGCGTGCCTTCCGGTGGATTCTCCGAGACCGCGGTGGCCGCCAGCGCGGGTATGGCCGTGCTCGCGGCCGCCGGCTTCGCCGCGGTCACCCTGATCGGGGCCAGGCCCGTACCCGGACTGGACGACCTGACCCTTACCGGATTCGGGTTCACCGTCGGCGGGCTCGCACTGCTGCCGTTGGCAGCGGCCATCACCGGGCTCAGCTTCACACCTGCCCCCACCAGCATTGGCCTGCTGATCGCGCTGGGCGCGGGCCCGACAGCGGTCGCCTACACGCTGTACTTCCGCGGCCTGCGCACCGTCGCAGCCAGCACCGCCGCGCTGCTGGCGCTGCTGGAACCGCTCACCGGCGCCGTCCTCGCGGCGCTGATACTCGGCGACCGGCTCGGCGCCACCGGGGCCGTGGGCGCGGCGATCCTCGCGGCAGCAGTGATCCTCACCGTGCAAACCCATCGATAGACCATGAGCGCCGCCCACCACTATCCGCGGGGCAGTTTGGCAGGGCGGCCGCAACAGCCTCGAGCGGGGAGCGGTAACGAGGTCCGGCACCTCGGCGGCCTGGGTCACAGCGGCGATGCGCGCGGTGCTGGCGGTATTCTGACCTGCCATGACGGGCGGCGACGCGGCTGGGGACATGCTCGCACGGGCTCGGGAGATCGCGGAGACTGTGTTGTTTCCTGCCACCCTGGCGGTCGAGGCGGCCGGGGTGGTGCCGGCCGGGCACCTGGATCTGCTGGCTGGGGAGGGTTTCTACGGCATCGCCGCGCCACCCGATCTTGGCGGCCCCGGGATGGGTTCGGCGGCCCTGTTCGCGATTGTGGAGACGTTCGCCTCGGCGTGCCTGTGCACCACGTTCGTGTGGATGCAGCATCACGGGGTCGTGAGGCGGCTGGCGTGTGGGCAGTCGGCCCAGTTGCGGCGGGACTGGCTGCCTCGCCTGGTCACCGGCGAGCGCCGTGCCGGGGTGGCCCTGGGCGGCACGCTGCCGGGGACGCCGGCACTGGTGGCACGCCGAACCTCGGGCGGCTATGTCCTGGACGGCTACTCGCCGTGGGTGACCGGCTGGGGCATGGTGGACGTGCTCGCGGTGGCCGCCCGCGACGGTGACACCCTGGTCTGGGCGCTGCTGGACGCCAGGGAGTCGGGGACGCTGGTGGCCGAACCACTGCGGATGGTCGCGGTATCCGCGAGCAACACGGTGACGGTCAGGTTCACGGGGCATCCGGTGCCGGCCGCCCGGATGATCGGCACCCAGGACTATTCAGCGTGGGCGCGGGCCGACGCCGAAGGGCTGCGGATGAACGGCTCGCTCGCCCTCGGCCTGGCCAGCCGGTGCGCCACGCTGCTCGGGCCCGGGCCGCTTGATGCCGAACTCGCCGCCTGCCGGGCACGGCTGGACACGGCAACCGCGCAGGAGTTGCCGGACGCCCGGGCGCAGGCATCGGCGCTCGCCGCCCGCGCGGCCACTACTTTGGTGGCCACCACGGGCAGCCGCGCTATCTTGCTCGGCCAGCACGCCCAGAAACTTGCCAGGGAAGCGCTTTTCCTGCTCGTGTTCGCGTCCCGGCCGGGCATCAAACAGGCGCTGCTGCACCGCCTGAACCCCCCGCCAGCGCCCTGATCGGCCAGGCCGTACGCAACCGTCGCTACCCGCCTTTTCAAGGTGAACAACAGGTAAGTCGTGCCCGGGAGCGACGGGGGGCAACGTCAGGGCGCTGACAGGGCGGTGACGGGGCGTTATCCCTGGGCGGCGCGGGCCCGCCTGCCGCAGGATTCTGTCCATGACCAAGACCCCGCGTACCCCTGCCGTCGGCGGAGGCATCGCCGCTGCGGAAATCTTCAGGGTGGCGGGGGCCCCGGCCGCATGGCTGCTGCTTTCGGTCCTGTCCGCCCGGCCCTTCCGTGCCGCCGCCATGCCAGATCGAGATCGCCTCGAGGACGGCGTGGCCGCCATCGCGCTTCAGGCGCTCGTCGCGCCCATCCCGGCACCGCCATCCACCGGGAATGAAGATCATCATCGGGCTCACCACGAATAGCCCCGTCACACCGTCTCCGCCTGGACCGGAAGACCCGTCGGGTTGACGGCGGGCAGCAGGCCCGATGCGCGGACCGCGTCGACCGAGGCGCGCAGTATCGATACCACCTCGTCGACCGCGGGTTCGCCGAGTGCGGCAAGGCCACCCACCCACGCCGCGTGATCGGTGCGGGTCTCGATGTCGGCCAGCAACGCACGGCCCGGCTTTGTCAGCAGGGGCGCCGCGTCCTCCGTCAGCAGCCCGAACTCTCGCAACCGCGCGGCCGCATCGGCCCAGTCCTGCTCGGTCCACCCCCGCGCATTGCGGATCACCTCACCGGGGAAGCGGCCCGTCGCGACCTGGAGCAGGTGTGCTTGGATCCCGCTGACCCCGGCCGCGACCAGCGCAGCGACGTGGCCGTCGCCGCGGTGCTCGCGCAACGTGGTCGCCACCTGCCACAGCGCAGCGACCGGATCATCCGGCAGCGGCACCGTCGCGTTGGCGGCAAACAGAGGACGCCCCGTGGCGTCGGCCGCTGCCGCCACCGGTGCCAGCATCCCAGCGGCCGCACGGCAGTCGGCCGGATCGGCGCCGGCTTCGCGGAGTGCTCCGGCCGACACTTCGGCCCGCGCTGTCAGGCACGCCTGCGGCGTGGCGCGTGACCACGCGTCTGGCAGCGCCCGGCCGACCATATCGGGGTGGAAACCGGCGAAAGCAGCGATGACAGCCGCGGGTCCCACCGGCCCAAGCGGCGCCGCGCGGAACGCGAAGTAGGTCATCCAGAATCCGCGCAACCCGAGGCCGACGCCGGCATCACGAACTGCCGGGGCGAAGTACACGACATCGTGCAGGGTCTCCAGGCTCAGCCACAGTCGCCGCGCGGCGTGAACGGGCATATACACATTCTGCGGTACCCGGCGGCCCCGGCGTCGGGGGGGGGGTCCAGGCCGCTGCCGGGCCGCCAAGGCCAACCAGCTCAAGTGATCGCCAAGTCGGTGCGGAGCGAGCGGCCCTGGATGGCGGACCACACGTTGGCCGGGGTGAGCGGCACCCGCCGGTCCATTCCAGGTCGTCGGCCGCCGCCTCGAGCATCGCCGATGCCACGATCCTGGCCCGCTCACGCACCTTCCGCGCCACCACCGCGGGGGTGGCACGCCGCGCGGATGACGGGTGCGGCCCTGCGGGCGGCCGGGGGGGCTAGCGTGAGGATCCGCAGCACCGCCGATCGCATTGGGGAGTCCGAGTCATGCCGCTGAGCGCGCGGAACCAGATCCCGGCCCGGGTCACCGGCATCAACGCCGGGGAAGCCATCGCCAACGTCGAACTGGACGCGGGCGGGGTGCGTCTGGTGGCCTCGATCACCGTCGAAGCCGTCCACCAGCTCGGCCTGGCCGAGGGCAGCGAGGTCACCGCCGTGATCAAGGCGTCAGACGTGATCCTGGCGACCGGCGACTGACCGGGGCCAAATCGAAGATCGGCCAAACTGGCGGTGCCGCCCGGCCTCCTGTCGCCAAGCTCGCCACGGGCCAGCGGGGGAAACGGCAGGGCACAGATGCGTCCCGCGCGAGGCATAACTGAGGCGGATGCGCCACCCGTGGTCTCTCTGTGGCCGCATTTGCGTTAAAGTCGCAGGATGCCGACATTCCGGATCAAGGAAGCCGCGGACCTGCTCGGGGTCAGCTACGACACCGTGCGCCGCTGGGCCGACGGGGGCCGGATCGAGCAGACCACGGACCCGTCCGGCCGGCTGGCCGTGGACGGCGTGGCGCTGGCCAGGTTCGCCCAGGAGCGCGCCGAGTCGGCCGGTCCTGCGGATGGCGGCGAGGTATCCGCCCAGTCGATGCGCAACCGGTTCTGCGGCCTGGTCACCCGGGTGGTGCGCGACACCGTGATGGCCCAGGTGGAGATTCAGGCGGGGCCGCACAGGTTTGTTTCGCTGCTCAGCCGCGAGGCCGCCGACGAACTCGGCCTGGAGCCTGGCGTGCTCGCGGTCGCCGCTGTCAAGGCGACGAACGTGGCCGTCGAGATTCCGCGGCGGGACTCACCAGCGGGTCTGCGTGGGGGTCCCGGGGGGTCGTCCGCCCCCGGCTAGCACAGTCCCAGCGGCCCCCAAGATCTGCCTGCCGGGCAGACTCAACCTAGGAGTCACAATGCGCCGTTCCGCGCTCACCCTTATCGCCGCCGGGCTCGGGATCACCGCGTTCGCCGTGGCTGGCTGCGGGTCAGGCGGCAGTTCCAGCAGCCCGTCTTCGTCAGCGAGTGCGAGCAGTTCCGCCTCGCTGTCGGAATCGATCACCGTGTTCGCCGCGGCGTCGCTGCAAGAGGCCTTCACCACGCTCGGAAAGCAGTTCGAGGCCGCCCATCCGGGGGTGAAGGTGACGTTCAGCTTCGGTGCGAGCTCCGCCCTGGCCACCCAGATCATCAACGGCGCGCCGGCCGACGTGTTCGCGTCGGCGAGCCCCAAGAACATGCAGCAGGTGGTCACCGCGGGCGACGCGTCCAATCCGGTCACGTTCGCCAACAACGTGATGGAGATCGCCGTGCCCCCGGCCAACCCCGCCGGTGTCACGTCGGTCGCCGACCTGGCGAAGTCGTCGGTCAAGGTCGCGCTGTGCCAGCCGCAGGTGCCGTGCGGGTCGACCGCCGCGAAGGTGTTCGCCAACGCCAAGGTCACCGTCGAGCCCGTCACGCTCGAACCTGACGTCAAGTCGGTCCTGAGCAAGGTCGAACTCGACGCGGTCGACGCGGGCGTGGTCTACGTGACCGACGTGCGGGCCGCGGGCGCCAAGGTCAAGGGTGTCGTGATCCCGGCGAACCTCAACGCCTCGACCGCCTACCCGATCGCCCCGATCAGCAAGAGCGGCAACGCCGCCACCGCGCAGGCCTTCGCCGCCTACGTCGACTCTCCCGCGGGCCTGGCCGTGCTGGCTGCCGACGGCTTCGAGAAGCCCTGACGGCAGATCGGGGCGGCCACACCGTGCCCACGGCTGACACCGTGGGCACTGTCGCCAGGCCGTCGCGGCTGACGGCCACCGAACGAGCCCGCCGCGCCGCCAGGGGCGGTGGCCCGAGGTCGGTGCCCGCGCCGTTGCTCGGCGCCGGCGCTTGTCGCGGTCGCCTTCCTGGTGCTGCCCCTGATCGGGCTGATCGTCCGAGCCCCCTGGGGCAGGCTCGGCTCGGTCCTGAGCGGCTCGGACGCGACCCAGGCCCTCACGCTGTCGCTGTGGACGGCGTCGGCGGCCACGGTGATCTCAATGGTCATCGGGGTGCCGCTGGCGTGGATACTGGCCCGGGCTGGTTTCCCCGGCCAACGGCTGCTCCGCGCGCTTGTGACGCTGCCGCTGGTGCTGCCGCCGGTGGTCGGCGGGGTCGCGCTGCTGCTGGCGTTTGGCCGTGACGGGCTGGTCGGCAGGTACCTGGACTCCTGGTTCGGGCTGACGATCCCGTTCACGCCCCTTGCGGTGATCATGGCCGAGACCTTCGTGGCGATGCCGTTCCTCGTCATCACCGTCGAAGGGGCGCTGCGCTCGGCCGATCAGGGCTTCGAGGAGGCGGCGGCCACGCTGGGCGCGACGCGGATGACCGTGTTCCGCCGCGTCACCGTGCCGCTGATCGCCCCCTCACTTGGCGCGGGCGCCGTCCTGTGCTGGGCGCGGGCCCTGGGCGAGTTCGGTGCGACGATCACCTTCGCGGGCAGCTTCCCCGGGCGCACCGAGACCATGCCCGTCGCCGTGTACTACGCGCTGGAGAACGATCCCGACGCGGCGATCGCGCTCAGCCTGGTCCTGCTGCTTGTCTCCGTCATCGTGCTGGTCTCCCTGCGGGACCGCTGGCTGCGCGGCGGCGTAGCGCCATGACCCAGCCGCCCGGCCCCCGGACCCACGACGGCCGCGGCGGGCTCGTCGTCGACGCCGAGGTCAGGCGCGGCGCCTTCACCCTCAGGGCCGCCCTCACCGCGGCGCCCGGTCAGGTGCTCGGCGTGCTTGGGCCGAACGGGGCCGGGAAGTCCACCCTGCTCAGCGCGCTGGCCGGGCTGATCCCTGTCGCAGCAGGCCGCATCGTGCTCGCCGGGCAGGTCATCGACGACGCGGGCACCGGGGCCTTTGTCGAGGCCGCGGGGCGGCCGGTCGGCTTCGTGTTCCAGGACTACCGGCTGTTCCCGCACCTGAGCGTCGCGGACAACGTCGCCTTCTCACCCCGCGCCCGCGGCCTCGGCAAGGGGGCGGCCAGGTCGGCCGCCTATTACTGGCTCGACCGGCTCGGCCTCACCGGCCTCGCCGCCCGCAAGCCCGCCGGACTGTCCGGCGGGCAGGCGCAGCGGGTGGCGCTGGCCCGTGCCCTGGCCGGCGAACCCGCGCTGCTGCTCCTCGACGAGCCTCTGTCAGCTCTGGACGCGCGGACCCGCCTGGACGTGCAGACCGAACTGAGGCGGCACCTGGCCGACTTCACCGGGCCGTGCCTGCTGGTCACGCACGACCCGCTCGAAGCGCTCGTGCTCGCCGACCGGCTGCTCGTCCTCGAAGAGGGCCGGATCGTCCAGGAAGGCACACCTGCCCGCGTCGCCCGCCAGCCCGCGACCGAATACGTGGCCAAGCTCGTCGGGCTCAACCTGTACGCCGGCCGCGCCGACGGTTCCGCGGTGGCCCTGGCGGCGGGCGGGAGGTTCGTCGTCCCCGACCACGGCCAGCACGGCGACGTGCTCGTTGCCGTCCGCCCGTCCGCGGTCGTCGTCAGCAGCGAGCCACCGAACGCGAGCAGCGCCCGCAACACCTGGCAGGCACGCGTCGCGGGCCTGACGCTGCTCGCCGACCGGGTGCGGCTCGACCTGGCAGGACAGCCACCCGCCCTGGTCGACGTCACACCCGCAGCGGTAGCAGACCTGTCACTGGGGCCGGGCAGCCAGGTATGGCTCACCGTCAAAGCCACCGACCTCGAGGTCTACACCCGTGACCACGGCGCTCCGCAGCGGTGACCGGCATCCGTCGGCGTGTCCGTGCGACACCGTGCGCTTGATTCTCCGGCACGGTAATCCGGTGTACGACGGAAGCCCAGCCGCCCGACCGCGGCGCCCTTTCATGATCGCGGTAACCTTGCCGCGCATACGTCCAAGAAAGTACCGCGATCATGAAAAGCCGGGCTGGCCACGACCACGGCCGGTGTCTGGCCGAGCAGGCCGATCCGGCGGGTGGTAATCCGCGCAGTCGGCGCCTGCCGCCTGATGCGGGCCACGAGCTGTTCTTCTGACGTGGTCAACAGGGCGCTGGCCCCGCCCCCGGCCAGCCCACGGGCGGTCAGCACCGCGACCGCGTCGAACAGCTCGCCCCGTCTGGGCAGCCGCACCTGCTTGCCCCACGGCAAGTTGCTGGCCAGGATCCTGGCCGCCATGTCGCGGGGGGTCCCGCGCAGCAGGTCGTGCTGGAACACGCGCACCGGCTGCCCGGCCAGGGTGGCCAGTCGCTGCGCGGTGGTGGCCACGGCTTCCGGATCGACGTCGGAGGCGTAGACCGGCAACGACAGCCGGACGGCTTCGGCCGGGATCGTCCCGGTGCCGCAGCACGGATCGTACAGGCCGCGCCCGGCGGCCGCCGGGTCCGCGGCGTGGAGCGCGAGGCGGACGAGCGACGCGGCCACGCTGGGCCGCAGAGCTCCGCGGCGAACAGGCCCGGGCTCACGCTTGCCGTGCGGCCGTGCGGTCAGATTGAGCGAGATATGCGCTTGCTCACCGTCGGCCTGGATGCGCAGATCGACCGGCGCGCGGGACCGGGCGTGCGGATCCGCGCCGCCGAGCCGGGCCGCGATCGGGCCGGAAGGATCCCAGCCCGGGTGGCGGCGCCAGCCCGGCGTGCGGGCGGAAATCGTCACCGACCACGGTCTGCTGTCCGCGCGTGCCGGGTCGCGCGCGGACAGGTACGCTCTCGTGGCGTCCGCGGCCTGCGCGCAGAGTTCGCCGAAGCTCGACGCGTCAGGGACCGCGGACGGTCCCGCGACGAGCAGCCGGATGTCGTCGAACGTCCGCCCGCCGGATCGCAGCCGGGCCTGATCGGGTGCGTCCGCGGCAACCACCGCGAAGCGGTCGGCCGGCTCGCCGACCGTGACCCCTGGCGCGAGTGCCCTGATTTCGGAGACCACGACGTCGGCCAGGCCTTTGGTGAAGTAGACGACGTAGCAGGAAGCTCCTTCGTGCGTCGTCTCCATGCTCCCGCCATCGTGGTTGCGTCAGCCTCAACGATACGGGGCGGCCGCTCATGCGCCCAGCTCATGCGCCCAGCTCATGCGCCCAGTGCGTCGGCTAGCTCGGCGGGCCGGGCGAGGAAGGGGGTGTGACCGCCGGGCAGCTCGGTGGCGGTGATGCCAAGCCGCTCACGAGCGGCCCGCCGGGACCAGTGTGGGCAGATGACGCGATCGTCGGTGCACAGGATGTACTGGCAGTCCACTTCCGGCCACGCGGCCAGCGGGGTGGTTTCCCGTGCGGGTGCCCAGTACTGCGGCCGGAGGCGGCTGGCGGCCCAGCTGGCCAGGCCGGGTTCGCAATCGGGGTAAAGGACGGTGACGGCGCTGGCGGGTTCCCAGCACGTCGAGCCGTCGGGATTGGCCCGCTGCCCGTCGCCGAGACCCGGGCAGATCATGGAAGGGTCTGCTGCGACCTGGTCGTCGAGACTGCGCCCGGGCTGCGGCAGTAACGCGGACAGGAAGACCAGGCGCCGGACCCGGCGGGCGGCTGCGACCAGGGGGATGGTGAGCCCACCCAGGGAATGGCCGACGAGCACCACATCCTGGCCGGCGCCGCCGAGCGCGGCGGTGACGGTCTCGGCGTAGCTGGCGCAGCCTGCGGCAGGGTCACCATCGGGCAGGTCCACGGCAACGGTGTGGTGGCCTCGCCGGTGCAGTTCGGCCGCGAGGTGGTCCCAGCACCATGCGCCGTGCCAGGCACCGTGCACAAGGGCGTAGGTGGTCATTGCCGTGCTCCTATGGACGCGCTTCGAAGACGATGTTGAAAGGGGTCCGGGCGGCCTCACGGAAGCGGGTGAAGCCGGCTTCGGTGGCGATGCCGCGCAGTCGTTCGGGCCCGGCCTGGTTGCCGAGGACCGCGGTGGGCTGCTGGGCCAGCGCGTTCGGCACACACAGCAGTGTGGAGAACGCGTAGTAGATCCGGCCGATCGGGTTGAGATTATCGGCGAGCCGGTCACCTGCGGCGGGTTCGACGATGAGCCAGGTGCCTTCTGCTGACAGCGCGTCGCGGATGTGGCTGGCGGCCGCCACCGGGTCGCCCATGTCGTGCCAGCAGTCGAAGGTTGCGATGAGGTCGTAGCCGGATCCGGGGAAGTCGGCCGCGGTTGCGGCCTCGAAGCGGACCCGGTCGGCGAGCCCGGCCTCGGCGGCCGCTTTGCGGGCGTGTTCGATCGACCGCTCGTGGCAGTCGTAACCGGCGAACCGGGACGCGGGGTAGGCGTCGGCCATGATCCGGGTGGAGGCGCCGTGGCCGCAGCCGATGTCGGCTACCTGTGCGCCGTCACGCAGCCTGGCCGCGACGCCGTCGAGGGCGGGGATCCAGGACTGGACCAGGTTGGCCCGGTACCCGGGGGCGAAGAACTGCTCGCACCCGTCGAAGACCTCGGTGTCCTGCTGGTGCCATGCCAGGCCGGTCCCGGTGCGGAACGCCTCGGTGATGCGGGGCTCGGCCTTCAGCGACGCCAGCGCGAGAACGAATGCGCCGGGCAGGTACAGCGGGCCCTGCGGATCCGCGAGGGCGAAGGCCTGCTCCTCGGAGAGGGTGAACCGCCCGGTCCCGGCATCGTAACTCACGTAGCCGGAGGCGGCCTGCGCCGCCAGCCATTCGCTCACGTAGCGCTGCGCGGTGCCGGTGCGCTGCGCGAGTTCACCGGACGTCAGCGGCTCCGGGCTGGCCAAGGCCTGGTAGAGCCCGAGCCGGTGGCCGATCACCACCATTGCGGCGTTGGCGGTCGCGCCGAGATCTGAGACGAACTGGCCGAGGAAGTCATTGAGCTTCTCGTCGTTGACGGCCATGGCGGTGCCTCCCTGATGCGTGCGGGACGTGATCGTCCCGGCTGGGGCGGGGTGTGATCCCCTCTGCCCGCATCCTGGGCCCGCCGGGCTGAGGCGCGCATCGGGACGATCACCCGATCGGCGGGCGTGGCGGCTACCCAGTTAGCCAGGCGGGATACCCATCCAGCCGCGCCCGGGCGGGCGGCACCGCGCCGCGGACCGGAGATCCGGGATGATCGAATGGTCCCGCGTGGCTGCGGCTACCCGGACAGTTCGGCGAAGTACCCGGCGAGCCGGGTGCGGCGGCTCGTACCGGTCTTGGTGAGCAGGCTTGCCACGTGTTTCTCCACGGTTCGCGGGGACAGGAACATCCGCTCCGCGATCTCGCGGTTCGACATGCCTTGCGCGACAAGCTTGAGAACATCGGCCTCACGCGCTGTGACGCCGAGGGCGCGCAGGCTCGGTTGCAGGTCGGCGTCTCCCGCGTGGTGCCTTGGCACCGGGGCGCCTGCGCCTCGCAGCAGGCCGCGGCAGGCCGCGGCCACCCGCTCGTCGCCGCGGGCGGTGAAGTACGCGCAGGCTGCACGGAGCCAGGCCACCGGCTCACCCCAGCCATCGGCGAGGGCCGCCTCGGCTACCAGGCGGCAGGCGTAATGCCGGTACCAGGCGACAAGCGGCCCCATCTGCTCATCGGCTGCGGCGAACGCGGCTGCGGCGTCTGCGCCGCGGCCCGCGCGTCCGGCGAGGATGGCGTCTGCGTAGCCGAGCAGGGTCGCGACGACGCAGTGCCGGGTCGCGCGGGACGCACGGACGCGAGCGGCCGCTTGGCCGGCGTCACGGCCGAGGGCGGCGCCGAGCAGCGGCCACAGCCCGAGGAATGGCGGGGCGATCGCGGCCGGAGAACCCAGCAGCAGCCCGGCGCCCGTTTCCATCTGTGTGTAAGCCAGTTCCCGCTGTTCGTCCAGCAAGCTGAAAGTCGCCCGGCAATGTCCCCACGCACAGCCCGTGACGTCAGGGTCGCCGGGGCCCAGCGCCATTGCTTCTGCGATCCGGGCCTCCATGTCGGGCGCTTCGCCGCGGATGGCGTGAGCTGTGGCCTGGAAGATCAGCGCCATCGGGAGCGTGGCGAGCTGGAAGCGGCGTGAGGCATGCTCGCACCGTCGCGCGGTCTCGAGTGCCTCGTCGGCCCGGAACTGCTTGTTCAGCCCGGCGGCGATCTGCAGATCCAGCGTCGCGGTCAGCGCGAGCGCACCTTGCGCCACCGCCAGTTCCCGTGCCTGCACCAGCCGGTCGACGCTCTCCGTCCGCAGCTGGTCGATCGTCCCCAGCTCGTGCAGCGCGCGCAGCCGCCACAGCCGCAGGCCGTGCGCCGCGGCAACCGACGCCGCGCGGGCGAACGCCCGTTCGGCCTCGGCCAGGTCACGCTGCCGTGCGACGCGGCCGAGCACCTCCAGCGCCTCGCAGGCAACCTCGGGCAGCCCGCCCTCTTCCGCCGCCTCGAGCGCGGCGCCGGCCAGCGCGCCGGCGTCATCCAGCCGCCCCTGACCCATCGCGACCTGTGCGGCGCAGGCGTCTATCCGGGCCACACCGACCTGCGGCACTGCGCGCGCAGTGTCCACGTGCGCTGCGGCCTCCGCCCACTTCCCTGCGGCGATCGCGGCCCGTGCCAGCCGCAGGTGCAACTCAGCGGCACGAAACGGCGGGGCCACCGCATCCAGCCGGGCCAGCAGCATCTCACCCAGCTCGATTGCCCGGTCCACCTGCCCGGACATCGCATACACCTCGGTCAGTGCTTCCTCGACCGAGCCGCTCAGCACCAGATCGTCCTGGCCGATCAGCTCACGGGCCCGGGTGAGCGCCCGCTCGGCGCTGGCCAGGGCGCCGACGGCGAGGCTCCGCCGCCCCGCCTCAAGCAACAACGCGCCAGCCCGTGATTCGTCGCCGGCCCGGATCGCCAAGTCGGCCGCTAGGTCACACCACGCATCCCGCAGACCCGGGTGCGCGGCCTCCACGGCGGCAAGGCCGCGGCCCGCCAGCACCGCCCGCTCAGGCGGAAACAGCCCAGCGAGCACCGCCTCATGGGTCAGCGCGTGCCGGAAACGGAAGCCGTCATCGTCGGCCGCGACCAGTTGCAGGCCTACCGCGCGCCGCAGCGCCGCGAGCACAGCATCGCCGGTCAATCCTGTGATCGGCTCAAGCAGCGCCCAGTCGAAACGCCGTCCGAGCACCGCGGCCGCGGAGATCACTCGCCGCGACTGCTCGTCGACCGCGCCGAGACGGCTGCGCACCGCGTCCGCGAACGTAGCTGGAACACCGGCCGCAACCTGCCCGGAAGCATGCCACTGGCCGTCTTGCTCAACCAGGACCGCATCCCCCACCAGCCCGGCGAGCACTTCCTCCACCAGAAACGGGACTCCTTCCGCGCGTTCGGCGACAAAGGCTTCCACCGCGGCAGGAAGCCGTGCGGCGCCAAGACATGCGCCCGCCATCTTCGTGGCGCCGACCAGGTCGAGCCGGCCAAGCGAGATGACATCCGCCGACCCGCGGGCCTCCAGCAGGCCCGCCAGGCCGCGCGCCTCCGCCCCCTCGTCAGCGCGCAACGTACCAAGGCACAGCGCTCGCTCGGCCGCAACGTTGTCCGCCACGTACTCCAGTAGCGCCAGCGTCTCCCGATCCGCCCAGTGAAGGTCCTCCAGCACCAGCAGGCACCCGTGATCGGGGGCAAGCAAACGCAGCAGATGCAGCACGGACTCGCCGAGCAGCACGAGCGAGTCATCGTCGGGGCGCTGGTATCGGCCGGAGACCTGATCAGGGCGCCGCCATTGCGGTACCAGCCGTCCGAGCGCCGGCCCCAATGGGCCGAGCTCACTCGATTCCGGCCTTCCGGCGATCCGCACCGCGGACGACAGCGCCTCGGCGAACGGCCGGAACGGCGTGGGCACGCCCCCCGCCACGGCCCGCCCGGTCAGCACCACCATGCCAGCACCGCGTGCCGCAGCGCTGAGCTCACGGGCAAGCCGCGACTTCCCGATTCCCGCCTCACCCACAAGCAACGCGGCCCCGCCCCGGCCCGCCGAGGCAGCATCCAGCGCGCCGCGCAGATGGCGCATCTCGCGATCCCGCCCGACCAGGACCGGGCACAGTACCGGGCGCATCCACCCAGTATCAGCGCACCTGCCCGATGACAGCATCGGGGGGCCGCAGGACGTGGTCAGCCGGGCGTCAGGACGACCCCACCGGGAGCGTCGATCACCAAGTGTCAGGCGGGCTGGTACCTGACGTGCCACTCCGCGCAGCCGTTACGGATCATGCTTGCCCGCCTGGACGCGCAGGGATGCAGGCCAGATCGCCGGAGGCGTGGCCCTGGCAACTGGCCCTCTGTGGCGGGGCTGAACTGGAACTGCCAAGTGAGCCACTCGGTACCTACGGTCGTACTATGACAGCCACCGCGACCGCACCGACCCAACCAGCCGCCCATGCCGAAGACGGATGCTACCGTGCGTTGCTCCGCACGCCTGGCGCGCTCAGGTTCGCCGTTCCCGGCGTCGTCGGCCGCATGCCGATGGGCATGCTCAGCCTCGGCATCGTGCTCCTCGTAGTACAGGTCACCGGACGCTATGGCATCGCGGGCGTCGTTGCCGCGACCGGGGCGGTGTCGTACGTCCTCGTCGCGCCGCAGGTCGCACGGCTGGTCGATCGTTACGGCCAGCGCCGGGTACTGCGCCCGCTGACGCTGGTCTTCGGCCTCAGCGCAACGGCGCTCGTCATGTGCGCGCTGCACCACGCGCCGATATGGACGCTGCTGCTCACCGGCGGCATGACCCGCGCGAGCATGCCCGCCCTGGGCTCGATGGTCCGGGCCCGCTGGAGTCATGCACTCGACGGGTCGCCCCTGCTGCACGCGGCATTCTCACTGGAGGCCATCGCCGACGAGCTGATCTTCATCACCGGCCCGATCATCGTCGTCGTCCTGGTCACCGAGGTCCAGCCGGTGTTCGGCGTTGCGGTGACCGTGGGGCTGGGTGTCGTCGGCGTCCTGCTGTTCACCGCACAGCGCCGGACCGAGCCAGTCACCAGCGGCGCTGCGCGTGTCAAGGGCACGGCCCTGCGCACGCCCGGCCTCCGCGTGCTGATGGGCATGCACGCGTGCCTGGGAGCCATGTTCACCTCCGTCGACCTGGCCACCGTCGCATTCGCGCAAGCGCATGGCGGAAAGGCGCTGGCCGGCCCCGTGCTGGGCGGCTACGGGCTCGGCAGCGCGATCGGAGGGCTCTGGTACAGCACGCGGCGGTGGCGGGCACCGCTGCCGAACCGCCTGCTGATCGCGCTCGCCACGACGGTGCTGCCAGTCTCGTCCTTCTTCCTTGTGCCGAGCATCTGGTGGATGTTCGGTGCGATCTTCGTCGCCGGTCTGGGTATCTCGGCGACGCTGATCAGCAGCTACAGCATCGCCGAATCGATCGTTCCCACGCAGTACCGGACCGAGGGCCTGACCTGGCTGACCACAGCATCGTCGACGGGGGTAGCCATCGGTGCGCCCCTGGCAGGTCACCTTGTCGATTCGCACGGGGCCGCCGTCGGATATCTCTTCGCCTTCGCCGCTGGGCTTGGCGCGCTCATCTTCATCGCCAGCAGGCGCCGCGGATCACTTCGGGCCAGGCACGGATCACTTCGGGCCGGGCACGGATCACTTCGGGCCGGGCACGGATCACTTCGGCTCGGACCGCGGCTGTAGCACGATTTCCGCGTGGCGCCACGCCTGTGGCGCGAATACCGCGAGATCCCTCTGCTCACCAGAGTGCTGACGCTGAATGAGCAGAAAACCGCTGACGGTGACGCTGAACGCGTCCGCATCCTCGTAAGTCATCTCGCCGTGTCCTCCGGACCCGCCGCCGAGATAGACCCTGACAGCCATGCGGCAACCCTTCGCACGCGGGGAGATGCTCGTTACACGCAACGCTACTCCCACATGCACGCGGATTCTCGCAGGAACCGGTGCAGAGTTCGGCGCTCTGTGACACCAGCTACCCGCTGCGGCGCCACAGTCCCTCCCTTCGCTCACTCCGCCGCCACGTTCGCACACCGCGCCCGCGGGATGCGAAGACCATCACTGATCAGCAGACGCGCCGGCTGGGCGCAGCCTTCCGCACCTGCCCACCCGTTGGTCCCTGTCGGCTACCTGCTCGTGGCCGCCTCGATCGCCTGGGGCCGCTTCCCGCGGACCAAGGCGCTGTTCGGCCTGCCGCGCTGACCTGGCCAAGCCGCGGCCCGGCCCGCCTGCCCGGCCCGCCTGTCCGGCCCGCCCGCGCCGGGCCTGGCGCTCAAGCGATCGCGGACGCGGCCGGCCGTTCTATTCGCCGCACCCGTGCTTGCGGCTGCGCGCTCCGGGGCACTCTGGCACATAACGGGCCGCCATCTCGCGTGGTGCCGCGGTGCCGAGAGGAGCGGTCGTGCAGGTATTGGGTATCGACATCGGGGGAACGGGGATCAAGGGCGCGCCGGTGGATCTGGATACGGGCAGGCTCGCCGCGGATCGGGTGCGCATGCTCACTCCGCAGCCCGCCGCCCCCGACCCGGTCGCGGACACGGTGCAGCAGATCGTCGCGGCGTTCGGCTGGCGCGGGCCGGTGGGCATCACCTTTCCCGGTGTGGTGGTGGATGGCGTCGTCCGGACCGCGGCCAACGTCGATCGCGGGTGGCTCGACGTGGACGCCCGATCGCTGTTCGGCAAGGCGGCGGGCACGCAGGCGACAGTGCTCAACGACGCGGACGCGGCGGGGATCGCCGAGATGAGGTTCGGTGCGGGCGCTGGTCATCAGGGCACCGCGGTAATGCTGACATTCGGCACCGGAATAGGAAGCGCGCTGTTCGTGGACGGTGGACTCGTGCCGAACACCGAGTTCGGGCACCTGCACGTGCACGGCGAGGAGGCCGAGCAGCGCGCCTCGGATCGCGCCCGTGCCCTGCACGACCTGAGCTGGGGCAAATGGGCGGGCAGGGTGGACGAGTACCTGGCCCATCTCGAGGCTCTGCTGTCACCTTCGCTGATCATCATCGGCGGCGGGATCAGCAAGAAGGCCGACAAGTTCATGCCCTACCTGACCAGTTTGCGCAGCCGTGTCGTGCCCGCGGCCCTGCTCAACAACGCGGGCATCGTCGGTGCCGCGATGGCAGCGCCCAGGTAGCCGAGCCGCTAAGGCGGCGGCGCCGGGAGCCCGGCTCGGCGGCGCCGCCGAGCCGGGCCTTGACAGCGGCGCCGGCGAGCCGAGCCGGCGTTCGTCAATCCGCTGCCCTGACATGCCACGGCTCGCTTCGGGTACGTGTGTACGCATGACCGGCGCGGCGCTGGGCCGGCACTGGAGCGTGGCCAGCCTGCGGTCGGTTCAGGAAGGGTTGTGATCGCCGTGGGCTATCTCGGCGGCATCTTCGACGTGGATGGCGTGCTCGTGGACTCACCGCACGAACGTGCCTGGCGCGAGTCACTCCAGGGGCTGATGGAACACGAGTGGAGCGGCATCAGCGGGCAGACGAGCTACACGCCAGAGCGTTTCACGACGGAGGTCTACCAGGAGGTCATGGCTGGCATGCCGCGCATGAGCGGTGCCCGCGCCGCCCTCGAGCACTTTGGCGTGCCTGACGCCGCGCGCCGTGCCGAGGAGTACGCGGCACGCAAGCAGGTGCGCGTGGTCGAACTGATCGAAGCAGGCGACTTCACGGCCTTCCCCGACGCGCTGCGGTTCCTGCTGGCCGTCAAGGACGCGGGGATCCGCGTCGCATCGGCGTCGTCATCGAAGAACGCGAAGCTTTTCCTCAGCCAGATCCGGCTGGACAGCTTCGCCGCCGAGCAGGGTCTGATCTATGAATTTGTCCACGCGGGCCTGACCTTGCTCGACGTCTTCGACGGTGACGTCACCGGCCGCGACTTTCCGCGCGGCAAACCGGATCCGATGATCTTCCTGGCTGCCGCAGCGGAGCTTGGCGCCGCCCCAGCGGCCTGTTTCGTGGTCGAGGACGCGACCTCTGGCGTGCACGCGGCCAAGGCGGGGCGCATGTCGGCCATCGGCGTGGCACGGCTGGACGACGAGGCGCTGCTCTCGGAGGCCGGCGCGGATCTGGTGGTGACCACCCTCGACGACGTCGCCGTCGACAGCCTGATTGAGGGGCGTCTCGAACGCCGCTCCGCGACGGTGTTACCGGAGCAGGCGGAACCGTCGTGCTCGTGACACGGTCGTGATCACGGCATGCGCCGCAGCCGGAACTCGATGGTCTCACCCGGCTCGAGCCGGAAGGTCGTGCCCTGGAAGCCCAGCGTGATCGGAGTCGTTGGTCCTGGCCTCCCGCTCACGCGGATGCGCTCGTCGGTGATGTCGATCTGCAGCCGGTGCCCACGGTAGTGGACGCTGAAGCGCAGCTGTGACACCTCGGGCGGCAGCGCGGGGCTGAACCACAGCACGCCCCGGCGGGCCTCCAGCCCGCCCAGGCAGCGCTGCACGATGTCCACTGTCCCTGCCATCGCACCGAGGTGGATGCCTTCGGCGGTCGTGCCGCCCTGGACGTCGGCGATGTCGCTGTCCAGGGCCTCGAGGAGGAACCGCCAAGCATCCGAACCGTCGTACCTGGACAGCACCCATGCGTGCACGACCCTGCTCAGGGTGGACCCCTGTGACGTGCGTTCGAGGTAGTACATGATGGTCCGGCGGAGCTGATCCGGGCTCAGCTCGTACCCGAGACCGCTGAGCACCCCGCGCAACTCGTCAGCGGACAGCAGGTACAACAGCATGAGCACGTCGGCCTGCTTGGACACCTGGTAACGGTTCGCGGTGTCGCCCTCGGCTTCGAGCAGCCTGTCGAGCCGCTGGATGTTGCCGTACTTCTCGCGGTAGGCGGCCCAGTCGAACTCTTTGAGGCGGTCGTAGCCGTCGAACTGACCGATGATCCCGTCGTCATGGAACGGCACGTACATCTTCGCGCCGATGTCCCGCCAGCCGTCCACCTCCTCGCCGCAGAGCCCAAGCTCCTCGAATATCTCCTCACGGTAGTTGTCCGGCAGAAGTTCGAGCGTCTCAATCGCCCGCAGCAGCACCCATGCGGCCATCACGTTGGTGTAGGCGTTGTTGTCCAGTCCGGGGACGTCCCGGTCCGGGTAGGCATCGTGATACTCGTCGGGGCCCATCACGCCGTAGATCTCATAGCGGTCGAGGTCCACGTTGTAGGACGCGATACTCGCCCAGAAGCGGGCGATCTCGATCAGCATCTCCGCACCGTAGAAGCGGAGGAACTCGATGTTGCCCGTGACCTGGTAGTGCTGCCACACGTTGTAGGCGACCGCGATGTTGACGTGGCGCTGCAAGTGGGAGTAATCGGGCAGCCAGCGCCCTGAGCGCGGGTTGAGATGCAGTGTCTGGGTCTCTTCGCGGCCATTGCTTCCGCTCTGCCACGGATACATCGCGCCTTCGTATCCCGCGGCCCTCGCCGCCCAGCGGGCGGCACCGAGCCGCCGATACCGGTACATCAGGAGCGCACGGCTCAGCACGGGCCGCTGGAAGTTCAGGAACGGGAAGATGAACAGCTCGTCCCAGAAGATGTGACCGCGGTAGGCCTCCCCGTGCCAGCCTCGCGCGGGCACGCCGACGTCGAGATCGATCGTGTTCGGCGAGACCGTCTGGAGCAGGTGGAAGATGTGCACGTGCAGGGCAAGTTCGGCCTGCTCGTGCGCGCTGTCGAGCCGGATGTCGAAACGGTTCCAGATTCGGTTCCATGCGCGGGCCTGCCTGGCCAGCAGGACTTGGAAGCTCTCCGCTCGCATCACCGCGAGGCGCGCGTCAACCGGGCCTTCCGAGATGGCGCGGTCCCGTGACGTGTACAGGGTGACGACCTTCTCCACGGTCACCGGCCGGCCCTCGGCGAGCTCTGTCGTGATTGCCTGGCCGACGTAGCCGTCCTCATTGATCAGCCTGCGCGCGCCCGCCACCCGGGCGCCGTCACGCAGCAGCCGCGTCCTGGCCGCCTGCGCGATCCGGACCCCGGACTGGCTGGTCTCGACTTCGAGTTCGACCGCCTCCTCGCCGTGGGCTCCGGTCCGGATGATCTCCAGGTGGCGGTTGTTCAGTGCGCTGTAGCGCTGCACGCCTGCGTTGACGACGCCACCGTCGAGCCCGGATCGGATCTCGAGCTCGCCAGCCCAGTTCTCGGCCTCGAATGTCGTCTCGAGCGCGGCCAGGTGCATGTCGCGCATGCAGACGAGGCGGCGCTGCGTCAGCCGCGTGCGGCGCCCGTCGGCGTCCTGCCAGCGCACGTGCCGGGTGAGCATGCCGCGGCGGATGTCGAGTTCCTGGCGGTAGGCGAGGAGATCAGCGTTCGCCGCGTCGAACCATTCCCCGCCGCCGACGCGGAAGCTGAGCGGCAGCCAGTTCGGCACGTTGACGAGATCCTCGTTCTCGACGGTGCGGCCCGCGATCGTCGTCTGGAGGCGGTTGTACAGGCCGGCGACGTAGGTGCCCGGGTAGTGAACCTCGTCGGCGCGGGCCTCCGGAACCGCACCGCGGGTGGCGAAGTACCCGTTTCCGAGGGTGCACAGCGCTTCGCGCAGACGCTGGCTTTCTGGGTCGAACCCTTCATAGGCGAGCGACCACGTGGCCATACGTCTATCCTTCCCCCGAACCGGGCACTCTGTGCCCCGGCGCCCACCGGGGGCAGGTCACCGGCCGCACGGCACGAAAGGCAGGAAACACGCGCGACGATGGCCCCGGCACACCGCCCACCGCACCTACGCAGTCCGCGCCTCCGCGTAATGTTCCTTAACGGCGCCGGGGGAAACCACGAGCGGGTCTGCGGGGGGGATTCCGGGGGGTCGCCCCCCGGGCTGGCACAGCCTTAACGGCGCCGGGGGAACCACGAGCGGGTCTGCGGGGGGGATTCCGGGGGGTCGCCCCCCGGGCTGGCACAGCCTTAACGGCGCCGGGGGAACCACGAGCGGGTCTGCGGGGGGGATTCCGGGGGGTCGCCCCCCGGGCTGGCACAGCCTTAACGGCGCCGGGGGAACCACGAGCGGGTCTGCGGGGGGGATTCCGGGGGGTCGCCCCCAATACCGCCGGCGCATTGGGCGGGCATCACGGCGGGGATCATGGCGGGCAGTCTCCCGCGCTCGGCCGGGCGCCCCGTCAGCGCAGGACGTAGGCGGCGACCGCTTGCTCGAGCATGGGCCGCGCCTTCGCCCATTGCGAGGCAAGCGCGGCAGCGACGACGACACTCGCGCCGGTTTGGCCCTGCGCCAGGCACGCGATCTCGTCGTAGTGGTGGGCGCCGATCCGGGTGATGTAGTCGTCCATGACGCATGATCCGGTGCCGCCGCGGAAACGGACTCCCCGCGCGGCTGAAACCTCGTGCGCAGAAGATGCGTCGTCCTCTTGGAGCAGCTTCAGCCGGAAGGTGGCCCAGTTCCCGAGGGTCTCGTCACCCTGCCGCGGAGTGACGTTCAGATAGAGCAGGTACGCGCCGGTTGGGCTCAGCCGTGCGACAGAGGCGGCGTCCTTGTCGCTCTGGACCGGGCGCAGGGACGGCGGATACGAGAGCACGGCGGTCCCGTTCGGCAACGCGACCTGCCGCCACGCCGCTGGAGCCGCGCGCGGCACGAGCCGGGGGAACGGCGAGCCGCGGGGGATCGCGAACGCGACGACCGCGGCTGCGATGGCCCCTGCCGCAACGACCGCGATACCGGCCGCGAGCGCGCCCCGTCGGGTGATACGGGCGGTCATCGATACTCCTGTCGTGGGACAGCGGACCGCCCGGCCCTGGTGTGGGGCACAGGACCGGGCGGTGTCCATGGGGCTGACGTGGCCAGCGGGCTAGATGTTGCCGTCCCCGTCGCTGGGCCCGCCGTTGTTGTCGCCGTCCTGGTCGCCGGCGTTACCCTGCGGGATCGAGTTGGACGAACCGGCCGACTTCGTCGGCGCCGGGCTCGGCGCCGCGGCGGGCGCGCTCGGGGCGGGCGTGCTCGCGGCGGGAGTGCTGGATTGCCCACCGGACGGCTGCGACGTCGCGGACGCGCCGCAGCCGGCCAGGAGCGCCGTGAGCAGCGCGAGTCCAGCTGCCGATCGGGTGAGGGTGAGCGACATGATTAGCCCTTCGTGTTCGCGATTGTTCAGCGGCGCCGTGTGCCGGTACCTCTCACACGGCCAAAGTTGCGCTGCGGTTCAGTGCGACCGCGCTGCCGAATCGCGATGCGCCACATGTCGCGCCCATCACACCGATCCTGGCGTACCCGCCTGGTCCGGTCGCCCGGCCTGCGGCAGGACCGGCCCCGACCTGGAGCGGAGCATCCGGCGACTGCGGCAGATGCCACGATCCGGGGCCGGCGCGTCGCAGTGAGCCAGTGTGCCAGAAGACCAGATCGTCGTCTGCGCTACCGGCTGAGAGCGGCCGGCTTTCAGCGTCTGGTAAGGATTGATGGCCCGTGGGGCGCCGGATGGCCACCGCGACAGGTCGGCGGGCCGAGCCGGCCGGCGGTGATCAAGGTCGTCCCCGCTCAGACCACGGCGATGCGACATTTGTCACATACGGCAGAGCCACCCCGGTCATGGAAATCGCGCCCGGGCGGGTTCATGGCCCGGGCGCGCGGCCCCTGGGCGGGGCGGATGACGCGAGCTAACAGGATCCCCCCCGCGTCACGACCTGAGAGGACGTCTCGTCGCGCGGCCCGCGCCCGCGTCGCCGCTTTCCGCAGGCCTGGCCGTTCTGCGGCCGCTCACCCTGTGCGCTCTGGTCACGCCCCGCCCTGGGCCGATCACAGTCAATCGCGGATATCCAGCCGCAGCCATCCCCGAATTCCTGGATGCACGATCTGTCGAAAGGTCGCGACGAAACGTGTTCAGGAGTTCACGGTCCTGCTGGACTTGGGGTATCCCCGAATTCCTGGATGCCCGTGTCTGGCTGCGGCTTTACAATCTGCGATACGAGACACCAAGCGGGCACATGGGGAAAATGCACGCGGAGCTGTGCGGCGAGAACTGTCTCACGCGGGCGGTCAGGCAAGCACCGCGGGAGCCGCGCGGCAGCTCAACCACCGACGGCAAGGCGAGCCGCCTTGACAAGCGGCGCACGTGAGGAAGGCGATGGCGCTCGATTCGACCGCGGCCGCGGCGGCGCATGTCACCACGCCGTCCGGGCACGTGGTAGGGATCCCGGAAGGGTGCCGTCTGGTGTTCGGCCGTGGGCCTGACGCCGATCTGCTGATCCCAGTTGGCCGTGGCCTTTCCCGCCGGGCCGGTCTGATCGCGGCGGTCAACGGCGGCGCCTGGGTCGCCAATCTCAGCCGTACGCACGCGCTCTACACGGAGAGCGAAGGCAACAGGACGCGGCTGCCGCGGATGGAAGACGGTGGCGAGCCGTCGGGGGGATGGTTTGTGCGGGCGGGGTCCACACTCGTGGGTTCGCGCGCGATGCTGGACGACGGTCAGTTCCTGCGCGTGGTGGTGGCCAGCCCGTTCGAGGGCCTGGCGGATCTCGGCTGGGACGCGCCTTCGGTCCGCCCTGATGGTGACTCGACGCTGCTCCCCCTGTACCTCGACCCCAAGACCAAGCTTTTCCTCGTAGCGCTCATGTGGTGCCAGCCGTGGCTGATCGATCCCACCCGCACCACACCATTGCCGAGGACACCGGAGATCGCCCGCGCCGCCCTCGAGGTGACGGGCGCGTGTTACGAGCTCGAGCGTTTCGACAACGATCCGGCCTTCCGTGACCGGCTCGCCGCCCGGGTGGGCGAGCACCTCAAGGTGCTGCGCCGCAAGATCACCGAACGGGGCCTGGTGCGCTCGGACATCCGGCTGTCCGACGAGGTGGTGGTGGAAGTGCTCATCGAGCACGCGGTCATCACCTCAGCAGACTTGGCGCGCCTGGGCGATCCGGCCTGGTGTTCACGGCAGGAGGACCTGTGGTGGACCCGCCGGCCGTGATCAGGGCGTGACGCCCCCCGGCACGACCCGATCGACCTGGAAAGAGACCTCGGCCGCCCGGCCGCCCGACGCGGTGAGCACGATCGTGTAGGTGCCCGGCGGCATCTTGCCCGAGAAGAATTCGCGCGCCTGGTTGATCGCGTAACTGAACGTCCCGGCCGAATCGACCTTCGGCATGTCGGGCGAGACCCTCCCAGCGAGCTTTACCTTGATCCGCTGGCCTGGCGGCCACCCACTGCCATGCACGACGAAGACGGTGTATCCGTCGCCGCGGCCCTGGTACAGCATGATCTGCTGGGGTCCCGGCTTTTCGCCGCCTGGACCGGGGAGCGCCACGCCGGGTACCGCGTTGGGCGGAAGCGGAGGTGGCGGCGGGAGCCGTTGCCCCTGGACGTTGCCGTTCCCGCCGCTGTTGATCGACGCACCCAGCACGCCGCCGCCGACCACGAGAGCGGCCACTGCCACGGCCGCGGCGGTGCCCAGGGCGATCCTCCTGCCTCGCCCTGGGCCAGCGCCTGGCCGCAAGCGCGGCAGGCCCACGCGAGGCAGCAGGCCGCGGGCCGGCCCTCCCGCGTCACTGCGCCGCGTGGAGCCATTGGCGGCAGGGCGCGCGATGCCCTGGCTGGGCAGGGGCAACGGCACAACGGACCCGAGGGTGGACTCCCCGGCTTCACCGGTTGCTCCGGCCGACGGCGGAGGACCGTGCCGGTACTCCTCGATCAGGCTGAGGGCTGATTCCGGCAGAGACGACCCGAACCCGTGCCCGATCCCGGCATTGACATACGGTGCGAGTTCCCCGAGCAGTGCGGCCGACGTGGGGCGCTTGCGCGGATCCCGGTTCAGGCATCCGGTCACGATGCCGGCCAGTTCCGTCGGCAGGCCGCTGAGGTCAGGCGCCTCCGTGGCGAGCCGTATGAGGATGTCCGTCGCCGTGTGGCCTTGGTACGGTGCGTGCCCGCTCGCGGCGAAAAGCAGCGTGGAGCCGAGGGAGAAGACGTCACTCGCTGTCGTCGCCTGCCGGGTGTCCCTCGCCTGCTCGGGCGCCATGTACGCGGGCGTGCCGATGGACCCGTGGGTCGAGGTCAGGTGGACAGGTTCCGCCGCACGCGCCACCCCGAAGTCGATGACCCTGGGCCCGTCAGGTGCCACAAGCACGTTGGACGGTTTCAGGTCGCGGTGCACGAGCCCGGCGTCATGGATCGAAGCGAGTGCCTCGGCACATCCGGCGGCCAGCCAGTGGATAGCGGGCACGGGCAGCGGGCCACAGGTGCGCACCAGGCGGTCAAGTGAGGGCGCGGGCACGTAGGCGGTGGCCAGCCAGGGCACATCCGCCTCCGGGTCAGCGGCGACCACGCCGGCGGTGAAGACACCGTTGACCCGCCGAGCGGCGGCGACCTCCTGGGCGAAACGGGCGCGGAAGTCGTCCTCTTCGGCGAATTCAAGCTTGATCGTTTTGACGGCGACTAGGCGTCCCGCGGCTGATCTGCCCAGATACACCCGGCCCATGGCGCCCGCCCCAAGGCGGCCGAGCAGAACGTACGAGCCGATACGTTCTGGATCTAGCCGGCGCAACGGCTCAAAGAGCGTGCGCTGCCACGCCATCCGGCCTCCCCTCACATCGCCCGGATCCCACCATTATCATGCCGATTCCTTGCCACAAGTGAGTACGTGTCCCGCCGCGGGCATTTGCCAGGCTATGGGCAATGCTGGCCATAGAGTTACACGGGCATGTACCACGATCATGGAAAACCGCTGAAGGAATGTCCGCGGCCGCTATGTGATCGGTATCCACGTAGGGCGTCGAATGGCTGCCGCGTGGCGCGCCGCTGCCGGGCGGTTCGAGCTGCTGCTCGACCTGTTCGTCGACGGGCTGACGCGGCGCCAGCACCCATGGCCGTAGGCCATGAAGTAAAGGCCGGGTGCGGGCACGCGCCTCCCGCGCGGAGGGCGCGGTCGCTGCTCCGGTTCGACACGGCCGTTCCGGCGCACGAACTCTAGGTCATGGGCGATCACAGGGCGAATGACACCTTGAGTGGCGCAGATGTCAGGATCAAGGTCGGGAGATCCGGGTCGAGACGTCTGCCCTATTTGCGGCCTGGGCGATGCACTTGTCGAACCGGAGCCAGTACCTCAGCTCGCGTTGACCCGGGACACGGCGCCTTCGGCACGGCCCCGTGAGCAAAGCGCTCCGCGCGCTCCTTGATGCCGAGCAGCATCTTGCGCTCCATGATCAAGCTTCCCGGCTCCATGACCAGCAGGTTGAACGAGCGGGCAAGCAACGACGCGTCAGGCGCGGAGATGCGGTTCCTGCTGACGAGCCTGGTCACCTCGCCCTCGGTGTAGAGGGCGAACGCCCACACCCAGTTCCCGTCATCGGACCGCAGCACGAACGCGGCGTTGGGCTCGAGAACCTCCACCCGCATGCGTGGGCCCGTCGAACCTACCGGCAGGACGTCGCCCACCTCGAGATCCTGGAACTGCGGCAGGATCGAGTCCGCGCTATGCATGTTGAGGCCGAACAGGTTCTCTGCCCAGTCGTAGGTGTAGGCGCCGGCCCGGCCACTGCCCATCTGCACCAGCCACGGCCAGATGGCGACCGGCGGCGCGTCGATCGTGACAGCGCGCGTCGAAAGCATGTCGGGGCTGGGCAGGAATTCGTCACCAGGCATTTTCCTTCCGACCTCGTCGTCGGTCGCGCCCCAGGTCATGCACCGCTGACGCCACAGCGTGGGGTAGGCCACGGTGGCGCCGACGGCGAGGGCGGCGCCACCAGCGGCGATCCCGGCGATCCGTTTCCTCATCGCGATCCCATCTGACGTGCGAAAGCCGACGTCGTTTGCAGGGCCAGCGGGCGGCCGTGGCGGCGCACCGAGCGCGGTTGTATCCACCTTTGCGGCCACTTCCTACGGTCACCCCGCCGAGATATCTCGCACAGGGCTGTTGGTCCCAACTTCCAGGACAGATGGCTGGCGCGTCATTCGCGATGAAACCGCTTGGATCTGGCGGTCGGTAAAGACCACTGGGCGCAAAGGACGGCTTGCCGCGGTCGTCGCCGTAAGCGGCACCGGCTGCTGATCGTCAGGCTCGCCCGTTCAGGCCGCCTCCTGGTGAACAGGACAGGTGTACCGCGGCGCCCTGGCGCCGCCGGCCGCTGTGGGGCCAGGCAGCGGACCCGCGGTTACTCCATCTCGCGCTTCAGCCTGGCGAGCTCGTCCTCGACATCCTGGTTGAGCCGCACCGCGTCCTGCTGGCGCTGCACCGTCTGCGACCGCACATCCAGCTGGCGCTGCTCTAGCGCGGCCTGGGCCTGTTCGGTCTCGATCTTCTTGGTCTTTGCTTCGCGTCTGCCGCGCAACTGCGAGCGGGCCTTGAGCGCAACGGCGACGATCAGGCCGATCGCGATCACCCAGATGGCCACAGACAGCAGGTGCCAAACAAAGGAGAACATGCTAAAGACCACAATGACGGCGACGCCAATGGCGAGAGCCTTGATCCAGAACATCGTGCACCTCCCTCACGCCGGGCCGCCCGCCGGGCGACGCGGCGTAGGTACTGCACAAATGGTAACAAGGCTCCGGCAGTGCAGCGGTCCGCGCAGGACCCGGCCAGATGATGTGCCGTCGCGAATCTGCCTGGCCCGGCCCGGCGCGGTCGCTGGCTGCCCTACCCTCGCTATGCGGGAAGCCGTGCCAGGCCGTGGAACCGGTCAACGTGCGCCAGGGACGAGTGTGACTAGGTGAACATCGCGAGACTGGATGAAATGTGGCACCGGGTGGCCGCAGCCCAGCACCTGCCGCCGGGCTGGCTGGTAGCGGCCACTGGTCTGGTCGCGGTGGCCGCCGTGCTGCCGCGCCAGGCTTGGCGGGTGACCCGCAACGTGGTGACCATCGCCCACGAAGGTGGTCACGCTCTGACGGCGCTCGCCACGGGACGGCGGCTCGCCGGGGTCCGGCTGCACGCGAGTACCGCGGGCGAAACGCTCTCGGCCGGCAAGCCGACAGGCCCGGGCATGATGCTCACGACGGCCGCCGGTTACACGGCACCGTCGCTGCTCGGCCTCGGTGCCGCGGCCCTGCTTGCGGGCGGCCACCCCATTGCCATGCTGCTGATCAGCCTGGCCCTGCTCGCCGGGCTGACCCTGGCGATGCGTAACGGCTACGGCCTCGCGGCGGCGGCGGTGGCTGTCCTCACCGTCCTGGCCGTCTGCTGGCTCGCATCCCCTCTTGTCCAGGCGGCGTTCGCGTACTGCGCGACGTGGTTCCTGCTGCTCGGCGCGGTGCGGCCGGTGGCTGAGCTTCAGCGCACGAGGCGGCGCGGCGTCCGCGCCACTGACGCGGACGACCTCGCGCGCCTTAGCGGCGTTCCTGGCATCGTCTGGGTGGCGGTGTTCGGCGTCGTGGCGCTCGGGGCGCTCGCACTCGGCGCGAGGTTGCTGATCCGCTGACCTCATCAGCCGCCAGCGCAGCCGGGCCGCGCGTGACAGCCCCGCGGTGGATCAGTACCAGCCCACCGGGCCCCCCGTCGCGGTCCGCAGCGCCGGCCTGCGCGCCGCGGCAGTCGTTAAGACTGTACTGCCCCGGGGGGACGACCCCCCCGGGGGATCCCCCCGCCGACCTGCGGGGGCCGCTCCCTGCTCGATGTGAGTCCGCGACTCACGTATCAGGATCAGGCTGCGGCTGGCGTTAGGGCGCGGTGGCAGGCATCGTGGCAGGCACCGTCTGGCCCCGGCGCGTGCCGTCCTTACCGAGTGCCTTCCGCATGACGAACCGGTCCAGTGGTGTGTAGTCCGGCGACCCCGCCGCCGCGCCATAGTGGGTGACCGTGATCGAGGTGGTCCAGCCCGCCTCCCTCGGGACCAGGTCGAACGAGGCGAAACCATACGGAGTCTGCAGGTCACGATAGGCCGACCAGGGTGCGGGCTCCGTGGTGGTGATCGAAGGGTGCCCGCTCTGCGGGCTGCCTGCGCCCACCCCGACGATGAGCACGCCGTCGTGGGGAGTATCGAAATCGCTGACCGGCGTGGGTGTTGAGTGCCCGCCGCCGCCGATGATCATGTGGACTGTCCCCTTGCTCGTGTCGATCTCGGCCGGATCGCTGTCTTGCGGCGCGGGGGTGAGCAGGTTGCTGCCGGGGAGGACCCCACGCACGGGGAAGCTCCGCTCGAAGTGGTGTTCGTGGCCGGCGACGACGAGATCCACGCCGTAGGCGTCGAACAACGGCATGAACTCCTGCCTGATGCCGAGGTCCGCGCCGTTGAAATGCGCCGAGGACATGGCCACCTGGTGCATGCAGACGACGATCCAGTCGATGGACTCCTCGCGGCGCGCCGCGGCGAGCTGCGCCTCTAGCCAGGACCGCTGCAGGCCGCGGCTGTACCCCCTGATGTAGGGGTCGTCGCCATTGGCCTGGTAGCCAGGCACGTGGTCGCGGCGGTAGGCGCTGAAAGCGCCATCCTGAAGGCAGACGTCGTCGTTGTTGATGGAAAGCACCCGCACCGGCCCGACGGTGAATGCGTACCAGTTGCCCCGCATCCCCGGCGACCCGTTGTCGGGCAGTTCGAAGCGGGTCTGATATGAGAGATAGCCCTGTGGGCCGTTGCCGACCTCGTTCTCGTGGTTGCCCGCGGCGGGCATCCAGGGACGGTATCGCGCCGAGCGCATGTTGTTGGTGAAGAACGAGTCCCAGGTCGCCACGGGCGCGTCACTGACGTTGGCGTAGCACAGATCCCCGTTCATCAGGTGGAACAGCGGGTCGAGCGCGTCGACGGCGTCCACGATGTAGCCCGCGTTGGGGGTGTGCGGGCCGAGCCCCTGGCCAACCGCCGCGGGGATGGCCTGATCGCCGAAGCTGGTGAAGCGGAAACCCTTGGCACGGCCGCGCGGACCGGTGCGGAAGGTGCCAGGCACGGGCTGCGCACCATCGTGTGCCACTTCGTACACATACGCGGTGTCCGGGGCCAGGCCCCTCAGCCGTGCGTGGTAGGTGTAGACGCGCTCACCGGTGAGTGCCTCGTTGTAGACGCGTTCCTCGGCAGGCACGTCGATGCCGAATTCATAGTGGGCAGCACGGGAATCGTGCGCGCGGCCGACGCGCAGCCGTGGTCGTGCCACCGCGTCCGCGGCTGCCCAGGAGACCGCTATCTCCGCCGCGGCGTCGGCGCCGAACTGGACGTGAAGCTGCCCGGGTGGCGGCGCACCTGCCGTGCCCGGCGTGCGGACCAGGGACGGCGCGCCCTTGATGGCTGGAACCAGCGGTGCCGTCACGGCCAGCCCGCCGAGAACCAGTGCCTGCCGTCTGGAGACGCCGGGTGGTTCGCTCATCCTGTTTCCTCTCGGTTATCCGTCTTTGCGGGCCAACTGCCGCGGACCGGTCTGCTGGGTGGCGGGCCTGCGCTGGCCCGCTGCTTGGGCCCCACCTGGCGAGCGGCCACGATGTTTTCATCCTGATTGGCCCTCCTGCCATAGGCGTGCACGACAGATGAACGGTCCCTATTCCCGCGGTGAAGCCTGAATCCGCCGGTTCAGCGAATGGCGGGCGCTGCCAATGCGAGCTCGAAATGGCTGCGGCGCGACCTTGGTGTGCTCCACGATCCCCTGGTCACCGGCCGGATCGCGGGCGCACACGAACCGGAGCCCACCCCGCTTGACCTTATCGAATACATGTTCGATAGTGAGAGCATGGCCGCAGTACCCACGCAACTGCGTGAGCTGGTGCCGGAGCAGCCCGTGGAGGAACTGCTGCCGGTGCTGCCGGTGCTGAGCAGGCTGTTGCAGGGGGGTGGCCTGCGGCGTGGCTGCATCGTGGCGGTGGAGCGATCCGGGTTGCTGTGTATGACTCTGGCAGCGGGGGTGTCGGCAGCCGGGGGATGGTGTGCCGTGGTGGGGATGCCGCAACTGGGCGTGCTTGCGGCGGCCGACGCCGGTGTGGATGTGGACCGTTTGCTCTTGGTGCCGGACCCAGGATCGCGGTGGCCCCAGGTAGTGGCCGCTTTGCTCGAAGGCTGTGAGCTGGTGCTGCTGCGCCCGCCTGCCCGCCCGTCCGCCCAGGTAGCACGGCGGCTGGCGGCACATGCGCGGCGTAGCGGGGGTGCGCTCGTGGTGGCGGGAGGCTGGGAGGGAGCGAATCTGTCGCTACGTGTGACCCGCTCCCATTGGTTCGGGATAGGCATCGGCCATGGGCGTCTGCGTGGGCGGCGGGTACAGGTAGTCGCGGGGGGCAGGGGAGGCGGGGCACGCCCCCGGGCGCAGTGGTGGTGGCTACCCGGCCCGAACGGCGCCGTTGCAGTCGCCGAGCAGGACGTTGCGGAGCGGGACGTTGTGGCGCAGGAGGCCGCGATGCCGGATGCCGCGATGCCGGATGCCGCGATGCCGGATGCCGCGGTGCCGGGTGCCGCGGTGCGGGGTGTTGGGGTGCGGGGTGTTGGGGTGCGGGATGCCGCGGCGGGGGCGGCGGGGGCGGCGGGGTTAGAGCTTGTTGCGGTTGGACAGGGGTGAGTACCTGGTGGGCTCGGCTCGCGGCGTACCACCGCGGGTACTCGTGGTGTGGTGCCCTGATTGGCCGGTCGTGGTGGTGGGAGCGGACTCCGTGGCACCGGGTGCGGTGGTAGGAGCGGACCCTGTGGCACCGGCTGCGGCGGTGGCTGTGCTTGCTGCGAATCTGGTCGTCGCGTGTTCGGCGGCCGCGCGGGCCGCGGGAGTCCGGCGGGGGCAGCGGCTGCGGGATGCACAGCGCCATTGCCCTGACCTGATGGTGCGTGCCAGGGACCTCGATGCGGAAGCGCGGGCGTTCGAACCCGTGGTGGCAGCGGTGGAGGAGTTCTGCCCGCGGGTCGAGGTGGTGCGACCGGGGCTGTGCGCGATCGGCGCTCGCGGCCCGGCCAGGTATTTCGGGGGTGAGAAAGCACTCGCGGAAAAACTCACGCAGGCTCTGACTGACCGCGGGGTCACGTGCAGGACCGGGGTCGCGGACGGCATGTTCGCCGCTCAGCTCGCTGCCCGTACGGGTAGCGACGGGGTAGTAGTGCCGCCGGGCGGTACGCGACGGTTCCTTGCCCCGCATTCGGTCGGGCTGCTCGAAGATCCAGAGCTGACCGGCCTGCTTGCCCGGCTCGGAATCCATACGCTTGGCGACTTCGCGGCCCTGCCAGCGCAGGATGTGCTGGCCCGGTTCGGTGCCGTGGGTGCGACCGCGCATCGGCTGGCCAGGGGCCTGGAGCCCCGCACGCTTGCACCGCGGTCCCCGTCAGCCGACCTGTCGGAGGCAATCGAGTTCGATCCGCCTGTACTGCTGGCCGAGCCCGTGGTGTTCGCCGGTAGGGCGCTTGCCGACCGGCTGCACACGAACCTGGCCAGACGTGGGCTCGCATGTGTCCGGGTCGAGGTGCAGGTGGGCTTCACCAGCGGCCAGATCTACTCGCGATTGTGGCGGCACGACGGGCTGCTGTCCTCGCTGGCAGTGGCGGAACGGGTGCGCTGGCAGCTCGACGGATGGCGTACCGGTGCGCGCGTGGCGGGTGCGGGCGGTGCGCGCGTGGCGGGGGAAGGCCTAGGCGGTACCCGCGTGGCTGGGGAGGAAGGCGGCACTCGCGTGGCTGGGGAGGAGGGTGGTGCGTGCATGGCGGGTGTGCACGGTGTGCGCATGGCGGGTGTGGCGGGTGTGGCGGGTGCGGGCGGTGCGAGTGTGGCGGGTGTGTATGGTGTGCGCGTGGTGGGGGAAGGCCCGGGCGGTGCGCTCGTGGCTGGAAAGCATCGGGGGAAGCCTGCCGATGAGCGTCGGACCGGTGGGCCACCCGCCGATGACCGCGCCGACAGCAGCCTGGCGGCATCGAATACCGGGGACGATGCCGATGACGGGGTCTCGCGCGGCGGGATTGTGGTACTGCGCCTGATACCGGATCAGATCGTCCCTGATGAGGGCACTCAGCTTGGACTGTGGGGTGAGGCTATGGTCAGCGACCGGGTCGCGCGCGCCGCCTCCCGGGTCCAGTCCCTGCTCGGCCATGAGGCGGTGACCCGCCCGGTGCTTGCAGGCGGGCGCGGCCCCGGCGAGCAAATCACGCTGGTTCCATTCGGCGACAGCCGCGCTCCGCGGCTGCCCGCTGACCGGCCCTGGCCAGGCCGCATCCCCGCGCCATCCCCGATCACCGTTTACCCGGCTCCGCTGCCCGCGAGCGTGACCTGCGCGTCAGGGGAGCCGGTGACCGTTACCGGGCGTGCCGCCATATCCGCGCCACCTGCACGGCTCGCCATTGACGGCGGGCTGCCGCAGGAGATCACTGCCTGGGCCGGTCCCTGGCCCGTCTACGAACAGTGGTGGGATCCTGCGTATGTTCGGCGGCTGGCTAGGTTTCAGCTGGTCACCCGGGATGGCGCCGCATGGCTAGCGGCCGTTGAGGGAGGCCGCTGGATGATCGAGGCCAGCTATGACTAGTTATGTGTTCGACGGATCGGTCGGTCAGGCCCTTGGTTTCATGATCGCGGTAACTTTTCCGCGCATACTTCCAAAAAATTACCGCGATCATGAAAAGCAGTCAGTAAGGGTCCCGCCCGGGTCACTGACGTGACCGGGCAGGAGAGGTAGCGCGGCAACCGTGGGCTGGAACAACCCGCCGGTCCCCTGGGATGAGTTCGAGCGGCGCCTATCCTGGCGTGCCCGCTCCACTGGCGCACCGTCCGCTGGGTCGCCGGCGGATGAGCCGCAGCCCGTGGGATCGCCGACCGATGCGGATGCAACCCCAGTGCGGTCACCCCCTGACGTGCCGCCCGGTGACGTGCCGCCCGGTGACGCGCCGACCCCGGGCCAGTCGGGGCGCCAGTCAGGGCATCACCGGCCGGTGACCCATCTGCCCAACCGTCAGGGAACCGCGCAAGCGCACCAGGTGCCCTGGGCAGAGCTGCACTGTCATTCCTCCTACAGCTTCCTGGATGGGGCGTCGCAGCCTGCCGAACTGGTCGCGGAGGCAGCGCGACGCGGTGTAGAGGTCCTCGCCATCACCGACCACGACGGCATGTACGGTGCGGCTCAGTTCGCACAGGCTGCTGCGCGCAGCGAAGAAGAGACCGGTGTTCGGGTGGCCACAATCTTCGGTGCAGAGCTCAGCCTGGACCTGATGGGTGGCCACAGCGCTGGCCCGGGTGGCCACCGCCCCGGAGCCCGCCGCCCCGGAGCCCGCCCCGGAGCCCGCCCCGCAGCCCGTCCCGCAGCCCGCGGTGCTGGCCCGGAGCGCCCCGCAGCCCCCCGGGCCGGAGTTCCGGATCCCGCCGGCCAGCATCTGCTCGTGCTTGCCCGTGACCCGGAGGGCTACCGGCGGCTGTGCCGGGTGATCAGCGCCGCACAGCTGGCTGGCGGTGAAAAGGGCCGCCCAAGTTACGACATCGACGCCCTCGCCGCCGCGCACGGCGGCCACTGGGTTGTGCTCACCGGCTGCCGCAAGGGTGCGGTACCCGCCGCGCTCGCTGCCAGCGGGCCAGGAGCCGCGCTCGGCGAGCTACACCGGCTGGCGGAGATGTTCGGCCGTGGCAATGTCATGGTGGAGCTGATTGATCACGATCAGCCGGCCGACGACGAACGCAATGACGCGCTGTACGAGCTGGCCAGGCGCGGCGGGATAGGGGTGGTGGCGTCGAGCAATGTGCACTACGCCGCGCCCGCGCAGGCACGGCTCGCCCAGGCGCTTGCGGCGATACGGGCACGGACCTGCCTGGATGAGATGAACGGCTGGCTGCCCGCGGCCGGCAGCGCCTACCTCCGCAGCGGGGCGGAGATGGCGCAGCGCCTGGACCGGTTTCCCGGCGTCTTCGCGCGCAGCGTCGAACTGGGCCGCGAATGCGCCTTCAGCTTCAAGGTGATGGCACCCAAGCTGCCGGACTGGCCGGTTACGGGGAACTACACGCAGATGACGTGGCTGCGCAAACTGGTCGCGGACAAGATCCCGCACCGTTACGGCCCTCCAGACGCGCAGCGGGTGCCAGGTGCATACCGTCAGGTCGCGCACGAACTCGATGTGATCGAGGGCCTCGGGTTCGCCGGCTACTTCCTGATCGTCAACGACATCGTCGAGTACTGCGCGGACAAGAAGATCCTGTGCCAGGGGCGGGGATCGGCCGCTAACTCGGCAGTCTGTTACGCGCTCGGGATCACCAGTGTCGACGCCGTACGGCATGGCCTGCTGTTCGAGCGGTTCCTTTCAGCTGGCCGGGACGGCCCACCCGACATCGACCTGGACATCGAGCATCGCCGCCGCGAAGACGTGATTCAGTACGTCTACCTCAAATATGGCCGTGAGCGTGCCGCCCAGGTCGCCAACGTCATCTCCTACCAGCCACGGATGGCGCTCCGCGATGCGGCACGGGCGCTCGGGCATTCACCCGGCCAGCAGGACGCGTGGTCACATCAGATAGGGCCGGGCGAGCCGGTTCCATCCGATGCCGGCATCCCGGAAGCCGTGGTCCAGCTGGCCGGGCAGATGCAGCGGCTGCCCCGTCACCTGGGCATCCACTCGGGTGGGATGGTGATCTGTGACCGGCCGGTCGGCGAGGTATGCCCGGTGGAGTGGGCGCGGATGCCCGGCCGCACCGTGCTTCAGTGGGACAAGGATGACTGCGCCGCCGCCGGACTGGTCAAGTTCGACCTGCTCGGCCTGGGCATGCTGTCTTGCCTGCACGACACGTTCGACCTGGTTGCGGCGTACCACGGTCATAGCTGGGATCTGCATTCGATCCCGCAGGAAGATCCCGCCGTCTACCGGATGCTCCAGCAAGCCGACACAGTCGGGGTATTCCAGGTCGAATCACGTGCCCAGATGGCCACGCTGCCCCGGCTGCGGCCGGAGAAATTCTACGACCTGGTCGTCGAGGTCGCCCTGATCAGGCCCGGACCCATCCAGGGCGGCTCGGTTCACCCCTACCTGCGCCGCCGCAGGGGGGATGAGGATGCGACGCTGCCGCACGAGTCCATGCACGGCGCTTTGGGTAAGACGCTTGGCGTTCCGCTATTCCAGGAACAGATGATGCAGATCGCCATTGACTGCGCCGGGTTCACCCCCGCGGAGGCAGACCGGCTGCGCCAGGCGATGAGCGCCAAGCGGGCGCCGCAGCGCATCGAAGAACTCCGCCAGCGCCTGCTGGACGGGATGGCCGCACGGGACATCCCCGCTGCGGTTGCGGAGGAAATCTACGAGAAGATCCTCGCGTTCTCCAGCTACGGGTTCCCTGAGTCACACGCGATCAGCTTCGCTTACCTGGTTTATGCCAGCGCCTGGCTCAAGTGCTACTACCCGGCCGCGTTCACCGCCGCCCTGCTGCGTAACCAGCCGATGGGTTTCTACTCACCGGCCACGTTGATCACCGACGTGCGTCACCACGGGGTCGAGGTCCGTGGAGTGGATGTCAACGCGAGCGACGCACTGGCCACCCTCGAACCCATGGCCACCTTTGAGCCCATGGCCACCTTTGAGCCCATGGCCACCTTTGAGCCCATGGCTGGAGGTCCGGGTATCAGGCTTGGCCTGTCCAGTGTCCGCGACCTCGGCAGCGATCAGGCCGAGGCGATTGCCGCGGGCCGCCCGTATGCGGATCTTGACGACTTCGCCCGCCGCACCCAGCTGTCCGGGCCGGCGCTGCAGGCGCTGGCGATCGCCGGAGCCTTCGGCTGCTTCGGTCTTTCCCGCCGCGCTGCGCTGTGGGCGGCGGGCGCACTCGCATCCACCCGTCCCGGGCAGCTTCCTGGCACCACCCCCGGGCTCGCGGCGCCACCGCTGCCCGCGATGACCCCGGTCGAAGAGACCCTCGCCGATCTATGGGCCACGGGCACGTCAGGCACACATCCCATTGCACACATCCGGGCGGCGCTCGCCGCAAGGGGCGCCATCCCTGCCGGAGCCCTCAAGACCACCGCGCCAGGTGCCAATGTCGTGTGCGGCGGCCTGGTCACCCACCGGCAGCGGCCGCCTACCGCAGGCGGTGTGGTATTCATCAATCTCGAAGACGAAACCGGCATGGTCAACGTCATCTGCCCGCCCGCCGTCTGGGCGCGCTACCGGCGCAGTGCCCTGGAGGTGGCCGCCCTTCTCGTGCACGGCCGCCTCGAAAGCAACGAGGGCGCGATCAACCTCATCGCGGCCCGCATCCAGCGGCTTCGCGTCGCCGCCATCGCGCAAGGGAGCGTGGTCAGCCGCGACTTCCGCTGATGCGATCGCTTCGCACCCGGCTCGTCTCGCGCCCCGGCTCGTCTCGCGCCCCGGCTCGTCTCGCGCCCCGGCTCGTCTCGCGCCCCGGCTCGTCTCGCGCCCCGGCTCGTCTCGCGCCCCGGCTCGTCTCGCGCCCCGGCTCGTCTCGCGCCCCGTGTCTCGCGCCCCGGCTCGTCTCGCGCCCCGGCTCGTCTCGCGATGGCGTCCGTGATTACCTATGACCGATGACCAGCGCATGAGCGGACTGAGGGCGGTTCTTCTGTGATCGACAAGATCTGGGTCGGCGACGAGATCTGGGGACTGCGGCCCGACTACGAGGTGCTCATCCTCACCGCGGAGGGCCTGGCTGGTGGGCCGAGCGACGGCGAGTCGGGGCGCTGGCTCCAGGCAGCAGCGGCCACCGCTGTAGATCCCGCCGACGACGCCCACGTGGCGGCATGGCATGACGCGTACCGGGCATTCGGCTCCAAGCCCAAGCGGACCCGTCCATCCGTGGACGCACTGCTGCGCCGCGCGGCCACCGGGCTCCCGCAGGTCAACCGGGTCGTCGATGCCTACAACGCGGTGAGCGTCGGCCACGTCCTGCCGATCGGCGGTGAGGACTGCGACGCCTACGACGGCCCGGGCCGGCTTGTCCGTGCGGCCGGCGGCGAGCCGTTCGACACGACTGCGCACGGGGAGCCGGTGGCAGACGAAGCTGAGCCGGGCGAAGTGGTCTGGCGCGACGACGCGGGGGTCACGTGCCGCCGGTGGAACTGGCGGCAATGCCGCCGCACGCAGATCACGGCGGCCACGAGGAACGCATTCTTCGTCCTTGAGCGCCTCGCCCCCTACCCTGCGCAGCGGCTTCAGGCCGCTGCCGACGCCCTCACCGGCCATCTCGTCGCGATCACGCCCGGCGTCCGCATCGAAACACGCGTTATCGGGTCCGGCTCACCCACCGGCACCTGAGTAACCCCATTGATCTGAACGGCTGCGCGGCGCGGACCACCTGCTGGTCTGCGGGGGGATCCCGGGGGGTCGCCCCCCGGGGTGGCAGAGTCTGAACGGCTGCGCGGCGCGGGCCACCTGCTGGTCTGCGGGGGGATCCCGGGGGGGTCGGCCCCCCGGGGTGGCAGAGTCTGAACGGCTGCGACGGCGCGGGCCAGCCCGGAAAGGCTCGTGCGGCCGGACGGCGCTAGCTGCGCAGCGGCATCCGGCCGCACGAACCCCGGGGAAGGGTGACACAACGCTTGGCGGTGAGGGCGCTCAGTCGTCGCCCTCGTCTTGTTTGCTCGGGAAGATCAGGCCGCACACCTCGAGGTAGAGCTGCTCCGGGTAGGGGACGAAGGGCACGGTCCGGAACGCCTGGTCCTGGCCGGCGGATTCAAGGATGAACTCACCGTACCCGAGCAGGCGACCCGTTGCCGAGCGCTGGAAGCTCATGTCGGTGACCTTGACCAGTGGCATCATCGCTACTTTGCGGGTCAGGATTCCGGTGGTCAGCAGCATCCGCTGCGACGTCACGACAAAGTAGTCGACCGACCAGTTGGCGACCTTCCAGATCAGGCGGAGCAGCAGCAGACCCCAGACCAGCCAGATGAGGTCAAGTGCGCTGCCGTTGCCGTGCGCGACGCTGCCGGACAGCAGCCCCGCGACCACCAGGCCGACGAGAACGAGGGTGATCGGGCCGAGGAGCATCGCCGGGTGCATACGTACCGTAATTACCTGGTGCTCGTGCGGCAGCAGGTAACGGTTGACTGACGCCGGGGCGGTGTCCCCTGGCGTTATCAGCCTCATCGCGACCTCAGAGCGAGCTTACGAACGTTGACAGCCCGTGGGCCACGTTCCCAAGGCCGTGAATCGCGCTCTGCACGATCGAGGCGGCGGAGGTGGGGTTGGTGACCAAGAAGAACACTACAAAGGCGATCGCCGCCCAGCCGAGGTACTTCTTCATCGGGGCACTCGCCTCCCAGACGTACGGGACCTGACCAACCAATGGCACCAGCTTAGCCCAACGTGATTTCCTAACCAATGGTTACCGGGTGTGTTGGCAGAGTTATACGCTAGCCGCAGCTGACGTACGTTGTTAGCGCAATCAGCTCACGTTTGCGCATGCCGCAGGCTACATGCTGTGCCTGCGCGCATGTGTGCGACATGCCGCTGTTGCCGCACGAGTTATCGTAGCGAGGCATCAGGTAATCAGAGAGTAACTGTTTGTAACGACGTGCGGACGGGGCAGCGGCAAGGTACGGACATACCCGTAAGAGGACGTTCCACATCAAGAGGAACTCACGGACCTGGGAGAACTTTCACTAGAACTTTCACTACTTTGCCCAGCAGTGTGTGCGGTTTTGCCCAGCAGTGTGCGATTCGGCCGATGATGGCAAAAAACCAGCGAGACAGCTAATCACCGGTTGAGAGCCGCGGGCCAATGACGCGCCGCGCTGGGCCGTCGCCCGCCGCACCTCCTCCTGGCAGCCGCGCTCGGCCGCGAGCCGGCGGGCGCCCCGAGCCGGCGGGAAGCCGCGAGCCGGCGGGAAGCCGCGAGCCGGAGGGCGCGCAGGGAGCCGAGGGCGCAGGGAGCCGAGGGCGGCGTAGGCCGCGTGGGCAGGAATGAGCTCTCGGGCAGGCTCAAAGTTGCTGCCTGGCCCGGGTTTTGGAGGTGGGGAGACGGCCGCCGCCTGGATCTGGCAACATTCCCCCGTGAGTGCTGCGGCGGTGGGCTGACGATGACAGAGGCGGATACGGCCGATTTCGCGGTCGTGGTCTACCGTGAAGACGACGTTTGGGAGGCGGAAGTGCTCCCGGTGGCGCTCACGGCTGACCTCGATGGCTTGATCCATGCGCTGCGCCAGCAGCCGAGTATCGGTGGCACCATCGGCTTGGCCGCGATCGGCGACGACTTCTTCGTCGCGCTGCGTGTCTTCAGCGGTCAGGTGTCCGTCTTCCTCTCTGACGTGACCGCGGCCGAGGAGTGGCCCCTGGCCCGTCAGGTGCTCGACTACCTGGACATCCCGGTTCCGGAAGACGAGGATCTTGACCAGGTGCTGCCGGCCGGCGACCTTTCGATCTTCGCCGACCTGGGTGTGGACGAAATGGAACTCGGCGCGCTCGCCGGGGATCTGGACCTCTTCCCCGACGAGGTGCTCGCGAGCCTGGCGGGGAGGCTCGGATTCGCGTCGGCGCTTGAACGGGCCCTGGATGTCGCACTCGGCTGACGCAGCCGGCGCACCGCACCCGGTCGGCCCGGCGCACCCGGTCGGCCCGGCTGATCCTCCGCACGGTCAAGGCGGGCCTGAGCTCACGACCAGTGACCTCGCGAGCTTCGAGCCCGCCATGCGCATCGCACTCACCGAAGCACTGCGCGCAGGCGGAACGGACGTCCCCGTGGGTGCCGTGGTCCTGGATCCGGCCGGAACGGTGATCGCGCGAGCCGCCAACAGGCGCGAGGCGGACGGCGACCCGACTGCGCACGCAGAGCTTGTCGCGATGCGGGCCGCCGCCAAGGTTGTCGGCAACTGGCGGCTGATCGGCTGCACGCTCGTGGTGACGCTGGAGCCGTGCACGATGTGCGCGGGGGCGGTGACCCTGGCCCGGGTGGACAGGCTGGTGTTCGGCGCGGCGGACCCCAAGGCCGGCGCGGTGGGCTCACTTTGGGATGTCGTGCGTGACAGTCGGCTCAACCACCGTCCCGAGGTCGTCGGGGGCGTCCTCGCGGCCGAGAGCGGCGCGCTCCTTCGGGCATTCTTCGCCGCGCGCCGCTCGCCGTAACGCACCCGGCAGGACCGGCCAGGTATGCCGCTCTTGGCGTCTTCCTATGGCCAGCCGCCGGGTGTCGGGTAGGCTCTCGGGCGGTGGAGTCGCCTAGTGGCCGAGGGCGCACGCCTCGAAAGCGTGTGAGGGGGCAACCCCTCCGTGGGTTCAAATCCCACCTCCACCGCTCTGGCCTGCGACGATGTGACTGCGCGGTGCTTGGGCCATGCCGCTTGGCAGGCGCGTGGTCTCAGTTTTGGGCCACAACTGGTCTCAGTTGAGATGGCTGCGATGCCCACGGTTGCCCGGATCGGGCGAGCTTCCGGCCCCGCAAGTCAGCGAACGCCGCCTGAGAGGACGAAAACGGCCTGACCTCCCTGTCGCTGTCGTTGCAGGCAGAACCTCCTCCCGTCGGATGGGTGGGCTAAATCCGGGTGCTCCAGCCAGGTGCTGGAGATCAGCGAGTTCGGCCACCTCACTGGTCTCGGGCGGCGGCGGATCAGGCTGGCGGAGCTGTTTGCACGCCCGCCAATCGTGCGCCTGTGAGTTCACGGAAATCGCTCCGGGACCCGAGCCGAGTGCTTCAGGCACGTAAGGCAGGCCTGGGTCGGGCGGACTGCAGCCAGCTCCGGACGGGCCACTGAATCTGTAGTAGCCGCCGCCGGAAGTGCGCACCAGTGACCCGTCCGATGCGACCACCTCGGTCACCGAATTGCCGCCGTCGTTCGTGATCCACAGGTGGCTGCCGTCGAACGCGATCCCGCGCGCGGGCTGCTGAACCCGTAGCTGCTGACCTGCTCCCGCTTTCGGCGCCAAGCCCCTCATCGCGGTTCGCGCCGACGCGGCGCGCGTCCCGCGCGACGCCGATCGCAGAGCGTGGCCGACACTCCAGTAGCAGCCGCGCGCATCGCCGCCGCTCGGTGCGCGGCGTGCAGGTCGAGCACGGCTGTTTAGGCATACCCGAATGGATGTTCTGTCGCGCCGTCATGTTCATGCGCACTCAAGATCACCAACGTTAGGCTAGGGCGTCCCCGATTTGGTTCGGGGGATGATCAAGGCAGTTCGGCTCCAGCTGGCGGGAACGCCCGCCGGGCGGGGATGAGGGCTTCCTCGCCGGCGCGTGCCACCTCGCCGTTGCCGGTGTCATGGGTCGGGGCGCCCCGGGCGGGCGCGGAGAGCAACCCGCCGGGGCCCGCGCCGGGGCAGGCGATGTGGCCGGGCCGAATGTCCCGGCCGGTCAGCCCGGGCAGGCCGGTGATGGATGCCCGTGGGTACGCGTCGCTGACCTGCATCCGCGTCAGCGGTCAGCTGCCAGCTCAGGAACTCGAGGCAGCTGCGCCGCCACCCCCGGCAGCTCCGGCCATTATCGCGGCGGCAGCCGCGGCCTGCATCTCAGCGATCACCTTCTTCACGACGGGGGCGACCGGCGTCAGCTCGGTGGCGGTTTCGATGCGGCGCTTCGCGTGCCGCCGGCTGGCCTGGTCTGGCGCCACGACTTCCAGCAGCCGTGACGGGCCGGCCAGAGCCAGCACGACCGCAGTTCGCGGCTCGAGTTCTCCGTCGCCCGCCGCCGCGGCCCTCACCCGCTCCAGCAGCTCCTCGCGCACGGCCGGTTGCAGCACCGGATGCCGGGTGACGGTGAACACCAAGACGCGGTCCCGGCGACGGCCCAGCACTCCCTGGCCGGCAAGCCCGTCGACCAGCCGGGACCAGACACCGCCGATTCCCTTGTCGAGCCGGCGGAGCTGGTCTGCGGCCCGCCGGCCCGTGGACTGGGCCAGCGCCTGGTGCGCCGCTGTGAGCAGCGGGTCGTCCGGTGGCGTGCCCACTGCGATGAAGCGCTTGCCGGCCAGATCCACCAGCCCCGCGAGAGCGAGTTCGCCGACCAGCGCGCCGGCGAGCCCGACCAGCAGCTCCCGCCGGGCGCTGTTGACCACAGTGCCCTTGACCGGGTCGAGCCCGAGTAGCAGCAGTTCCTCGGCTAGCAGCATGCCTGCAGTATGCGCCGGGCGCCGAACATCCGGGCCGCGAGCAGACCAGGCCCGGCGCGATGGCCCGCGGCGGGCTGAGGACGTGGGTCCTGCTGGCACGAATGCCGCCCTGTGGGCGTCGCCCTGAAAGCCGCCCCGCCGAACGTGCCAATGCCGTCGGTTTGCCCGGGAACGATCAGACCGCTCTCGAGGCGAGGACGACCAGCTGGGTGCGGTCCCTGGCGTCCAGCTTCGTCAGGATGCGCGATACATGCGATTTGCAGGTCAGCGGGCTGATGAACAGACGCCCGGCGATCTCGGTGTTCGTCAGCCCCGCGGCGATGAGCCGGAGGATCTCGACCTCCCGTGCGGTGCGCGAAGAAGGAAGCGGGAAGCCCGCCACCGGCGCCGCCTGCTGGCCGCCGACGTAGGCCTCGATCAGCCGGCGGGTTGCGCTCGGCCCGAGCAGGGCGTCGCCGCCGGCGACCGTTCTGACGGCGTCGATCAATCCGGGTGGCTCAACCCCCTTGAGGAGGAACGCGCTAGCGCCTGCCTTGAGCGCTGCTCGCCAGGTTCCTGTTTGGGCAGCGCGGTCACCACCGGATCACCATTGACCCCGCGGCCGCCAATCACCAGGCGATCCGCTGTTATGCCAAGGTGGGCTTCCATCCCGTCGGCGTGACGCGTCAGTACGAGCGCGGTGGCGATGGCCGCTTCCATGATGGGCTGCCGATGGATCTGCTCCGCGGTGAGCTGGGGGAGGATTGGCAAAGGCCGCTTCCCCGGCGCTGGCGCTGCTCATGCCGACGACCGCGACCGGCCCGGTGGCAGTGACCGATTCGGCAGCCGTGTCGCAGCGACTGCGAAAATGAACGCGCGCTCATGCTGCCGAGCGGGTGCGCGGCGCGGGTTCTGGACGATCCTGCCCAAGGGGCCGGACCAGGATCGCTAGGTTGTTACGAAGCGTGGCCGGTCAACGTTCATGACATGCACGTAGAACCGCCGTTATCTGCGTTGGGCGTCGGCCCGACGCTGGTTAGGCGTGGGCCTGCCCTGATCTGGGTGTTCTGTGCGTCCACGATGACGGGGCAGGCCAGGTCCTGGGTTGCCCTGCGTGGCTCGCGCTGGTGGTCGGAGTGCGCCTTCCCCCTACCGCAGGGAGGTCGGGAGGGGCGGCCTGGCGCGGCTGAGCGGGCCCGCGATTCCTTTTCTGCGGCACGCAGGTCTCCATGAACGAGCATCGGTTCATGACGGGCTGATCCCAGCAGGCACGCTGCCGGGACCGGCTCTGCAGCCGGTGCGCCAAGCAGCGTGATGCGGACAGGAGTGATGAGGATGAGGAAGCTGGTGGAGGCGACGCTGGTGTCGCTGGATGGTGTGGTGGGCTCGCCGGAGGAGTGGGCGCTGCCGTACTGGGATGAGGAGAACAAGGACTACGCTCACGCCCAGCTCGCCGAGGTGGATGCGTTCCTGCTGGGGCGGGTGACGTATGAGAAGTTCGCGGCGGCCTGGTCGCAGGTCAGCGGCGACCCGTACCTGGACACGATCAACCGGCTGCCCAAGTTCGTCGCCTCGGCGAGCCTGCGGGAGACCACCTGGAACGCCACGCTCATCCACGGTGATGTCGCCGCTGAGGTCGTCCGGCTGAAATCCCAGCCGGGCAAGACCCTGATGAAGTACGGGACCGGGCAGCTGGACCGCACGCTGATCAGCCACGGCCTGATCGATGAGTTCCACTTCTCGGTGTTCCCGCTGGTGGTGGGCAGGGGCCTGCGGCTGTTTGACGGCATCGACACCAGCGGGCTGAACCTGCAGCTCACCGGGACCAAGACGTTCGGTAACGGCATCGTCCAGCTCACCTACATCCCCGGCACGGCCCGCCCAACCCGGACCGGCCTGTAGCGGAAGGAATGATCATCATGACCACATCAAGCAGGCATTGGTGCTGTCCGGCGGCGGTAACGCCGGACAGGCATGGATGGCCGGAATCATCAGCGGACTGCGCGAGCTGGGCGCCGACCTCGGCGACGCCGATCTGATCGTCGGCACGTCTGCGGGCGCGCGGACCGGAGCCCAGCTCGCGACCGGGGCACTTGACCAGGTGGCGGAGATGTACCGCCGGTCTGGCGTCCCGGCGGTCACGGTGCATGCCACGCTTCCGCAGTTCCTTGCCGCCTCGATGCGCATCATCGCCGAGGCCCCGGACGAGCAGGAGGCAGCCCGGCGCATCGCGGCCATGGGACCGCTGGGCGGGCAGCTGGCCTCCAGTGCCGACCGCCGAAGCTCGGTTGCCGCGCAGATCCCGGTCCGCCAGTGGCCCCGGCAGCGGCTGCTGATCGCGGCTGTCGACGCCGAATCCGGCCGCCGTGTCGCCTTCAGCGCCGGCGCGGGGGTCAGCCTGCTCGACGCGGTGACGGCCAGCGGAGCGCTGCCGGGCATCTACCCGCTGGTCCCGATCGGCGGCCGGCGGTACGCCGATGGCGGAGTGCATTCGCTGTACAGCGCCGACCTGGCCGCCGGCCACGACGTCGTGATCGTGCTCAGCCCGATACCCCTCAACGACTACCTGCGGGGCAAGCTGGACGCCGAGATCGCGGCGCTCGGCCCGGCGACCGTGCACGTCGTGACCGCGGACGAGGAGTCGCTGGCCGCGATCGGCCCCGACGCGCTCGCCGCCGAGACCGCGCAGGCGGCCCTGCACGCCGGCGCAGCCCAGGCCCGCCGGGAGATCAGCGCGCTGCAAGCGACATGGCCCTCGCGTGCCCGCCGCGCTGCCTGACCGTCACGCTCCCCGGGATGCCGGCCACGCCCTGCGGCAGCCGTTATGCACCATGATGCGTAACGGCTGCCGCGCATGTCCCACTGGCTGCCAGCGGCAGCCGATGAGCCTGAGGTCACGTGGCTGCAGCCGATCCCCGACGCGCTGGTGAGCCCGCAACCCGATGACCCCGCCGACATCGCCGTCTCCCGGGAAAGCCTTCGGCTGGCCCTGATCGCCAGCCTCCAGTACCTGCCACCCCGGCAGCGCGCAGTACTGATCCTGCGGGAGGTGCTCGCCTTCCCAGCAGCCCAGGTCGCCACGATGCTCGGCACCACGACAGCGGCGGTCAAGAGCGCGCTGCAACGGGCCCGCGCCCGACTCGAAGAAGCGGCCCCGGCTGCCGACAAGATCAGCGAGCCCGCCGAACCCCGTGTCCGCGTGCTGCTAGACCAGTACATCACCGCGTTCGAGAACTCCGACCCGGCAGCCCTGGAAAGACTGCTGCGCCAGGACGAGCATCCGGGTGGCCTGGTCGCACTCGCCGCACCACGGCGGCCGGGTCGGCCGCTGCCCCTGTGGCGGGGGCAGCTCGCCGGGTGAGAGCCGCGCGGCGAGCACCGCGTAGGGGTTCCGCACTCCGGCGGTGTTGGCGCCGGTGAAGGCCGCCAGCCCATGGGGCGTCCAGCCGGCGGCCAGCGCCGCCATGACGGCCGGGATGAGCCTGGCCCGCTGCCGGCCGGTGAGCTGCCAACGGTCGCCGAGGGCAGCGAAGTACTCCCCGGCCGGCCCGCCGCTCGCCGCGGGCGGCGCCTCGCGCGCAGGCGCGGCGGCGGGCGGTTCCCGGGATGGTTCTTTGTACGGTTCGGGTGCAACCGCTGCACCCCGTGCCGGCACCGGTTGCACCCCGCCGGTGCGCTGGCTGCACCCCGTCCCGGAAGCGGGGTGCGGCTGGCAGCACCCCGTCCGCCGAGTTATCCACAGGTTCGCTGCTGCCGGGGTCGGGTGCGGTGGCTGCACCCGGTGGCTCGCGGCGTCAGGACCAGCTTGCCCAGTGCTGTCTAGCCTGGCGCCCAGGCCAGGGAACTGGTGCTCCCGCACGCCGATGTCGGCTGCCGCCAGGTCGTCGCGGACCATGGCGAGGTTCAGGTCCCAGCCCTGGGGCCGCCGGTCGGCCCGCTTGATCCGAGCGGCCACGATGTCCGGATCGCATGGCTGGATGATGTGCGCGGCCTCCAGCCGGTCCAGGCAGGTCCGCACCGTCCGCTCCGACAGGCCGGTGTAGCGGACCAGCGTGGCCACCGACGGGAACGCCCCGGTGCCGTCCGGGCAGGCGTGGTTGGCCAGGCCGACGAGCACGAACTTGCACGCGCTGGAGGCTGGCCGCCGCGGTCGGCCGGGACCGGGGCCAGGTTCAGCGCCCAGGAGATCGCCTCGACGCTCACCGCGGACAACCGCCCGGAAGGCGCGAGGCCCCGCCGCCCGCGGCCCAGCCCGTGGCCCGGCCCCTCCGCCATACCGTTGCCAATGAGGCTGGGTAATCCCGGCGCGAGCAGGCTGCCCGGCGGCCTCACGCGTGGGATTCGTGCGCCTGCTGGTAGGCGGGCCAGTCGAGTTCGCAGGGCCGCCGCGCGTGCCGCTCGGCGGGCGGCATGCGGCTCAGTGCGACGGCGCCGAGCATCGCGGCTGCGAGGCAGGCGACGGTGCCGATCCCGAGCCCGTAGCGGGGACCGAGGTCGTCGGCGACCACCCCAACGATCGGCCCGCCGATCGGGGTGCTGCCGGTGAATGTCACCGACCACAGGGCCATCACACGGCCGCGGAACTGGGGGTCTGCGGTGAGCTGCAGCGTCGTGTTGCCGGTGGCCATGAACGCCGTGCTGAAGAAGCCGACCACAGAAAGCGCAGCTAGTTCGCCGGGCAGCGATGGGATCAGCGCGGCGGCGAGGATGGCGGTCCCGAAGCCGGCTCCCGCCACGGTGAACGGCAGCAGCCCGGTCCTGGCCAGGCTCGCGACGACCAGCCCGCCAGCCACCGCGCCGACGCCCATCGCGGCGGTGAGGAACCCGTAGGTTCCGGCGCCGCCGTGCAGGCTGACGCGGGCCAGTAGCGGCAGGGTGACCTGGAATTCATAGGCCAGGGTGCCGACAAGGGCCATCATCAGCAATGGCACCAGCAGGCCCGGGGTGCCGCGGACATACCGCAGGCCCTGCCGCAGCTGGCCGGGTTCCCTGCCCGCTGGCGGCGCGGGGTGCAGCGCCTCGGTCCGGATGAGGGCCAGCGCAACCAGCACCGCCGCGAAGCTCGCGGCGTTGGTCAGGAAGCACACGCCAACGTCGGCAGCGGCGATGAGTACGCCCGCGACGGCAGGGCCGATGGCGCGGGAGGCGTTGGTCAGGACGCTGTTGAGGCTGACCGCGTTCTGCACCCGGTCCCGGCCCACCATCTCCGGGACGAACGTCTGCCGCGCCGGCTGGTCGACGGAGTTCACCGTGCCCAAGGCCGCCGCAAGGACGAAGACCATCCACAGCCGCACCACATGGGTCACCGTCAGCAGCCCGAGTACGAGCGCCAGCAGGCCCAGGGCGGCCTGCGTGGCCATCAGCAGGCGGCGCTTGTCCACCCGGTCGGCGACCAGCCCGCCGTAAGGTCCCAGCAGCAGCACTGGCAGGAACTGGGCGGCGGCTAGCAGACCGAGCACCGCGCCAGACCCGGTCAGTTCCAGCACCAGCCACGACTGTGCCACCACCTGCATCCACGTGCCCGGCAAGCTGACCGCCTGCCCGGCGAGGTACAGCCGGAAATTCGGCACTGCCAGCGCAGCGAACACGTGGCGCGAACGCGGACGTACGTCAGGTCGGCGCTCGCCTGGCCCGTGCGGGGTCCGCGCTGGCTGACCGTCCATGGCCGCCACTATCCCCCCGAGAATCCACGGTCGCCCGCAAGCCGCGCCACAGAGGAAACGGGTTCCGGTCGCTGGTATATCTTCAGCGTGACTCCGGCGTTGGGTTGTGCCAGAACCGGATCGTCACGATCCGCGGCCGGATGTGGCCCGGGCCGGGTCCCGGCGCCTGCCAAGGGTTCCAAAAGCGGGCAAGCGGGCGCTGCTACTCACTGCAGTCGTAGCCTCTTCTGTCGTCTTTCCTGGGTCCGCCGTGGTTTCCCGTCGCCCCGGGCTGCTGCTACGCCGAAGTGTTGACCGGTGGTGGGGCCGCGCGGGGGCCAAGGTCCTAGGGACTTCGCCCGGAAGGAGTGGCCCTTCGGGCAGTTCGGCTGACGGGAAGCGATGAGGCTGGCACGTTCGGGCGGGTGGCTGATGACTTCTCCGAGCGGTACGGGGATCTGCTGACTGGCAGCTATGACTGTGTGGACCGGATCGTGCTGAACGCCTATTTCTCGCTGGGGCACAATCCGGGCGGGTTCCGGTGCTGGTGGCGGCGGCTGCATGACGGCAGCGACGAGCAGCTGGACAACACCCGCCTGATGCGGATGGCGGGGCGGTTCGCCCGCCGGGTGAAGGCCTGGGCGAATGCGAACGACGTGCCGCTCATGTACTGCAAGGCGGGGGAGCGTAAGCACCTGATCGCCGAGGAGTACCTGGAGACACACTCGGTGGCGCCGGGGGTGTTTTTGATCCTGGCCGCGAAGGCGCCGGCGAGCGTGTGGGAGGTCAGCCGGTCCGATGCCGGGGTGATCCGCAACCTGGCGAAGAAGCGGGCGTTTGTCAATCACTACAGCTTTCACATCATGGACCCGGTCTGGGGGCACCTGACGATCAAGATGTCCGGGCACCCGCCGTTCGGCGCGCAGGTCATCCTCAACGGCCACGAGTACGTCGCCATCGCCGCGCAGACCGCCGGGATCGGGTTCACCAAGGAGGGCAACTGTTTTACTGGTATCGCGGATCCGCAGCGCCTGGCCCAGGTCGCAGATGCCTTGCCGCAGCTCGCGGCTATAGGGCGCCTGGGCCAGGTCTGCGACCGGTGGATCTATTCGGCCTGCCTGTGCTTCGGCCTGGACCTGGACGAGCAGCGGCGCAGCGGATTCCGCTACGAGTACTCCGTCTACCAGGCCGAATACAGCCGCAACCTCCTGTTCCGGTCGGGCGGGCAGATGCAGGATCTGTTTGACCGGGTGCTGGACCGGACCCGGTCCCGGCTGGACATCCCGTCGCTGCGGACCCTATTCGGCCTCAAGGCCCGGCCACACCGCAACCGGGCCAGCGGCCCGCCCGCGCAGGAAATCGTGATCGAGAAACCTCAGTACGGCCTGACCTGGTTCCGGGTCCGCTTCGGGCTCCTGCAGCTGAAGGCCTACACCAAAGGCGAGCACGTACTGCGCTTGGAGGCCACCGTGCACAACACCAAGGAGCTGCGCTGCCGCCGCAGCCTGGACCACTTCGGTGAGATCATCACCCGCCTGGCCGGCATGGCCGAGCGGTTCGCCACCACCCTCGACTGCGCCGACATCGCCTTCATCAACGACCAGATCCTCGACGAGCTGCCGCTCTGTCCGTGCCACCCGTCCCTACTGCCGGGCCCGTGGCGGCGGCATTGTTCTGGTGTGAACGTTCGTGGTCCAAAAACCTGGACGACCGCGCAGGGCAGCACGACTTCCGGCCGTGCCGAGATGCAGGAGCAGGTCATCGAGCTGCTCCGGGCGGTGGCGCGAATCCTGCGCCGTCAGCATGTGGGGCTGGCCGCGGGCCAGGGTTTTCCATTGTCCGGTCCGTACCTTGCCTTGCTGCAGGGGATCGCCGGGCATCCGGGCGTCACCGTCAGCGAGCTCGCCCGGCTGACGGGGCTCCCCAAGAGCCGGGTGTCGGTCCTGATGACCCGGCTCGTGGCGGAGCGGATCGTCCGCAAGGACCCAGATGAGCATGACAGCCGTCTCGTTCTGCTCAGGATCACACCGGAGGGGCGACGGCGCGCTGCTGACTGGTCGGCGGCGAGCCGGCAGGCCATCGGCCGGCTTCTGCAGCCGCTCAGCGACGACGAGCTTGCGGTCATCGCCAGTGGGCTTACCGCTCTCCAGCGCGCGTTCCGGCAGGCGGAGGAGCAGGCCCCCGAGGAGCAGGCAACGCAGGAGCGCACGGGAGGTGAGCCGTCATGCTGACCCGCTTGCTGCGCGAGCGCCTGCGCCCGTACACGACCCAGGTTGCCGTCGTGGTCACCCTGCTGGTGATCCAGACGGTCGGGAACCTTTTCCTGCCCAATCTCAACGCGGACATCATCAATAACGGCGTTGTGAAGGGCAACGTCCCCTACATCTTCCACACCGGCGCGCTCATGCTGGGCATCACCCTGGTCCTGGGCGTGGTCGCCATCGTGGCGGTGTACTGGGCGTCACGCGTGTCGATGGGGGTCGGCGCGGATGTGCGCGCCACGGTCTACACGCGGGTGCAGGGCTTTTCCGCCCGTGAAATGAACCACTTCGGCACCCCGTCCCTTATCACCCGCAACACCAACGACGTCCAGCAGATCCAGCTGTTCCTGCAGATGGCCCTCACCCTCATGGTCATCGCCCCGATCATGTGCATCGGCGGCGTGATCATGGCAGTCAAGGAGGGCTCGGCGCTGTCACCGCTGCTGGCGGTGGCGGTGCCGGTCATGGCAGTGGTGATCGGCGCGATGCTGGTCATGGTGGTCCCGTTGTTCCGGTCCATGCAGGCCAAAATCGACCGCATCAACCAGGTGCTGCGTGAGCAGATCACCGGGGTGCGGGTGATCCGGGCGTTCCTGCGCGGGCAGTCGGAGCAGCGGCGGTTCCGGGCGGCGAACGCCGACCTCACGGCCACCGCGCTGCGGGTCAACCGGATCTTCGCCCTGGCTATGCCGACGCTGATGGCGATCATGAACCTGTCGAGTGTCGCCGTGCTCTGGTTTGGCGGCCGCCTGGTGAGCGAGAGGTTGATGCCGATCGGCAACCTCACCGCGTTCCTCACCTACATCATGCAGATCCTGATCGCGGTGATGATCGCGGTGATGATGGTGATCCTTGTTCCGCGCGCAATGGCGAGCGCGGAGCGCATCGAGGAAGTGCTGGACGCAGTGCCGTCGGTCAGCGACTCGCCGCACCCAGTCACGCCCGCCAGCATCACGGCCGTGGTGGAGTTCCGTGGCGTCACGTTCGGGTACCCGGGCAGCGAGCAGCCGGTCCTGCGCGACCTTGCGTTCACCCTTCGTCCCGGCCAGGCCTGCGCCATCATCGGCGGTACCGGCAGCGGCAAGAGCACGCTGCTCAACCTCATCCCAAGGTTCGTCGACGCGACCGGTGGCACGGTGCTCGTCAACGGGGCCGACGTGCGGGACCAGGAACTGGAACAGCTGTGGAGCTCGATCGGGCTCGTCCCGCAGCGGGCATTCCTGTTCAGCGGCACCGTGGCGAGCAACCTGCGGTTCGGCAGGCCCGAGGCGACCGAGGCGGAGCTGTGGCATGCGCTCACGGTGGCACAGGCGCGTGACTTCGTGGCCAGCATGCCGGGACAGCTCGATGCTCCCATCGACCAGGGCGGCACGAACGTGTCCGGTGGGCAGCGGCAGCGGCTGTCGATCGCCCGGGCGCTGGTGAAGCACCCCCGGCTGTACCTGTTCGACGACTGCTTCTCGGCGCTGGATGCGGCGACCGACGCGAGGCTGCGCACAGCGTTGCGGGCCGATACCCGGGACGCCACCGTCGTCATCGTCGCCCAGCGGGTCAGCACGATCATGCATGCCGACCAGATCATCATGCTGGATGAGGGCCGGATCGCCGGTATCGGTACCCATCAGAAGCTGCTGATGACCTGCGGCCCCTACCGGGAGATCGTCACATCGCAGCTGGGCGAGGGAGTGGCGGCGTGATCGGCGGAGGCGGGCGCATGCGCGCGATGGGCAGGGGCCCGATGGGCCCGGGTATGGGGCTGCCCGCGGAACGGAGCAAGGACCTGCGGGGGACGGTACGCAAGCTGCTGGCCCGGCTCCGGCATGAGCGGATCAAGCTGATGACCGCGGTTGCGCTGGGCGTGGTCTCGGTGGGGTTCATGGTGACCGGCCCGAAGATACTTGGCACCGCGACCAACATCCTGTTCGACGGCATAGTCGGCAAGCGCCTGCCCGCGGGGATAACGCAGGCGCAAGCCGAAACGCTGCTGCGGGCACACGGCCAGGGACAGCTTGCGGACATGCTGTCGGGGATGACCGTCACGCCCGGGGCGGGCGTCGACATGGCCCAGTTCGGCCGGGTGCTCGGGCTGGCGGCGCTGGTCTACCTGCTCGGCGCCGTCTTCACATGGGGTCAGGGATACATCATGGCGGGCATCACCCAGCGCGCCATGTACGGGCTGCGCCGGGAAGTCGAGGAGAAGCTGGCCCGGCTGCCGCTGCGGTACTTCGACAGCCATCCGCACGGCGACATCCTCAGCCGGGTCACCAACGACATCGACAACCTCACCACCACCCTGCAACAGGGGTTCAGCCAGCTGCTCACCTCGGTGCTGACAATCATCGGCGTGCTGGGGATGATGTTCTGGATCTCGCCGCTGCTGGCGGCGGTCTCGCTGGTCACGATCCCGATCGCAGTCGGGATCACGTTCGTCATCGCGCGGCGGTCACAGACCCAGTTCACGCACCAGTGGGAACGGACCGGCACCCTGAACGGGCTCGTCGAGGAGACCCACACCGGACACGCGCTGGTCCTGGCCTTCGGCCGCCGCAAGCCGATGATCGACGAGTTCGGCCGCCAGAACAAGCAGCTGTATGACGCCAGCTTCCGTGCGCAGTTCCTGTCCGGGGTCATCCAGCCATCGGTGCAGTTCCTTGGCAACCTCAACTACGTGGTGATCGCGGTGCTCGGCGGCTGGCGGGTGGCCTCGGGCGCGATATCTCTGGGCGACGTCCAGGCGTTCATCCAGTACTCGCGGCAGTTCACCATGCCGATCACCCAGATCGCCGCCCAGATGAACATGCTGCAGTCGGGCCTGGCCTCGGCCGAGCGCGTGTTCGAGTTCCTCGGTGCCCCCGAGGAGGCCGCCGACCGCGGCGCGGCCGTCGCGCCCGCCGGGATGACCCCGGCGGCCCCCGCACCGGCAGCCGGGCGGGTCCAGCTGGAACACGTGTCCTTCCGCTACGACCCAGACACCCCGCTGATCGAGGACTTCTCGCTCACCGCCGAACCCGGCCAGACAGTCGCGATCGTGGGCCCCACCGGCGCGGGCAAAACCACCGTGGTCAACCTGCTCATGCGGTTCTACGAGATCGATAGCGGGCGCATCCTCCTCGAGGGCACCGACTACCGTGCGCTGACCAGGGACCAGGTGCGGGGCTGCTTCGGGATGGTACTGCAGGACACCTGGCTGTTCGCGGGCCCGATCGCCGACAACATCGCCTACGGCAAGGAGGGCGCGACTGACCAGGAGATCGTGGCCGCCGCCCGCGCCGCGTACGTCGATCATTTCGTGCGCACCCTGCCCGACGGCTACCGCACCCTGCTCGACGAGGACGCGTCCAACATCTCCTCCGGACAGCGCCAGCTGCTGACGATCGCCCGGGCCTTCCTCGCCAACCCGGGCATCCTCATCCTCGACGAGGCGACCAGCAACGTGGACACGCGCACCGAGGTCCTCATCCAGGAGGCGATGGCACGGCTTCGGCGGGGACGCACCAGCTTCGTGATCGCGCACCGGCTGTCCACCATCCGCAACGCCGACACCATCGTGGTCATGGATAACGGCCGCATCGTCGAGCTGGGCAGCCACCACGACCTGCTAAGACGCCACGGCTTCTACTGCACGCTGTACAACAGCCAGTTCACCGAGGCCATGGCCGAAGCGAGCTGAGCCCCCGGTACGCGCCGTCTCAGTTTCCGTCTCGTTCACGCCTGGACCGACGGGTACACTGGCGACCGCGTGAAGGTGGAGACCGAGGTCACGGGCGCCTGGGGTCACATGCGGAGATACACGCACAGACCTCGAAAGCGTGTGAGGGGGCAACCCCTCCGTGGGTTCAAATCCCACCTCCACCGCCGATATGCGGCCCGGATCAGCGATGGACCCGGCGCCCGTGGATAACCCAGGCCGATGCGCGCAACGTTGACTGGAGGGAGCGCAGGAAAAGCGGGCGGGCCGGGCACTTGGTACCAGCCCTGGACGTTATGCACGTGACGCGTCGTCGGCCATGGCCCTGCCCGGCGGCCGGGCGACGCGGAGCGACCCCCCGTGGAAGAGAAGAGACGTGCTAGAGCCGCAGAGCACCGCGATCTTCCTTTTGCTCATGCTCACCTTCGGCGCCTTGGTGGTCTGCGCCGTGCTGGCCAAGCAGCCGGTCTTCCGCCTGCTCGCCGCCTGTGTGGCGTTCGTGCCCGCCATGCTGTTCGGGGTGGCGGCGGTGAACAAGTACTACGGCTACTACGAGACCTGGGGTGCGGTCGTCGCCGACTTCACTAGCCGCGGAGTGCAGAACATCCCGCAAACCCCCGCGCTCGGCGCAGGTTCCGCGCAGCAGTTCAACCAGCTTCTCGGTAACGCGATCAGCGCGCAGCAGGCGGCGCAGACTGGTGCCGAGATCAGCGTGACGGTGACGGGCGCTGCCAGCCATATCACCCGCGACGTGCTCATCTACCTGCCGCCGCAGTACTTCCAGAAGCAGTACGCGAGTTACCGTTTTCCCGCCATCGAGCTCATCCACGGGCAGCCGGGCGAGCCGCAGGACTGGCTAGCGGTCATGGACGTGCAGACCACCATGCAGAACCTGATCGCCAGCCACCGCGCGGATCCAGCGGTTCTCGTGATGCCCGACGTGAACGGCGGGAGGAAGATCTCCCTGCAGTGCCTCAACCAGGCCGGGGGCCCTGCGGATGACACCTTCGTCGCGATCGACGTACCCAGGTTCATCGCGGCACGAATCCGGGTCCAGCTTCCAGGCCCGGCCTGGGGGATCGCCGGCTACTCCGAGGGCGGATACTGCGCCGCCAATCTCGCGCTGCGTCACCCGGAGCGATTTGGCTTCGCGGGCGTGCTAAGCGGTTACTTCCGGCCGGTGGACAACCGGGTTGACTACAAGAAAGCGATCAGGCGGGTTGACCCGTTCCCCTTCAATGCCCTTCTGCGCAGGCAGAACAGCCCGCTGGACATTGCCCGTCAGCTTCCTGCGGGCAGCCGGATACCGCAGTTCTGGGTCGGGGCGGCCCGTGCGGTGCGAAGCGACGTGCTGGGCGCCATAGGTTTCGTCAAGGCCCTCAGAGCACAAGATCCGGCAACCCCGCTGATCATCACGCCAAACGGCGCACACAACGCCATCGCGTGGCGCAGCATGATGGTGTCGATGCTGGAGTGGATGACGCCGCGACTGGTGGCGGCCGGCGCGGCTCAGGGCTGCCTGGGCTGCACCCCTCCGTCAACGGCCGTGGCGCCAATCGCCCGCCCGCACATCAACCGCCCGCTGTCGCAGCCGAATCAAGATCAAGCACCCGGGCGTGCACCACAGCCCGCTGGTGCAACGCCGCCCGCAGCGCTCGGTGCAGGCCGTCTTCCAGATACAGTTCTCCGTGCCACTGGATGACATGCGGGAAAAGGTCGCCATAGAACGTCGAGTCCCTGGCCAGAAGCTGGTGTAGATCGAGTACGGCCTTGGTCGTGATGAGCTCGTCGAGGCGGACCTGCCTGGGTGGGATCTTGCCCCATTCGCGGATGCTCAGGGCAGGGTCGGGATAAGGACGCCCTTCGCCGACCTGCTTGAAGATCACCTACTGAAGTGTAGATGAGCGCGGCCTTCCAGTCGGCCGTATCGGCCCGGCCACGGCTGGGCACGGCCGCGCCGCGCCCGCTCGCTGACCTCAACGCGAGTTCAGCAAGGCGGGTAGTAGGTGAGCACGGTGCCGCCGTGCAGGTCCAGGCCGACGATCGTGACCGGGGCGGAACGGTGGCCGCGTGCGCGGATAACTCTGCGAGGCCAGGCGCTAAGAGTGCCGCAACGGCATGCGATTGCGGTGAAAATGGCGCCGGTATCGCATTAGGCCTCAGTACCGGTCAGGACCCCAATTATATTTCGTGCGACTTCGCATATCGCCCGGTGACGGAGCCAATGAGACGGGAAAAGAGACCATGTGGCACGCTGGTCCGGCAGCCTGGTAGTCCGCCGGTCCGGGGCGGCGGAGGATGCGAGATTCGAACTCGCGAGGGCTTGCACCCAACACGCTTTCCCAAGTTGGCGGGCCTGCGTTCAGCCCAGCCCGCCAAGGTCGGCGACCCGCGGCTTAGACGATCCGTCCGGTCGAATGGCACATCGGGCGTGTTCCCTATCTTGGCGCGATGATCCCGCGCCGCAGTGCGGCGGCGACCGCCCGCGAGCGGGTCGGCTCGCCGAGCTTGCGCAACACGGCTGAGACGTGGTGGCCCACCGTCTTCTCGGACAGGAAAAGCTGCTCTGCGACCTCGGCGTAGGACAGCCCGTCGGTGAGAAGGCGAAGCACCTCGATCTCCCTGGCCGTGAGCCCGGACGGGTTGGCGCGGCTCGACGCTCGGGGGCCGCGGGGCACCGTCAGGCCGCGTGCGTGCCGGTCGCGTAGCACCGCGCGTCGCACGGCCGAGGCGCCGAGCCCGTCGAGAACCTCCAGACACACCTGCGCGTCCCGCGTCTCCGGGGAGAGGGCAAGCGCGTAGGCCGACCACAACGGGCAGCCCAGGGCTCGCCATTCGTCGGCGGCCGCCCCGTGCTCGCCCGCCAGCATGAGCGCGAAGGGCCGCGCGAGCGGTGCGCGGATCTGCCGGTGATCTCCGGCGAGCTGCAGCCACCAACTCAGTTCCCCCAGGTCCCATGGCTGGGGATGCGCTACGGCAGCGGGCCAGGCTCGGTCGATGTCGGCGACGATGTCCGACGGGCGTCCGGTGATCCACGCCGCTTCGGCTCGTGCCGCGGCCACCGGCACCAGCCGCTGGGACTCGCCGGTGCGGATGGCGAGCGGGAGGGCTTCGTCGAGCGCAATGGTGCCGTCGTCGCCGCGACGAGCGGCGAGCACACCGGCGACCGCCAAGGCGGACACCCGCGTGATCGGCGACAGGTGCGGGTGCCGCATGACGTCGGCCAGGTACTGCTCCGCCGCGGCGCACTGGCCTTGCTCAGCAAGTGAACGCGCGAACCAGGCGCTCATGTACAGGCGCCAGGAATCGAGGTCGCGGTCGGTGCAGTACGCGATGCCAGCGCGAAGGTGCCGGTCGGCATCGCTGAACAGCCGGTCGATGACACCGGAGCTGCCGAGGTTCGTGTAGGCCCGTGCGGCGTGCTCATGTCTGTCGTCGGCGAGCGCGAGGTCCAGGCTCTGCGTGAGGCGTACCCTGCCCTCGACGACTTCGCCGGCCAGCCACAACGCCGTGCCTACGTTGTTCAGCGCATGCGTCTCGGCCGCACGGTCGCCGAGCCTGCGGGCCAGTTCGATCGCCTTCTTACCCAAACGCACCGCCTCTGCGGTGTCGCGGGAGAGCATGCGCAGCTGCGCCAGGTTGCTGTAGGCCATGGCAAGTTCCCGGCTCAGTGCCGGTGATTCCAGCGTTGCGACCGCGTCCGCGGCAAAGCGCTCGCTGTCCTCGTTCTGCCCGAGGAACCACGACAGCCGCGACAGCCAGCGCTGCGACCGGCCGATGGAAAGCGCGTCTTGCTCCTGATCGTAGATCTCCAGCGCTTCCAGCCGGGCAGTCCTGGCCTTCTCGAGTTGGTCGGTCAGATAGCACTCGTACGACAGCTGCTCGAGCAGGATGGCCCGCCGCCGATCGAGCAGATCGTGGTAGCTCAGCGCCAGCTGGAACTGATCCGCAGCCTCGCGATGCGCGCCGAGACGCGCCGCCCGGGCGGCGGCGAGCGGCGCGTGGTGGAGCACCGCGGCGCGATCACCGCAGCCCGCGGCGTGGTGTGCCAGTCGCCGATCGTCACGTGACCCCCACGCCGTCAATTGCGCGAGCGCCCTGGCATGGACGCCGACCCGCAGGGTCTGGGGAAGTGACCGCTCGACTGCGAGCCGGGCCAGCTCGTGCCGAAATCCCACGACGTCACCGTCCGTAACCAGCACGCCGCCGTGCAGGCACTCGTCGACTGCTGCGAGCGGCTGCCCCGACACCTCGACGAGAAGGTCCATTTCGACGCGCCGGCCGAGCACGGCAGCTGCGGCAAGGACTTCCCGCCCCGTCTGCGAGAGCCGAGACACGCGCGCCAGCACCGCGTCCCGCACCGTGGTCGGCACGCGCTCGGAGCCCGCTGCGAGCACCTCGGTGACGTAGAAAGGGTTGCCACCCGTCCGCTGGTACACCTCGTCGGCATCCAGAGCCGAGCCCGCATGATCCAGCAACTGCCGCACGCCGGTCACGGTGAGCGCAGGAAGCTGCATCCGGATGACGCCCGGCAAGGTGGCGAGATCTCCCAGGACAACGGTGAGGGGGTGATCGCGCCCCACCTCCTCCGAGCGGAATGTGGCGAGGATCATCACCCGGGTTCCACCCAGCCGGCGACCCACGAAGCGCAGGACGTCCAACGTCGCTTCATCAGCCCAATGGACGTCCTCGAGCAGGAGCAACATCGGCGATTTCGAAAGCACCTCGCGAACGTGCTGGAACAGCCGAAGCCTGCTCATCCCCGCCTTGTCGTCCAGCACCGCCGCGAGTTCGGGCAAGCCGTCCACGAGCGGGCCGAGCGCTTCGGCCGTCGTGACGTTGTCGCAGCAACCGCGCCGGACGACCTGTCCAGCATCCGTGTCGGCTAGGGCAGCCGCGAGCGTCGTCTTGCCGACGCCAGCTTCCCCGCCCAGAAAGACCATCCGGCCGCCGCCGCCTAGCGCCTCGCCGAGCAGTCCCTCGAGCGATGCCAGGAAATCCCCGCGCTCGATCAGCACATCAGTCATTCAACCCGGTCGGCGGTCGCGGGCACAGGGGACATCCGCGGTAGAGGGAGTGTTACGCGCGGCGCCGGAGGTCAGTGGCAGGCCGGTGCCCTCGACCCCCGAGCGCCAAGGACGTCCGGTCAACCCCTGAGAATTCACGCCGGTGCGGGTTGCCTCCACGGCGATTGAGGGAAAGGGGATCCCGACCTGCGACGAGGGTGTCCAAACCCTCAGGACCCCAGATCGAGGAGCACCGTGGCTGGCGCCGCGTGAGCCGTCGTTGGAGTTCTTGGTTGCCGATGCAACCTGGTATGCCGCTGGTCAGCGGGCCTGGCAGGACCGAAATGTGGCCCAGAATTGAGACTTGCGCCGGAATAGCGAGGACGGCGGTGGCTGGGCGGGCCCGGCGTATTGCCTGGTCAGCGTGGCGGAGGATGCGAGATTCGAACTCGCGAGGGCTTGCACCCAACACGCTTTCCAAGCGTGCGCCCTAGGCCACTAGGCGAATCCTCCGGGGCAAGCCTACCGGTCCGGCGAACTGGCCTGCCGGCAGAACCGTGCCCACGATCACGCGCACATCCCAGGCCACGCGCCTGCCCACCCGGTCCCAGGGGGCGGCTGGGCCCGCTGTGCGTCGGCTGCGGCCGCGAGTCTTCCTGGTCGGCGGTGTCAGCCCCGGTGCGGGCCACTACACTGTCCCGAGACCCCCCGCACGGCGTGAATCCCGCCAACTCCCCCAGGGCCGGAAGGCAGCAAGGGTACGTGGGCTCTGACGGGTGTGCGGGGGGTCCTCATCCCTCTTCCAGCCTCTTCCTCTCCAAGCCCTAGTGAGGATGGGAGCCCATGGCAGGTGAGCCTTCGAGTCTGGCCCTGTATCGCAAGTACCGCCCGGCGACCTTCGCGGAGGTCAAGGGGCAGGATCATGTGACGGCGCCGCTGCGGCAGGCGCTGCTTGCCGGCCGGGTCCACCACGCCTACCTGTTCAGCGGCCCACGCGGCTGTGGCAAGACGTCGAGCGCCCGGATCCTCGCCAGGTCGCTCAACTGCGAGCAGGGCCCGACCCCCGATCCCTGCGGCAAATGCGACTCGTGCCTTGCCCTCGCTCCGGGCGGGCCGGGCAGCATCGATGTGATCGAGATCGACGCCGCCTCGCACGGCGGTGTCGACGATGCTCGTGATCTGCGGGAACGCGCCTTCTATGCGCCGGTTTCGAGCCGGTTCAAGGTGTACATCATCGACGAGGCGCACATGGTCACCCGCGAGGGTTTCAACGCCCTGCTGAAACTCGTGGAGGAGCCGCCGCCCCACCTGAAATTCGTGTTCGCCACGACCGAGCCGGAAAAGGTCATCGGCACGATCAGGTCACGGACCCACCATTACCCGTTCCGGCTCGTGGCGCCGCAGATCCTCCGCGAGCTGCTCGAACAGATCCTGGACGCGGAGGGTGTTTCCTACGAGCCAGCCGCCATACCCTTGGTCGTCCGCGCGGGTGCGGGCTCGGCGCGGGACGCGCTTTCCGTCCTTGACCAGTTGCTCGCTGGCTCGGACGCAGCTGGCATCACCTATTCTGCCGCGGTGTCACTGCTCGGCTACACCGACGCGAGTCTGCTCGACGAGACCGTCGACGCGTTCGCCTCCGGGGACGGCGCCGCCGTCTTCCGCATGGTGGACCGGGTGATCAACGCCGGCAGCGATCCACGCCGGTTTGCCGCCGACCTGCTCGACAGGTTTCGCGATCTGATCGTGCTCGGAGCGGTCCGTGACGCGGACCGTTCTGGCCTGCTCGACGGCCCTGCGGACCAGCTTGACCGCATGCGCGAGCAGGTAGCCAAGTTCGGCACAGCGGAGCTGACCCGGGCGGCCGAGGTGCTCAATGCCGGGCTGACCGAGATGCGGGGCGCGGCGTCGCCGCGGTTGCTGCTCGAACTGACCTGTGCCCGAGTGCTGCTGCCTGCTGCCGAGGCCGACGAGGCCGCTCTGCTCGCCAGGCTGGAGCGGATGGAACGTCGTCTTGCTCTTGGCAGTGCGGGCGACGCACCGTACGAGGCCGCCGCGCCAGGGCGCGCGGCGGCAGAGCATGCGGCGCCAGGGCGCGCGGCGGCAGAGCATGCGGCGCCAGGGCATGCGGCGCCGGAGGGCGGCCAGTCAGCGGTTGCGGGTTCCGCGCAGGCCACGGCCGCACCGGTCCCGTCCGGACATCCCGCGCCCGCTCAGGAACCGGCCGCGCAGGACACGCCGACGTCGGCGCCGTCCGGACAGGCGCCGTCCGGACAGGCGCCGTCCGTGCAGGGCCTGTCCGCGCCAGCCGATGCTCCGGCCCCGCCCCGCCCCGCCAGCCCAGCCAGTGAGGCCGGCGAAACCGCTTCCGCGGCTGCGCCGCACGGCGTCCTCGATACCCAAGCCGTCCGCGGCGACTGGGACGGCATCCTCGATGCCGTCCGGCAGGTGCGCAAGGTCTCCTGGATACAGCTCAGCAACGCCAGCGTGGCCTCACTGGAGGGCGATGTCCTCACGCTGGAGTTCGCCAGGGACGGTGAGCTCAAGGGTTTTTCCGCCAGCGGCAGTGACGCGGTCCTGGCCCGGGTCCTGCGCGCGCGGCTCGGCGTGGACTGGCGAATCCGGGGTGTTCCGGCCGCAGGCCGCGGGCGGCTGGAGACCTCCGGTCTCGTGCCAGGCGGCCACGACCAGGTCACCGCCAACGTCACCACCCAGGCCAGCAGGCAGCCCGCCGCCACACAAGGGCGCGGCGGCACACGCAGGCCGGGTGCCGGGGCCGACGGCCACCCAGATCAGCCACCGCCGCCCAATCCGCCCATTGCGCCTGTGCCAGCGGACATGCCGGCCCCGGGGCCCGATCTGGATGACGAGGCCGACATCTACGACGACGACCACGTCGCCTCTGACGTCGCCCCCGGCAGCGGCGCCGACGACGGGCTGGCGGGCATGGACCTGATCAGGCGCGAGCTCGGTGGCCAGGTGATCGGCGAGATCGACAGTTCGCCCGGCCCTGGGCGCCCGCCCGCCAGGTAGCTGTAGCTGCTGTCCGGGTAACGGCCACAGCGCGGCAGGGGGGAACACGCCGCGCGGCCCGGCAGGAAGCATGAGCAGGAAACACGGGCCGGGAACACGGGCCGGGAACACGGGCCGGGGAACATGGGCATGTGCAGCCCGGGCCGGCAGGCCCTTGGAAACGCTGTGCCACGGGGAGAGTACAGGGCATGTGCCTGCCGGACCGTCAGGCCGTAGGCTCTCAGTGAATGGCTGTCGTCGTCGAGGGGGCAGATGTGAACCCGGGTGGCCCGTTGAACATGCAGCAACTGCTCGCTGAGGCGCAGAAGATGCAGGAGAAACTGATGAGCGCCCAGCAGGAACTCGCCGATGCCCTGGTTCAGGGGTCGGCGGGCGGCGGGCTGGTGACCGCGACCGTGAACGGCCAGGGTGAGCTGGTGGATCTCAACATCAGCCCGGAGGCGATAGATCCCGCCGATCCGGCGGAGACCGCGGAAACGCTCGCTGACCTGGTGCTCGCGGCCGTGCGGGACGCCAATCGCGCCGTGGGCGCCCTCCAGCAGGAAAAGATGGGCCCGCTCGCGGAGGGTCTCGGCGGCCTGGGTGGTCTCGGCGACCCTGGCGGCCCCGGCGGCCTGGGTGGCCCCGGCGGTCCTGGTTTGCCGGGCCTGCCGGGTATGTGAGGCCGCGACGTGTACGAAGGCGTCATCCAGAATCTCATCGACGAGCTCGGCCAGCTACCGGGTGTCGGGCCAAAGGGTGCACAGCGCATCGCCTTCCACCTGCTGGCAGCCGATCCGGCCGACGTGCGGCGCCTCGCGGCGACGCTGCTCGAGGTGAAGGACCGGGTCAGGTTCTGCCGGACCTGCGGGAACGTCGCCGAGGAGGATGAGTGCCGCATCTGCCGTGACGCGCGCCGAGATCCGGCGCTGATCTGCGTGGTCGAGGAGTCGAAAGACGTGGTGGCGATCGAGCGGACCCGCGAGTTCCGCGGGCGCTATCACGTGCTCGGCGGTGCCATCAGCCCCATCGACGGGATCGGCCCTGACGACCTGCGGATCAAGGAGCTCATGACCCGCCTGGCGGACGGAACTGTCATCGAGCTGATCCTCGCCACGGACCCCAACCTCGAAGGCGAGGCGACCGCAACGTACCTGGCGCGGCTGGTGAAGCCCATGGGGCTGCGGGTGACGAGGCCGGCGAGCGGCCTGCCAGTCGGTGGCGATCTGGAATATGCGGACGAGGTCACCCTGGGACGCGCATTCGAAGGACGGAGGCTGCTCGATGTCTGACACACCGGAATACGTGCCGCATATTCCTGGGTGGCGCGCACAGCCGGGCGAGGGCTGGGACGCCCTTGCGGACCGGATCGCACGAAGTGTCCAGGATTTCCTCGACGGCGTGGAAGCACTCGCGCGGGGTGAGGGCGGTAACGAGACCGTGCCGCTGCTCCTGCTCGAGGTCTCGCAGATCCAGCTCGCGGGTGCGCAGCTTGGCGCGACCACGGACGTGATCCTGCCCGATAATTCCGAACCCGAGGTAGGTGCCGACCCGGATCTCGACGAGCTGCGGACCGGGCTGGCCAAGCGCTTCGCCCCCTATGACGACTACCTCGAGATCTTCGATCCGTACGCCGACAGCCAGGCCACCTCGTTCCGGCTGTCCGACGACGTGGCCGCGGTGGCGGCCGATCTTGTCCACGGGCTCAAGCACTACCAGGCAGGCCGGCCTCTGGAGGCGCTGTGGTGGTGGCAGTACTCGTACTTCAACCACTGGGGCACCCACGGGGGCGCGGCGTTGCGTGCGCTGCACGCCGTGGTCGCGCACGCCCGGCTCGATGTGGCCGACGAATCCCCGCTTGGCTGATCACCGCACATACGGGTGAGGACCAAACACATCCTTAACGGCTGCCGCGGGGATGTGCCGCCGCGGGTGAGCGGGGGGATCCGGGGGGTCGCCCCCGGGCTGGCACCGTCTTAACTACGGCGGCCGCGGGGATGTGCCGCCGCAGGTGAGCGGGGGATCGTGGGGTGGGAGCCCCCGGGCTGGCACTGCCGCGAGGCTGCGGCGGCGCGCCAGCGTCGACCGGTGCGAGCACCAGCGGCGGCCCGGCCGGGCCAGATGCGCACAAATTGATTCGATCGATCCCATGGTGGGCTGGATAAACTCGGGTCGACCGCAGGGCAGGCAAGCCGGTCGGCGGCGAGGGCTGCCCAGATCGGGGAGGAGCAGCGCGTTCGTGACTAACGGAGCGCTTGTCGTGCAGAAATACGGTGGTTCGTCCGTCGCCGACGCCGCTGGCATCAAGCGGGTCGCGCAGCGCATCGTAGCGGCGAGGAAGGCGGGGCACTCGGTCGCGGTGGTGGTGTCCGCGATGGGTGACACCACCGACGAGCTTCTTGACCTCGCGCAGCAGGTCACACCGCTGCCGCCGGGCCGTGAGCTCGATATGCTGCTCACCGCGGGCGAGCGGATCTCGATGGCGCTGCTCGCGATGGCGATCGGCAACCTCGGATACCAAGGCCGCTCGTTCACCGGATCGCAGGCGGGCGTGATCACCGATTCCGTGCACGGCAGGGCCCGGATCATCGACGTGACACCGGGCCGGATCCGCGACGCGCTCGCGGCCGGCGCGATCCCGATCGTGGCAGGGTTCCAGGGAGTGTCACAGACAAGCAAGGACATCACCACGCTCGGCCGCGGCGGCTCCGACACCACGGCGGTCGCGCTCGCGGCGGCCCTCGGCGCCGATGTGTGTGAGATTTACACGGACGTGGACGGGGTTTTCACCGCGGATCCGCGCATCGTGCCTGGTGCGCGGCGGATCCCGCACATCAGCTACGAGGAGATGCTGGAGATGGCCGCGTGCGGCGCCAAGGTCCTGCACCTGCGGTGCGTGGAGTACGCGCGCCGTTACGGCATCCCCATCAACGTCCGGTCGTCGTTCAGCCAGGGTCCAGGCACTTGGGTGACGGGCGGCATACGGGCGCCAGGCACGGAACACCGGACAGGGGAACAAGAGATGGAGCAGGCGATCATCTCCGGCGTCGCGCACGACCGGAGCGAGGCGAAGATCACCGTCGTCGGCGTCCCCGACAAGGTCGGCGAGGCGGCCAGGATCTTCCGCGCCATCGCCGACGCGGAGATCAACATCGACATGATCGTCCAGAACATCTCCGCCGCGGCGACGGCACGCACCGATATCTCGTTCACGCTGCCGCGCGCAGACGGCCAGGCCGCGATGTCCCGCCTCCAGCGTCTGCAGGAGGAGGTCGGCTTCGAGTCGCTGCTCTACGACGACCGGATCGGCAAGGTGTCGCTGATCGGCGCAGGAATGCGCTCGCATCCCGGCGTCACTGCCACGTTCTTCAGCGTGCTCGCCGCGGCGGGCGTGAACATCGAGATGATCTCGACGTCGGAGATCCGCATCTCGGTGGTGGTCGACGAGCACGACATCGACACCGCGGTGACCGCTACCCACCGGGCGTTCGACCTGGGCACGGATCAGGTCGAGGCAGTCGTCTACGGCGGGACGGGCAGGTGACCGGCATGACAGGCCGCACGAGCTCCAAGCCCACTCTCGCCGTGATCGGCGCCACCGGCGCGGTCGGCACGGTGATGCTGGACCTGCTGTCAACGAGGGCCGACGTCTGGGGAGAGATCCGCCTGGTCGCCTCGCGCCGCTCCGCCGGATCCAAGCTCAAAGTCCGTGGTGAGGAACTGGAGGTCGCCGCGCTCTGCGAAGACGTCTTCGATGGCGTGGACGTGGCCATGTTCGACGTGCCGGACGAGGTGTCGGCAGTATGGGTCCCGGTGGCGGCAGAGCGGGGCGTCGTCGCCGTCGACAACTCTGGCGCGTTCCGCATGGACCCGGACGTCCCGCTGGTCGTCCCCGAGATCAATCCCGAGCAGGTCGCAAACCGGCCTCGCGGCATCATCGCGAATGCCAACTGCACCACGCTCTCGCTGATCGTCGCGGTGGGCGCGCTGCACCGCGCCTACGGCCTTCGGGAGCTGGTAGTGGCCTCCTACCAGGCGGCCTCGGGGGCCGGGCAGGCGGGTATCGACACGCTTTACGCGCAGTTCGGCAAGGTGGCTGGTACCCGTTCCCTTGGCCAGCGCGCGGGGGACCTGCGCGGTGTGGTCGGCGACTTCGGGCCGTTTCCCGCACCGCTCGCCTTCAACGTCGTGCCCTGGGCAGGATCGGTGAAGGAAGACGGCTGGAGCTCGGAGGAGCTGAAGATCCGCGACGAGTCGCGGAAGATCCTCGGCCTGCCGGGCCTCAAGGTATCCGCGACCTGCGTCAGGGTGCCCGTCATCACCACACACTCGGTCGCCGTGCACGCCGTCTTCGCCAGCGAGGTCAGCCGGGTGGAGGCGCAACGCATTCTGGCGAGCGCGCCGGGCGTCGTGCTGGCCGACGATCCTGAGCACCTCGAATTCCCGACACCCGCCGACGTCGTCGGCACCGATCCGACGTGGGTCGGGCGGGTGAGGCGGTCACCTGACGACCCGCATGGGCTCGATTTCTTCGTGTGCGGTGACAACCTGCGCAAGGGTGCCGCGCTGAACACGGCGCAGATCGCCGAACTCGTGGCCGCCGAGCTCACCGCCGCTTGACCGGCCTGCCCGGCTTCATGATCGCGGTAACTTCTCGGCGGTATGTGCGGAAAAGTTACCGCGATCATGAAGCGGCGGCCCGGGTGAGCCTCCCGGGTGTGTGCATCACCGGCCCGGCGGTGGCAACTCGCCGCGTTCGATGGCCGCGGTGACCGCAGCCGTCCGGTCCGTTACGCCGAGCTTGGCAAACGCCCTGAGCAGATGCGTCTTGACCCAAGAATCGGCCTGCGTGGGCCGCTACCGCGACAACCGGCCGGCTATACGTGATGTCCATCCGTCGGTGGACGCACCGCGGCCTCTTTGTCGCCGCCAGTGCCCACCGGTCAGGCCGGGCGGCTCACATGGAGCAACCCCCGCCGATACGCGCTGGCGCACTTCTTGCCGTCACGCGGCGCGGCAGTCGTTAAGGCTGTATTGTCCCGGGGGCGACCCCCGGGACCCCGCAGACCGTGGCGGCCGCTCACTGCTGGATGGGAATCAGCGGATTCACGTACCAGGATCTGACTTTGATGCCAGCCGCGCCAGGTAACCACCAAGCTGCCCGGCCGGCACGGCGGTCTGGTCGCCCGTTGTCATGTCACGTACAGTCACGACACCTTGCGCGTGCTCCGTGGCGCCGTAGATCAGGCACCATCGGGCACCACGATCGCTCGCCCATTTGAGCTGCCGGCCGAGCTTGCCCGATGAGCCAAGGTAGACACTCGCGCGCAGGCCCGCGCCGCGGGCGGCGCTCGCGAAGGCGAAACCCCGCGCGGCGTACTCCTCGCCGAGCACGGCCACGGTCACGTCCAGGCTGCCCGCGCCGCCGCCGGCGTCGGGCGGGATCAGCGGCAGGATCCGCTCGATCCCGAGCGAACCGCCGCACGCGGGTACGTCAGGGCCGCCGAGCGCCTCGATCAGGTGGTCGTAGCGCCCGCCGGAAGCGATTGCGCCGGGCATTCCTGGCGCGACAACCTCCCAGATCGGGCCGGTGTAGTAACTCAGGCCACGCACGAGCCGCGGGGTGAAAAGCACGCGCTCCGGCGGCACCAGGCCGGTCACCAGTTCAAGCACCCGGTCGATCTCCGCCAGGCCGGCCGCGCCCGCTTCGGTGGATGCCAGCGCCTTACGCACCACCTCGACCGCGTCATGGCCGGTCATTACCGCGACGAGCTCCTTGGCGGGCTGGCGCGGAAGGCCGCGTTCGGCGAGTTCGTCGATCACCTCATCGGGACTGAGCTTGTCCAGCTTGTCGAGGGTGATGAGCACGCCTGGCCCGAGGGCTTCCGGCACGCCGAACGCTTCGAGCAACCCGGAAAGCGCGCGCCTGGAGTTGAGCAGGAAGGTGAACTCGCCGATCCCGAGCGTGGTGAGCGCGTCGTTGACGGCGCAAATGATCTCAGCGTCGGCGAGCGGCGAGACCGAGCCCAGGGTGTCCAGGTCACATTGGACGAACTCGCGGTAGCGGCCCTTGCCCGGCCGGTCGGCCCGCCAGACCGGTCCGATCGCGTAGCGCTTGTACGGCGAGGGCAGGCGGCTGCCGTAGGCGGCGGCCACCCGTGCCAGCGGAACCGTCAGGTCGTAGCGCAAGGCCAGATCCGCCTCGCCGGACGCCTCGTGCTCGCCGCGGCGCAGGATCTTGAAGATCAGCTTGTCGCCCTCGTCACCGTATTTACCTGTCAGCACGTCAAGCCGCTCGAACGAGGGTGTCTGCAGCGGCTCGAACCCGTATCGCGTGAAGACGTCACGGATCGTCCCGAACGCGCGTTCGCGCACCCCGAGTTCGGCGGCAAGGTAATCGCGTGTCCCCGAGGGGGGATCGAACTGCGTTGGCATGCGCCCATGTTCCCCGACGCGGGCAGGTGGCGTCACATCGATTACCGACAGCGGCCGCCAGAGGGCGGGCGAGGAATACCATGCGCCCGCGTACGGTCGTTATATGTGGCGCCGTCGCCTGGCTTGGCGGTGACCCAGGACGACCCGGAGGACAGTGATGGTGAGCACGGGCCGGGCCGCTGACTACGCGGTGTGGACCCGTGTCGGCGGTGCCAGGGGCCATCTCGATCTGCTCGCGGCCAGGTTCAGCTGTCATCAATACGCTCCGCACACCCATCAGGAATTCGCCGTCGGCGTGTGCATCGACGGGGTGGAGAGCATCCGCTACCGGGACGCCGTGCACTACGCGGGTCCGGGCACTGTGGTCGTGCTCGAGCCTGGCGAGGCCCACACCGGCGGGCCCGCGGCGGCCACCGGGTTCGCCTACCGTTGCGTCTATCCGCCCGCTGTCATGCTCGCGGACGGCGCCGCCGGTCAGCCGCATTTCCGTGACGCCGTCATCGGTGACCCCGCGCTCGCGCGGGCCTTCCTCGCGGCCCACGATGCGCTCGCGTGCGGCGATCCGCTCGAAGGTGAGTCCAGGCTCGCCTACACGCTCGGCGCCCTGGTCTGCCGCCATGCCATGCAGTCGCGCCCGCCCGGCGCCGCGCCTGGCCAGCGGGTGGTGCAGGCGGTCATGGCACGGCTGGCGGACCGGATGGTGTGCCCGCCCACGCTCGCAGAGATCGCGGCAGAGGTCGGGCTCTCGCGCTATCACCTGGTTCGTTCCTTCGGCGCCGCCGCCGGGATGCCGCCGTACGCATGGCTGGCACAGCACCGGGTGAGCAGAGCGCGCCGGCTGCTCGACGCCGGTTGCGCGCCCGCCGATGTCGCGGGTCTCGTCGGCTTTGCCGATCAGGCTCATCTGACCCGGTGGTTCAGGCGCGTGCTCGGGGTTACGCCCGGTGCCTACCGCAACAGCATTCAAGACAGCCGGGGTGGCGGTCGCGGAAACTGACTGACCAGTGGCCTGCGCTCGCCGTGCGGTCGCGGTGCGCGGCCCGCCATCGGTGGCCGCACAGGAGCGCATGGAAGGAGCGGTGCGGTGACCCGCCGTGGCTGGGTGCTCTTCACGGTGATGAGCGTGATCTGGGGTATCCCCTACCTGCTGATCAAAGTCGCCGACAGCGGGGTTTCTGTGCCGGTTCTCGTCTTCGCGCGGACCGGGATAGGCGCGCTCATGCTGCTGCCCCTGGCGCTGCGCCGCCGCGAGGTTGGCGCGATGCGCGCGCACTGGCGCTGGCTGGTGGTGTTCGCCATGGTCGAGGTCATCCTGCCGTGGGTTCTGCTGTCTGACGCTGAGCGGCGGTTGCCGAGTTCGCTCACCGGCACGCTCATCGCGTCCGTGCCGATCATGGGAGCCGTGCTCGCGCGCCTGACCAGTGACAACGACCGGCTTACCGCGGTCCGGTGGGCGGGCCTGGCGCTCGGCCTCGGCGGTGTGGTGCTGCTCGCGGGGCCCACAGCGCGCGGCGGTGACGCCTGGGCGGTGACGGAGGTGCTGCTGACCGCGCTCGGTTACTCGATAGGGCCGCTGATCGCCAGCCGCAAGCTGAGCGAGGCTCCCAGCCTTGGTGTGAACGCCGTGTGCCTGTCGTTCGCCACCCTGGTCTACGCGCCGTTTGCCGTTTTGACCTGGCCGCACGCGATGCCGCACGGCAACGTGATCGCGTCCATCGTGGCACTCGGCGTGGTGTGCACGGGCGCCGCCTTCATGCTGTTCTTCGCGCTCATCGCGGAGGTGGGCCCGGCCAGGGCGACCGTGATCACTTACGTCAACCCCGCGGTCGCGGTCGGCCTCGGGGTGGCCATCCTCGGTGAGCGCCTGACCCCGGCGATCGCGGCATCGTTCGTGCTGATTATCGCGGGATCCTTCTTCGCGACGCGCTCCGGCCGCGCGCGGGCCGCTGCGGAACAACAACCGGAGCAGTCGATGGAAATGGTGCGGAAAAGGCCCGGGGAACCCGCCGCTCCCGTCGTGGTGCCGGTGCCTTCCTGCGACGCCGACGCCTGAGCCGTTGAAAGCCTTTTCCGTCACGTGCGCCTTACCTCGCGGCGGCGGCGCCGGTAACTCGGGTGTTACGTATGTTGCCAAAGGTATCTCTGGGCGGTATGCGAGCACGTTCAGCTCCTGCCACAGGCATGGAATTTACACTCCCTTTTCGTACCGTTCGCCGGAATCTGGGCACGGCCGCGACCGCGTCCGTTGGTTCGGCGACCGCGCGATGGCACGTGCTGGCCAGCGACGATGCCGGACCGGGCGTGCCGGGTCGGGCCGCGCGGCGCCGGCTGCCGCGTGCCACAGGTGCCACCCACCGTTGCGCCGGGTTGTGCCGCCTTGTCACTTTGAGAGCGCTCTCCCAACGATCGCCCACATACCCTGCCCAGTCAGGCAGTCCACAAGGGGGAACAGTGCGCTACGGGTACTTCGACGACGATCGCCGTGAATATGTGATCGGACGTCCGGATACGCCGCTGCCCTGGATCAACTATCTGGGAATGGACGCATATGTCGGCATCATTTCGAATACGGCAGGCGGATATTCGTCCTATCGCGACGCCCGGCTGCGGCGGATAACACGCTACCGCTATAATAATGTCCCACTTGATTCCGGCGGCCGTTACATATACCTGCGTGACAACGGTTCCGGCGAATACTGGTCGCCTTCCTGGCAGCCTACCCAGCGGTCGCTCGACCGCTATGAATGCAGGCACGGGCTGTCCTACACCAACATAGAGTCGTCCTACGAGGGGATACACGCCGAGACCCTGTATTTCGTACCGCCAGGTGAAACGCTCGAGGTCTGGCGGCTGCGCGTCAGGAACGAGCGCGACGCCCCGCTCGAGCTGTCGGCGTTCTCGTCGATCGAGTTCTGCCTGTGGGACGCGCAGGACGATGCGACAAACTTCCAGCGCAACTACTCGACCGGCGAAGTCGAAGTTGTCGGCGGTGTCATTTACCACAAGACGGAATATCGTGAGCGCCGCGACCATTTCGCATACTTCGCCTGTTCCGAGCCGCTCGCCGGATTCGACACACAGCGCGACACATTCCTCGGTGCCTACCGCGGCTGGGACAGGCCCGCCGCGGTGGAGCGCGGTGAGTCGTTCAATTCGGTCGCGCACGGGTGGGCGCCCATGGGCAGCCACCACGTGAAGCTGGCGCTCGCGCCAGGCGAGACGCGGGAGATCGTTTTCCTCCTTGGCTACTGGGAGAACCCACACGACGAGAAGTTCGACCCGCCAGGCTCCAGTACGGTCAACAAGAAGCTTGTGCGCCCGGTCATCGACCGCTGGCTGCGGCCGGCCACGGTCGCGGAGAGTTTCGACGGACTCCGCGAGTCGTGGGCGTCGGTGCTGTCGACCTTGCAGGTCGACACGCCTGACAGTGACACGAACCGCATGGTCAACGTCTGGAATCCCTACCAGAACATGGTGACGTTCAACATGAGCCGGTCGGTCTCGCTGTTCGAGTCGGGGATCGGCCGCGGGATGGGATTCCGCGACTCCAACCAGGACGTGCTCGGATTCGTGCACATGGTCCCGCAGCGCGCACGCAGCAGGATCCTGGACATCGCCGCCACGCAGCTTGCCACCGGCGGCGCCTACCACCAGTACCAGCCGCTCACCAAGCGCGGTAACGACGCCATCGGAGCGGGCTTCAACGATGATCCGCTATGGCTCATCCTCGGCGTCGCGGCCTACCTCAAGGAGACGGGCGATACCTCGATCCTCGACGAACCGGTGCCATACGACAACGTCCCGGGCAGCGCCACGTCACTCTACGAGCACCTGGAACGCTCGGCGCGCTACACCATCGACCGCCTCGGGCCGCATGGCCTGCCGCTCATCGGGCGGGCTGACTGGAACGACTGCCTGAACCTCAATTGCTTCTCCGAGACTCCGGGCGAGCCGTTCCAGACGACGGCGAACAAGGACGGCGGTGCGGCTGAATCGGTATTCATCGCCGGGCTGTTCGTACTCGCCGCCAAGGAACTCGCCGGGATCGCCGACCTGCGTGGCCTGCCCGACGACGTCGCAGGTTACCAGGCAGCGGCGGAGAAGATGGCGGGCACGATCGTGGAGCATGCGTGGGACGGCGCCTGGTTCAGGCGCGCGTACGGCTACTTCGGCGACGTGGTCGGCTCGAGCGAGAACGACGAGGGCCAGATCTTCGTCGAGCCGCAGGGCATGTGCGTGCTGAGCGGCATCGGCGTCCAGAACGGCATGGCGACCACCGCGCTCGACAGTGTCCGGGACCGCCTGGCGACCAGCCACGGCATCGTGCTGCTGCAGCCCGCCTACTCGGCCTACCGCGTGGAACTCGGCGAGATCTCGTCCTACCCGCCCGGCTACAAGGAGAACGCGGGCGTCTTCTGCCACACCAATCCGTGGGTCATGATCGCCGAGGCGATGGTGAGCAACGGAGATGCCGCGTTCGGCTACTACAAGCGGATCAACCCCTCGGCTCGCGAGGAGATCAGCGAGATCCATCGCTGCGAGCCGTACGTGTACGCGCAGATGATCGCGGGCAGGGACGCGCCGACCCATGGCGAGGCAAAGAACTCGTGGCTGACCGGGACCGCGGCCTGGAACTTCGTCGCGATAAGCCAATGGATCCTCGGCATCCGGGCCGAGTTCGACGGGCTGCGTATCGACCCGGTCCTGCCCACGGCCTGGCCTGGCTTCACCGCCACCCGGCGATTCCGTGGCGCGACCTACAAGATCAGCGTGCGCAAGCCCGCCGGGTCCGCCGGACGCGTCCACCGCCTCGTTATCGACGGACAGTGTGTCGATGGCACGGTGGTGCCAGTGGCCCCCGAGGGCGCCGTCGTACACGTCGAGGCCGTGGCCGGGTAACCGAGGATCCCGGCTGCGAGTCGTAACCCTGGGCTGGCGCTACGTGACGCGACCGCGAACCGGTTCACGGCGGGTGGGTGCGGGTGCCGGGCGGCCGCCGCGGGCCATGGCCGGGCTTGCCCGGCCGGAATCCACGGACGGGTGCTGGCCGGGAGGTGGTAACCGGGAAGCCGGGTTGCCAGCCGCTCAGGCCTGTACTGTCACTATTGTCCGTTTGTACACCGTACGTTTGACCGCGTTGTGCGCTCAGGGTTCGTTACCGGGGGGTGAAGATGGAGTCGGCCCGCGCTAAGGCCGTCAGGCTAGATTCCGCGGCATATGAGGCCATGTATGCGCATGCGCTGGACGGGGTCATGTTCACCGAACCCGACGGCCGGATCCTCGCGGCCAACCCTGCCGCGTGCAGGATGCTGCGGATGAGCGAGGAAGAGATCTGCGCCCGGGGCTGGGAGGGCATCGCCGATCCGGCCGATCCCCGATGGCGGGCGGCCGCGGCCGCCAGGGACAAGGACGGGAGTGTCCGGGCCGAGCTTTCGATGCGGCGCGCAGACGGAACCCGGTTCGTGGTGGACCTGTCGTCGGCGGTCTTCACAGACGCGGCTGGCAACGTGCGGACATGCACCCTGTTCCATGACATCACCCCGCGCTGGTGGGCCGAGCAGCGGCTGCGCGCCATCAACGAGCTGAGCCGTGCACTGCTCGCTGGCGAGGCGCCAGGCAAGATCATGGCGATCGTGGCCAGACATGCACGTCAGATGGTGGATGCCAGCCACAGCGGGGTCCTGACCGTCGGGCAGAAACCTGGTTCTGTGGTCGTCGCGGCTGCGAACGGCCCAGGTGTCGCCCACTACGTGGGTGCGGAGTACCGGCCGGGGACGCTGGCCGGGCAGATCATGGAAGCCGGACGGCCTGTTCATATAGCTGACCTTTCCGCCCATACCGCCGTTTCCCCCGACGTCACAGGGATCAACCTCGGCCCGACGCTCATGGTCCCGATGACCTCGGCAGACCGCAGCTTCGCGATGCTCGTCGTGGCCAGGCCCGTAGCCGCCGCTGCCTTCAGTGACGATGAGTTGCAGGTTGTCGCGATGTTCGCGGAGTCCGCGGCGGTGGCACTTGCCTACGGCGACGCACGTGCCGACGCCCAGCGGCTCGCGGTGCTTGCCGACCAGGATCGCATCGCCCGGGACCTGCATGACCGGGTCATCCAGCAACTCTTCGCGATCGGGCTCAACGTGCAGGCGGCGCAGCGCCTTTCTGGCGAACATGTGGAGGATCGCCTCGGCCGTGCGGTCGGCGATATCGACGACACCATCGCGGACGTACGTGCCACCATCTACGACCTCCAGCCGCCACGCAAGGGGAGCCCGGTAAGCGAGGTGCACGCCCTCGCGGCCGAGGCCGGGGAAATGCTCGGCTTCCTGCCCCGGGTGACGTTCCACGGCCGGGTGGACACGACAGCACCCGCGTACGAGCAGTTGCTCACGGTGCTCAGAGAGGCGCTGAGCAACGTCATCCGCCACGCGAAGGCCAGCGAGGTGGACGTGACCGTCGACGTTGGCGACGAGGTGACGCTGATAGTCGCGGACAACGGGGTGGGTCTCACCGAGATGTCCGGTGCGGGTCATGGCATACGCAACATGACGCAGCGGGCCCGTGCCCTCGGCGGTGACCTGCTGGTCACGTCGGCGCGGCCAAGTGGCACCAAGCTCGTCTGGCGCGCGCCCGCGGCTGATCAGCCAGGGCCAGCCCAGGAAGCCCAGCCACCGGCCGGCATCGACAACCCTGATCCCTAACGGCTGCCGCGCATGCGGCGGGCCTTTGGTGCGGGGAATCCCGGGGGTCGCCCGGTCCGTGGGCACGCGGCTGCCGTCAGCCGGCGCAGGCCCGCTCCAGGGTGCGGCAGGCGCACCGGGCGGAAGAGCGGATCCCCGGGGAGCCAGGAGTCAAGCACCGTGACGCCGAAGTACACCGCCCAGCCCGCGGCTCGCGTCAGGGTATGCGGCGTCACCTCGCCGCAGGCGCTCCAGACTGCGCCATCTGCGTCTGTGGGGAACAGCATCCACGCCGCGGCCAGATCGGTTGCGGGGTCGCCTACTGTCATGTCGCCCCAGTCGAGCACCGATGTGAGTTTGCCCCTGGCCAGATCGGGATGCTGCGACTTGAGCAGTTCGCGGACCATGCCCGCGTCGATATCGATCTCGCTGGGCGGGATCCGGTCCCGCGGCGGCGGGCCTTCATCGGCGGTCACGGTCTGGAGGCTACCGTCGGGCGATCTGACTCGCGGGCCATAGTGTGTCATCGTCGCGCTGGCCGGCGAGTATCGCGAGGAGCACCCGGTGACCACAGAACGCAGTGCCTTCGAGAGCGGGGCGATCGAGGACGGTGCGCCTGGGTGCGACGGCGCCCGGGGCGTTACCGGCGAGGTGACCAGGGCGGCGATTGCCGCAGTCGAGCCGCTGATCGGCCCGTACGTGCGCCGCACCCCGGTCGTCAGGGTCGACAGGGCCGACTTCGGGCTCGAACCAGGCCCGCTCGTGCTGAAACTCGAACACCTGCAGCACAGTGGATCCTTCAAGGCCCGCGGCGCCTTCGCTAACCTGCTGCTTCGCGATGTCCCGGCGGCGGGGGTCGTGGCGGCGTCGGGCGGCAACCACGGCGCTGCCGTCGCCTACGCCGCCATGACGCTCGGCATAGCCGCCCGGATCTTCGTCCCGAAAGTCTCGTCCCCCGCCAAGATCGACCGGATCCGTGGCTATGGCGCCGATCTGGTCGTATCGGGCGACACCTACGCCGACGCTCTCGAGGCGAGCCAGGCGTGGGTCGCGGCCTCGGGTGCGATGCCCGTGCACGCCTACGACCAGATCGAGACGATGCTGGGCGCGGGCTCGCTGGCGATCGAGCTTGAGCGGCAGACGGCGGATGTGGATACGGGCACATCCGTCGACACGGTCATCGCCAGCGTCGGCGGCGGCGGCCTGCTCGCGGGCGTGGCGGCAGCCTGCGGCGGGCGGGTGCGTGTCGTGGGGGTCGAACCCGAAGGTGCACCGACGCTGACAAGCGCGCTGCGGGCCGGTCACCCCGTCGACACGGTGGCAGGCAGCGTTGCGGTCGATTCGCTCGCGCCGCGGCGTGTCGGCGAGCTCACTTTCCCTGTGATCGCCAAGTACGTGCACGAGGTGCTGCTTGTCAGCGACGATGCGATCCTGCATGCCCAGCAACTGCTGTGGGACCGGCTGCGACTGGTCGGTGAACCCGGCGGGTGCGCCGCGCTCGCCGCGATCATTTCAGGCATGTACACACCGGCCCCGGACGAAACGGTGGCCGTGGTCGTGAGCGGTGCCAACACGACAGCGGTGGACTTCACGCGCTGAGAGCTCGTCGAGTGTGCTGCCTGGTGCCGGCATCACCTGCGGCCACGCATCGAGCGTGCCACCCTCCACCGGATGACGCCGACGTGCTTACCCGCCTCGTTTCGCTGCGCCAGCACGAGGTCGTCGAGGGTGAGCGCAGACAGCTTGGGCCGCGGTGGGCCTCGCGACCGCTACGGCTGCCACGCCGCTACCCCGCCGCGGCCTGGTCAGCCGAGCTCGCGGCGCATGCATACGCGTGCCGAGGTGTCGAGGCCGCTCGCGGTCTCGGCCGCGACAACCGCCGCCAGCCCGGGCGTGAGCTCTCCGGGCGCTAGTTCGCGGAAGCCGAGCCGCCTGTAGTAGGGCGCATTCCAGGGCACGGTGCGGAACGTGGTGAGCGTCAGCGCACCGAGGCCGCTGGCGGCTGCCCAGCCGGCGACGTGGTCGAGCAACCCGGCCCCGATGCCCTGCCGTGCGTGCCCCGGGTGCACGCTGATCTGCGCGATGTGAGCGAATCCGTCGATCAGGTCGGTCACCACGAATGCGACGGGCTGATCGTCGCCGGCCGTCGCGACCCAGGCGCGCCCGGCCCGCTGATAGTCGAAAAGGGCGTCGATCGGCATTGGCGGGCTGCTGGCGATGTCCGCCATGCCGACGTCACTGAAGACACGGCCAGATTCCAGCTCGATGGTCTGCAGCCGCGCGAGTTCGGCAGCTCTCGCGGCCCGTATGTAGATGACGGTCATCAGCCCATCATGTCGCTGGTGCCTTCCGAGCGTTCGTGACCGGCCAGATGCGGCCGATGAGTGGTCAGGCTGCTGCGTCGTGCAGCACCTTGAAGGCTCGCTGTGGCCCGTCCGGTGTGTCGTAGTCGAGGTCCACGACAACGTCCGTGACGCCCAATTCGATCAGCCGGGGAAGCGGCGGCGCGATCTGGTCCGGGTCGTGCGCGTCGACGATGCATCGCCAGTCCGCCAGGTCGCGGTCTGCGGCGGCGGCGAACGCACATCGCCGGTCCGTAGTTGTCGACCTTGGCCCCGAATCTGAGGGCAGCCATCATCCTCACCGCTCCCCTCTCGAACCCATCTCGGCGTTCGCAAAAGTAAGTTTCATTTAACATACTCCAGGTAGGCCGCCCGGAGCAATCACCGATTTTCAGGCCTTTTCTCCAAGCTCACAACGATTGTTCTAACGAATTGTAACGATTACCTCTCCGAAAGTAAGTACTATTGACAACCTTGTGGTAAGTGGAGGTTAATTCGTACAACCAAGCTGCCCGCGGTCATCCGCGGCGAGCCTGAACCGAGCTTGCACCGGAACCTCGCAGGGAGGAGGTCCGTCATGGTCGAGGACTCGAGTGCGGTGGCTACACCCATCGCGCCGGACGTGGGCGAGCGGATCGGGCGGGCCGACCTGCGCACCGTCGAGGCATCCGGCCTGAGCCTCGCCGGGCTCGCGCCGACCATGGCGATGGCACTCGGGACCGCGTTCGCGGCCTCGGAAGCGGGCGGCGCGGTGCCACTGTCGTACCTGCTCGCCATGATCGGCTCGTTCTCGCTCGCGTTCGTCGTGGTCAGATTCGCCCGCCGCTATGACGTGGCGAGCGGAGTCGCGTACACCTACGTGCGCGCGTCCCTGGGCAAGCTCGCGGGATTCGTCACCGGCTGGCTGTATGTGGCGGCATGGCTGTCCTCAACGGCGGTCGTCCTTGCCATCGGCGGTGTGTCGTTCAGCGCCCTGCTCGCACGCGATGGAGTCAACCTCAGCTGGTCATGGATCTTCCTGGCCGAACTGCTGATCGTCGCGGCGCTCAACTTCCTCGGCGTGCGGCCATCCGTCCGCCTGCTCGTCCTGCTCGAACTGGTCTCCATGTTGACCCTCGCCGGTGTCATGATCCACGTCATCGCCGTCGGCGGCGACGCAGGACTGTCATGGAAGCCCTTCGATCCGGCGCTGTCACCCAAGGGCTGGAGCGGTATCGGCTATGGAATGATCTACGGATTCTCAGGTTTCGCCGGATTCGAAGCGGCGGCGGCGCTCGGCAGGGAGAGCCGCGATCCGCGCCGGGTCATCCCGCGCGCGATCATCTTCTCCCTGCTGGCCGCCGCGGTCTTCTACATCCTCGTCACCTACGCGCTCTCCATCGGGTACGGCGTCACCCACGCCGGCACCTGGGCAGGCGATCCGGCGCCGCTTGACACCATCGTCGGCAGGTTCACCGGCTCCGCGTGGGCCCAGACCATCGACGCGATGGTCGCCATCAGCGCGTTCTCATCCGGTCTCGGCCTCGTCACGCTATCGACGCGCGTGCTCTTCGACATAAGCCACAGCGGGCTTGCGCCGCGCGCGTTCTCGAAGCTCCAGCCCCGCTTCGCCACGCCCTACGTCGGCGTCCTCGTCGCGTCGGTCATCGCGCTCGTCCTCGCGCTCGCCGTGGGCCTGGCGACCACCCCGAGCACCATGATCGGATTCCTCGCCGGCGCGAACACGCTCGGCCTGATCCTCGTTTACATCGTGATGTCGATCGGCGCCTTGTGGGCATTCAGGCCGCGGGCCTCGCGGCGCGCGGAGCCTGCGGGCGCCGCCCTCATCGGCATGGGCATACCCGTGGTGTCCGTGGCTCTGCTCGGCTACGCGTTCTACGCCTCCGTCGTGCCGCAGCCCGCTTTCCCTTACAACCTCACGCCGGCCGCGGTCGCGGGTGTCGTGCTGATCACTCTTGTCGCGGCCGCGATCATGAAGAGGCGGGGGTCGGAATTCGACTTCGGCCTGCACGGGACGTGACACCACAGCGAGACCGTCTGGAGAGCGTGTGTGACCGGATTGCCTGAAGACACCGCAGGAGTCGGCGGGATTCCAGGTGATGAAGGCCGTACCGTCTGGGACGTCTTCACCGAGAATCCCGAGATCGGCGCGCTGAATTTCGTTACGCCCGATCGCCGGGCCGCGGCTGCGGCACTGGTGCGCCACGGCCGCCTCTTCACCCTGGGCATTCAGATCTTCTGCGAGCACGGAGACCCGCTCTCGCCGGACCGGCCCCGTGCGATGCACGTGCGGTACCGCGACTGGGCTCACTACACCGCGGGAAAGTGCCATCCGCTGCCAGGTGGGGTCGCCTCGGTCGACGACGGCTTCTTCATCTCCTGCCACGGGACCACGCACGTGGACGCGCTTGGCCACATCATCGCCGATGGCACGATGTGGCACGGCCGCGACGCCAGGTCGGCCACCGCCGGCCTTGACTGGGCGAGCGTCGCACCGATCGCCCAGCAGGGGATCTTCTGCCGGGCGGTGCTCGCCGACGTGGCGCGCTTCCGCGGCGAGGACCGGCTGAGCCGTGATCACCACATCACCCTGGCCGAACTGCTCGCCGTGATCGAGGCGCAGTCAGCGCGCATCCAGCCGGGCGACGTCATCCTCGTGCGTACTGGCAGCATTCCCTGGTTCTATGAGGTTGGCCCGGAGGTGTTCTTCCGCGATTACTCAGAACCCGGGCTGAGCTACGAGGCCGAGCTGATTGACTGGTTCCGCGACAACCAGATCTCGGGGCTTGGCACCGACACCTTGTCGAATGAGCTCCCCGAGTCACCGACGATCGCCGCGCAATATCCGCTGCACCGTTACCTGCTCCGGAACCTCGGCGTCGTCTTCCACGAGGCCCTCTGGCTTGACGATCTCGCGGCCGACTGCGCCCGCGACAACAATTACGAAGGGCTGTACGTCGCCGCTCCGCTCAAGCTGGTCGGGGCGAGCGGCTCTCCGGTCAATCCCATATTCGTGAAATGAGCATCAGGTAATGGTCATGAGCGACATTGCGGCTCAAGGTGAACGTATTGCAGCTGAATTCCGCCGCAATACGCCAGCCCTGTCGCGCCTCGTCCACGGGAAACCGCCCGTGTACATGGACGCGCCAGGTGGATCACAAATGCCCGAGTGCGCGGCGCGCGCGATGTCAGATTACATCTGGCGGGGTATGGCAAACCGCCATGGCGCCTTCGAGACGAGCGTGGAAACCGAAGAACTGCTCGCCCGGGCGCGGCAGCAGGTTTCCTCGCTGCTCAACGCGGATGGTTACGCCATCGTCTTCGGGCAGAACATGACGTCGCTGACGTTCGCGCTCGCCACCTCGCTCGCCCGCGACTGGGCGCCGGGGGGAGAGCGCGATCAGATCGTCGTGTCTGAGATCGATCACCATGCCAACGTCGATCCGTGGCGCTCGGTCGCCGCGGACAAGGGTGTGCGCCTGCGCTGGCTCGAGGTCGACCCCGGCGTCGTCGGCCTCGACCTCGAGCGGCTGGATGACGTGGTCACGCCGGGATGCCTGGTGACCGCGGTCGGCCTGGCCTCCAACGCCGTCGGCACCATCCAGGACGTGGCCGCCGTCGCGAAGCGGACCCGCCGGTCCGGCGGGATCACGGTCGTCGATGGCGTGCACGCGGTACCGCACACGCCCGTGGATGTCGCCGGACTCGGCGCCGACGTGTTCCTCTGCTCGGCTTACAAGTTCTTCGGGCCGCACATCGGCATCATGGCCATCCGCGAGGAACTGGCCGATCGGGTGCGGTTCTACAAGGTCGCCCCAGCCCCTGCGACTGGGCCGGACAAGGCCGAGCTTGGCTCGCAGAATCACGAGGCCGTCGCGGGCCTTTCCGCGTCGCTGGATTTCATCGCCTCGCTGGGGGATGGTGGCACACTCAGGGAGCGCCTGGTCAGTTCCATGCGGGCGATCGCGGCGTATGAGGATGGCCTCGCGAGTGCGCTTCAGGCAGGTCTGGAATCCCTGCCGGGCGTCACCGTGTTCCGTGCCCCGCAGGGTGCGGCCAGGACGCCGACGGTCGCGTTCACCGCGGCCGGAGCGGACCCGGCCCAGGTGGCCAGGGCATGCGCCCAGGAGGCCGTTTTTGTCACGAATGGCGATTTCTACGCGACGACGCTGGCCGGGCGCATGGGCGTAGCCGGATCCGGCGGCTGGGTCCGTGCGGGCCTTGCGCCCTATATTGACCAGGCGGAGGTCGGCCGGGCGCTCGCCGTGCTAGAGCGGGCATTTCATGGTGCACGACTGCCTGGTGCGCGGACCTGAGCAGCCCTACGGGCAATTGAGGGAGGACTCCGTGATGGAAATCACCGGAATGCACCACATCGGGCTGACGGTCGCCAGCCTGGAGCGATCGCTCGCGTACTACAAGGAAATGTTCGGGCTGGAACCCGAATTCGTCGCGACGGGCGATGGGGACGACCTCAGCCGCGCGGTGGGCGTCCCAGGCGCCAAACTGACCTTCGCCTTCCTTCGTGTGGGCGCCGGAACCGTCGAGCTCATCGAGTATCGCAACGAAAGGCGGATCCGCTACGACGGCCGCAACTGCGACACGGGCGCGCCACACCTCTGCTTCGACGTCCCTGATATCGACGCGGCATATCAAGAGTTGCGCGACAAGGGCGCCGACTTCTACGCGGAGCCGTTCAGGATCACTGACGGGCCGCTGGCGGGGTGCGCTTTCGCCTACCTCCGCGACCCGGACGGCCTCACCTTGGAGATCTTCCAGGACGCCGTCGGCGGTTACCATGAGTAGCCAGGTGGATGGCCGGGGCGGGCGCCAGGCAAGCGACGTGTCACACCGGTCGATGATGGCCAGGCGGCTGCGCGACGCGCGGATCAGGACCGGCATGTCGGCCCGCAAGCTCGCGAGCCAGCTTGACTGCTCGCCGAGCCTGATATCCCAGATCGAGCGCGGCAAGGCGACGCCGTCGGTGAGCAGGCTCTATGCGATCGTGACCGCGCTCGGCATCTCGATGGACAGCCTGTTCCCCGAACCGGGCGAGCCACGCGCGGTCCGGCCCCCGGTGGAAACCGAGGACGCCAGCGGTGTGGTGCTGCGCCATGCCGGGAGGTCTGCGATCAACCTGGAGCAGGGCGTCCGCTGGGAGCGCCTGACCCCACGGTCCGAACGGGACATCGAGTTCCGCGAGGTGTTCTACGAGGCGGGGGGCGGTTCGAGCACGTCGGAACGCGCCATACAGCACAACGGGAGAGACTACGCGGTCATCATCGAAGGCGAGCTGACCGCGCAGATCGGTTTCGATCGGTTCGTGCTGCACCCAGGGGATTCGTGCGCCTTTGACGCCACCATCCCGCACCAGTTCTGGAACGACGGGACGCGGCGCGTGCGCGCCGTCTTCATCTTGCTGGACCGTGACAAGGAGCCCCGGTGACCGTAGACGGCGAGCGCACGGCACGTGATGACCACCCGCAGAAGATCCGGGTCTGCGATGTGGCGGCGGACCAGAGCCTAACTGCCGAGCACGGCTGGCTGGACATGGGCGTGCAATGGGTCATCACCCACCGCACCGTCGCAGCGGCGAGGAAGACGGTTTTCGGCATCACGACCTTTCCGCCTGGAGCCAGGCACGACATCCACAGGCACCCGAATGCGGAAGAAGTCGAATACCTCATCGAGGGTGAGGGCGTCGCCCGGATCGGCGACGCCGAGGTCGCGATGAACGTCGGTGAGGTCCTGTTCGTGGCGCAGAACGAGGCACATGGGTTCCGGAACACATCGCCGACGGATCGTGCCGTCATGATCTGGTGTTACGGCGGCGCGGCGAGCCTCGACGACGCCGGTTACGTCATCGAGCGGTAGCTCAAATGGCCGTACCCGCCACGGCGCAGCGCTCGCCCGCGGCGCAGCGCGGCTAGCCGACGCGTGCCTCGTGGCGGAGCAGGGCGGCCAGATCGGCGGGCTCGGGTGTCACACCCGTCAGCCCGCGCGCGGCAAACCATCTCGCCACATTCGCCGCGTCACGGTCCAGGAACGAGGCGCCGCGCGGGTTGGCGATCACATCGACCACCTGAGGCAGGTCGATGATCACAACGTTCCCGCGGTGCACGAGCAGGTTGTAGGCGGACAGGTCGCCGTGGGCGAGCCCCCGGCGCGCGAGCGTGACGAGTGCCTGCACAAGCTGATCCCACAGCCCGGCGATTTCGCTGCCCCGCCCGGGCGTCTCCGCCAGCCGTGGCGCGGCCCTGCCGTCTGGCTCGCCGACGAACTCGAGCAGTACCTCGGTGCCCAGGATCTGGACCGGGTACGGTACGGGCACTCCCGCCGCGTAGAGCGCGCAAAGCGCGCTGAACTCGGCGTTCGCCCACTGCGCAGCGATCATCTGCTTGCCGAACGAGGTCCGGTTGGTGACCGCCCGGGTGGTCCTGGATCTGCGGGCGCGGCGGCCTTCCAGATAACCGCTGTCACGGTGGAACATCCGGTGCTCGGCGCCGCGGTAGCGCTTGGCGGCCAGCAGGCAGGACCGGTCGGTGCCTGGCACGCCGCGCCGCACAAGGAAGACGTCGGCTTCCTTGCCTGTCTTCAGCATCCCGAGCTCGGTGTCGACCGCGGCCAGTTCGGTGATCAGCCAGCTCGGGCGGGGCCTGGGTCCGCGTTCACCTGCGGTGGATTGGTCCCAGGTCGACCAGCGGTCGCCTTCGGTCAGGCCGTCGACGGCATCGAGCGCGTCCTCGGCGGGCAGCGACGAACGGTGGCGGTTGCGCTTTTCGAAGATTCTTTCTTCGTCGTCAAAACGCCGCTTGCCACGGCGGGAAGATGTGAAGTCGTGCACTGATGGTGCTCCTCAGGTGGGCTGCGGTCAGGGTGGGCGGCATGTACCGCGCAATGGGCGTAAACATTTGTCGCTCTCCCTTCCGCTCGACCGGCGTGGCCGGTACCTACCTGTGCGGCCTGACATTTCCATACGCGCTCATCTGGCGCAACGCAATTTCGCTCCAGCTTCGGACCGGCCAGAGCCAGCGCAAAGACCCAGATCATCCTGAACCGGCCGATTCCCATCCAGCGGTCAGCGGTCGCCACTATCTGCGGGGGGATCCCGGGGGGTCGCCCCCCGGGGCGAAGACGGTGCGACTGCGCGAGTGGTATCGCCGGCGCAAGGTGGTGGCGGCCTGCCGCGAACCACCGGTGCCTTCCGGGCTTCACATAGCGGCAGCGGGTCCATACTGGGTATGCGACCAGGAGACGAGGGGGCCATGTGCTTCTCCCCGCAGGCTGACCTCGTCGGTGGCTTGGTGATCGGCGCTATCGGCGTCGATGCTGTCCGCCACGTCCACCAGCGCCGCGAACTGCTCGCGCTGGCGTGGATCCCTTTGCTGCTCGGCGCTCATCAGTTCATCGAATCACTCGTCTGGCTGTGGCTCCAGGGAAATGTGCCGCGTGCCATCGGCCATCCCGCGCTCTGGGCCTACCTGCTGATCGCGTTCGTCGCGCTGCCCGTGTTCATTCCCCTCGCCATCATCGCCATCGAGCCGACGAGACGCCGGAAGCTGATGATGACGCCGTTCCTGTCGATCGGGGCCGTGATCGCCGCGGTGCTGCTGACGGCGATGATCCGTGGCCCGGTCAGCGTGAAGCTGGAGCCCTACCACCTCTCCTACAGCGTCCAGATGCCTGACGGCTTCCTGGTCGGCGCGCTCTATGTCGTCGCCGTCTGCGGGCCCCTCCTGCTGTCGGGTTACCGCCACGTCGCAATTTTCGGGATCGTCAACCTCGTCGCGGTCGTCATCATCGCGCGGCTCACCGTTTCCGGGTTCGCCTCCGTGTGGTGCGGGTGGGCGGCCGTGTCCAGCGGCGCTATCGCGCTGCATGTCCGCTTCGCCAAGCCCCATCCGCATCGCCGCAAGTTCGGCGCCGACGGGCTCATTTCCATCCGCTGACCGATTTCCCGCGGGCCCATGACCGCGGTAACTTCTCCGCGGTTATCGCGGAAAAGTTACCGCGATCATGAAGGGCGACGGTTTCGCGGTCAACTGCCCGCGCCGATAGCCTCCACCGACACGGCCGCGTCCGCGAGCAGCCGCGTGATCTGGTGGCGCGGCAGGCAGATGAGAGGGGCGTCGAGGATCTGGCACCGGGCCGCAGCGCCCGCAGCGCCGGCGGCGCCCGCAGCGGCCGCGGCCTGCACCGCGGCACGCGCATCGCGCTTGGTGAGCGGGCCGCCGGCGAGGTCCCGGCTGATGTGGACGAGCCCATCGCGCCACACGTTGCCGACCTTCCCGTGGGCTCGCCGCAGGATCCACTGAGCGAGGCGCGCACGCCCCGGGAGGGGCTGCGGATCAACGGCCTCGGCGAGGACGAGCGCATGCCGCGGATCAGGCTGCCCGCGCAGGAAACGCAGTAGGAACTTCCCGCGAACTAGGCCGGCGAGTGCAGTCTGGGCTGCTTCGCTGCCCAGGTCGGGATGGTTGTTGCGGACCAGCGCGCAGACGAGGCCGGCGTTGGCGGCGAGCAGCGTGCGCAGCAGCCACGGCCCAGGGTCCTCCGACAGGTCGGCGAGCACAGCGAACGATCCGCCGCGTGTGACGTTCGGCGGGAGCCCCCGGGCCAGCAGGGTGCCCAGCCGGAGCCTGACCGCGTTCTCATCGGTGTCGCGCCAGCGGTTGCCGACGAGCGCCCGGATCGGGGACCCGGCAGCGGCGGTCGCCCGGTACGCGGCCTGGAGCACAGCATCAGGAACCGGCGGGCTCTTCTCGAGCGCCTGCGGGCCCCGGGTATAGATGCCGGCCTCGGCGTCGAGGCGGCCGATGGCGTTCCAGGTTCGCGACGTCGGACGCCAGACATACAGGTCACTGGAGCTGCCGATCGCCTGAGCCCCGTCGTACCGGTTGAAGTGCGGCAGGACCGCCTCGTAGGCGAGGTTCAGGCGGTGCGCGGCAGACTGGGCCCGCAGGCCGAGCGTCGGCTGGCGCTCACTGTATCCATAGGCCATGATGACGCGGCCACTCGCGCGATTGCCCAGGCCTTGCAGCCCGCGAGAGACGAAGAGCTCGACTCCCTCCGGCGTGTAAGGGGGATCGGTGAAGACCAGGTCCGCGCAGCCGAGGGCCGGCTCGGGAAGCCCGAAACGCAGATCGCCGAACAGGCACCTGACGGCTAGGCCGAGGCGTATGGCATGGCCGTCGATGAATTCGAGCGTGGGCTCGTGCAGGTCGACGACGACAATGGTGGCGCCGGGGCTGACCTGCCCGAGGGCCAGTGAGGTCAGGTCGTGGTCGCCCACGCACAGCACGACCGTGCCGGTGAGGTCGTAGGTGCTGTCCAGCCACAGAGCCCGCCGCACGGCGGTCTCCGGAGTTGCCTGTACGTGATCCAGTTCGCCGCGTGGCGAGGGCGCCGCGCCGATCAGTTCCGCCATGGACGTCACGATCGGTGCCGTGGCGGCGAGCCTTGCCGCGAGGGGATCCGCAGGCTCGGTCCGTGTCACCTGGTCCGAGCCGAACCGCTCGCGGTAAGCGGCCACCTTGTCTGGCCGGATCCGCATCGTCGCGCCGCGGCACGCCAGATCACCGGCCGCGGCGTCCAGGACCTCCTCTACGGTCCGGCGGGACAGCGTGGAGCGCTGCACCAGCGCGGCCAGGTCGAGCGGTTCCGCGGTCAGCAGCCCGATCAGGCCCCGAAGGCGCCTGCTGTCAGGCCGGCGGGCGGCCACAAGTTCCCCAAGTGCGTCTATGGGTTCGGCGAGGCCGCTGGTCTCGGGCCCGGCCAGGCCGGCCGTGCACGCCCGAGTCTCGTCGGTAGGCATGCCGTCAGTCTGGCACCGGTGGCCGCGCCGCGTGCGCGGCCCTCAGAGCAGGCGGCCCCGCCGGGCTGCCGTCCTTCCAAACACCGCATCAGCGTGCTGCCCGTGCTCGATTCCGATGGCGGGGTGGCCGGTGTGGTCTCCTGCGGGATCTGCTGCGCGTCTACCTGAGGTCGGACGACGAGATCCGGGCCGAGATCGTCGCCGATGTGCTCACGGGATACCTTGGGACCGACCCGGCCCGGGTAAAGCTGACCGTGGCCGACGGGGTGGTGACGCTGGGCGGCGAAGTCGAGCGGAAGAGCATGATCCCGCTCGCGGTGCGGATGGCCCGCGCGGTCGACGGCGTGGTGGACGTGGTGGACCAGCTCGCGTTCTCGATCGACGACTCTCACCTGCCCACGGCTTCGGACCTGAACGGCTAGCGACTGTACGTCCATCAGCTCACGCGGTCGACGGCGGCATCCGGACCAGGCCGGCGTCACGTCGGCGCCGTCGGCCGCCGGCCCGCCGAGCGTGTTCTGCTGCGACGAAGGTCCTGCCGCCACGGGCAGAATGGCCCTGGGCCAGCCCCTCGGCACCAGGCACCCTGAAGCGCAGACACCCGCCGTGCGGGATCTGCCGGGCGGAAAGAAAACCGGCCGGCGCCCGGAGCCAGGGGCGGCGAGACCGATCGGCAGCCCTGCCGCCGCTGATCAACCGTGATCGCGATGGACCGCCTCCCCATTTTCCGGGTAGCCCGCGCGGCGAGTGTCCCTCGCTTCTGGGCGGCCGCCATGGAGCTCGAGACCGTGACCAACGAGCGGGCCCGCCGGCGCATGGCAGACCCATGGGTGCGTGCCCGCGGCGGGACGCCGCCCGGTCACTCCACCAGGGCGATCACGTCTCCCTGGCGTGCGGTCTGCTCCTCGGCGACAAGCAGGCGGACGCGGCCGCTCGCCGGGGCCTGCACATCTCCCGACACCTTCTCAACCATCACCTCACCGAGGAGCTGGCCGCTGGCCACCTGGTCGCCGTCAGCCACGAACCAGGTGGCCAGCACGCCCTCCGCGTCAGGCTGCTCCTGTGAGAGCCGGGGGAACAGAACATGGGCCGCTGTCACGCCCCGATCAGCTCCCGCGCTGCCGCCTCGATCCGCCCTGGCAGGGGCAGCACAGCCCGCTCGAGCGAACGTGCATACGGGATCGGCACGTCGGGGACGGCGACACGGCGCAGCGGTGCCAGCAGCAGGCCCGGGTCGGTCTCGGCCACGGTGGCCGCGATCTCACCGGACAGGCCGAAGGACTTGTAGTCCTCATCGACGACGAGCAGGCGGCCCGTCTTGGCGACCGAGCCGAGGACCGTCTCCCTGTCCAGCGGCACCAGGCTGCGCAGATCGATCACCTCGAGCTCGCCCTCGCCAGCCGCGGACATCCGCTCGGCGACGTCCAGCGCGTGGTGCACGGAAAGAGACAGGGTCACCACCGTGGCGTCCCGGCCCTCGCGCGCAACCGCGGCCTTGCCGATCGGCGTCTCGTACGGCTCCTGCGGCACCGCCATGACCGAGCGCGGGTTCTTCGCCATCCACGGCAGGCCCATGATGCCCTTGTGGAACATGTAGACGACCGGGTTGTCGTCTCGGATCGCGGAGATCATCAGGCCTTTCGCGTCGACCGGATTGCTCGGCACGACGACTTTCATGCCCGGCAGGTGGGCGAAGGTTCCCCACAGGCACTGTGAGTGCTGTTCGGCATCGGAGTAGCCGCCGCCCACCGCTGTCATGAGCACCATGGGCACTTTGACGTTGCCGCCCGACTCGAAATGGATCTTCGCCATGTGGTTGTAGATCTGGTCCATGCACACGCCGAAGAAGTCAACGAACATCAGCTCGACGATTGGCCGCATCCCTTCCACCGCGGCACCGATGCCGAGCCCGACGAAGGCGGTCTCCGAGATCGGGGTGTCGAGCACTCGCTGCGGGCCGAAGCGGTCAAGCAGGCCGGTCGTCGAGCTGAAGATGCCGCCGTACTTGGCGACGTCCTCGCCCAGCACCACGATGGCAGGGTCCCGGTCCATCTCCTGCGCGATGCCCTCGACCATCGCGCGCGCCGTGGTGATGCGGCGGACCGCCGGCTGCGGGTGGACCGTGGTGGATTCGGTGACGCTCATGCTTGTGCTCCTCTCAGGCATCAGGCGAAGACGTAACGGAGCGCCGTGTCCGGCGCGGGCAGTGGGCTGGACTTCGCGAATGCGATCGCCTTCTCCACGCGGGCGACCGCCTCGCTCCGCACCGAGCTGATCGCGTCGGCGTCGAGGATCCCGGCGTCGCCGAGGCGTGTCTCGTACGCGGTGATCGGGTCGCGGCCAGGTACGTCGGCGAGGTCGGGGCGGTAGCCCTGCGCGTCTCCTTCGAAGTGACCCCACAGGCGCACGGTGTGCACCTCGATCAGGGATGGTCCCTCGCCGCTGCGGGCGCGCGCCACCGCGTCACCCGCAGCCGTGTACACCGCCTCGACGTCATTGTCTTCCACCCGCTGGCCGGGCATGCCGTACGCGGCCGCCCGATCAGCGTTGGACGGGATCGCCGTGGAGGCGCCGCGGGCGACGGAGATCGCCCACTCGTTGTCTTCGATGACGAAGACAACCGGAAGCTGCCACAACGCGGCCAGGTTGAGCGATTCGTGGAATGCGCCCTGGTTGGCCGCTCCCTCGCCGGTGAACGCGACCGCCACCCGGTCACCGGCACCGCGCTTGAACGCGAAGGCGTGGCCGATGGCGGGCGGCAGCCCTTCGGCGACAATGCCGGAGCAGGAGAAGTGGGTGCGCGGGTCGAACAGGTGCATGTGCCCGCCACGGCCGCGGCCGAGACCGGTTTCCCTGCCGAAGATCTCGGCGGTCATCAGATCCAGGTCGATGCCGTGCGCGATCGCGATGTGGTGAGGACGGTGCGTAGCGGTAACAGCGTCATCTGCGCGCAGGTGGGCACACACACCCGCAGCGGCAGGCTCCTGGCCGGCCGACAGGTGCATCTCACCGGGGACGAGCCCGGCCCCGATGTCGAAGGCGGGCTTCTTGTCCGCGTGGTACTCCCGCAGAATCGCTTCCTCGAACGTGCGGCTGAGCACCATCGTCCGGTAGAGCTCGAGACGGGTCTTCTCGTCCATGGCGCCTCCTTGGCGAGCCTGTTTCATGCTTTCTTCCGTCCTGTGCGCGGCCGATCACTCACTCGCGACGAGCGAGGGCCCGGGCGGGGCTCCTGGGTCGGCCTGTCAGATGCCAGCCAGGATCCTGGTAGCGCTCGATGAGCAACCGCTCAAGCCAGCGATGCTCGGCGGCGTTCGGCGGCCGCGGCAACAGCGGGCCGTAGCGCGACTCCGCCGCCGCGAGGACGGCGGCCGCGGCCGCGGCGATGTCGAGCGCCGGATGGTGATCGCACAGCGGCCGCACCTGGACGCGCCTGGAGTCAAGCGGATGCGGGTCGTGCGGCGCGGGCGCAAGGTAGGCGAACACGCGGGCGGCCGGGGTGGTGACCAGGAGGGTGGCGTGCGCGAGCGACCCGGTGCGCGTCACCTGCACCGCGAGCCCCGACACCTTCGCACCGCCGACGAGCACACCCCGCTCGCGGATGGCCGGCGTCAGGCCGAGCCGCCCGATGGCGGCGGCCACGAGGCGCGCCAGTTCGCCGCCGAGCCCGGGCGCGTAGCCGGGCACCACCATCGAGACGTTGAGATTGCCCAGGTCGTGGTAGACGGTACCGCCGCCGCTCGCGCGGCGCAGCACCGGCACGCCGCCGCGGGCGCAGGCCACGAGGTTCACCTCACGCTCCACCCGCTGGCCGCGGCCGACGATCACGGACTCACTGTTTTGCCATACCCGCAGCAGCGGGCGCGCAGGCCCGGCCCGCACCAGGGCCTCCTCCATGGCCAGATTGGCAGGCGCGCCCGCCCGCGGCTCGCCGGGGGCGAGCACGTCGATCCCGTCCCGTGTGGGTACCGAACTGGCCGCCTGACCAGGCATGGCACACCTCCGGTCCGGTTCGCCCGCGCTCTTACGAAGACGCAACGCCCGGCAAGTGATCATTAGCAAGGGTCCGAAGTCCCTTTCCGGTCTCGCCGGCGGCCTGGCCTGGTCTGTCCCGGCCGCGGGCGCCCGGGCTTGCGCCGGTGACGAATGGCCCTACCCGCCCGCCCGGCGCGGGCGCAATCTCAAACTGAGGCGCGACAGGGACTGATGGCCACGCGCCGGTCACGCGCGCGTGACCGGGTCGCACCAGCGGCGCCGCGGCGCGCCTGAAGGCCGGAACAGAAGGGCTGTCGGCATGAACAGCAGCGTCAAAGACGTGATGACCACCACTGTGGTGGCCGTCAGGGAGACGGCCGGTTACAAGCACATCGTCAGCGCCATGCGGCGGCACGCGGTCAGCGCATTCCCCGTGCTGGACGCCGACGATCACGTCATCGGCGTGATATCCGAGGCAGATCTGCTGCTGAAGGAGATCGGGCCGGAACCCTTCACCGGACCGGCCGCGTCCGTACTCGCGACAGGCCGTCGCGGTGAACGGGCCAAGGCGGCCGGCCTGACCGCGGCCGAGCTCATGACCAGGCCCGCGGTGACGATCGGGTCGGACGCGAGCGTGGCCGACGCGGCCAAGCTGATGTACGCCCGCCGCGTCAGGCGGCTGCCGGTCGTCGAGGACGACGGCCGCTTGGTCGGGATCGTCAGCCGGGTGGACGTGCTGAGTGTCTTCGACCGGCCGGACAGCCAGATCCGTGACGAAGTGATGAAGAAAGTGATCGCCGGGGAATTCGCGCTCGACCCGCACGCATTCGATGTGACCGTGAAATCCGGCATCGTCACGATCACCAGCCATGTGGAGCGCCCGGCCATCGCCCCCGAACTGGTCGAGGTGATCCGCCACGTCGAGGGCGTCGTGGACGTACGCGACAGGATCAGCTACCCGACGGAAAGCCCGCCGAAGATCGCAAAGGTCGGGTGACGGCCACGGGCCGTAAGGCTCCGCCGGGGCATGACCTGAGCTGTGCCACAGGTAGCATCTCAGTGTCATCCACGTCCTTTGTCAGCGGGAGAATTCCGTGCCCCACGTTCATATCGCCGCTCTCGATCGCCGCGGCCAGCAGGTCGAGCGTGAGGTGCGGACGGGGACTACGGCGACCGACCTGTACGGAAGCGACCGGGCCGTCATCGCGGTGCGGATCAATGGCGAATTGCGCGACCTGGTGAGTGAGCTTCATGACGCGGACACGGTCGCGCCGGTCGCGATCGATTCAGGCGATGGGCTCGCCATCTTGCGGCACTCGTGCGCGCATGTACTGGCACAGGCCGTTCAGGACTTGTTCCCAGCGGCCAAGCTGGGCATCGGCCCCCCGATCGAGAACGGCTTCTATTACGATTTCGACGTCAGCCACCCATTCACCCCGGACGACATCAAGGCGATCGAGCAGCATATGCGGAAGATCGTCAAGACCCGGCAGCGGTTTTCGCGCCGGGTCGTGACCGATGCTGATGCCAAAGGGGAACTGTCCGGCGAGCCGTACAAACTCGAGCTGATAGACCTCAAGGGCGGCGCCTCGTCGGAGGGCGACGCGAGCGTCGAGGTGGGCGCGGGCGAGCTGACCATCTACGACAACCTGGACGCCAAGACCGGCGACATCCGCTGGAAAGATCTTTGCCGGGGCCCGCATCTGCCGACGACCGGGCACATTCCCGCCTTCAGGCTCACCCGGAGCGCGGGCGCCTACTGGCGGGGGAGCGAGAAGAACCCGCAGTTGCAGCGCATCTACGGGACCGCATGGCCGACGCGCGAGCAGCTAGCGGAACATCTGCGCCTGATGGAAGAGGCTGCCAAGCGTGATCATCGCCGGATCGGCGAGGATCTGGAGCTGTTCACCTTCAGCAGGGAAATCGGCCGAGGGCTGCCACTGTGGCTGCCTAACGGCACGATCATCCGCGATGAGCTGGAGCAATGGGCACGCGAGACCGAGCGGAAGCTGGGGTACGTGCGGGTGGTGACTCCGCACATCACGCGCGAGGACCTGTACTACCTGTCCGGCCACCTGCCCTACTACCGCGAGGATATGTACTCCCCCATCGACATCGAGGGTGAGCAGTACTACCTCAAGCCGATGAACTGCCCGCACCACCACATGGTGTACAAGGCCAGGCCGCGTAGCTACCGTGAGCTGCCCTACAAGATCGCCGAGTACGGCACGGTCTACCGCTTCGAGCGCAGCGGGCAGCTTTATGGTCTGATGCGCACGCGCGGTTTCTCGCAAAACGACGCGCACATCTATTGCACTCTCGATCAGGCCAAGGACCAGTTCCTCGAGGTCATGCGGATGCACGACGAGTACTACCGTGCGCTTGGCATCACCGGCTTCTACATGGTTCTCGCCGTGCGCGATCCCGACAAGAAAGACAAGTACCACGACGACGGGGAGATGTGGCAAGCCGCCGAGCGGATCACCCGCGAGGCGATGGAGGAGTCCGGCATCCCCTACGTGGAGGATGTGGGTGGCGCCGCGCACTACGCGCCCAAGGTTGACTTCATGATCAAGACGGTGACGGGCAAGGAGTACGCCGCGTCCACGAACCAGGTCGATCTCTACACGCCGCAGCGGTTCGGGCTGACTTATCACGCCTCCGACGGCACCGAGAAGCCACTGGCAGTGATCCACCGCGCGCCCCTTGGCTCACATGAGCGGTTCGTCGCCTACCTGACCGAGCATTTCGGCGGCGCGTTCCCGGTGTGGCTCGCACCCGAGCAGGTGCGCGTCATACCCGTTATGCCGGAGATGGCGGACTACGCGTGCGAGGTCAGTGCCCTGCTCGTCGACCAGGGATTCCGGTCGGACGTGGACACCGGTGACGGGAGGCTCCCCGCGAAGGTGCGCTCGGCCGTCACCCGGAAGGTGCCCCTCATCATCGTGGTCGGCCGCCGCGAGGCGGAGCAGCGGTCGGTGACCGTGCGCGACCGGTCGGGCCGCGAGACCCCGATGGCCCTTGATGCCTTCGTCGAGTACGCCCGCGAACTTGTCCGCACCAAAAGCCTCGAGGGCGCCGGGCATCTCGTGCCCACCCCGGTCGAGGCGGCAGCGGGCGCGTGACGGCGCGGCCGGTGCCGCCCGGCCCCGCATCCGCCCCGGGCGGCCCCCGGGATACCCCGCACAGCCTGTGTCGGCACGCGCCGCGGCAGCCGTTACGGCAGTGCTGACCCGGGGGCACAGTGCCCGCCCGGGGACACCCCGGACCCCGATGGCCCGGAACCCCGGCTGCGCCGTAGCGGCGCGCCACGCGGCAGCCGTTAAGAATGTATTGCCCCGGGGGGGACGACCCCCCGGGATCCCCCCGCCGACCTGCGGGGGGGGGGCCGCTCCCTGCTCGATGTGAGTCCGCGACTCACGTATCAGGATGATTTTTGCGGAACGGCTCACGCGTGGTGACACGGGCATCAAGTGCGGAAGCCAGCTCCGTGGGACCGTAACGGTCAGGCGGCGGGCCTGCCAGCTCGTGACGGGGAGCGTCAGGGCGGCCAGCGCGGCCGGGTGGCCTCCAGCGCCTACCGCCGCGCATTCCGTTCGCCAGCCCAGTGACCGAGGCGTGAACCTCGGTCACCTTATTGGCGCTCGTGCGGACGGCCGGCTGGCTAGCCCGGAGATGAGCCGGAGGAATCGCGCTTCTCGGGGCGGTGGTGATGCCACTGGCCGTAACGCAACCAGAAGAACGCGAGCAGGCCGATCAGCAGCCAGGGGACGAACGAACGAGCCAGGGCGTCCCCGACGGCGGCGGTGATCACGACGACCAGGACGAGGGCGAGGAGGCGGCCGTGGCCGTGGCGGTGGCGCCGGGGCGTCACCGCGGCCGATGCGTCCGTGCCCGGCAGGTCGTCGAACAAGCCGTTCAGGTCAGACTGGGTTCTGGCGGCCATCGCCTGATCGAGCCGCTCGTTGAACGCGGCCTGGTCGAGCCGCCCATCGCTGTAGTGCTTGGACAGGCGATCGGCCGCCTCGGCGCGCTCGGCGTCGGAGATCCGTAGGTTGGGGTTGGTGTAACTTGCGCGGCGGCGTGCGGATCCAGGTGCCCGCGGCGGATTGCGCGGCGCTGACATGTCGATGCGACCTCCTTGGTCAAGTGTCACCGGTCAGTGCGGCCGGTCAGTGCGACCGGGCCTGCCGGGAGTGGATGAATTGGCTGGCGATGGATTCCTCGGCTCCCTCCTCGGGGATCAGCAGCCAGCCCGCGAGGTAGATGGGCACACCGGCACCGCCGACGACGGCGAGCACGGCGAGGACGATCCGGATGAGTGTCACGTCTACGCCGAGGTAGCGGGCGATGCCGGCGGCCACTCCCGCCAGCATCCGGCCCTGGGTGGGGCGGGACAGTGTCTGCGGCTGGGTCTCGGTCTGGGTGGTTGTGTCTGGGTTCATCTCTGTTGTGTTCATGACTTCAGCGTGCCGCCGCGACCTCGCCCAGCCAATCGGGAAGAACCCCGATCCGACGCTGATTCCGCGCGGCCGGGATCAGGGTTCGCCCGGATAGCCGTACGCGCATCGGGGAGCGATGATTGACCTGTGAAGGAACGAACCGGTCGGGCGTCGCCCTGGCGAGATGACCCTCGCCAGGCCGATCGCCTGCGTCCTTCACAGGCGCCCTCGGACGGCAACGGCGAGGCGCCGGCGCAGCCTGGGCGGGACGAATGGCCGCCGCGGCGCCGCGGTCGCCGCTCATGGGCGCGGGGACCAAGGAGCTGCGGACCGCTCCGGCGCGGCCGGGAGGACCGCCTGGCCGGCGGGGTCGCGGCCGGGCTGGCCGCGCGGACAGGCCTCGACGCCACGGTCGTGCGGACCGCGTTCGTCTTGGCCGCGCTGCTTGGCGGCTTCGGAGCAGCGGCGTACGTCGTGGCCTGGCTGCTTGTGCCGGTTGCCGGCGAGAACAGCAACATCGCCAGCAAGGCGCTGACCGACCGGCGGGGCATCGCACTGGCGGCCGGTCTCGCGTCCCTGCTCGTCGTGGTTCTCCTCATCGCGTCGGCGCTCGGCGCTGGCTGGCTCGGCCAGCTCGCCTGGCCGCTCACTATCAGTGCGGTCGGCCTGGTGCTGATCTGGAGAAACGCCCCGGCGGACGAGCAGGCGACGATGCGGCGCCTGGCCGAGCCGCTGCTGGGATGGAGCGGAGACAACAGGCGATCACGGACCGTGCTGCGGGCGTCGATCGCGAGCGTGCTGCTGGCCGGCGGCCTCGTCACCCTGCTGGCCGGGCACCCGAGCCGCGCCCTGCTCCGCCCACTGGGTGGCGTGGTACTTGTTATCGCCGCGATCGTGGTGGCGCTCGGCCCCTGGTGGCTGCGCATCGCGCGTGACCTCGTCGTCGAGCGTCAGGCCAGGGCCCGGGCCGAAGAGCGGGCCGACATGGCCGCGCGGGTGCACGACTCGGTCCTCCAGACGCTCGCCCTGATCCAGCGCCGCTCGGGCGAGCCACGGCAGGTGGTCCAGCTTGCGCGCGCCCAGGAACGTGAACTGCGCTCCTGGCTGTTCGACGGCCGGGCGCCCGGTTCGGTGGACGGCGAGGGCATGACCCTGGCGGCGGGAGTGCGGCTCATCCAGCAGGAGGTGGAGGCGCAGCACGGGGTGGCTGTGGAGGTCGTCACCGTCGGGGACTGCGGGCTCGACGACAATCTGAGCGCCCTGCTTGCGGCTGCGCGTGAGGCGACGGTCAACGGCGTGAAGTGGTCGGGCGCCGACGTCGTTTCCCTCTTCGCCGAGGTGGAACCGACGTCGGTGTCGCTGTTCGTCCGGGATCGCGGGCGCGGCTTCGACCCGGCAACCGTGCCAGCTGACCGGAAGGGGCTGGCCGAGTCCATCCACGCCCGGGTGGCCCGCCGCGGCGGCTCCGTCACCGTCCGCAGTGTCCCGGGTGAGGGTACGGAGGTTTCCTTGACCATGCCGCGTGCCGCAGGGCAGCGCCAGCCGAGCCGGGCGTGACCACGCCGCCCCCGCACACGCCGCCCGCGCCCGCCCCGGGCGGCTCGCGGCCGCGTGTCTTCATCGTCGATGATCACGCCCTGTTCCGTTCCGGGGTCCGATCCGAACTTGGCGACCAGATCGACGTCGTGGGCGAGGCGGACGACGTCGAGCCCGCGATCGCCGGGATCGCCGAGTCCGTCCCTGACGTCGTCCTCCTCGACGTGCACCTGCCCGGCGGCGGCGGGCAGGCCGTGGTCACGGCGATGAAGGCCACCCACCCGCAGGTGCGCTTTCTCGCGTTGTCCGCCTCGGATTCCCCCGAGGACGTGATCGCCGTCATCCGGGCTGGCGCGCGGGGATACGTGACGAAGACGATCTCCGCCACCGCGCTCGTGGATGCGGTGCACCGGGTGGCGCAGGGTGAGGCGGTCCTGTCACCCCGGCTGGCCGGATTCGTCCTCGACTCCTTCGCCACCCTGCACATCGCGGATGAGGGCCTGCCGTCCTTCGATCCTGAACTCGACCAGCTGACACCCCGCGAGCGTGAAGTGCTCCGCCTGATCGCCCGGGCCTACACCTACAAGGAGATCGCGCGTGAGCTCTACATCTCCGTCAAGACGGTCGAGAGCCACGTTTCGTCGGTGCTGCGGAAACTCCAGCTCTCGACGCGCCACCAGCTCACGCGATGGGCGACCGAGCGACGGCTGACCTGACGCCGCACAGCACGCCGCACATCGCGGCCCCCGCGTGTGGCGGCGCCAGGCGCAGGTGTTGACTGGGGGGCATGCCTGTCGAGGGTGCATATGAGCCGAGCACGCAGGGCTGGGTCCGCGAGCAGGTCGAGCTTTTTGAGAGCTCGGGCGGGACGCGGGGCACGACCTTGCGCGAGACCGGTCTTCCCGTGGTGATTATCACCAACCGTGGGGCGCGCAGCGGCAAGGTGCGCAAGACACCGGTGATGCGGGTCGAGCATGACGGCCGCTATGCGGCGGTGGCATCGCAGGGCGGCGCGCCGACCCATCCGCGCTGGTACTACAACTTCCGCGCGCACCCGCGGGTCGAAATCCAGGACGGCCCGCACAAGTGGGACATGATCGCCCGGGAGGTCACGGGTGACGAGCGCGCCGAGTGGTGGGACCGCGCGGTCGCCGCTTTCCCGCCCTACGCCGAGTATCAGGGCAGGACCGCCCGTCAGATTCCCGTGTTCGTCCTGGAACGCACCGACGGGACCTGACCCCTAGAGATCACCGCGGCCGAGGGGGCCGCGCGCCCGTTCCTTGCCACCGTCGACGTCGCCGGCCGCGCGTGCCTGCGCGTAGCGGCGTAAGAGGTCGTGAAAGGTGTAGCGGCCTGGTGCGTGCTGGTAAACCAGGTGTGCGGCGGCCAGATGGTCCAGTAGTTGCGCCGCCTGTGTGCGGGTGAGGTTAGTCAGGTCCGTAGCGGATGCCACGGTGATATCTGGGCCGGATAGCAGGCCCAGATGCCGGAACAGGCGTTGTGCGTCGGGTTTGAGCGCGGCGTAGGACAGGTCGAACGCCGCGCGGACGGCAGCGTGGTCGTCGCCGTCGATCTCCAGACAGACCAAGGGGTTGCCCTGTCCCAGCTCGGCCACGTAGTCGGCGATTGCCCGATCGGGCTGGCTGGCCAGCTGCGCAGCGGCGATGCGCAGGGCCAAAGGCAGGCAGGCGCAGGTGGTGGCCAGCTCGGCTGCCGCGTCGGGTTCGGCACAGATCCGGTTCTCGCCCATCATCCGGCCGAGCAGCGCGAGCGCCTCGTCCAGGGGCATCACCTCGACGGTGATGCGGCGCGCGGCGTCCCTGGCGACCAGGCCGTCCAGCCGATCCCGGCTCGTGACCACGACGAGGCAGCCCGCGCTCGCCGGCAGCAGTGGGCGGACCTGGTCGGGGCTGGCGGCGTTGTCCAAGACGACAAGCATCCGCTTGTCGGCCAGCAAGGACCGGTACATCCCGCTGGCTTCGGCCACTCCGGCCGGGACCAGTTCGGCCGGAACCCCCAGCCCACGAAGGAACTGGCCGAGCGCTTGTTCTGGGTGCAGCGGTGGGCTCTGGGCATGGCCGAGGAGGTTGACATACAGCTGTCCATCGGGAAACTGATGGCGGACCCGATGGGCCCAGTGCACCGCGAGCGCGGTCTTGCCTACCCCGGCTGTTCCGGCGATCGAGGTGATCACCAGCGCCTTCGGCGCGTCCTCCCGTTCTGCCATCAGCTCGTCGAGCCGGCCTAAGTGCGCTGCGCGGCCGGTGAAGTCCGCAATGGCCGGTGGCAGCTGTAAGGGTGTCACCGTAAAGCGGGGTGTCCCCGGGGCGGGCCAGCGATCGGCGGATGCCACGGCGCGGAGTTGACCGGGCTCTGGTTTCGGTCCGCTGAGGGCCGGGTCGCCGGTGAGGATGTGCTGGTGGAGCCGGCACAGTTCGGTGCCGGGATCGAGGCCGAGCTGATCGGCGAGCTGGGCGCGCGCGTCGTCGTAGGCGGCCAGTGCGTCCGCTTTGCGTCCCGCGCGGTACAGCGCGAGCATGAGCAGTGCCCACAGGTGTTCTCGTAAGGGGTGCTCCAGGACCAGGCCGCGCAGGGCACCGATCACGCTGGCGTGCTCGCCGGCAGCTAGCCGGGCATGCAGGCAGTCCTCGAGCACGCTGATGCGGTCTTCGCTCAGCCGTACGGCGTCGGCCTCCGCGGTGCCAGACAGCGCGACGTTCTCCAAGGGGCGGCCGTGCCACAGCGCCAGCGCTTCGCCGAACCGCCGCGCGGCCAGCGCGTGCTCGCTCCGCTGCACGGCCGCTCTGCCCTGACCGGCCAGTTCCTCGAACGCCGATAAGTCAAGCTCGCCCGGTCGCACCACGATCAGGTAGCCACCCGATCGCGCCACCACCCGTGCGCTGCCCTTCGCCCGGGACAGGTTGCGGCGCAGGGCGGCCACGTGGGTCCGCAGATTCGCGGCCGCGGATGGCGGCGGATCCTGTCCCCACACCCTGTCGATGAGCCGATCTACCGTGACGACCTGGTTGGCGTGCAGCAGCAGCGCCGCGAGCAAAGATCGCTGCCGGGGCGCACGCACCGGCAGGATCTCCCCGCTGTGCCTCACCTCCAGTGGCCCCAACAGCCGAAATTCCATGACGGTCCCCCCTTGTCGGACCACTCACCAGGCACTTCTTGACTCATACCCCCAGCCCGGCTCGACCATAACCACTATTTGTACGGCCGCTCTATTCGGCTAGCTGGGGCGGTCTTATGGCGTGTGCCAAACGTGTACACGATTGTGTGCGCACCGTGTGCAGCCAGTCCTCATCGTGATGAGAAGAGACCGTGAACGTTGAAAGGGCATGCTGATGGCTCTGCCGAAGGTGTTATATGCCCTGCCTGTCCTGCTGGTCGGCACGTTCGTGCCTGGGCTGACGCACGGCACGAGGCTTCCTGACCGCCCGAATGTGGTCGGTATGCAGCAGGACGAATTCGATCGCAGCACGGTTGTCTTACGTGTCGGGCAGAGGCTCGAGTTCGTCAACAATTCTAATTTTCTGCACGTGATCGCAGCGGGTAGTGACGCCCGCGTGGCCAAGCCGGCCGGGGAGCCGGCGTTCGGTTCGCGCGGGGTGGTCAGCGTGCCCCGCGGGACCGTCTACCAGACCATGAGCTGGAACAAACCAGGCACCTATCACGTGACGTGCGCGCTGCACCCGGAGATGAACCTGACGGTGATCGTGGTCGCCGCCGGGGCACCACTGCCAGTGCTGCGGTCGACCGCAGGCTGTGGGCAACAAGGCGCGGGGCCGGCGGTCTACCGCCTGGCCCGGCGGATCGTTCCTACGAGCTGAATGAGGGGAGGTCAGAATGTCGGCTCTCAAGTGCAGCTACAAGCACGCCCGTTACGCGATGGGCTCGCTCACAGGCGTGCTCTTCGCCGCATGTGCAGGCGGATCCTGACCTGCTGACGGCGGGGTCCTGCGGTCGCAGGACCCCGCCATGGGTCTCCAGAAAGTCCCGGTCGGCGAGGGGACAGCAGAAGTGTTCGAGACGGGCATCAGGCAGTTCCGGATGGCGATGGCCATGGTGAGCGGACGCCGGATCAGTCCGCGGCTGGTGGAGCGGCTGATCGAGGACGCCAACGCCACCCTGCGCGAGTTCGGCACGCCGGGTGACGACGTACGGCAACTGCTCGAGGGCCCGTTCGCCGACGCCGAGCAGCGGACCCACTTCCAGACCCAGGCGCTGCGCCGCACTGCCCGTCGGCTGGCCGCCCAGTCGCCCTTCTATGCCGCTCTTTTCGACAAGTCAGGGATCGATGCCGGCAAGATCGAGCTGACCGGTCTCGCCGGGATCCGGCCGACGACCAAGGCCGACCTGGTCGGTCGGGCCAGCGACTTCCGCTGCGCGGACAGCCCGCCGCATCTTTCCACCCGGACAACCGGGACCACGGGCAGGCCGGCGGAGATCTGGCTGTCGGTCTACGAATCCCGGCTGTGGCCTGCCATGGCGGCGCTCTCCGGCTTGCTGCGCAACGAAATCAATCCCGCCGACTGCCTGCAGATCAACCTCAGCTCGCGGGCCACCGCAGCGGTCCTGCACGACATCGAGGTCTGCCGGCTGGTCGGTGCCCGCAGCCGGGCACTCGGCCTGGTCCCGGTGGAACAGAGTCTGGACAGCCTGCTCGACGACGCCGGCGGCGGAGCCCCGACGATTCTGGGCGCCTACCCCAGCTATCTGGCGCAGTTGGTGACGCTGGCCCGCCGCCGGGGCCTGGGCCCGGCCGACTTCGCGCTGCGGCGCGCCGACGTCGCCGGCGAGGTGCTTTCCGCGTCGCTGTCCCGCGCCGTGGCCGCGACCTTCGGCTGTGAGGTGACCGACACGTTCGCGATGACCGAGGTGCTGCCGGTCTCCGGACGCACGTGTGAGCTTGGCCACCTCCATCCCGACCTCAACATGGGCCTGGTCGAGGTGGTCAGGCTCGACGCCGACGAGCCCGCGGACCCGGGTGAGCTCGGCCGCCTGGTGGTCACCCCGTACTTCCCGTACCGGGACTGCATGCCGGTGTTCCGCTACGACACCCAGGACCTGGTCCGTCGGCTGCCAGCTGGCCCGGCCCGCTGCAGTCTGGCCGGAATCCCCGCGGTGTCGGCGCTCCAGGGCAAGGCGGGTCAGCTCATCGGCACGCCGGCCGGCCCGGTCACGCCGCGGGACATCATCGAGATCCTGGAGTCGCTGCCCACGCAGCCCTGGCCGGCCCGCTACCGCGCCGCGCTCCGCGACGGCAGGCTCCGGATCGAACTGCCCCTCTCGGCCGTGGCAGGACTGACGACCGGTGAGATCGCCGCCCGATTCGCCGCCCGCGCAGTCGACTGCGAGATCCGGGTCGTCGGCGACGACGACCCGCTCCGGCACGTCCGTGCCGACCTGCTGGAGAGCACCTTTGCCACCACCGCCGTACCCACCGGAGTCTGACGGAGACTGACATATGTCCGACCTGCTGTTCCGGCAGAGCATGCTGCAGCTGTTCGTAACGATCGTCGCCGCGCTGGCCGTATCGCTCGGGGCGGTCGGCTATCTGCGCCGGGTCCGCCTGGAGCGCCCGGCTATCGGCACCTTCAACTTCCGCGACGTGGTCACGCTCGTCACCTTTATCGTGGTGCTGCCGATCTTGTACCTGCGGCTGCCTCAGGGCGTGCTGACCGTGTTCCTGCTGGTCACGTTCGCCGCCGCGCTCGCGATCGGGCTGCGTCCCATCCTGCGGCCGAGCGCGATGTGGCTGGGCATCGGGACGTTACTCGGGGTGAACCTGTGGGTGGCCCGGACCATGCTCGGCACCGAGACCGGCTGGCAGCTCTACTGGGTCTGCGTCAGCATCGTCGTGCTCGGCGCCGCGATCTCGGTGGCCAACCTCTACGTTCAGGGCGGGATGCAGCTTCGTCACGCGGCCTGGTTCGCGCTGGCCCTGGCCGTCTACGACCTCACCTTCAGCACGATCCTGCCGCTCACCCAGAAGCTCGCCGACCGGTTCCAGGGCCACCCGCTCAACGCCGCGGTCGGCATGCGCTGGGACGTGTTCAACGCCGCCATCGGGATCGGCGACCTGCTGGCGTTCGCCATCTTCGCGGCCGCCGCCTACAAGGCCTACGGCGGCAAGGCACTTCGGCTCACCCTGCTGTTCGTCGTGCTGTTCGGCGCGACGGCGCCCAGCCTCACCCCGCTGGTGATCGGCACGTTCACCCGCGGCAGCCTGAACGTCGTGGTCCCGGTGCAGACCTGGTTCGGCCCGCCGGCCTTCCTGCTCTACTGCTGGCTGCGCCGCCGCTACGGGCCCGAGCGCACCATGGCGCAATTCCTGGCCAGCCGCGACGCCGAGCCCATCCCGGGCGTGCCCGCGCCCGCGCTGGTCGTGCCAGCGCCCGCCCAGGTCATGCCAGCGCCGGCCCGGGTCGCGGCGATCGATTCGGACTCCTGATCCGGTAGCCGATTAAGCGCACTTCCTCACACGGCTCTTCACCCGGCGTGGCCGGTGCGCCCTGAGTCTCGCGCGAGCCGGTCTCCTCGTCACACCGGCCGGGTTTCTCCGGTCAGTGATATGACACAACGCGACGAGGGAATGTGACCGATGGACGAACACGAGTGGCTGGCAGAACGGTTCGAGGAGAACCGGACGCACCTGCGGGTGGTGGCCTACCGGATGCTCGGCTCGCTGACCGAGGCGGACGACGCCGTCCAGGAAACCTGGCTGCGGCTGAGCCGCTCAGGCACCGGCGGCGTCGAGAACCTGGGCGGCTGGCTGACGACGATCGTCGCCCGGGTGTGCCTGAACATGCTGCGCTCGCGCAAGTCGCGGCGCGAGGAGCCCCTTGGCGCGCACGCGCCCGATCCGACCGTGAGCCGTGCGGACGGGACCGACCCCGAGCGCGAAGCGCTGCTCGCCGACTCGGTCGGTCTCGCGCTGCTGGTGGTACTCGACACGCTGGCCCCGGCCGAGCGGCTCGCCTTCGTGCTGCACGACATGTTCGACGTGCCGTTCGACGAGATCGCTCCCATCGTGGGGCGCTCCCCGGCCGCGGCAAGGAAGCTAGCGAGCCGCGCACGCCACCGGGTGCGGGAAGCGGCCCCGGTTCCCGAAGCCGATCTCACCCGCCAGCGGGAAGTTGTCGACGCTTTCCTTGCTGCCTCGCGTGGCGGTGACTTCGACGCGCTTGTCGCGGTGCTCGACCCGGACGTCGTGCTCCGGGCCGACCGCGCCGCCGTGCCTGTGGGCGCATCAAGGGAGATTCGCGGCGCGTCGGCTGTGGCCAAGGGGGCGCTCGCCTCCTCGGGGCGGGCCCGGTTCGCGCAGCCGGCGCTCGTGGACGGAGCCGTTGGAGTCGTCGTGGCTCGGCGCGGCCGGCTGTTCGTCGTACTCCGCTTCACGATCACGGACGGCAAGATCGTCGAAATCGACGTCGTCGCCGACTCCGAGCGCCTCGGCCAGCTCGACGTGGCGGTCCTGGACGACTGACGGTCAGCGCCGCAGGTCACTCCGTGGCTTTCGGGTGCCCAAGCGAGGCCTGCATCACACCCGGATTGCGACGGCTCTGCCACATGTTGCTTATTTGCGGGCGGAGACCGCGTCGTGGACATACGATCACCTGGCTTGGGTGATGCGGAGCCGCCGTCAGCGTGTGACGGTGTGCGCTTGGTCGTCCTTCGCCTGGATTGAAGCTGGTCGCATGGATCTGAGCCGAGAGGCCGAAGCGGGCCGTAGCGCTGAACGCGCCACCGCAGCGGGCGGGATCGTCCTGCTCACGCTTGCCTCGGCGCAGTTCCTGATGACGCTCGACAGCTCGGTGATGAACGTGTCGATCGCAACCGTCGCCAAGGACGTTGGCACCACGGTGACAGGGATCCAGACCGCGATTACGTTCTACACGCTGGTGATGGCTTCGCTCATGATCACGGGCGGCAAGCTCGGGCAGATCCTCGGTCGCAAGCGTGCCTTCGCCATTGGGTGCGTCATCTACGGGTGCGGGTCGTTGATCACGGCACTCGCGGGCAATCTCGCCGTGTTGATGTTGGGATGGTCAGTCCTCGAAGGCGTCGGGGCCGCGCTGATTATGCCCGCGGTTGTCGCGTTGGTCGCGTCGAACTTCGGACGTGATCAGCGCCCCCGCGCGTACGGACTTGTCGCTTCGGCCGGCGCGATCGCGGTGGCGGCAGGGCCCTTGATCGGCGGCCTGTTCACCACCTATCTGTCCTGGCGCTGGGTGTTCGTCGGTGAAGTCCTCATTGTGCTCATCATCCTGGGGCTCGCCAGCCGGATGGCCGACACCCCGCCCGAGGAGGGCGCACGGCTTGACATCGTGGGTACCGCGTTGTCCGCGCTCGGCCTGGGGCTCGTCGTGTACGGCATCCTCCGCTCGGGGACGTGGGGTTTCGTCCAGCCCAAAGGCGGTGGTCCCGAGTGGCTGGGGCTGTCGCCGGTGATCTGGCTGATTCTCTCTGGCGGGGTCGTGCTGCGGGCCTTTTTGTGGTGGGAGAATCACCGTCTCGCGCGCGGCGGCGCCGCGCTGCTTGATCCGGCGATGCTGCGGAACCGGACCTTCCGGGGCGGGCTCACATCGTTCTTCTTCCAGTACCTCCTTCAAGCAGGCCTCTTCTTCGCCGTGCCGTTGTTCCTGTCGGTGGCGCTCGGGCTTTCGGCGATCGCGACCGGCGTCCGGCTGCTGCCGCTGTCCATCACACTGCTGCTGGCCGCCGCGGGTGTTCCCAAGGTCTTCCCGAACGCGTCGCCACGCCGCGTTGTTCAGCTTGGGTTCCTCGCGCTGTTCGCCGGCATCGTGATCATGATAGCCGCGCTCGATGCGGGCGCCGGGCCCGAGATCGTGACCTGGCCGATGTTGCTCGCGGGCCTCGGTATCGGCGCGCTGGCGTCGCAGCTCGGGAGCGTGACCGTATCGTCGGTGCCCGACGATCAGAGCGGTGAAGTCGGCGGAGTACAGAACACGGTGACCAACCTCGGCGCGTCGATCGGAACCGCGCTGGCCGGCGCGGTGCTCATCTCGGCGCTGACCGCGTCGTTCCTCAGCGGCATCCAGAACAATCCTGCCGTCCCCAAGGATCTCGCGTCGAAGGCGCAGGTGCAGCTGGCCGGAGGTATCCCGTTCATGTCCGACAAGGACCTGCAGACCGAACTCGACAAGGCCGGCGTGCCCCCCAAAACCGCCGCGGCGATCGTCGACGAGAACGCGAACGCCCGCATCGAGGGCCTGCGCACGTCATTGTCGCTGCTCGCTGTCGTCGCGCTGATCGCATTGTTCACCAGCCGCCGGATCCCGACCCAGCAGCCATCTACGGCGCCTGCGAGCGAGCCAGCGGCCTGATCGCTCCTCCCACCCGCCTTACCGACCGGTTCCGCCCCGGCTCCCACCGCGCCCAGCCAGAACGCGCGGCCGCGCCGGACGACGTCGTGTTCACGGTTTCGTGGCCACCAGCAGGTACTCATGAGCGCGGTTGGTCACCGTCGGGTCGTCGCCATTCGCCGCCTTGTTGTACAAGTGGATCCTCTCATCGCCCAAGGTGAGGTATCGGCCGAGTATCCGTGCCGCGTCCCAGGCCAGCGGTACGAAGCGACCGCTCACCCGCCGGTTCTGGGCGGATACCACCGCGTGCCCCCCGGAGCGCAGGACCGTGGCCACGGCGGCAAAGGCATCATCCAGCGCGCTCAGGTACTGATCGTATTGCTGGAGCGAATAGAACGTCCCCTCCGGTGCCGATTCGGCCACCACCTGGGTGCCGAAGTAGGGAAGGTCGGTCAGCACCAGTCGAACCGACTCATCGGGCAGCGGTGGCTTGCGGGCGTCGCCGCACAGCATCGTTTGCCCCGGATACGCGGCCAGCCGCTGGCGGGCTTCTTCGACGCGCTGCTCCGAGATCTCCAGGCCGATCCCGCGTCTGCCCTCCACCGCGCACGCGACCAGGGTGCTTCCCCAGCCAGCGAACGGATCGAATACCACATCGCCCGGCTTGCTCAGCTCGGCGATCAACGGCCGTAGCTGGCTCACCCAGGCGCACTGGGCGGGGGCCGACGGTGACACGAACTCGGCGTCCTCTCCGTTCAGGACCCGCCAACTGGCAACACCCATAAGATCACGCCATCCTTTCCGGCCACGGTGGCCAGGGAATACACCAACTTGCTGTCGTTACCGTCTGCCTTCAAACCCAGTGACGGACGGCGAGGCTCATTCCGCGTCCCGACTGACCAGCACGCCGGCCGTGCGGGTGCCCCGCTCAGGCCCTGCAATCGACAGGCCAGGTAGCCGATTTCCCAAACTGGAGCGGGCTGCTGAAAAGGCAGGCGCGAGGATGACGCGGTACTGCCGCATAATCACCAGTCCGAGCACGCCGTAGAGCACCGAGATGGCCCACGGCGGGACGACGGACCCCAGCGTGATGAACAGTGCCGCGATCCCCTGGGCGGCCCGGAGATTCAGGTTGTACACCGCCATGTACCGGGGACGGGCGCCGTCCGGCACCATGCTGGCCAGCATGGTCTGCCGCACCGGGACGCTCATCAGCTCACCGAACGTGAACACCAGACCGGCCACCAACAGCACCCAGCCGGTGTCACTTACCGCCAGCACCATGTAACCGCCCACGAACAGTGCCGTGCCGTAGTACAGCACGAAGCGTTCCGAGAGGCGGCGGAACAGTACGTGCGAGAACAGCATGAGGGCCACCACCAGGATGGTGTTCTCCGCCCGCAGGATGCCCAGCATCCGTATGCCGTCCACGTGCACGGTCAACGCACCAAGCGAGATCAGATTCTGGGGCGGCATGTGCTTCGCCATCCGGACAGCCACGTAGGTGATTATCTGCAGTTCGATCGCCAGGATCAGTGTGGCGGCCACCATCAACCGGATGAATCTGCCGTCCCGAACCACCAGCCGGTAGCCGGAGGTGAACTCCCGCAGCCGCGACGCCGCTGGTGCCGTTTCGGCTGTTTCCGGGCGGGTCTCAGGGATGAAGAAGAATGTCGTGATCACAATGCCGGCGGCAGACGTCGATGCGATGGCCAGCATCAGCGTGAAATGTCCGTTGTAGAGCCACGCGCCCAGCAGTGAGCCGATGGCGAGTGCCAGGTTCGTCGCCCAGTAGATGATGGTGTATGTCGCCTTGCGGGTCTCCGGTGTGGTCACGTCGACGATCATCGCGTCGTTGGCCGGCAGGGCGACGCTGGCCGCGAGCTTGTTGAGCAGGTAGCCGACGTACACCATGATGGTGCTCGCCCACAACTGCGAGTGCGCCACCGCCATCAACGTGTACGTGGCGAACACGGCCAGCTCGGCGAGCAGCAGCGTGCGACGCCTGCCCCGCTTGTCCGAGACGTGGCCGCCGATCAGCATCCCGGCCGCGCCGAGCAGGACAACGACAATGATCAGCACACCGGCGGCCGCGATGCCGAACGTGAAGGCCAGGTAGATCGCCATGAACGAGGTGATCATTGAGTCCAGCAGCCGGTTGAAGAAGTTGACCGCGACGCGGACCCGCAGGACCGGGTTCATGGCAAAGAGGCTCACGCCGCCTCATCTATCTCGGCGTCCGCGACCGGCTCGGTATCCACGTCAACTTTCAGCATCGACTCGACCTGCCGGGCACGCTCGAGCGTCTGCTCCGGCGAGTCGCCGCTGACGATCACGTATCCGTGTCGGGTGCGCCAGTCCACCGTTTCCGGGACCACGTCACCGGGCTTGAGGGTGAAGTGCAGTTCGTACACGAAATCCAGGGCGGCTGCCTCTCCCAGGTCGGCCACCGAGCGGATCACGCCGCATGGAAGGCTGAAATAGTGGATCCGCGCGCTACCTGTCGCCACGACCGGGTCGAGCGGCCCGCCGGCCAGCGCCACGAAGATCGACCGCATCATGTCGAATCCGGTGGACAGCGTAACCAGATGCGGAATCTTGTCGCCGCCCAGGCGTGCCTGCGACTCCACGATCCGTGGACCGTCCGGCGTCAGCTTCACCTCGGTGTGCGCTGGCCCGTTCTGGTACCCGGTGACGTTGAGCATGTCGACGGCGAGCCGGGCGATCAGGTCAGTCTCCCGTGACGCCGGTTCCGGGTGGATGTGCCCCGCCTCGACGAACAGCGGGGGAGGGCCGAGTACCTTGCGGGTCACCCCGATCACGTGATGGGTACCGCGCACGCTGATGGTCTCCACACTGAACTCGGGCCCGCTCAGGTACTCCTCGACCATGACCGGACCGGCGTAGTCGTAGGACTCCAGCAACGCGCCCCAGCCGGCGAGTTCCGTCTCGTCCCGCAGAAGTACCACGGCGCGGCTGCCAGACAGCTGTGTCGGCTTCGCGACGACCGGCAGCGTGAAGTCGCCGAGCAGCGCCGCCACGTCCTGCCACCGCTCGGCATGCGCGTACTTCACCGGGGACAGCCCGTGCTCGGCCAGTGCCCGCCGCAGCTCTAGCTTGTTGTTGAGTACCTCGATCGACCGGGCCGAGTTCACCGCGATCCCGAGTTCTTCGGCGACCTCGCACGCGAGCAGCATGCTCTCCTCGGCGCCGACGTGGTAGAGATAGTCCGGCTCGAACTCCGCCACCGCTTTGCGGAGCACCTCCCGGAAGCCCTCGTCGTCGTCGAAGTCGGTCAGCTGCAGCGAATCCGCCGCCTCCGCGATGCCGGCGAGGTACTGTTCGGCGCCGGCTCCGAAGGACCCTTCAGCCACCTTGCGGTCCCAGATCGCGAAGATCTGGAAGCCTTCTTGCCTGGCCTTGGGGATGTAATCCAGGTACGGCATCACCATCAGGACCTTGGTCACGGCGCCGTCCTCTCTGCTGACTCCATTCGTCGGGGCCTTGTCCACCGACGCGCAGGAAAACATGACGACATCGTGCCGGGCACCGACTTCGATTCGCTATTAACTTGCTTTCGACTTCCGGATAGCCGACCAGAAGCGGATTGATGTACGGACGGGGGAATGTCCCGCTTTTTGCGGGGCATCGCCATGGCTACGCGGCGAACTCCCACCCGCGCCGCCGCCCCGACCGGCTCGCTGAAGCCGGATATCGCGATAAGCAGGCCCAGCGGGACACACCTGGGGGCTGACCGCCGCCGCCCGGAGGGGACGTACGGCCCCATTGCGGGCTCAGCGCCGCACCGAATGTGGAAGTGGCAGTCATTTAGGGCGCGTCGGTGCGGCTTGGCCATCGCGCAGCAGGCCGGCTATCGCGCAGCAGGCCACAGATCTGTTGGCGGGGGCTATGAGCGTCGGAACAGGAGCTGTGCGACCCCCGGAACGGCACAACCAGGTACACCGCGAGACCGAAATACAGCGCCACCGCCAGTACCGGCAGGGCGAGCCCGATGAGGATCGCGATCACATACCCCGATGACGACGGGCAGAAGTTTCCGCCGGTCTCTGCGCAGGTCCTCGTCGTCCCCGTGCGGCGAGTAGAGGTGTTCACGCCGCGCATACGCATCCAGGGCGGACCCGAGGAGGCGGATCGCCAGGAGCGTCAGCCCGTACATGGCGACAAACACCCGTTCGCCGCTCGTGTTGTGCAGGGCGTCTGCGACGAGCCTGGTCGGGAACGGCAGGAAGACCACCACGATCAAGAGCAGCAAGTTGAGCCGGAGGAAGACCGGATCGGCCTGCGCGAGCTCATCGGTCAAGGCGGTGTGAACGAGCCACGCACCGCCGATCGTCAGGAAGCTGACGACGTAGGCCACGTAGGCGGGCCAGGCATGAAGTACCCGCTGCAGGGGTGTGCCCGGCGGATGAAGCGCGAGGTCCAATACGAGCAGCGTCATGGCGAATCCGAACACGCCGTCGCTGAATCCTTCCATCCGGCCCTTGCTGAGAACGCGGCGTCGGCGCGGCGTGTCTCCGTCAGCTGGCACGGGACTGTCTCCTTCGCGTCGGCGGCAGGCGGCGGCACTGTATGGATCCAGGCCATCCAACCGGCAGCCGGGCAGCACGCGTCCAGATTGCCTGGCTGGGAGCGGTTAGGCCAGGCGCCAGCCCTCATCGGCATCCTGTTCCCGCCCGCGACGCAGCGAATGCTCCTGGCGGGTGGGGCTGAGGGGTCATTTGCCTCACCCGTGTCGGGTGATGCCGGCGATCCGCTCCGGGGCGAATGCTTAGCATGCGCTGGGCGCAGGACCCGTGAGCCGGTCGCTACCGGCAATCTCCCTGGCGCGAAGGAGGACCAATGCTGCTGGCCGATTCGTCATCGTCCTATCCGCTCCTGAACGTTTTCTGGACGATATTGGAGTTCTTTCTGCTCGTGATCTGGATCTGGATCCTGATCATGGTGTTCACCGACATCTTCCGCAGTCATGACCTGTCCGGCTGGGCCAAGGCCCTGTGGTTCGTGTTCGTGCTGTTCATACCGCTCATCGGCGTGCTGGCATACCTGATCGTCCGCGGCGGCTCGATGCATGAGCGGCAGGCGCGGCAGGCTCAGCAGCAGGATGCTGAGTTCCGCAGCTACGTCCAGCAAGCCGCGGGGAGTGCTGGCACGGCGGATCAGCTGGCGAAGCTGGCCGACCTCCGCGACCGGGGAGTTATCTCCGCTGCGGAGTTCGAACGCGAGAAGGCCAAGATCCTGGCCTGACCTGGGTTTCGCTACGCTGATCTTGTTTTGGTGCCATGAACGACCCTGGTGGTTAATTCGCGACACGCCGTGCAGGATCGATGATCTGGGGCTTTTGGGGTTCCACGCTGCTGGTGCGGTCGTTCCTTCCCCCTCGTCCCGGCTGCAGAATCGGGTATGCCATCGAAGTCGTCACTGCCCAGGATGATCTCCAGGGCGCGGGAGCGGCCGTCCAGGGCGGACAGCATCTCGATCGACCCGCCGCCGGGCACCAGCCCGGTGCCGACCTCCGGCTGCCCGAACACGGCTTTTTCCCGGCTGGCGAACCGCAGGTCGCAGGCGAGCGCGAACTCGCTGCCCAGGCCGCGGGCCCGGCCGCGGATCTCCGCGATGGTCACGAACGGCGGCCGGGCCAGCCGGGTGGCCAGGTCCGGCCAGGCCGGCTGCCTGCCCCCACAGGTCCGGCTGGCGGTAGGCGCCGAAAATCATCGCGGCGCCGAACGCGAGCACGATGATGCCGATGTTCTCGACGGTGGAGAACGCGAGGAACCGTTTGAGGTCGCGTTCGGACATGGCGTACAGGATCCCGACCGCCGCCGAGACCGCGCCAAGCGCCATCGTCACCAGCCCCGCCCACGCCGGGAGGCCGGGCAGCAGCCGGAACGCGAACAGGGCGATCCCGTACACGCCGAGCTTGACGATCAGCCCGGACAGCAGCGCCGAGCCGTCGGCGGGCGCGACGGGATGCGCTTCCGGCAGCCACACGTGCAGCGGCACCAGGCCCGCTTTGAAGCCGAACCCGGCAAGAGCGAGCAGGTACACCGCGGCCCGCCAGGCGCCGGGCACGAGATGGGCGCGCGAGGCCATCACCGGCAGTTCGGTGCTGCCGGTCTTGGTGGCAAGAATCACGAAGGCCGCGACGATCAGCACGAACCCGATCTCGGACAGCGCGAGGAACCAGAAGGCGCCCGCCGCCACGTCGTCCCGGCGCGGCCGCCGCAAGATGACCAGGTAGCTCGCTACCGCCGTCGTCTCCCAGGCGACCAGGAAGGTGACCATCCCGCCGGCCGCGAGCACGGCAAGCGAGGCGAGCAGCGCGAGGTTGTAGGCGCCCAGGTAGAGGCTGGTGCCGGGGGTGGGCTCGTGGTAGCGGGGCGCGTAGGCGGCGATTGCCACCGCGACCAGGCCGAGCAACGCGATGAAGACCCCGGCCAGGCTGGTCACCTGCAACTGCAGGGAGCCGACGACCTCCGAGCCGCCGGCCGTGACCAGCCGGGAGTCGGCGGAGATCAGCGACCACGCGCCGCCGTACAGCGCCGCGGCGCCGCCGAGCCCGGACACCGCACAGGTCACCCACAGGCCGGCCCGGGTACGCGCGGCGAAGAGCCCGGCGGCACCGGCGGCCGCCCAGGCGATGGTGGCACCGGCCAGCACCTGCAGCGGGCTCATCCTGCCTCCCCGGTCACCGTGAAGCTGAGCTGTGACGCGCTGGCGGCCAGCCGGTCCACCGCGACCAGCAGGCCGTGCAGGAGGGCCAGCGGGCTCGGCGGGCAGCCCGGGATCCACACGTCCACCGGCAGCACCTTGTCGATGGCCCCGTGCACGAACGCGTCCGGCTGGTATACCCCGCCCAGCGCGCACGCCCCGGTCGCCACCACGATCTTCGGATCCGGTACCGCGTCGTAGGTCTTGCGCACCGCGATGTCCATGGCCCGCACCGCCGGCCCGGTCACCATCAGCAGGTCGGCGTGCCTCGGGGCTGGGGTGAAGAAGAAGCCGACCCGGTGCAGATCATAGTGCGGCGCGGTGAGCAGCCGGATCTCCTGCTGACAGGCGGCGCATGACCCGGTGTCCAGGGTGCGGATGTGCAGGCTGCGCCCGAACTGCCGGGCCACCCGGCGCCGCAGCTCGCCAGCGGCGCGGGCGGTTTCGTCGGCGTCACTGCCGGTGCTCATGAGCTGGCCTTCCCGCGGAGTGGTATGTGCTTGACGAGGTCGGTGCGGCTGGTGACGGCAAGCTCGAACTGCCCCCCCGGCACGGCGACACCGGGGGCGGCTTCCTCGCACCGGCCGCAGGCGGTGCACGCGCCGACGTCGTACACGAGCACGTCACCATCGCGCCGCAGGGCCGGGCTGGGGCACGCCGCGGTCAGCCGTTCGGCTATCTCATGGGTCATCCGGTCGGCGCGGAACCGCGGCGGGGTGGGCAGGCCGTCCGCCGAACTGTCCGGGCGGGCCGGGTAGTGGGTGGTGACAACCCCGCGGCGCAGCCCGCGCAGGAACCAGGCCGCCATCGTGCCTCCCTCGCTCAGCGGGCGGTGCCCGCGACCGTCAGCCAGAAGCTGGCTTCGATGATCGGGATGTCGGTGAACACGTTGCGCGACCGGCAGGCGTCGTCGAAGCCCCGCCAGTTGCGCACCGCGGCCGGGCGCAGCCGCGCCCGGGTGATCCGGCCCGCGTCGTCCAGTGCCACCCAGGCGAGTGACTCGCCCCGGGACGACTCCGCCCAGCCGAGGCCGGTTCCGCCGTGCGCCGGCGGCGCCGCGGTCCCAGCGGCCGGGCCGGTGCCGGCCTCCGGTGCCCGTGTCGAGGAACTGGCCGATGAGGCGGACCGATTCGGCTGCCTCGGCGAGCATGACGTGAAGGCGGGCGAGGACGTCGCCGCCGTCGCGGGTGGCCCCGGCCGGGGGTGCCTCGTCGTAGGGCGTGGCCGGGTGGCCATGGCGCGCGTCCACGCCGAGCCCGGTCGCCCTGGCCACCGGGCCGACGAGGCCCAGGCGGCGTGCCTGCTCGGCGGACAGGACACCGGTGGCCTCAAGCCGGTCCACGAAGGAGTTCGTGGCCAGCAGCGCGTCGGCGGCGCGCCGCAGCTCGCCGTAGGCGGCGGGCAGGTCGCGCCGCAGCGGCGCGGGATCCGGGGCGCGCCGGGCGCCGCCGATGCCGACCACGCCGAACAGGTAGCGGTGCCCGAACGCGGCCGCGTTGACCCGCAGCAGCCGCTCCAGCGCGATCTCGGCGGAGCAAAGATAGAGGTGCTGCCGGCGTCGACGGCACTGACGCCGCTCCGGCTCATCATCTGCCGGCTCGGCATGTCAGGCGAGGCGTTCGAGCAGGAACTGCACGCCTGGCTCGCGGCACGGGAACCGGCCGGAGCGGTGACCGCGCTGCTGGAAGCGGCGGCGGAAGAGGACGCCGCGTACCTGACGACCGGCGCCCAGATCGCGGCTGGCATTGAGGGGGACACCGAGGCCGCCTGGCTCTCGGCGATGTCGCTGCCCGCAATCCGGCCCTACGCCGTTGCGGAACTGAACCGGCGGGCCGGGCGCGACGCGCGGCACGACCCGCTGCCTGGCCTCGAACCAGCCGAATGCGACGCCGTGGTCATGGCATCACGGGCCATCGTGGCCGGCTATGCGACCGGCGGTGCGGACGGCGTGGCCGCGGCGGTCCGGCAGGCGGCCGCGCCGGGTTCGGAGACTGTTCTCTTCGAGCAGATGTGGCGCTCCCGCCAAGTGCGGGGCCAGGCCACGCTGCCGGGCTTCGACCTGGATCTGCCCGGGCGGCGGGCGCGCGAGACCCTCGGCGTCGCCACGCGCTAGCCTGGCCATCTACCGTTCCCTTTGCCCCATATCGCCGACACCGCACCCGCCCGCCCTCGGATCGCCGGTGTGGCGGCGCTGAGGAGTCTGAGTTGCGGGTCAGCCTTGTCGGTGTGAGCTGCGTGGGCGTCACGACGATCGGCAGGATCCTTGCTGGTCGGCGGGGCTGGCCCTTCTTCGACCTCGACGATGAGATCGAACGACACTTCGGGACATCCATCGAGCGGCTTCAGGCCCGGTTCCTTACTGGTTACTCCTACCGGAAGGAATGCGCCGTAGTGCTGGAGCGTATCGCGAGCGCCAACTCCGAATGCGTGATCGCGCTGCCGCCCAGCGGCCTGCGAGACGCCTTCCTCCGGGTCGTCCGGCGCGTGCCCGGCGTGACCGTGGCCATCCACGACACGCCAGAGCACATTCTGGAGCGGATCACCTTCTACGACATCGACTCGCGACGAATCGAGAAGCACCTCACCGACGAGGAGCGGATCCTCCAGCTAAAGGAGATTAAAGCGGACATCTCCTACTTCAAGCGGTCGTATGAGCGGGCGGACCTGCATGTCACTATCGCTGGCCTTGACCCCGAGGCCAGCGCGGCTGCCATCGACGCCCGGCTGGGCCGTACCTGAGCCCGGCGCGGTGCGGCGCGAATGCGCCAGCCGCAAGGCTCAGCTCGCTACGGTGGTGCGTATGTCGCTCCCGTTCCGTCATCGAACGACGAAGAAGGAGTCCCGACGCTCGCCGTGGCCGACCGTGGCGGCGCTGGAGGAGCGCATCGAGGAGATCATGGACCGGGTGGAGAAGGCCGGTGACAATCATGTCGAGCGGGTCGCCGCGCTGGAGGAGTATCTGACGCTGGCGCGCGCCCACGAAGGCGAGACGTGGTTCGACGCCGGGGCCTGGAGCGAGGATCTTGCCGACAGCTATCTTGCGCTCGGCCGGGTCGACAACGCGGTCCGCACGATCGGCAACGCGACCCGTTGTGGCTACGCCGATGGCGCCGAGATGCTCTGCGAGCTAGCCGAGAAGCTGATGCGCTCGGGGCACGAACCACAGGCCAGGCCCCTGTGGCAGCAGGCTCGCGCCGACTACCCTGACGACGTCTGGATCTATGTCCAGGCTGGCATCGAGTACGGCGACATGGGCGACCACGCCGAGGCCCTGGAATGGCTGACCACCGGGCTGGAACTGGCGTTGCGCACCGGTGACCCGGAATCGGCCCTCGAGCAGCTGCGTCCGTTGCGCGCGTCCTGCCTGTCCGCGCTCAGGCGCCAGTCCGATGAAATTCAGGAGCGAGCGGCCCAGAGGGAACGCATGTGAGCGATAAGAGGTCAGCGCTGGACACCTTGTCCGCGGCCGAGAAAGCCACCGTGCTCGACGAGCTGCTCGCTGCCCGGCCGGACCTGCGTGAACCGGCCGAAGCCTACGCCGTCCAGCTCTTGACAGACGCCGACCGGTCGGCTGTCGCCGACGATGTTGAGGACGCCCTGCAGGGCCGGGACATCGAGGAGCTGAACACCCTGGCCGGCCATCGGCCGGGCCGGGGTTACGTCCATCCGGCCGAGGCCGCCAGCGAGATGCTGGACGAGGCCCTGCAACCATTCCTCGACGACCTTCACCGCCGGGCCGACCTCGGCATTGGATCCGCAGCCGTCGAACTTGCGGTGGGCATCCTGCTCGGCCTCTACAACTGCCGCCACGGCAACTCCGAGACGCTGCTCGATTACTCCCGGGACTACGCGGCCGAGCGCGCATCACGTGTGGTGAGCGACTGCGCGAAGCTCGGCATCGAGCTACCCGCCGTCGAACTCCTCGACCGCATGCCCGAGTGGAGCGCCCCGCTGCATTGAACCCGCGATCAACCCGGCCCCCCCGGCAGATGATGCGGGAGGCCATCGGGCAGGTCGGCGCCCGGCATCGGCTGCGCAAGCAAGCCGGGAATCCAGCACCAGAAGACGAGCTTCGCCGGGCTGGGTGTCCTGCTGAACGTCGGCGCGGTACCACAGCGTCCCATGGCTCGAGCCCGGACACGCGATCGGCCCGGACCTGCTGGACGAGGTCGCCCGCAGTGAGCGCCGTGGCGCGGCGGCCAGCAGGAAAATTCCTGCGGCGAGCCCGGTGGCTTGTGCTCGCTGGTGGCGATGCTGCTATCGCAGCGCATCTTCTCGATGTACCCGTCGAGGACATTCAGCACATAGCAGGCGGAGTTGACAAGCGCCACGGTAGCCCGGCCCGGAGCCGAACCCGTGCAGATGACCTGTTGGTTCAGCCGAACGCCTCCTGCATGATGTCGTGGATCTCGGCCAGATTGGGAGACGATCTTGTCCTGGAACGTCTCTCAACGGCCCTCAACCGAACTCAACGGGAGCCTCTGTCCTGCGTCGTCTCCCGCCTAGTGATCGACGGGAGCGGTCCCAGGGATCCAACATCGCCTTGACGGTGCCCTGGCAGTGTCGGGCACATGTTGCTACATTGTAGTGCATGGTGTCGCCGACGAATGTGCGTTTCCCTGACGCGATTGACAAGGTTCTAGCCGACTACGCCCGCAAGGCTGGGGCCAAGAAGTCCAGCGTCGTGGTCGGAGCTGTGCGCGAGTGGCTGCGCATGCAGGCCCATCCAGGCATCGTGTTCGTCCCGACGGTGACCGGCGAGCGGCGTGCCGCGCTCGCGGTTGGGCCGCAGGTGTGGACCGTCGCTGAAGCGTGGCAGCAGCACAGTAAGGGCGAAAGAACTCCAGCCGTAGTGGCGGATGCTCTTGGCCTGACGGTCGCGGACGTTGAGACCGCGCTCGCGTACTGGGCCGATTATCGAGACGAGATCGATGAGCTGATCAGCCGACACCACGCCAGCCAGGATGAATCTCTGCACGCGTGGGAACGTCGGCGAGCGCTTGATGCCGTCTGAGCACCGAGAGATCCGGTTCCTGCTTGATGAGCATTATCCGGTATGGCTGGCCGATGAACTCGTCGCCGAGGATATAGACACGGTTGCTTTGAACGCGCACCGGCCCGAGTTGCGCGGGGCCGACGACAGGCGCGTGCTTGAGACGGTGGCAGCCGAGGCCAGGGTGGTCATCACCGAGGACGTCAGCACCTTCAGTGTTGCGATTGCGCTGGTACCCCACCATGTGGGGGTCGTGTACTGCCACCACGCTCGCTTCCCGCGCACTAGGGCGGGCCTAAACAAGCTGCGCAAAGCGCTCGGGGCACTGGCCACGGATCCGCCAGCCGGTCTTGGCGAGCATCCTGTGGTGTGGTGGCTCGCCAGCCCGGAGGACTGAGAGCCCGGTCCGGGCGGCCGGTTGGATGGCTGTGGGCTGCTTCAAACTGGCGACCTCTTTTACCGAGGTGACTGAGGCAGAGCTGATTAGCGAAGGCATTCGGAGAGTTCCAATACCCGACTCCGCCATTACCCTGCCCGACGCAGACGACACCGCGCTGGACGCCCTCGCAAGGATCCGCAACCGCGGAAAAGTGCAGTCGGCATGAATCCACGGCCCGGCTGATCGCGCTGGACGCGATCACCCGCCGCCATCGGTCCTGGCAAGCGGGAACACGCTGGCACATAGCTATGCGGGGTTGTTCGCATGGGCGATACATCACCGGCGCCCGGAGGCGATCACGAGAATTTCCGCGGTGGATCTCAGACAGCGGGGAGGGGCGGCCGGGAGGGCCGACCGGCGGGTGCGGCGGTGGGGGGCATCGGGACGACCGGCTGCCGCGGTTGCGTGACAGGATCGAGCCGGTACGGCCGGTCCTGGCCGAGGACTGGTGAGGGGGCACGGGTGCCCTCCTGCCCCTTGCCGCTGTACGCGCAGGGACCTTCGACCCTGTTATTCGCGCCCGCGCCGCAGTTATGTGATCATTGCCGCGCGCGAAGCGGGAACGGGGAGCTGAGAGGCGAGGGAACGCAGCGACCCCCCTGGAACCTAGTCAGGGGACAATTTCGGCGAACAGACCATGTCATGGGCTGCCTGCCAAGCCCGACTTGATTCAGAGTCCAACGCCGGGACTTGTTCCCGCGCTACTCGAGGAGTCTGACCGTGACTGATGAGACCGAAGACGGGCCCGTGCTTGAAACGATCGGCGCAATGACCGAGGCTTCGCTGGAGCGATGCGACCTGGCGCCGGATGCCCTGTTGCTGGTACGGATTGCGGCCCTGGCCGCCGTCGATGCGCGCCCGGTGTCCTATCTCGCCCACGTCGGGCCGGCGGTTGACGCGGGGGTGACCGTCGAAGACGTTCAGAATGTCCTCGTGGCCGTCGCCCCGATCATCGGAACGGCCCGGGTCATGTCGGCAGCGATCAATATCGCTGAGGCGCTTGGCTTCGCGATTGCCGTGGTCGAGGCGGAGTCGCAGTAGCCACCGCACGGGTGGACGGGGCCATCTACAGCAACACGATCGGCGCGGTCATGTCGAAGCGTTCCAGCCGCGCCGACAGCGTGCCCCACGCGAACACCAGCCCGGCGATGATCGCCAGATCCGCGACCGTCACCGTGTCACCCCCCGGGGGCAGCTGCTATCGCAAAGGGCTATTGGCGGGCCATGTGCATGCGCAGTTCGGCTTCGGGGTCGTGGATCAGCTCGCCGCTGACGTCGACCGTCACGTGGTCGATGGTGCCGGTGAATTTGAAGGGGCTGGGGTAGTCGTCGGTGATCGGCGAGCCGGGGTTGGCGCCGCAGGTGAGCGCACCCGGATTGAGCATGAACGGGGTGGTGACGGGGGCTTCGGTGTTCCCGGCCAGGGTGCCGTCCACGTAGAGCTGAAGCCGGCCGGGCGCGCCCTTGCCGTGCGCCATGTCCGGCTTTCCGGTCGGCTCGAACTCGAACCTGAGCTCGTGCTTGCCCGCTTTGAGTACCTCGCCGGATTCCACTCCGTAGACGGCCCGGCCGACATAGTTGTGCACGTAGCGGAGCTTGCCGTCCTTGACGAACAGAGAGTAGCCGCCAGCAGCGGTGCCCTGGCACAGCAGCACCCCTTCGGCCCCGCCGGCCGGGATCTCCACATGGGCGGTGATGCTGTGCGGGCGGTTGAGCACCCGGGGCGCGGCGAAGAACGGGACCGACTGGGTGCCGGGCAGGTAGGTGTAGCGGTCGCGGGGAACCGCCACCAGCGGCTTGTCGGCGACTATGCGGGCCAGGCCGCTGCCATCGACCGGCATCACACCGTACTTGCCGGCCTCCACATACCACGTGGCGATCATCGCGATCAGCCGGTCGCGGTGCTCGGCGGCCACGTCGTGGTTCTCGGCGAAGTCGGCCGCCACGTGGTACAGCTCCCAGCCCGTGGCGTCCAGCTCAGACAGTTTTCCGGAGGAGATCGGCTGCCCGAAGCCCACGCCCGCCTCGGCGAACGACGGGCCGGGCCACGGGCAGACGGCCCGCCACCCGTCGTGGTAGATCGCCCGGTGACCCAGCATCTCGAAGTACTGGGTGTGATGGTTGCTCTCCGCGGTCGCGTCCTCCAGCGTGTGGGCGAAGCTGACCCCTTGCAGCGGTGATTGGGTGACGCCCCGGATCGCCTGGGGCGGCTCGATGCCCAGTAGGTCCAGGACCGTCGGCACCATGTCGATGATGTGTGCGTACTGGGTGCGGACCTCCCCTTTGGCCGCGATCCGGGCCGGCCAGGACACGATGAACGGATCGCTGGCGCCGCCACGGTAGGTCTCGCGCTTCCACCGCCGGAACGGGGTGTTCCCGGCAAAGGTCCAGCCCCACGGGTAGTGGTTGAAGTGCTTGGGGCCGCCGATCTCGTCGATCAGCTTCAGGCTCTCCTCGATCGGCTCCTGTGCGTTGTTGAAGAACTGCGCCTCATTCGTGGTCCCGGTCGGCCCGCCCTCGGCGCTGGCGCCGTTGTCGGAGATGACCATGATCAGCGTGTTGTCCAGCTCCCCCTGCCCGCGCAGGAACTCCATCAGCCGCCCGACCTGATGATCGGCGTGGGACAGAAACCCGGCGAAGACCTCCATCATCCGGGCGGCAAGCCGCCGCGCAGCCGGGGGCAGCGACGCCCAGTCGGGCACATCCGGATCGTGCCGCGACAACTGCGCGTCCGCCGGAACGATGCCCAGTTCCTTCTGCCGGGCGAACACCTTCTCCCGGTAGGCGTCCCAGCCATCGTCGAACACGCCCGCATAACGGTCCGCCCATTCCTTCGGCGCGTGATGCGGGGCGTGCGTGGCGCCGAAACACAGATGCAGGTAGAACGGCTTAGCGGGGTCGATCTGCTTGGCGTCGGCGATGAACCTGATCGCCTTGTCGACCAGATCCTCGCTGAGGTGATACCCCTCCTCGGGCGTGCGCGGCGGCTCCACCTGATGGTTGTCATAGACCAGGTCCGGATACCACTGGCTGGTGTCACCGCCCAGAAAGCCATAAAAGCGCTGGAATCCACGCCCGAGCGGCCACCGGTCATACGGGCCTGCGGCCGTCTCCTGGTTGCTCGGCGTCAGATGGTACTTCCCGACCATGAACGTGCTGTAGCCGTGCTCGACCAGCATCTCGGACAGGAAACCGTTCTCGAACGGGACGACCCCGTTGTACCCGGGATAACCGCTGGCTAGCTCCGTGATGCAGGCCATCGCGTTGCTGTGATGGTTGCGGCCGGTCAGGATGCACGACCGGCTCGGCGAACACAACGCCGTCGTGTGCATGTTGCTGTAACGCAGACCGTTCGCCGCGAGCGCATCGAAGCTGGGCGTCTGGATCGGGCTGCCGTAACAGCCCAGCTGCCCGAACCCGGTGTCGTCCAGCACGATGAACAGGACATTCGGTGCGCCCTCGCGTGCACGAACCGGGGCCGGCCACGCCGGCGACGACTCATCAGCGGTCCGCCCAATCACACCCGGAAACGCCGCGCCCGGCTCATACTCGGTAACTGGCACTTAGACCCCTCCCACGGTTCCCCTGCGCCCACTGATGACGCATATCTTGCGGCGCCGTGGCGGAGCCCACATCACCCAGCATGGATGACTACTGCTCCGCTCGCGCGAGGCATCACCGGCGCGGCAGTGCCGGCGATCCATGTCCATAACGATGTATCGGCATGCAGGTCCTTTTTCACCACCTCGGCATCACCGCACGAGCCACACCGCATAGACAACATTTGTGCTTGAGGGAACCTCAAGCACCTAGCGTGGCGCGGGCGTGGACGATGTCGTCATGGGCCCGGTCACCAGGGCGTGATGCTCAGCCCTTCCCGCAACCTCGATCTTGGCGCCGCCGGACGCGAACTCGATGACGACCGGTTTGTCACCGAACCGCTTCACGTCGCCCACGCCTGCCTTGCCCAGGAACGCCCCACCGCCGCGGAGCACGGCGGCCCGGCGGCCAGCCGCGCCTCGCTCCAGGCCGACCTGGCCAACGCCCAGGGCCAGATCGCGCGCCAGGCCGCCCGCATCCGCCAGCTGGAGGCCAAGCTGTCGCAGATCCTCGGCGAGCAGGCATGGCGCGAGTCCGGCCTCGGCGCGCCCGAGGACATCGACAAGCTCAAGCGGCGGATCACCGAACTGGAGCAGGAAACCGCCGGCCTCACCCGCCAGATGGAGGAACGCGGCGAGGAACTCGACGCCGCCCGCGCCGCCAACCGCGAGCTGATGGCCCAGCTCAACGGCGGCCCGCGCAGGAACGCCCGCCCGGGACGCGAGCCGTGACCGGGCGTCCACCGGCGGTGGACGCCGGCGCTGAGGAGGCCCTGGCGGGCCTCCTCAGCGCGGCCCGCGGCAGCAGCCCGCCCGACACGGCCACGGCCCTCGCCGCGCTCAGCGCCGCCCGGCGCCTAGCCGGCGACCTCGAGCGCGGCGAACTCGCCCTCATCGAGGCGGCCCGCAGCGGCGGGGCAAGCTGGTCCCAGATCTCGGCCGCCGTACTCGGCGCCCGCAACCGGCAGACCGCCCAGAAACGCCACGCCGGCCTCGCCCGGCGCTTCCCGCGTCCACCATCAGTGGACACCGCACCCCGGAACATCCCCGGTGCTCGGCCCGCACCCGCCGCCGGCAGCCGGGAAGCCGGGGATTCCCGGCGGCCCGGCCGCAGTGCGCCGCCCCCTCCCGGTCCCAAGGCCGCCGCCCGGCCCAGGGTGGCCATCTCGAGGATCACCGTCGAGATCATCGCCGAGGCCCGTTACGAGCTGGCGCGGGCACCGGACTGGGCCGAGACCCGGGCCTGGCACGTCCTGGTCGCCGGGCGGCCCGTCGGCCTTGTCCGCCCGACCTGGCGCGGCGAGCGCAGCAGGCACGCCTGGGAACCCGTCGACCTGTCTGGCCTCCCGCTGCCCGTCAAGGGCACCGGGAGGGTCACCCCGGCCGGGAACGCGCGCACCCGCGACGCCGCCGTCCACCGTTCGTGGACAAGACGCGCCGGGATAAGCACAGGCCAAATCCGCGAGCACCATGCGTGCACCACACCTGTTGCACAACGAGTCGCCATCGCACTTGGCCTTGAGCTGGCGCGACGCGAGAATGCCCGAATCGCAATCCGCTGACCCCCAGAGAAACGAGGAACATCTCGATCCGCGCCTGATCGCCGGGTGGCGGCATCCGGCGGAATTGGAACCACCGCTCCGAGCGGACGGAACGCGGGATTTTCGGCCGCTCAACGGATTGCTCAGCCAGCCGCTCGCCGCGCTCGGCCGCAACGGCTTCGGCAAGCCCGTCTGGCACTGCGTGGTCCGTGCCGCGCCTGAGGATCCCATTCTTTCCGATGACCAGTGGGCTGAGGTCGCGGAAGAGATCCTGCACCGGACCGGCCTGGCCCCGCGCGGCGACGATGAGGCGGTGCGCTGGGTCGCGGTCCGTCACGCGGCCGATCACATCCACCTCGTCGCCACCCTCGCCCGGCAGGACGGAACCAAGCCGCGGATCTGGAACGACTTCTACCGTGTCCGCGAAGCCTGCCGGGCCATCGAGCGCCGGTACGGCCTGCGCGGTACCGCGCCAGGTGACCGGACCGCAGCACGCCGCCCGACCCGGGCCGAGACCGAGCACGCCCGCCGGCGCGGCTGGCAGGAGACCCCCCGCGTCACGCTCAGGCGCGCCGCCCACACGGCCGCCGCTGGCGCGAGCAGCGAGCAGGAATTCTTCGCGCGCCTGGAGGCGGCCGGAATTCTCCTCCGCAAACGGTTCAGCCAGCGCGACCCCGGCAAGGTGACCGGCTAAGCCGTGGCCATGCCAGGGCATGTGAACCGCGAGGGCAGGCTGGTCTGGTACGGCGGCGGGAAGCTCGCGGCCGACCTCGCCTTGCCCAAGCTCCGCAAGCGCTGGCCCGCCACGGGTCCGGAGCCAATGCGGCGCGTCCGGCCTGGCGTCCGGCTGACCGCCGGTGAACGCCGCGCCATCTGGGATGGCGCGGCCGATACCGCCGCGCGAGCCGCCAAGGCGATCCGGTGGTTCGCGGTCACTGATCCGGCGGCCGCCGACGCCGCCTGGGCCGCATCTGACGCCTTGCACGTCGCCGCAAGCGTCCTGGGCAACCGGGCGCTCGGGCGAGCGGCCGACAGTTACGACCGCGCAGCCCGCCAGGGTTATGGACGCATCCCGCGCCCCACACCGGCCGGAAACAGCCTGCGAGCGACCGTGCGGCTGCTCACTCTCGCAGCGGCCGCCAGCGACCAGGACACCGCAGCCGCGATGAGGCTAATTGCCAGCCTCGCCGACCTGGCCACCGCCGTGGCCGAGCTGCGATACGCCCAGCGCCACGCGGCTCAGGCGTCAGCCGCCCGCGCTGCCGCCGATCGCCTTCGCGCCGCGACCGTGCCAGTACCAGGCCGCACTCGGCCCGCCGACCAAGTGCGGCGCCCGGAAGGCGTACGGGGACCGGACGAGAACTGCCGCGGATCTGGCCCGGCTCGACTCTCCGGAAGGATTCACACCGCCAAGCTTCAGGCCGCCTAGCAAACAGCAGCAAGATCCTCTCTATACGCCGATGCGCCCCACTATCCAACCGCCGCCAACGCGCGGACGCAGCCCATGAACCCGCCCAGAACCGCCCAGCGGCCCGCAGCAGGCGACGACGAGCGCCATGAAGACGAGCGCCATGAAAAGGCCGCGCCGTGACGGTCGCGGCCGGGATCTGACGCCGAATCTCACGGTCGAATGACGGTCAAACGATCAACGGCCCGACCGCCACACCGGGCGATCAGGCCGTCTAGCTGGGACTGGATGGTCGGGGTGGCCGGATTTGAACCGGCGGCCTCTTCGTCCCGAACGAAGCGCGCTGCCAAGCTGCGCCACACCCCGGCGACCGCGTCCGCGATCCCGGTCCGGGGGTGAGCCCGGATTCCCGAGAGTCTAGCGGACTGCGGGCCACTCCCGCTCCCGCCGCCCCCGCGGCTGGGCGCACCCTCGGACCGGCGGATCGCAGAAACGCGGTGCCTGGCCCGGCGTTACTGAGGCCCGGGATCGCCAGTGGCGGGCACCAGGGTCAGCAGCGTCGCCTCGGGTGGGCAGCAGAAGCGGGCCGGTGCCCATGGCGAAGTGCCGAGGCCAGCGGACACGTGCAGCCACGCGCGGTGGCCATCGAGCGTCGGCTGGCCGGCCGCCGGATGCCGGTGAAGCCCGCTGACCCGTGCCGTCTCGATCCCGCAGTTGGTCACGAGCGCGCCACGAAACGGGAGGCGGATCTGGCCGCCGTGGGTGTGCCCGGCGAGCAGCAGATCGTAACCATCCGCGACGAAGCGGTCCATCACCCGCGGCTCCGGCGAATGCAGCAGGCCGAGGCGCAGGTCGGCCGCTGGGTCGGCGGGGCCGGCGATCTGCTCGTAGCGGTCCCTCCTGGCGTGCGAGTCGTGCACGCCCGCGACCTCGATGTCGAGATCGCCGGCCTTGACGCGACCGCGGTTGTTGTTGAGGTCGAGCCACCCGGCCGCCGTCATCCCGGCGCCAAGCTCGGCCCACGGCAGGTCAGGGGACTTGCGGGCATGATCGGTCGCGCTGGTGCGCCACAGGTAGCGTGCCGGATTCTTGGGCACGGGCGAGTACAGGTCATTGGATCCGTAGACGAATACGCCCGGCCGCTCGAGCAATGGACCGAGGGCACCAAGAAAATACTTAACGGCTGCCGCATGCGCGATCGAGTCTCCGGTGTTCACCACCAGATCGGGGTCAAGGGCGTCGAGTGTGCGCATCCAGGACATGAGCTTGCGCCGCCGTGGTGTGAGGTGCGCGTCGGAGATGTGCAGCACCCGCACGGGGCGGGCGCCGTCGGGCAGAACGGGCACCGTGTGGCGGCGCAACCGGAACATATTGCGCTCAACGGCCGAAACGTAGCCAAGACCGGCCACGCCCGCGGCGGTGGCGGCAAGTGTGATGAGGGCTGGTGATCTCACCGTCTCATGGTGTCATGCCCGCGCTGGTGACCCGCGCCATGAGCGATGTTGCCCGCCCTCCGGCAGGTGCCGCCGCGCCGCGGCGCGGCAGCCGGACTGCGGTCGTGCCCGGCTGCCTGCCCTGGTTGCGCCACGCCTGCAGACGCCGGAACGGTAGGCGCTGCTCCCAGGACGGCAGGATGGTGGCCATGCCTGAACTCAAGGACAAGCTTCGCGCCGACCTGACCACGTCGATGAAGGCGCGGGACGCGGTGCGGACCCGGACCATCCGGATGACGCTGACAGCGATCACCAACGAGGAGGTGGCGGGCTCAGCCGCCCGCGAGCTCTCGGACGCCGAGATCGTCAAAATCCTTACCAGGGAGGCAAAGAAGCGCCGGGAGGCGGCAGAGGCGTTCGAGACCGAGGGCCGGCCGCAGCAGGCCGCGGCCGAGCGCGCGGAGGCCGAGGTGATCGCCGGTTACCTCCCTGCGCAGCTCAGCGACGCGGAACTGGCCGATCTCGTGGCCGCCGCGATCAACGAGACCGGAGCGCAAGGGCCACGGGGCATCGGCCAGGTGATGAAGGTGCTGACTCCGCGGGTCGCCGCCCGGGCGGACGGTGCCCGGGTGGCTGCCGAGGTGCGGCGTCAGCTCGCTACCTGACGGGCCCGCGTGGGGTCCGGTGCCTGGCGGCACTCGTCGGCGGGCATACGTTCGCGCGGCAGGGCCGGCACGCGGGGAGCATGCGGCTGTTTCCTGTCGGGCTCGGCGGGGGCGGGTCCAGTGCTCTTGGAGCGAATGGAGACACCGTGGAGCGATCGAGTGGTCGCCACAAGCCAGGTCCGGCGCGCTGCTGCGGGCTCATCACCGCGGCGCTGGCCTCACGCAGCACGAACTGTCCTCGACGGCCGGTCCGGACCCGGGCCCCGGGCTTGGCTGGGCGAGGGACCGGGGCCGGGCTCTGGCGCTCTGGTGGGCAGGACAGGGCCACGTGGCAGGAAGGTGCGTCAGCCACCCGGTGGCCGGCCGTGACCACGGCCACGCGGGCTGGGCGTTGGCTGTGGCTGCCTTGGCTTGGGCGTCGGCGGCACGTACTGGCCGTTGCCCTTGCTGAAGAACTGGCTGTCGGGCGGCACGCCGACGAAGTCCCGCGGCGGGCTGGGCAGCGCCGCATTCATGAATGACATCTGCCAGGTCTTGCCTGGCGCCATGCTGCCGTACATCGAGCCGACGCAGCCAAGGCGGTAACAGGACGACTCGCCCACCATCCCGATAAGGCCCCTGGGATTCCCGACCCACACGGCCCCGAGCAGGTTGGGCGTGTAGCCGACGAAGAACGCCGAGGTGTACTGGTCTGCCGTGCCGGTCTTTGACGCTGAAGGAAGACCGGGGATCGCGTCGCTCACCGCGGTCCCCGCGGTGAGGTCGCCCCGGAGAATGTAGTTTGCCGCGTCGGCGACGGCGGCAGGAATTGCCCGGTGACATCCTGCTGACTCCACCGGAAGCTGCTTGCCGTTCCTGTCGCTGATCGAGGTCACCGCGACCGGGTGGCAGTAGATGCCACGCGCGGGCAAGGTCGCGTCGGCGGCTGCCACGTCGATGGGGGCGACGTTCTCGGCACCGAGTGTGAAGGACGGGTCGTTGTCCGCACTCTGAGCGTGGCCCTCCTTAGGGTCTGGTTTCAGCAGCGACACACCGTCCGGCCAGGTGAGCCCCATCCGGGAGGCCGTCTGCACGGTCTGGCACAGGCCCACCTTCTGCTCCAGGCGGGCGAAGAACGTGTTGATCGAATAGGTCGTGCCCGTGTACAGCGTGTGGTTCCCGCCACCCTCGCTCTCGTCGTTGTGCAAGGTCCAGGAACCGGCGCCCGCGTCCCCTTCACCGGCCGGCTGGCCCTTGCAGTTGGAGTAACCGCTGACCGTGGTCGATTGGGGTGTGCTCATGCTGAAGCCGAAGGGAATCCCCTGGAGCAGCGCGGTGACCATGACGTACACCTTGCCGGTGGATCCGATCTGGACCCCATATCCACCGTCGTACTGCGGCCCGACCGCGTAGTTGTTCACCGTCTGCCCGCGGCCCATGCCATACGGACGGTCGATCCCGATCGCGCGGATCCTGCCCGTGCCAGGCTGGATCATAACCTCGGTGTCGGCGTTCCGGCCCGGGTTGTAGTCCGAGCTTCTGGCCGGGAGCATGTAGTCTACCGCGCGCTGCGCGGCCCGCTGGTCGGTGGGATTCAGCGTCGTGCGGATCGTCAGGCCGCCGATTCCGTCGAGCAGGGTGGCGGCCTGATGGAAGGCCGGGTCGGTATTGATCACCTGGTAGACGTAGTCGCAGAAGAACGGGGCATAGCTGGTCGTGCATCCGCTCGGCTCCGTGGTTGGCCGCAGCCCGATCTTGCTGCTTTCCGCAGTGGCCGCCTGCGCCTGGCTGATCACTCCGAGCTGTGCCATCCGGGCGAGCACCGTGTTACGGCGCGTCAGCGCGACACTCGGATGGGTCATCGGGTCATTGGCCGAGGGGTTCTCCACGATGCCCGCGAGCAGCGCGGCCTGCGGCAGTGTCAGGGCCGCGGCGGTCGTGCCGAAAAAGCGCTCGGCCGCCACTTCCACTCCGTAGGCCTGCTCACCGAAGTAGGCGACATTCAGGTAGTCGGCGAGCAGCTGGTTCTTGGTCATCTGGTGCTCGACGGCGACCGCGTAGCGCAGCTCCTTGATCTTGCGTGCGAGCGTCTCCGAGGCCGCTACCTGGGCCTGCGCCTTGTTCTTCGCGGTAAGGATCAGCACGTTCTTGACGTACTGCTGCGCGATCGTCGACCCGCCCTGGACGCTGCTTCCGTGCAGATCCTGGATGGCCGCGCGCACCGTGCCCTTGATGTCAATCCCGCCGTGCTCGTAATAGCGGGAGTCCTCGATCGCGACGATCGCCTCGCGCATGATGGGCGCGATCTGGCCGAAGCTCACCGGCACCCGGTCGATGACCTGGTTCGACTGGCCATACACGTGGCCGTAGAAGTAGGCGAGCACGTGGCCCTTGCTGTCCTGGATCTCGGACCGTTCCGGTAGCTGACTGGGAAGATTGGCCGACAGGGCCTGGAACTTGTCGGCCGCGTTACGCGCCGTGATACCGAGCCCGCCGACCGCCGGGAGCAGCACACCAGCGGCCAGCAATCCGCCGACTGCTGACATGGTAATAAGCCTGGCGAGCGCGTTCGTCTTTCCGACAAGGCCTGTGGTCAGCACGCGACCAGGGTACGCCCGCGGCTGACCTAATCGTGAGCGTGCCTGGTCAGACGCTGGTCAAAGGTCTGAATCAGGGCATATCATGTCCGGCTATTGCTGTGCGTGACTAGTCCTTACCGGCTGCATGACCCAGGCGGGCTATCCACGAAATGGGCCTATCGGGGTCTGGTCATACCGGCGGGACTTCCGTAAGTTGTGCCTTCGCAGCTAAAAAGCGGCCCGACGTCCGCGCCCGTCGGCCGAGACCGCAAGTGAACGCCATCCAGCGTGACGCCCGCTGTGGGCGTGACACCGAAGGAGTGGGGCCACATGTGGATCACGGACTGGACTGCACGCGCCGCGTGCAAGGGGAGTGATCCTGATGAGCTGTTCGTGCAAGGGGCGGCGCAGAACCGCGCAAAGCTGATCTGCCGCGGCTGCCCCGTGCGCACCGAATGCCTCGCCGACGCGCTCGACAACCGCATCGAGTTCGGCGTCTGGGGCGGCATGACCGAGCGGGAGCGCCGTGCGCTGCTGCGTCGGCGGCCGGACGTGACCTCTTGGCACGCGCTTCTTGAGGACGCCCGCGCCCAGTACGAGGCCAGCGGTGAGGACGAGCTGAGCGACGACGAGCTTGTGGCCAGTTAGCGGGCGGTAAGAGGAGTCTTCTTTGGCTGTACGGCTCAAAGGACCCCGCTTACCGACCACTGGCCAGTTCAGCGACTCAAGCGCCGCACACGACGGGACGCCGGGCCCATCTCTCCGCGCCCGGCACCCGGCAAACCTGGGCACCCCGGGGCAACCTGGGGGTACCCGGGCAACTGAGTACCCCGGCACCTGACCGCCACCGGCCAGGTCCCGCCGCACCGCCCGCGGTGCGGCGGGAGCAGACCTTGCAGGCAGATCGGATATCTCACGCCGTGGTGAGGTACTTCCCGATAGTCCGCAGGCCGTCGAGGTCGTGCACGTCCTCCGCGAGGGCGGGCACCTCGGTGACGGGCACGGCGGGATGGGCTGACGTGAAATGCTCAGCGAGCCGCTGCTCGCGGGCCTGAAGCTGCATCAGGTCGGCGTGCAGCCGCAGCACCGCCGCGGCCAGCGGATAGCGAGTGCCGTTGAGGTTTTCCGCGGCAGCCAGGCTCCGCGCCGCGGAAAGCCGCGCCGCTGTCGAACGGTGCACCCGGTTGACGATGAGGCCAGCCAGCGGCATGCGCTCGTCCGCGAGCCGCTCCACGAAATACGAGGCCTCGCGCAGCGCGTCGGGCTCAGGTGCGGCGATGACGACGAACGCGGTGCCTGGCGCCTGCAGAAGCTGGTACGTGTGCTCGGCACGTTCGCGGAACCCGCCGAACATCGTGTCGAGCGCGGACACGAATGTCTGCGCGTCCCTGAGCACCTGGGCGCCGAGCACCTTGGTGAGTACCCCGGTCACCATTCCGAACCCCGCGCTCAGCACCTTCATGTAGGCACGCCCGCCTGCCCGGGCAGGGACCATCAGCACCCTGATGCAGCCGGCCGTCGAGGAAGCGGCCGAGCCGCTGCGGCGCGTCGAGGAAGTCGAGTGCCGACCGGCTCGGCGGCGTGTCCACGACGACCAGGTCCCACTCGTCCGCGCGCCTGAGCTGACCTAGCTTCTCCATCGCCATGTATTCCTGTGTGCCGGAGAAGCTCGAAGAAAGTGACTGGTAGAACGGGTTGGCCAGGATCTGCGCCGCCCGCCCGGGCTCGGCATGCGCTTCGACGATCTCGTCGAAGGTCCGTTTCATATCGAGCATCATCGCGTGCAGGCTGCCACCGGCGCTGAGGTCGGTGCCTGCCACCACCCGCGGTGTGTTGTCCAGCGCCGTGAGCCCCATGGACTGGGCCAGCCGCCGCGCCGGGTCCACCGTCAGGACGACCACGTTCCTGCCTTGCTCAGCTGCCCGGAGCCCGAGCGCCGCGGCCGTGGTGGTCTTGCCGACGCCGCCGGACCCGCAGCAGACGATGATCCTGGTCCTCGGATCGCCGATCAGCCGGTCAATGTCGAGTCTCGGCGCCGCCGCCCGGGAAGGCGCGGCGCCCTGCTGCCGGGGAGCCCCCTGAGCCCGGGGGGAACTCCGCGAGCCAGGGGACGTCATGCCGCCCCCTGCTCGCGCAGCGTGTTGGCGAGCTGGTAGAGACCGCCAAGGTCGATCCCGTCCGAGATGAGCGGCAGGTCGTAACGCGGCTGTGCCGCGGCGGCGAGCCGTCGCCGCTCCCGTCGCTCGAGCGCGGTCCTGCACGCGTGCTCGGTCAGCTCGGCGGCGAGGTCACCCGCGATTTCCCTGCCCTCCTCGAGGCCCGCGGCCTTGAGCCCGATGGTGAGCTCGTCCAGGTCGACGCTGCCTCGCGCGGCGGCGGTCAGTTCGGATTGCCGCAGCATGGGCGGCCGCACCATGTTGATCACGATGCCACCCACCTGGAGGCCGTGGTCGCGAAGCTCGCCGCTGGCGTCGAGGGTTTCCTGCACCGGCATCTCTTCGAGGACCGTGACGAAGTGCACCGCGGTCTGCGGCGAGCGGATCACCCTCTGCACCGAGTCCGCGTGGCTGCGGATCGGGCCCACCTTGGCCAGCCCGGCGACCTCGGCGGTCACGTTGAGGAACCGGCCGATACGGCCGGTCGGGGGCGCGTCCATCACGACCGCGTCATAGACGTACCTGCGATTCGCGTCGCCGGCGCGGCGCCGCACCGCCTCCGTCGCCTTGCCCGTCAGCAGGACGTCACGCAGCCCCGGCGCGATGGTCGTCGCGAAGTCGATGACACCCATACGGGTGAGCGCCCGTCCGGCCCGCCGCAGGCCGTAGAAGATCTCCAGGTACTCAAGGAGCGCCTGCTCCGGGTCGACCGCGAGCGCGTAGACGTCGCCACCGGGCAGGCCAGGGGCTCCAGGCGCCACCGCTACCTTGCGTTCGGCGTAAGGGAGCGGTGGGCAGTCGAAGAGCTGCGCGATGCCCTGGCGCCCCTCGACCTCCATGAGCAGGACCTTGCGCCCACGTGCCGCAAGGGCAAGGGCGAGTGCGGCGGCCACCGTGGTCTTGCCGGTGCCGCCCTTGCCCGTGACGACGTGCAGCCGCACGCCGTCCCAGTCCGTGTCCCTCGCGCTCACCCCATGAAGGCTATCGCCGCTCACGCACCCGTCTGGCCGACTGGTATCGCGGCCGGACGTCACTAGGCTGGTACGAAAAGCAGTTCCTCGAAACGGCGGCCGCCGCGCGGCCGGCCCGCTGGCCGTCCGGGTCGCCCGAGATGAGGTGGGACAGTGCTACCAGCACTAGTGGCTGTGATCGTTGTACTCGTGGTCCTGGGGCTGATCGGAGCCGCCAGGTCGATCCGCGTGGTGCAGCAGTTCGAGAAGGGGATCATTTTCCGGTGGGGCCGGATCGTGTCCGAGCCGCGTGGTCCGGGGCTCACCTGGATCAGGCCGGTCGGCGACCGCATGCAGAAGGTCAACATGCAGATCGTGGCGATGTCGGTCCCGGCCCAGGACGGAATTACCAGGGACAACGTGACCGTCCGGGTCGACGCCGTGGTCTACTTCCGCGTGATCGACCCGATCAAGGCCGTCGTCAACGTGCAGAACTATCTGTTCGCCGTCTCACAGCAGGCGCAGACGTCGCTGCGGTCGATCATCGGGCGGTCCGAGATGGATCAGCTCCTCACCGACCGCGCCGTGGTGAACGCGGAACTGCGCGAGGCTATCGACGAGCCGACAGAGGGCCCGTGGGGCATCCGGGTGGAGCGCGTCGAGATCAAGGACGTCTCACTGCCCGAGAGCATGAAGCGCTCGATGTCCCGCCAGGCCGAAGCCGAGCGTGAGCGCCGGGCCCGCATCATCACCGCGGACGGCGAATACCAGGCCTCCAAGCGGCTCGCCGCGGCGGCGAACGTGATGGCCCGCGACCCGGCCGCTCTCCAGTTGCGGCTGCTCCAGACCGTGGTGGAAGTCGCCGCGGAAAAGAACAGCACCCTCGTGATGCCGGTCCCGGTCGAGCTGCTCCGGTTCTTCGACAAGGTGGCGCTGCCGTCGCAGCCCGGCGACCGGCCAAGCTTGCAGGACACCGGCGACGCGGAGGTCGCAGCGGCGGAGGCGGCGATCGGTGCGGGCGGGCAGCCCGAGCCAGCTATCGGTGCGGCGCCGACGACGGAGATCCCTGCCGTCCCCGAGGTTCCTGCCGTCCCCAGGTTCCTGCCGTCCCCGAGGTTCCTGCCGTCCCCGAGGTTCCGGTGGTGAGCGGCCTCGACGGCCCCCACGCGGCGGGGCATGCAGCGGAAGGTCCCGCGCGCCCCGGCAGGTGAGCGAGGGTCCTCAGACAGGCTCTAAGGTAGCGGCATGCAGAAGTGGGAGTACGCGACCGTGCCGTTGCTCGTACACGCGACCAAGCAGATCCTGGACAATTGGGGCGACGACGGCTGGGAGCTCGTCACGGTCGTCCCTGGGCCGAGCGCGGAACAACTGGTCGCCTACATGAAGCGGGCGAAGGCGTGAGCACACCGCAGGAGCGGCTCGAGGCGCTCGGCCTGAAGCTGCCCGACGTGGTGGCGCCCGTCGCCGCGTACGTGCCTGCCGTCCGCACCGGCGCCTACGTCTACACGGCTGGTCAGATTCCCCTTGTCGACGGCAAGCTGCCCGCGGCCGGCAAGGTCGGCGGGGATGTCGACGCCGAGCAGGCGAAGGAACTCGCACGCGTCTGCGCGCTGAATGCCCTCGCCGCGGTGGCGTCGGTGACCGGTGGCCTTTCCGCGATCCGCCGGGTCGTCAAGGTGACCGGCTTCGTCGCGAGCGCACCGGGTTTCACCGGCCAGCCCCAGGTCGTCAACGGCGCGAGCGAACTGCTGCTCGACGTGTTCGGCGACGCGGGCAGGCACGCGCGGAGCGCCGTCGGTGTCGCCGCGTTGCCGCTGGACGCGCCGGTCGAGGTGGAACTGATCGTCGAGGTCGAGGACTGATGTCGACATGATCAGGTACCTTTTGGGCGAATGAGGCAGTCGGACTACCCGAGCCCGACTGCTCGGGCGAGCTTGATCCATGGCCCTTTGGACGCCCGATATGCCGCCCAAGGGGACATCGGTCAAGGCGAACGGCAAAGCTACGCCAGTGGCTGAGGACGGCAGCGGACGGCAGTGACAGGCACGGAAATAAGGCTCCCGGACGAGCTCGCGCAGCGGGTGCGTGACATCCTCGCGGGCGGCAGGGAACCCGCCACGGCGCGGGACGCCTCCACCGTGGTGCTGCTGCGCCCCGCGGCGAGCGGCGGCTTCGACGTCTACCTGCTCAGGCGCAGACGGTCGATGGCTTTCGCGCCCGGCGCGCACGTGTTTCCCGGTGGGTCGGTCGACCCGCGCGACGCGGAAGCCGAGCTGGCCTGGGCAGGCCCCGACCCGGTGGCCTGGAGCCAGATACTGATGGGTGAATCCGGCGATGCGCGACCACCCAGTGGTGCGCCACCGTCTGCGGGGGGATCCCGGGGGGCCGCCCCCCCGGGGCAACACAGTCTGATGGGTGAATCCGGCGATGCGCGACCACCCAGTGGTGCGCCACCGTCTGCGGGGGGATCCCGGGGGGTCGCCCCCCCGGGGCAACACGGTCTGATGGATGAATCCGGCGATGCGCAACCACCCAGCGGTGCGCCACCGTATGCGGGGGGATCCCGTGGGGTGGAGCCCCCTATGGGGCACACCGGATCCGCGGCACTGGCGCGCGCCCTGATCTGCGCCGCGATCCGCGAGACCTTCGAGGAATCGGGCGTGCTGCTTGCCGGGCCGGCCGCCGACGCGGTCGTGGCTGACACCCGTGGCGACGACTGGGAGGCGGACAGGCGTGCCCTCATCGACCGCTCGCTTTCCCTCGCCGGACTGCTTCAGCGTCGTGGCCTGGTGCTCCGCTCCGACCTGCTCAGGCCATGGGCGAGATGGATCACGCCCGAGGTGGAGAGCAGGAGGTTCGATACGAGGATTTTCGCGGCGGCGCTGCCTGCGGGACAGCGCACGAGGTATGTCGGCGAGGAAGCGGACGAGGTGGTGTGGCTCACGCCGGCCGCGGCGATCGACGCGGCCCGCAGGGGGGAGATCCTGCTGATGCCGCCGACCGCAGTCACACTCGCCGAGCTTGCGCGGCTCGACAGCGCGGCAGGTGCGCTCGCCGCGACCAGGGACATGGCGCCGCGGCAGCCGGGGATCTCGGTAACCGGCGACGCCGCGTGGCTCACTATCCCTGACGGCCTGGAGTATCCGCTGTGACCTGGCCCAGTACGGGAGCGGGCGCCACGGGAGACGGCAGCGGCCGCCCACGCGCGGCGAGCGGCATCGACGGGTCGGGCACCGCGCGGGCGCGCTGCGTGCTCGCTCCCAACCCGTCGCCGATGACGCTCGACGGCACCAACACCTGGCTGATCGGTGAACCTGCTGGCGAACGGGTCGTCGTGGTCGATCCGGGCCCGGCGGACGAGGCGCACCTGCGCAGGGTGGCCGGGCAGGTACGGGCTCAGGGCCGAAGGATCGCGCTGATACTGCTCACCCACGGGCACCCCGACCACTCGGGCGGCGCACGGCGGCTGGCGGAACTCACCAGCGCGGCCGTTCGGGCGCTGGATCCCGCGCACCGGCTCGGCGAGGAGGGTCTGACCGGCGGGGATGTGATTACGGCGGGTGGGTGCGAGCTGCGGGTCGTCGCGAGCCCGGGGCATTCGGCCGATTCGCTGTCCTTCCTGCTGCCCGGGGACGGGGCGCTGCTCACCGGTGACACTGTGCTCGGCCGCGGCACCGCGGTGATCGCGCATGACGGGGACCTCGGTGACTATCTGCGATCGCTCGACCTGCTGTACGCTCTCGCGGGCTCGGTCCCCGTCAGCGTCCTGCTACCTGGCCACGGACCGCTGCTCGCCGATCCGGTGGGGACGCTTGACTACTACATCTCCCACCGCGCCGAACGGCTCGCGGACGTGGCCGCGGCGATCGAGGCAGGGGACCGGACGGTCGGCCAGATCACCGAACGGGTCTACGAGGGGGTCGATCCTGAGATCCGCCGCTTCGCCGAGTGGTCGGTGCGCGCGCAGCTCTCGTACCTGGCGGCGCGTGGCGAGCTGCCGCCCGACGTCACGTTCTGACACTGTCCCGCGCCGGTGATCACACTCACGACACACCGGGCGCCGCCGGGGTGTCCCGGGGGGTCGCCCCCGGGACAACGCGCTTCAGCGCGCGCGCTTGCGCAGGCGTTCCGGATCGAGGATCAGCACCGACTTGGCCGATACCTGGAGCCAGCCGCGGCCGGCGAAGTCGGCGAGCGCCTTGTTCACTGTCTCCCTCGACGCGCCCACCAGCTGGGCGAGTTCTTCTTGCGTGAGGTCGTGGTGCACGTCGAGTCCCTCACCGCGCGGCTGGCCGAACCGGTCCGCCAGGTCGAGCAGCGCTCGCGCCACCCGGCCGGGCACATCGGTGAACACCAGGTCGGCCATGACGTCGTTGGTCCTGCGCAGCCGCTGTGCAAGGGCGCGAAGCAGGTGCATGGCGACTTCTGGCCGCCCGGTGAGCCATGGCCGGAGGGCCTCGTGAGCCATCGCGGCAAGCCGCGTCTCGGTCAGGGCGGTGGCGCTCGCGGTGCGGGGCCGCGGGTCGAAGAGTGACAGTTCGCCGAACATCTCACCGGGGCCGAGCACGCTGAGCAGGTTCTCCCTGCCGTCGGGTGCCGCACGCGTGAGCTTGATCTTTCCGTCCAGGATCACGAAAAGGCGGTCTCCGTCGTCGCCCTCGTCGAAGAGCCGTTTACCGCGAGTGAGTTCCACCTCTTCGACACGGCTGCGCAACGCCGCGGACGCTCCCGCATCCAGCGCCTCGAAGAGCGGCGCGCGGCTCAGCACATCATCGGCCTCGTTCACCGTGCCTCCTCGCTATTGCTGTTCACCAGTGTCGCACCTCTGGGCCAGCACGTAACCGCCCTCCTGCGACGGCCGCTCCCGTCGGTGAGATCGCACCGAAAACTCGCCAGAATGAAGTTAATTGATTACTCAGAGTGAGATCGTGGAATGCTGCACCATGCGGCCCGCGTCCGTGGCTGCCGCGCAGAACGCAGAGAAGAAACAGCCGCGTGCCACGTTCCGCGGCTGCGGGCAGGAGGTGACGCGATGGGAGCGCAGGGCAGCCAGACTGCGGCGCGACTGCCGGGCCGGATCCACGCGGCGGCGGCGCTTCTGGCCGCGCTTGCATGTGCGGCTTTCACCTGGCTGGGGACGCCAGCTTCGGCCACATCGCCCGCGCCGCCGCCTGGCCGGGGCCTGGCCGCGGCCCGCGAGGCAGTGGCGCAGCGGGCGGCCGCGGCAGGCCGGGCCGCTGATCACCTCGCCGCCGCCGCTGCGCGGCTCAGCCGGGTCGAGGGAAGGGCCGAGACACTCACCGAGCGTTACGACGGCGCGGTCGTCGAGCTGCACAGGGATACCGCGGCATTTCGCCTCGCCCAAGGCAGGTTTGCCGTTGCCGCGGCCGTCGAGGCGGCTCGCCGCGGCGACGTCGGCGCACTCGCGAGCCAGGCATACCAGACCGATGGCGGGTTCGGCTCGATGGCGGCGATGATCGGCGGCCCGGGCGGCCCGCAGGCCTTCTTCGACCGCGCCGGCGTCCTGGGAGTGCTCGCCGAGCATGACACCGACATCCTGGCGGCTGCCGCCGCCTCCAGGATCGTCGCCCAGGTATTCCGTGGCCAGGCGCGGGACGCACTCCACGCCGGCCACGCGGCGGCGGCGCTTGCCGGCGCGCTGAAGCGGGCCGCGATGGCGGCGGTCGCCCGCCAGCGACGGGTGCTCGGCGGGGCGCGTGCGACGAGGAACCTGCTCCTGCGCCGGCTCGCCGCGGCGCGGGCGAGGGAGGGCGCCATGGAACTCGCCGCGGCCGCGCCGTCGGCCGCGAGCGCGCCGGGTGCGAGCGCAGTGGGTGCGAGCGGTACGGCGCCGGCCTGGGCGTACGCCTCGGATGCCGCCGCCGGGGCCGCTGCGATCGCGGGAAACACCGCGGCAACCTGGGCGCTGCGGCAGCTCGGCAAGCCGTACGTCTGGGCCGCCGCCGGGCCATCTTCTTTCGACTGCTCCGGCCTTGCCATGCGCGCCTGGCAGCGGGCGGGGGTTCAGCTCGATCACTGGACGGGCACGCAGTGGACGTCCGGCCCGCACATCCCGATCGACCAGCTACACCGCGGCGATCTCGTGTTCTTCGCCAACGACACGTCCGACCCCGCCACCATCCATCATGTCGGGATCTACATCGGCCGCGACATGATGGTCGACGCGCCCTATACCGGCGTGGACGTGCGGATCGACAGCATCTTCGAGCCGGGCCTGATCGGCGCCACCAGACCCGCAGGTGGCGCCGCCTGACCTTTGCAGGTTCTCATCGTGATGTCGCTTCTCAAATCACTGTCAGCTGAATGTCGCTTGCGACAGTCGCCGACCGGCCGAAGGGCCCGGCCTGGGACCATCGGCACCAGCGACCTCGGCCGCCGGGACGCCCGCCACGCGATGCATAATCTCTCGTGTGGGCGATCAAGTGGAGCTGCGCCCGGTCACCGAGGATGACCTGCCGGTGCTGGAAAAGCTGACGTGGGATCCGGAGACGGCAGGGGAATTCGCGCAGTTCGGCTGGTTCGATCTGCGGCTGTGGCGGCGAGGGTGGGCAGAGAACGGGCTGATTGGCGAGGACAGCGGAGTGCTCATGGTGGTCCGCGGTGCGGATCGGCTTGGCCTCGTGAACTGGCGCCGCCGGCCGTCGACCATGCGTTCCGACGGCGGCGATCCTGCTGGTTTTCCGCCGCCGGCCTGACGGCCTGACGGGCTGGCGGGCGCTGCTCACCGCCCGGGCCGCCTGATGCGCTCACGGACCTCGGCGACGTCGATCCCGAGCGCGGCGAGCAGCGCCGCTGCTGGGTCGGGGCGCTCGCAGGCCAGTACGCCGAGCAGCAGATGCCGTGCCTGGATGCGGCGGGCCTTGGCCGCCCGGGCCTCGAGCACGGCCCGCTTGAGAACGGCCCGTGCCCCAGAGGTAAAGGGTGGGCGCCGGCGGGTGAGCACGGGCACTGGCGAACTGGCGTGAGCGACTTCAATGCCGACCGAAGCAAGTGCCTCACGATCGAGCGCGTCCAGCGCGGTGCGCGCCGATTCCACGTCGATTCCGATGCCCTGGGCCTGGAGCAAGCTGGGGTCGCGGAGCAGGGCGAGCAGAAGATGCTCCGTGCCGATGCGCCCGTCGCCGCGTCGCTTGGCCTCTTCAGCCGCCAAGTTGATCACCCGTTGCCTGGCGTCCTCATCAAAGCGTTCGAGCATGCGGGAGCCTCACTTTCCATACTTCGCGTGCACCGATTGGCGGGAAACCCCGAGCGCGTCCCCGATCTGCTCCCATGACCAGCCGCGTTCTCTCGCCAGCCGGACCTGTGCCGCCTCGACCTGCTCGGCTAGCCGGCGCAGTGCCCCGACCGCCCGCAGGCCGATCGCCGGGTCGCCGGACTGGATGCCCGTCAGGATGTCATCACCGCCTGTCATGGTGTCAGTCTAGATTGACAATAGGTCTCTGTCAATCTAGACTGACAGAGACGCCACGGTGCTGGAACTGGCCGCAGAAACGCTGTTCTTCCTGGAACACGCCGGACCGTCGACGCTACCCTCCGGTAACTCCCAGGATCTGCTCCACTGACAGCGGCCGGCCGGGTCAGTGCCCGCTGTCCGCCACCCGCTGGCGCGACGCCTCGATCTCCGCCTCGGCGGCGGCCCGGCCGGCCCACTCCGCCCCCTCCACCGACTTCCCTGGTTCCAGTTCCTTGTAGACCTCGAAGAAGTGCTGGATTTCCAGCAGGTCGAACTTCGGCACGTCGTGGACGTCCTGCAAGTGCGCCACCCGCGGATCCCGCGCGGGCACGCAGAGCACCTTGTCGTCCCCGCCCTTCTCGTCGCGCATCCGGTACATGCCGATCGCACGGCAGAGGATCACGCAGCCGGGAAAGGTCGGTTCCTGTAGCAGCACAAGCGCGTCGAGGGGGTCACCGTCATCGCCGAGCGTTCCCTCGATGAACCCGTAGTCTGCCGGGTACCTGGTGGAGGTGAAGAGCATCCGGTCCAGCCGGATCCGCCCGGTCTTGTGGTCCATCTCGTACTTGTTCCTGTTGCCCTGCGGTATCTCGATGACGACGTCGAATTCCACGATGCCGCTCCTCGTGCTCCGCGGACTCTCAGAGCCCGTTTGAGAATCCATGCTCTGCTGCGCGGCGCCCAGACGGCGGCTGGCCGCGTTGTCGCTCGGTCACTTGGTACCTCCGGCTAGGCTCCCTCACTCCGCCTTGCCAGCCACCGCCTGGATCGCCGCTCGCGACGAGCGAGGGTCCCCAAACAGGCTCTTAGATGATTGACTCTGGAGGCCCGGGCATGCCAGGCACCAGAGTGCCCGGCCAGGCCGCCACGGACGGCAACCTGGCGCCGCTGTCCGGGCGTTGTCCGACTGTCTTAAGGATCCCGCATCGAGCGAGGGGTTATGCCGTGCTGAGCCGCCCGCGTGCCGTGGCGCTTGTCACGCTGGCTCTGCTCAACGTGTTCGCCGTCGCGGCTGGAGTCACGCTCGCGGACCTGCTGCGCGCCCAAATCGCCCTGCTCGGCGAGCCGCGTGTGGCCGTCAGGCCGGTGGTCCGTGGTGCCACGGTGCTCGCACCCGGCAACGGATCCGGCTCGCTGCCGACCCCCAGCGGGCTCGCCGCGGCCCTGTCGCCGATGCTGTCGTCCACCGTGCTCGGCCCGAGTGTGGGCGCGGTGGTCACCGACCCGGTTTCCGGGCACGTCCTTTTCAGCAGCGGCGGCACCGGAGCGCTGACCCCGGCGTCGACCAACAAGCTCGCCACGTCGGTGGCCGCCCTGACGGTCCTCGGCCCACGTGCCCGTTTCACCACTCGCGTGGTGCGCGGCGCATCCGACGGCAACACCTCCGATATCGTCCTCGTCGGCGGCGGGGACCCCACGCTCGCGGCCGCCCGCCCGCCCGCTGCCGACTATCCGCAGCCCGCCACGCTCGCCGCGCTCGCCGCGTCGACCGCGCGGGCGCTGCGGGCGGCGAACGTCGGCCAGGTGCGGATCGGCTATGACACGTCGCTGTTCAGCGGCCCGGGCACGGCACCGGGCTGGTCCCCTAGCTACGTCAGTACGGGTGACGTGACCCCGGTCAGTGCCCTCGAAGTGGATCAGGGACGGCTGACCCCGGGCGGCAGCCCGGAAGACGCTGATGATCCGTCCAACTACCGGCCCCGTTCGAGTGACTCAGCCGCCGATGCCGCGCGGTCCTTCGCGGCCTTCCTCACCGCACAGGGAATCCACGTCGAAGGCGGGCCGCGGCAGGAGCGGGCCGCGGTCCGCGCGGCGGAACTTGCCCAGGTACGGTCTCCGCCGCTAGCGGACATCGTGGAGTGGATGCTGATCGAGAGCAACAACGACATAGCGGAGGCACTTGCCAGGCAGGTGGCGATCGCGACCGGCCGGCCCGCGTCGTTCAGCGGCGGCGCCGCGGCGGTGCTGGCCACCCTGCGGCGGCTCGGTGTTTCGGCCGGCATTTACACCGTGGACGGCAGCGGGCTGTCACCCGAGGACCGCATCACACCCGCCACGCTCGCCCGGCTGATCTCGCTGGCCGCCTCGCCGCGCTACCCACGGCTGCGCGCGATCATCACCGGACTGCCGGTGGCGGGATTCTCGGGGACGCTTTCCGCGGCGGAGAACCGCTTCGTCACCAAGCTGAGCGCACCGGCCGCCGGGCTCGTCCGGGCCAAGACCGGCACCCTGGATAACGTGCGGGCGCTCGCGGGCCTGGTGGTGGACAAGGACGGGCGGCTGCTCGCGTTCGCATTCATGATCAACCGCGTGCCTGCGAAGACCATGATCGCCTCCGCGACCGTCCTGGACAGGCTGGCCGCGGCGCTCGCCGGTTGCGGCTGCCGCTGATCGCTTCTGTTCGCCGTGGCCGGCCGGGTCGTGGCCGGCCGGGTTCGCGCGGGCGCATTCACATCTCCCGTTAGCACGTACGGTGGAGGGGTGAGCAGCGCACAGATGATCGACTGGGACCTGGCGGTGGCCACAGGGGTCCGCTGGGCGAGGCCGGGCCCTCAGGTGAGCCTGGCAGAGGCCCGGCGTGCCGTGGCGGAACTTCGCGAACTCGCGGCGGTCGTGCAGGAGCCGGTGCGCGAGGTCACTGGCATGGTCAGCCCGGAAAGCGCCGGGCAGATCGCCGTGGTGGACCGGCCGGGCTGGATCCGGGCCAACGTCGACGGATTCCGCGTCGTGCTTGATCCGCTCGCGCAGCAGCTGCGTGAAAAGCCAGGTGCGTGGCCCGCCGCCGGTGGGCTGCTCGGCTCCGTCGGCTCCAGGTTCACGGGCGTCCAGATGGGGCTGATCCTCGCCTTTCTGGCCGGCCGCGTGCTCGGCCAGTACGAGCTGTTTCTCCCACCGGACCCGGCCGGCGGAGGGCCGGAAGGCACCGCCGCCAGTGGCGTGCGCGCGGCAAACGGAGCGGCTGCGGGCGGGCCGGCGGCGCACGATTCCGCGGCCCATGATTCCGCCACGGGTGGTTCCGGGGCCCGCGGTTTCCTCGACCAGGGTGACGTGCCAGCGGGCAGGCTAACCCTCGTTGCGCCCAACATCGTCATGGTGGAACGCGAGCTCGGCGTGAAGAGCCGCGATTTCCGGCTCTGGGTATGCCTGCACGAAGAGACGCACCGGATGCAGTTCACCGCGGTGCCCTGGCTGCGTGGCTACGTTCAGGGCCAGATCTCGGAATTCCTGCTCGCGTCGGATCTTGATCCTGCGGCGATCGTCGAACGGCTCCGCGCGGCGGCCGACGTGGTCTCCGGCGCGGTGCGGGGCGCCGCGGGGGGCCCGGAAAGCATCATCGAGGCGATCCAGAGCCCGCGACAGCGCGCCACGCTCGACCGGCTCACCGCGGTCATGACCCTCGTCGAAGGTCACGGCGACTACGTGATGGACGCGGCGGGACCACGGGTCGTCCCGTCGGTGGCGGAGATCAGGGCCCGGTTCGCCGCCCGCCGCCACTCGGCCGGCCGGATGGAGCAGGCACTCAGGCGGCTGCTCGGCATCGACCTCAAGCTCAAGCAGTACGCGGAAGGCGCGCGGTTCGTGCGATCCGTGGTCGACGAGGTCGGCATGGCGGGCTTCAACAAGGTGTGGACATCGCCGCAGACGCTGCCCACCAAGGCGGAGATCGCCCAGCCGGGCGCCTGGGTGAACCGGGTGATGGGGACAGGGGCGCTTCCGCCGTCGGCCCCGCCGCCTGGCCCTACGTCCGCAGGACCTGGCGGGCAGGGCTGAGGACGCCCGGATGGGACCGCATCCGGCGGTTGCGGCGGTCCGCCGGGCGGTAAGGGAAGGCGTCAGCGATCTCACGTCAGGCGCGCTCGTCCTCGCCGCCTGCTCCGGAGGTGCCGATTCACTCGCCCTGGCGGCCGCGCTCGCGTTCGTCGCGCCGAGGCTGGGCTTGCGGGCTGGCGCCGTCACCGTCGACCACGGGCTCCAGCCCGGCTCGGCCGAGCGGGCGGCCCAGGTCGCCGGGCTGCTCACCGAACTCGGCCTCGAGCCTGTGGACCGGTTCGCCATCACGGTGGGGAGGTCAGGCGGCCCGGAGGCAGCCGCGCGCGCCGCAAGGTACGCGGCACTCGACGAGACCGCCCGGCGCCGTGACGCGCCGGCCGTGCTGCTCGGCCATACCCTCGATGACCAGGCCGAGACGGTGCTGCTTGGCCTGGCGCGCGGTTCCGGTGCGCGTTCGCTCGCGGGCATGCCGGCCCGCGCGGGCCGTTACCGCAGGCCGCTGCTCGGGGTGCGCCGCAGCGTGACGTGCGCCGCGTGCGCGGCGCTCGGTCTGGCGGCATGGGATGACCCGCACAACCGCGATCCCGCGTTCACCCGGGCCCGGGTACGTCATGAGGCACTGCCCACGCTGGAACGGGCCCTCGGCCCTGGCGTGGCAGCGGCACTCGCGCGGACAGCGGGCCAGTTGCGCGCGGACGGTGCGGCACTGGCCCAGTGGGCGGATATTGAAGCCGAACGGCTTCGCGGCGGAGACGGTGGACTGGATGCGGTCGCGCTCGCGGAGCTGCCCCTCGCCGTGCGGTCCCGGGTGCTGCATGGTGCGGCGGTCACGGCGGGCTGCCCGCCGGGTGCGCTGACAGCAAGCCACATCGGGCAGATCGAGGAGCTGCTGACCAGCTGGCGCGGCCAGCGGTGGATTGATCTGCCGGCCGGCGTCCGCGCGTTGCGCCGGTGTGGGAAGCTGCTTTTCACAAAGGACGGCGAAGACGCGACAGTCGGTGTGCCTCAGCCCGGGGAACCTACGGCCGGGATCCCGACTGCGATGGGCCCCGCTGCCGGGACCCCCCAGCCGTAGGGACCCGCGGCCGCGGGAGCGCCGAGCCGTAGGGAGGGAGCCGGTGGACGCGAGCGACATGGGCGCCGATCTCAAGGAGGTGCTCATCACCCCTGAGCGGCTGCAGGCACGCGTCGCCGAACTCGCCGCACATATCGACGCCGACTATGCCGGGCAGGACCTGCTGCTCGTCGGGGTGCTCAAGGGAGCGGTCATGGTGCTCGCCGATCTGGCCAGGGCCCTGCACCTGCCGGTGGAGATGGACTGGATGGCGGTGTCCTCGTATGGTTCTGGGACGAAGTCGTCAGGTGTGGTGCGCATCCTGAAGGACCTGGACACTGACATCACCGGGCGGCACGTGCTTGTGGTCGAGGACATCGTCGACTCTGGCCTGACGCTGTCCTGGCTGGTCGGCAACCTGCGATCGCGCGGACCCGCCTCGGTGCAGGTCTGCGTGATGTTGCGCAAGCCCGACGCGGCGCGGATGGATGTCGACGTGGCCTACACCGGTTTCGAGATCGGCGACGAGTTCGTGATCGGCTACGGCCTTGACTACGCCGAGAGGTACCGCAACCTGCCGTTCATCGGCACCCTGGCTCCGCATGTCTACGGCGGCGGCGCATCAGGCGCCGATGGCAAGGCAAGAAAGCCAGGCAGCGGCGTCCGCGGACGCGGCGAGCCAGAGCCGGGACGGGAACAGAAAACGCGATGACGGACGTTGTTGCTGAGCAGGAGTGCCCAGCCGTTCCCGTAAGGTGTGCGCCATCTGCGTGGGTGCACGGCACGCCGGCCGGTGTACCGTCAGACATCCCGTTACCGCATCCGGGGAATAGAGGGAAGCAAGGCATGGGCACTGGGGCGACAAGCTACCCCGCCGACAGGCGGCGGGACATGAGGCTGGTCAGGAGGGACCGACCCCGAGTCGGCGGGGTTGTTCATCGATGGATGTGAAGCGCTATTTCCGTGGGCCGCTGCTGCTGATCGTCGCGGCCGCAATACTGCTGCTTGTCGTGCTCGACTATGCGAATTCGGGTCCCTCCTACAAGCAGGCCGCAACGTCGAAGGTCGTATCGCTGATCGAGCAGGGCCAGGTCAAGTCGGCCGTGCTTATCGACAAGGACCAGACGATCCAGGTCACCACCAAGAGCGGCAGCCGCTATCAGGCCTCCTGGGTGGGGAACCAGGGCCAGACTCTTCAGCAAGAGCTCCAGAAGCAGGTGGACAAGGGCAACGTCCCGACCTACAACGTCCAGGTTCCCAAGGGCAACTCACTGCTCTCGCTCATCATCGGCATCCTGCCCTTCGCCCTTATCGTGCTGTTCTTCCTGTTGATGCTGAATCAGATGCAGGGTGGCGGCTCCCGGGTCATGAACTTCGGCAAGTCGCGCGCGAAGCTGATCACCAAGGACACGCCCAAGACGACCTTCGCCGACGTCGCCGGCGCAGACGAGGCGATCGAGGAGCTTCAGGAGATCAAGGAGTTCCTGCAGAACCCGGCCAAGTTCCAGGCCATCGGCGCGAAGATCCCGAAGGGCGTGCTGCTGTACGGCCCGCCTGGAACGGGTAAGACCCTGCTCGCGCGTGCGGTGGCCGGCGAGGCGGGCGTCCCCTTCTACTCGATCTCCGGGTCGGACTTCGTCGAGATGTTCGTCGGCGTCGGCGCCTCCCGCGTCCGCGACCTGTTCGAACAGGCGAAGACAAACGCCCCGGCGATCGTCTTCATCGATGAGATCGACGCCGTCGGGCGGCACCGGGGCGCCGGTCTCGGCGGCGGTCATGACGAGCGCGAGCAGACCCTGAACCAGTTGCTCGTGGAGATGGACGGTTTCGACATCAAGGGCGGCGTCATCCTGATCGCCGCGACGAACCGGCCGGACATCCTGGACCCGGCGCTGCTGCGGCCAGGGCGCTTCGACAGGCAGATCGTGATCGACCGGCCGGACATGCTCGGCCGGCGCGGCATCCTGACGGTGCACGCGAGAGGCAAGCCGCTCGCTCCGGATGTGGATCTCGAAACCATCGCGCGGCGCACGCCCGGCTTCACCGGCGCCGATCTGGCCAACGTGATCAATGAGGGTGCGCTGCTCACGGCGCGTATGAATGCCAAGCAGATTGCGATGGCCATGCTCGAAGAGGCCATCGACCGTGTGATGGCCGGCCCAGAGCGCAAGTCCCGGGTGATGTCGGAGAAGGAAAGGAAGATCATCGCATACCACGAGGGCGGTCACGCGCTCGTCGGCCACGCGCTGCCCAACGCCGACCCGGTACACAAGATCACGATCTTGCCGCGCGGGCGTGCGCTCGGCTACACGATGGCGCTGCCCACGGAGGACAAGTTCCTCATCACCCGGTCCGAGATGATGGACCAGTTGGCCATGCTGCTCGGCGGGCGTACCGCGGAAGAGCTGGTGTTCCATGAGCCCACTAGCGGCGCCGCCAACGACATCGAGAAGGCGACGTCCATCGCGCGCAAGATGATGACCGAGTTCGGCATGAGTGAGAAGCTCGGCGCGCGGAAGTTCGGCACCGGCGACGGTGAGCCGTTCCTTGGCCGGGATGTGGGGCACACCAGGGACTACTCTGAGGAGATCGCCTCCTCCATCGACGAGGAGGTGCGCAGGCTCATCGAGTCCGCGCACGACGAGGCGTGGGAGATCCTCGTGCAGTACCGCGACGTGCTCGACGACCTCGTGCTGCAGCTCATGGACCAGGAGACCCTGTCCAGGGACGAGGTCATGCGCGTCTTCGCGACGGTGCAGAAGCGGCCGAACCGCGGGTCGTACACGGGCTACGGCAAGCGGCTCCCGTCTGACCGTCCGCCCGTGCTGACCCCCAAGGAACTCGCGCTGACGGCGGCGGACCCCGGCGAGCTGGGCGCTCACGGCAACGGCAAGGGCGTCGGCAACGCCATCGGCGGCCCGCCGGGCGGCAGTGACATCACCGGGCGCATCGGCCGTACCCCGCACACCGGTGGTGGGTCTGACCACCCGGGCAGGTGACGTGGATCAGCCACGCATCGAGCGTGCGGTCCGTGAGATCCTGCTCGCGATCGGCGAGGACCCCGACAGGAACGGCTTGCGGGACACTCCGGCCCGGGTGGCACGCGCCTACGCGGAGCAGTTCGCCGGACTGCGCCAAAATCCCGAGGACGTGCTCAGCACCGTATTCGACGCCGACCATGATGAACTGATCCTGGTCAAGGACATCGAGCTGTACGCCACGTGTGAACACCATCTCGTTCCCTTCTTCGGCGTGGCCCATGTCGGCTACGTCCCGAACAGCAAGGGCCAGATCACCGGCCTGTCCAAGCTCGCGCGGCTGGTGGACGTCTACGCCCGGCGGCCGCAGGTGCAGGAGCGGATGACCGCGCAGATAGCGGACGCACTCATGGATGTGCTCGAACCTCGCGGCGTCATCGTGGTGGTGGAAGCCGAGCACCTGTGTATGACCATGCGCGGGGTACGCAAGGCGGGAGCCAAGACCGTAACCTCGGCGGTCCGGGGTGATTTTCGTGACAGCGACCGTACCCGGGCGGAGGCGCTGAGCCTCATCTTCGGCCGTCGTTAGTCGCGGTAGGAGCGGCGCGATGCCCGGGTATGTCAGTCCGGACGATTACCTCGTGCAGTGAGCGGGCGACTGGGACATCGGGGGAATCCTGAGCGGTCGTCCCCTGGGCCACAAAGTCTTGACACCGGTTGGAGCGATGCAAACGACTCCTTTTGCCTTCCGCCCCCTGGCGCCTCTTGCTCATTGCACGCGTTTGAACGCACGATGTTCCTGCGGTGGCTACGCTGATGGCCCGTGATCCGGGGTTCAGCCAAAGTGTCTGAGACGAACGAGCATCCCGATGGTGGTCCGGCAGGCAATGGCGCGCGGGCCGGCGACAGCGGTGAGCTGCACCGCCCATCCCGTTTGCCCGACCGCAGACGGCAGCGCAGCTGGGTACCCACGACAGCGGGCTGGCTCAGCCTGATCATCGGCGTTTACAACGTGCTCGGTGTGCTCGCACCCCAGTTCCACGAGAGGCTCCACCGGATCGGCCGGGTGGTGCCCGGGAGCCTCTACAACGCCGCCCGTGCCGCCGACGTCATCACCGGCCTGCTGCTGATCATGCTTGCCCATGCGCTGCGGCGTCGCAAGCGCCGTGCCTGGCAGGCGGTGACAATCCTGCTGGCCGTGAACATCGTGACGCATATCGTGCACGGGCCGCAGCTCGGGCAGGCGATCGTGGCCGCCGCCATGCTGTGCGCACTGCTGTATTTCCGCGATGAGTTCTACGCGATCGGTGACCCACGGACGCGCTGGCGTGCGCTGTGGGTATTCGCCGGGCTCGTCATCGCCGACGTCGCTATCGGGCTCGGCTACATCAGGTTCAGCCGTATTTCGGACGACTACTCGCTCACTCAGCAGGCACGGGACGTGATCTACGAGCTGGTCGGGGTCAGCAGCCCCATCCGGTTCGCATCCGAGGGCCGCACCGACACCTACCACCTGATGACAAGCGCGCTCGGCCTGTTCACGCTCATCGTGGCCGCCTACCTGTTCCTGCGGCCCGCCGAGCCGGTGGCGCGGCTCAGCGCACATGACGACGAGCAGATCAGGGATCTGCTCACCACCTATGGTGAACGGGACTCACTTGGCTATTTCGCGCTCCGTAGCGACAAGAGCGTGATCTGGTCGCCGACAGGCAAATCATGCATCGGATACCGCGTGGTGTCCGGTGTCATGCTTGCGGCGGCCGACCCGATCGGTGATCCGGAGGCGTGGCCCGGCGCGATCCACGCCTTTCTCGACCAGGCGGCCCGGCATGCCTGGGTGCCCGCGGTCATGGGCTGCAGCGAGCTCGGTGCCGAGGTCTGGTGCCGCGAAGGCGACCTTACCGCGCTCGAGCTCGGCGACGAGGCCATCGTGGAAGTGGCCGAATTCAGCCTGGCAGGCCGGGCCATGCGCAATGTGCGGCAGATGGTGTCCCGGGTGGCCAGGCACGGCTACTGCTCGCAGGTCCGCCGGATCGCTGACATTTCCAGGGAGGAGATCGAGAGCATTTGCCGGCAAGCCGACTCCTGGCGCGGCAGCCAGACCGAACGGGGCTTCTCCATGGCCCTCGGGCGCATCGGCCAGCCAGGCGACGAGCGGTGTGTCGTGGCCACGGCCACAGAGGACGGAGTGCTCCGGGCCGTCCTGCACTTCGTCCCCTGGGGCGCGGACGGCCTCTCGCTCGACCTGATGCGCAGGGACAGGCAGTCGCAGCCCGGGCTCAACGATTTTCTCATCACCGAAACGATCAACGCCGCCCCCAGCCTGTCCGTGCAGCGCATCTCGCTCAACTTCGCGGTGTTCAGGTCCGCGCTCGAACGTGGTGAGCGGATCGGCGCGGGGCCCGTGCTGCGCGCATGGCGGGCCATCCTGGTCTTCTTGTCCAAGTGGTTTCAGATCGAATCGCTGTACAAGTTCAACGCGAAGTTCCGGCCGATATGGGAGCCACGGTTCTTCGTCTTCCCGAGTACGAGGGATACCCCCAGGATCGCCATCGCCGCCCTCGAGGCGGAGGCGTTCCTGGTATGGCCGCAGCTGAAACCGCGCACGCTCGCGCGAAAGCTCGGCCTCGGCAAAGTGCGTCGCATGCTGAAGGCACCCACTCCGCGGGCGTGACCAGGGCATGTCCACCAAGATCTACGGGACAAGCCCTAGCGCGCATAGGCTTGCGCCCATGGTGAATGAGAAGGCCCCGGCCAGCCCGCGTGGTCTGCCCGGCCTCCCGGATCCGGGCAGGTGCCTGGTCATGGGCGTGATCAACGTGACACCTGATTCGTTCTCCGACGGCGGCGCCTGGTACGGCACCGACGACGCCATCAGGCACGGCCTGGATCTCGTCGCCGACGGCGCCGATATCGTCGACGTGGGCGGCGAATCGACGCGTCCTGGCGCGCAGCGGATATCAGCGGCAGAAGAACTCCGCAGGGTTGGCCCTGTCATCAGCGCCCTCGCCGCGGAGGGGGTGCCGGTCAGCGTGGACACGATGCGCGCGGAGGTGGCGGAGTTCGCTGTTGAGGCCGGAGCGCGTCTGGTCAATGATGTCAGCGGCGGTCTCGCCGACCCGGCGATGCCGCGCCTGGTGGCCAAGGCCGGCGTGCCGTACGTGGTCATGCACTGGCGGGGCCACAGCCATGACATGTACAGCCGCGCCGTCTACCAGGATGTCGCGGCGGAAGTCAGGGACGAACTGCGCCGCAGGGTGGAGACGGTGGTCGCGGAAGGCGTCGACCCATCGCTCGTCATCGTGGATCCCGGGCTCGGCTTCGCCAAGCGTCCTGAGCACAACTGGAGGCTGCTCACCCGGCTCGGCGTGATCGCCGATCTTGGCACCGTCGGCGCGTTCCCCGTGCTCGTGGGCGCCTCACGCAAGCGTTTCCTGGGCAAACTGCTCGCATCGGCGGACGGGAGCCCCCGGCCGTTCTCCGCATGTGACGATGCCACGGTGGCGGTGACCGCGCTTGCCGCGGCCGGGGGCGCCTGGTGTGTGCGAGTCCACAAGGTGCCACCCAATGCGGACGCGGTCCGTGTCGCTGCGGCGTGGCGGGATGCGGACCACGGCCGGGAGGGCGGCAATGGAGATCTCTGAGGTCGCCGCCATCGAGGAGCTGAACGCCGAGTTCTACGCCGCGTTCGAGGCCGGCGACCTGGACCGCATGGGGGATGTGTGGGCGGAGGACAAGGACGCTGGCGGCAGTGTCGTCTGCGTCCACCCGGGCGGCCCGATGGTGCGCGGCCGTGGCGCCGTGCTCAGGTCGTGGGCACTGATCATGGCCAATACGTCCTACATCCAGTTCGTACTCACCGATGTGCTCACCCAGGTCTCGGGCGATATCGCGGTCCTGACGTGCGCCGAGAACATCATCACCGCGTCGGACGACGACGGTGCCGGTTTCGCCGCGGGCGGCAATGTGGCCACGACGAACGCGTTCGTCCGCACCGATGACGGCTGGCGGCTGTGGCTGCATCACGGGTCGCCGGTGATGCTGCGCTCGGACGAGGAGGAGGAGTGACCGCCAATCAGGTACCTCGCGAGCGCGCACCGGCCGGGCTGGACCCCGGGGTGGCACCGCTGGACCGGATCGCGCTTCGAGGACTGCGCGCCCGCGGTTACCACGGCGTATACGAACACGAGCGCCGCGACGGTCAGGACTTCGTCGTGGACGCCACGCTCGGCGTTGATACCCGGCCCGCCGCGGCCTCCGATGACCTGTCACGTACGGTCGACTACGGCAGCTTGGCCACGAGGCTGGTCGGCATCATCACCGCTGAACCCGTCCAGCTCATCGAAACACTGGCCCAGCGCCTCGCCGAGGCATGCCTGGCAGAACCCGCCGTGACGGAGGTGGAGATCACCGTGCACAAGCCGCAGGCACCGGTCCGGGTTCCCCTCGACGATGTTGCGGTGACCATCTCGCGGCGGCGGGCATGACGGATGCCGGCCCCGCGGCTGAGCTCTCGGCCGGCCGCAGCGCGACTCGGCGGCCCGCCGCCGCATCCGGCGATGAGCGTCCCGCAACGTCCCAGCCCGCCGCGGCATCGCCGGCCGCACCTGCCGATGAGCAAACCGCCAACGCACCGCCCACCGCACCCACCGATGAGTGGACCGCTCCACAGCGCGTGGTAGTCGCGCTCGGCAGCAATCTCGGCGTCCGCATGCAGAACCTCCAGGGCGCGGTGGACGCGATGTTCGACGCGCCGGGCCTGAGCTTCGTCGCGGTCTCGCCCGTGTACGAGACCGAACCGGTCGGCGGCCCCGCGCAGCCCGACTACCTCAACGCCGTGCTGATCGCGGCGACGACACGGCCGGCCATCATGATCCTTGACCTTGCGCAGGGCATCGAGAAGGCATTCCACCGTGCCCGCGAGGTCCGCTGGGGGCCACGGACGCTCGACATCGACATCATCATGTACGGTGCGGAGGCCAGCGACGACCCGAAGCTGGTCCTGCCGCATCCACGCGCGCACGAGCGCGCCTTCGTACTCGCGCCGTGGCTCGATCTTGACCCGAGCGCCGAGATCCCACACCGAGGACGGGTCGCCGATCTGCTCGCGCGCGCGACGGGTACCAGCATCCGGCGGCGCGACGACCTCGCTATCCGGCCACCGGACCGATCGTCATGAAGCCGACGAAGATCCGGATAATCGCGATCGTCGCGGTTGCGTGCGCGGCCCTGTCGTGGCTCATACTCGGGCTGGTCTACCGCTCGCTGCCCCCCTTGCCATGGAGCGGCGTGCCCACGCTGCTCATGGTGGCACTCGCCGAGGCGTACAGCGGGACGCTGGTCCGCGCGCGCATCCTCCAGCGCCCAGGCACCAAGCCGGTGGAGCCGATCGCGATCGCGCGGATGGCTGCTCTCGCGAAGGCCAGCGCGTACACGGCCGCGGTGATCGGCGGCGTGGCTGGGGGTTTCTCGCTGTACGTCGCGGGATCACTCGACAAGACGTTTCCGCGCCACGACGCGTTCGCCGCGGTGGGCACGTTCGCGGCCGCTGTGCTGCTTGCCGCGGCGGCCTTGTACCTGGAGTACTGCTGCCGCGTGCCGAAGCTGCCGGACGAGGAGGACGACACCCGCCCCGCCGACCGCAGTAAGAGCTAGCTGCGCGCACCCCTCGGCCGTCTTCCGATTTCGCAACAGGCGATGGCCCATGAATGTGGCCCATTGCAGGGATGTCGAGCACACCACGGCACACATTCCCTGAAGAGCGGTGTCGGGCCGAGCTGATGTGACCTGGCTGTCGCTATAGCGACAGCCAGGTCACATCCATGGCAGGGCGCCGGCGCACGGTGCCCGCGGCGGGGCCCTGCCGCCCTTCGCTTATGCTGGCGGCGTTAGCCTGAGTTACAGCTACGACGCCGTCCGGTACCCGGCGAGGACTGGAACGAGATGGATCCTGCAGTGCCGCGTCCCGCCAGCGGCGCTAGCTTGCCCGCAGCCCGGGAAGCTGCGGCCTGGGAGGCCGCGGCCGGTGAAGCCGCGGCGGGTGAAAGGCCGGCCAGGCTCAAGGTCGGTGTGGTCGGGGTCGGCCGTGTCGGCGCCGTACTGGGCGCGGCCCTCGCGCGGGCAGGTCACCGTGTTGTCGCGGCTTCGGCGGTCTCAAGCGCGTCGAGGGACCGGGCCAGCCGCCTCCTGCCTGGTGCCGCGCTCGCCGAACCACGAGACGTCGTCGCGGCAGCAGATCTCATTCTGCTCACGGTGCCGGACGACGCGCTGCCTGGGCTGGTGGCAGGTCTCGCGCAGACCGGCGCACCGACGCACGGCCGCTTGCTTGCCCACGCGAGCGGCAGGTACGGCACCGCCGTGCTCGATCCGGCCACCAGCCGCGGCGCGCTGCCACTCGCCCTGCATCCCGTGATGACATTCACCGGCCGCCCTGAGGACGTCGAGCGTCTGACGGGTGTGTGTTTCGGTGTGACGGCCCCGGACGCGCTGCGGCCAGTGGCAGAGGCTCTGGTGATCGAGATGGGTGGCGATCCGGTGATCATCGCGGAGGCCGACAGGGATCTCTACCATGCTGCCCTCGCGGGCGCCGCGAATCACCTGACCACACTCATCGCCGAGTCGGCCGAACTGCTGCGGGGCGCGGGTGTTCCCGATCCCGCGCGAATGCTCGGCCCGCTGCTGTATGCGGCTCTCGACAACGCGCTGCGGCTTGGGATCGCCGGTCTGACCGGCCCCGTCGCCCGCGGCGACGCGGGGACCGTGGCCAGCCACATCCAGGTGCTCAGGAAGGTGTCATCGCCGGCCGCGGCCGGCGCCTATGTAGCCATGGCCAGGCTCACCGCCGACCGCGCGATCGCCGCAGGAATGCTCAAGCCGGAGGATGCCGAGCGCCTGCTCGACGTGCTGAGCGGAACGCCGGAATGAAGCCGGTGCTCGTGCACGACCGGGCGGCCCTCGCCGCGGCACTCGGCGGTCTCGGCAGTCTCGGTGATCTCGGCAGGCCGGTAGTCCTCGTGCCGACCATGGGTGCGCTGCACTCCGGCCATCGCGGCTTGCTGCACCGGGCACGTGAACTCGCAGGCCCGGGCGGTGCCGTTATCGTGAGCATCTTCGTTAATCCGCTCCAGTTCAGGCCGGGCGAGGACCTGGACCGCTATCCCCGCACGCTCGACGAGGACATGGCTGTCTGCCGCGACGAAGGCGTGGCGGTGGTCTTCGCGCCGAGCAGCGCCGAAATGTACCCCGGCGCGCCGACGGTGACGGTCGATCCCGGGCCCGCGGGTGATCGCCTCGAAGGCGAGTTCAGGCCTGGCTTCTTCCGCGGCGTCCTGACGGTCGTGATCAAGCTGTTCGAGCTCACCCGGCCGGACATCGCCGTGTTCGGCGAGAAGGACGCGCAGCAGCTCGCCCTTGTCCGCCGGATGGTGACCGACCTCGATCTCGGCGTCGACATCGCCGCGGTGCCGACCGTCCGCGACAGCGACGGCCTTGCCACGTCCAGCCGCAACAGATACCTGTCACCGGCCGAGCGGGCGACAGCCTTGTGCCTGTGGCGTGCGCTGCGCGCGGGCGAGAAGGAGGCCGCGTCGGGCGCGGCCAAGGTCGTGGCGGCCGCCAAGGCGGTGCTCGATGAGGCGGGATGCGCGGATCCGCCGTTGCGGCTCGACTACGTCGCGCTCGCCGATCCGCAAACCTTCCTCGCCGCCTCGGGCCACGGCCCCGCGGTGCTCGCGGTCGCCGCCAGGGTCGGATCCACCCGGCTGATCGACAACGTGGCCGTGACGCTGCCGCCGCAGGCACGGCCATGACACCGATAGCGTCACGGCTGGCCGCCCAGGCGCCCGGCTGGATGGTCCGGGCGGACATCGTGGTTGCCGGATCCGGCGTGGCGGGCCTGACGGCCGCGCTGGCCGCCCGCAGTGCGGGCCGCGTGCTCCTTGTCACCAAAGCGCTCGTGGACGCCGGATCCACCCGCTGGGCACAGGGTGGGATAGCCGCCGCGCTCGGGCCGGGTGACTCGCCGACGCAGCACCTGCGCGACACGCTCGATGTGGGTGGCGGGTTGTGTGACGAGGCGGCGACCCGCCTGCTCGTTACGGAGGGCCCGGCGGCGGTCCGGCGGCTGATGGCACTGGGCGCACGCTTCGACACGGCAGCGGACGGGGCGGTCGCCCTGACGAGGGAAGGCGGCCACCTGCGGCCGCGTATCGCGCACGCGGGCGGCGACGCCACCGGCGCGGAGATCTCGCGCGCGCTCGTCACGGCACTCAAGCGGGCCGCCGACACCGATCCTGGTATCGAGGTGATCGAGCACGCGCTCGTTCTCGACCTGCTCCGCGGCGCGGACGGCCGCGCCGCCGGGCTCACCCTGCACGTGATGGGCGAGGGCCAGCGGGACGGGGTCGGCGCGGCTGTTGCTCGTGCCGTCGTCCTGGCGACGGGCGGGCTCGGGCAGGTCTACCAGGCGACCACCAATCCCGGGGTGTCTACAGGCGACGGCGTCGCCCTGGCCCTGCGGGCGGGCGCAGACGTCACTGACCTGGAGTTCGTCCAGTTCCACCCGACCGTTCTGTGGCTGGGCCCTGGATCGCTCGGCCGTCAGCAACTGATCTCCGAGGCGGTGCGCGGTGAGGGCGCCTTCCTGGTGGACGAGGCGGGGACGCGCTTCATGGCCGGCCTGCACCCGCTCGCCGATCTCGCGCCACGCGACGTGGTGGCCAAGGCGATCGTGACCCGGATGGCCGCGACCGGTGCCGATCACGTCTATCTTGACGGCCGCGACCTCGGCCGCCGCACCTGGGAGCGGCGGTTCCCGACGATCCTCGCGAGTTGCAGACGCCACGGCATCGACCCGGTCCGCGAGCCGGTCCCGGTCGTGCCCGCGGCGCACTACGCGAGCGGCGGGGTGCGCACGGACACCTGGGGCCGGACCAGCGTGCCCGGCCTCTACGCCTGCGGCGAGGCCGCGTGCACCGGCGTACACGGCGCGAACCGGCTCGCGTCCAACTCACTTCTCGAAGGTCTCGTCTTCGCCGAGCGGATCGGCGCAGACATCGCCGCCCGCCTGCCGCGCTGGCAGGACCCAGTCCCCGACGGCAGGCCAGCGGGCCTGGTCAGCCCGGACATCCGCGCCGAACTGCAGCAGGTCATGTCCGCCCGCGCGGGCGTCCTGCGCGACGGTGCCGGCCTGGGGTCCGCAGCAGAGCATCTGCAGCGGCTGCGCCAGCGGGCACCTGGCCAGCCGTGCACGGAGGCATGGGAGGCGACCAACCTGCATCTGGCCGCTTCCGCCCTGGTGGCAGCGGCGGCGGCGCGGGAAGAAACCCGCGGCAGTCACTGGCGGCAGGATTTTCCTGACCGCAGTGACGCGTGGCTCGGACATCTGGTGACCACGCTCAGCGGCGGCGCCCTGCTGAGCAGGTTCATGGCTGGCGCCGTCGGCGCCGCCACTGGGGCCACCGCTGACGGCGAGGGGAAGGAGCCGGGATGAGTGCGGCCTTGCGTGAAGTGCTCACGGCGGAACTCATCGAGCGCCTGCGCGGCGCCGGTCTTGATCCGCAGGAGGTCACCCGGATCGTCTCGGCCGCGCTCGACGAGGATCTCGCCGGGCGCGGCGACGTCACCACAGAGGCGACCATTGCCGCGGACGCGGAGACCACGGCCTACCTGAACGCACGTGCCGAGGGCGTGGCCGCGGGGCTCCCGGTCGTGGAGACGGTCTTCCGGGTGGCGGCTGCGCGTGGTGTGCCACCTGGAGGGGAAGCCCGCTGCGCTGACGGTGGCGCCGCGCAGCCGTCCGAAATCAGTGCTAGCTCTGCTACCCACGGACGGCCGACCCCCGGGATCCCCCCGCAGCAATCGTTGCCGCCTCCGCGGCAGCCGTTCAGGATCATCTATCACAAATCCGACGGCGACCCGGTGCACCGCGGGGACACGCTGCTCGCCGTCACGGGCAATACGAGGGCCCTGCTCGTCGCCGAACGGACGGCGCTCAACCTGGCATGCCACCTGTCCGGGATCGCCACGCTGACCCGCCGCTGGGTCGACGAGGTGGCGGGGACCGGCGCAACGGTCAGGGATACCCGCAAGACGCTGCCCGGCCTTCGCGGGTTGCAGAAATACGCGGTCCGCTGTGGCGGCGGGACCAACCACCGGATGTCGCTGTCGGATGCGGTGCTGGTGAAGGACAATCACATCGCCGCGGCAGGCGGCGTCGCGGCGGCGTTCGCGGCGGTGAGCAACGCGGTCGTGGGCCTGCCCATCGAGGTCGAGTGCGACACGCTGGCCCAGGTGAAGGAGGCGGTCGAGGCGGGTGCGACGCTGATCCTGCTCGACAACTTCGCCGCCCGGGACACGGCGGGTGCGGTGGCGCTCGTGGCGGGACGTGCGCGCCTGGAGGCGAGCGGCGGGCTGACTCTCGAGCGGGCACGCGCGGTGGCCGCGACCGGGGTGGACTATCTCGCGGTCGGCGCGCTCACCCATTCGGCTCCGGCACTGGACCTCGCGCTCGACCTCGGGATCGGGCCGGACGTTCCACCGGGCGAACCCCTTGCGCCGGGCGCTGCCGGGCAGTGACAGTACCGTTCATGGGCGCACTATCCACGGGATTTGCAGCCTCCGCAGGTTCCCTGCGGCCCGCGAGGGACGCAGGCTCCGTTGTCCACGAATCCGCCGACCACACTCCGTCAGGACGATCATGCTGCTGACCATCGATGTCGGGAACACGCACACGGTTCTCGTGATCTTCGAGGACGAGGAAGTCATCGAGCACTGGCGGCTGGCGACCGATCCCGATCGGACGGCCGACGAACTCGCTGTCCTGCTGCAGGGCCTGCTCGGGCAGAGCCCTGTCCTCAAGCAGACCGACATCAGCGGCATCGCACTCTGCTCGACCGTCCCGTCGATGCTGCACGAGATGCGTGAGATGTTCCGGCGTTACTACGGTGACGTTCCCGCGGTAATCGTTGAGCCAGGCGTGAAGACCGGCATCCCGGTCCGGGTGGACAACCCCAAGGAGGTCGGCAGCGACCGCATCATGAACTCACTCGCGGCCGTTCACCTCTACGGCGGCCCCGCGATCATCGTCGACTTCGGCACGTCGACCAACTTCGACGCGGTGAGCGCGAAGGGCGAGTTCATCGGCGGCGCCTTCGCCCCGGGGATCGAGATCTCCGTCGACGCGCTCTCCAGGCGGGCCGCGCAACTGCTCAAGGTCGAGCCCGCGCGGCCGAACCGGGTGATCGGCAAGAACACCGTGGAATGCCTCCAGTCGGGCATCATCTACGGATTCGTGGGCCAGGTCGAGGGGATCGTCGAGCGGATGGTCCGCGAACTCGCGCCTGATGATCCGGACTCGGTGACCGTGGCCGCTACCGGTGGCCTCGCACCGCTCGTGGTCGACGAGGTGAGCGTCATCGACGTCTACGAGCCATGGCTGACCCTGATCGGCCTTCGCCTCGTCTATGAGCGAAACACGCCGGAATAGCCGCCGCACCGGACTTGCAAATGCTTGCTCCCGAGGCGGCGGGTAACCTTCGGCAGGTGACCGATCAGCAACCTCAAGATGACCGCGACGACCTGCCCGAGCAGATGCGCGTGCGGATGGCGAAGCTCGAAAGGCTCCGGGCGGCCGGCGTCGATCCGTACCCGGTCGGCTTTCCCCGGACCACGACCATCGCGGCGCTGCGCGAGAAGTACGTCGGCCTGGATCGTGAGGTGTCGACAGGCGACCGCGCCGGCGTCACCGGCCGGGTGATCCTCAACCGGCCGAGCGGCAAGCTGGTTTTCGCCACGATCAGGGACGGCACGGGCGATCTGCAGGTCATGCTCTCGCTCGACCGGATCGGTGCGGAATCGATCGCCGCGTGGAAGCGTGACGTGGACCTTGGCGATCACGTGGGCGTCGAGGGCGAGGTGATCACCTCACGCCGGGGCGAACTGTCAGTGCTCGCTGAGAGCTTCGCCATCACGTCGAAGTGCCTGCGCCCATTGCCCGACAAGCACAAGGGCCTGACCGACATCGAGTCGCGGGTACGGCAGCGGTATCTGGATCTGATCGTGAATCCGGACGCCCGCCGGATGGTGGAGATCCGTGCCGCGGCCGTCCGTGCGATACGTGCGGAAATGACGCGACGGGATTTCATCGAGGTGGAAACCCCGATGCTCCAGCGCGTGCACGGTGGTGCCAACGCGCGGCCTTTCCTCACCCACCACAACGCGTACAATCTTGATCTCTATCTGCGTATCGCGCCAGAGCTGCATCTCAAGCGGCTGCTCGTCGGCGGGTTGGAGAAGGTCTTCGAGATCAACCGCAACTTCCGCAACGAGGGCGTCGACGCTACCCACAACACCGAATTCACGATGCTCGAGGCGTATGAGACGTATGGCGACTACGACACCGTGGCGACGCTCACGCGTGAGCTCATCCAGCGGGCCGCGGGCGCCGCGCTCGGCGGGACGGTGCTGCGGCGTACGGACGGCACCGAGTTCGACATCAGCGGGCAGTGGCCGTCGAAGACCGTGCACCAGGCGATCGGTGAGACCCTTGGCGAGGAGATCACGCCGGACACCAGCGAGCAGCGGCTGCGCGAGCTCTGCACCAAGGCCGAGGTGCCGCTAGATCCTAAGTGGAACCGCGGCCACGTAGTGCTGGAGATGTATGAGCGCCTCGTCGAGGAACGCACCGTGGAGCCGACGTTCTACCGCGATTTCCCGACCGAGGTGTCGCCGCTGACCCGCGCCCACCGCAGTGATCCTCGCCTGGCCGAGCGGTGGGACCTGGTGGCGTTCGGGACCGAGCTTGGTACCGGCTACTCGGAGCTCATCGACCCCATAGAGGAACGTGCGCGCCTCACCGCGCAGTCGCTGCTCGCTGCCGGAGGCGACGCGGAGGCGATGCAGCTGGACGAGGACTTTCTGCGGGCGCTGGAGTACGCAATGCCCCCGTCCGGCGGGATGGGCATGGGTATCGACCGCCTGCTGATCATGCTGACGGGCGCCAACATCAGGGAAACGATCCTGTTCCCGCTGGTCAGACCCGAAGGCTAACCGTCTATCCGGCCTGGCAAGGGCTGCGGCGCGCCCCAGGCCGTGCGCTATGGCGCCTGCGGTGACGCGGGCACCGTGCGCTATGGCGCCTGCGGTGACGGGGATCCGTGCGGTAATGGTGCGGGCGGCGACAGGGAGCCCTGCGGCGAGGCGGGCGCGTGCGGTGACGGCGCCCGCGGTGGCTGCTCGCACTCAGCTATCGGTTGGCATTGCCGCCAGACACGCGCCGCAACGGTTACGGCTACGGCAACCGCCAGCCGCGGGCGAGACGGCAGCGGCCCGGCGAGACGGCGGCGGCCCAGCAGTGGATCACAGGGACTCCCCAAGCCCCCGCCAGCGCTGGGAGCCCCCGCGCGGGCTCCCAGCGCTGGCTTTCTTGCGGCCCGGACCTATCTGGCCGAGCCGCATGGGCCGACAGGGCAGGGCTAAGCGCGGCTGCCGCTTCCGCCCCATCGGACAGCGGCACCGCAAGGCGATCACCGCCGCACGACGGCTACCCGAATGCTGGTCCGGTAATCCGCAGCGGCATCCCCTGTTCAGGGGCGATCAGATCGCGATTCGTACGGCGCCCACGTACACGTTCCAGTAGACCGGCTCGACGTGCACAGTCTCACCGAAATCGGGCGCGTCGATCATGAGCCCGTTACCGATATAGAGCCCGACGTGGCCGATGTCCTGGTAGAAGAACACCAGGTCGCCTGCCTGAAGCTGATTTCTGGAGACGTGCACGCCCGAGTCCCATTGGTCGCCGGTGTAATGCGGCAACTGGATCCCGATCTGCTCGTAGGCCCACATCACCAGGCCGGAGCAGTCGAATGCGGACGGGCCCGCTGCGCCCCACACATATGGATCGCCCTGTTTGGTGAGGGCGAAACGGAGGGCGCGCGCGCCGAGGCTGTCACCTACGGGTGCCGTGACGGGGAAGCGGCCGGTCTGGCTCGCGATGGCGAGCGCCTTCTTGTAAGCGGAGCTCTCGATCAGGTTGATCTTGCTCTGAATCTGGTCCTTCTTCGCGCCCATCTGCTTGACCAGGCTCGCGACCTGTTGAGCCTGCTGCTGCGCTGTCTCCTGTGCCCGGTTCGCGGCGGCCTGTGCGGTCCGCAGGCTGTGGACTACGGCGCCGTTGTCTGTCTGCAGGTGATCCATGATCGATGCCCGGTCGATGAAGCCCTGCGGGTCGTTCGAAGTCGCGAGTTGCAGCGTGGGGTCATAACCGCCAGTCACATAGCTCTCCGCGGCGATCTGGCTGACCTTTTGCGTGCCGCCAGCGAGTGCCACCGTGTCGCGCGCCGCGGTCTTGGCGGCGGCCTTGGCGGCGCTCCGCGTCTCGCTCAACCTGACCTGCAAGCCGTCGTACTGCTGGCTGAGCGTGTCGATCTGGTGCGCAAGCAGCCTGGCCTGTGCGACAAGCTCGTTGAAACTCGGCTGTGGCGCCCTGGGCTGCGCGTCGCCCGACGTGAGTGGCAGCGCCAGGCTGAATGCGATGAGTGCCGCGGCGAGCACCAGACCCCGTTGCCACGGCCGCGCCTGCCCAATGCGGAAACTACCCCCCCGGATGGAGAAACTGCCGCCCCGGACGGATCCGGGCAGACCGCTACTGCGGTGCGAGCGCTCCACTCAGCCCTCTCCTCTCCTTCGCCGCCTACCGGGTTAGCTGACGGGTTCGGGCCGGAGCAGCCCTACCACGGCGCGACCGGATCTTCGTCACGCCTGCGGATTCACCCCGGGGAAGGATGGGTCCCCGGCTCCCTGGCACGGCGGCGGTTAGCCGCGTACCCGGGGACTCGGCGGGTCACGTTGCGTCACCGCGGGAGCGGAGCGCAGCAGATGACAACAGCGCTGGACATTAATGGATGTTGCGCTTGATGCTCAACCTGAACGGTGAAAATTTTTGATTCTGGTAACCAACCTGGCCGTCGCTTTGGCCCTTTGCCACAGCTCACGCTCCGTGCTCGGTTTGCCGGGCAGGTGCGGATCCGTGGTACATCCGCGCAGGTCATAGACGTCCCAACGGCACTTTACCGGCCATGTGATCTGGGCGTGATGTGCGGGAATTGGCGTGCATCCGCCAGTCCAAGAGCGCTTCGTGGCCGGGTTACAACGGTGAGTAATATTGCGTGAGCATGTGATTTTCACTGTCTGCCGGCGCTGTCCGTCAGGCTTCCGCATGCGGGTAAGGTGTCCGGGCGATGGACTTCACGATCAGGCGGGCGCGAGCATGCGACGTCCGTGCGATCCGCGGGCTCGTCGACGCCAACGCCGACTCCGGCCGGCTGCTCGGCAAGGACACCGTGACGCTCTACGAGGACGTGCAGGAGTTCTGGATCGCGGAACGGGCCGCGGATGGCGCCGTGGTCGGGTGCGGTGCACTGCATGTGATGTGGGAGGACCTCGCCGAGATCCGCACGATCGCCGTAGCCGAGGCCTGTCAGCGCCAGGGTGTTGGCCACCTGCTCGTCGAGGCACTCCTCGCCACGGCGCGCGACCTGGGCGTCCGCCGCGTGTTCGTGCTTACGTTCGCGATCGGGTTCTTCGCCCGGCATGGTTTCGAGGAGATCGAGGGAACCCCGGTGTCGCCAGCGGTATACGCGGAACTGTTGTGTTCCTACGATGGGGGCGTCGCCGAGTTTCTCGACCTTGACCGGGTTAAGCCCAATACGCTCGGCAATGCCCGCATGCTCCTTCACCTTCCTGCGGCCGATCTGCCGCCGCGCTCGTAGCCGGTCGCCCAGCGCGTTTTCTGTGTTCGGGTGCACAGGTCTTATTCGTGAGTGCGAAGACTGGCAAGCCAATCTGTCACGAAAGCGCATACCGGCCCGGGCCGGAAGGCTACTAGGGTCGGGGGGCCGTCATCACGGTCGAGGGTGTGCTGTCGCGGCGCCGGACGATGGCGCGGGTGGCGCGGCACCTTTGCGCACGTGTCCAGTGCCTCTAAGGAGGAAACATGTTCCGTTGGCGTCGTCGGCTCCTGTTCGCGCCGCTGATCCTCGCCGTCGCCATCAGCGCGGCACCCGCTGCCGTCGCGGCGACGGCGGCGCCTGCCGACACCGTGGTCACTGTGACAGGCGGCAGCGCCACGACGACCACCGCGTCGGGCGTCGTGGGCAAGCTCGCCCTCGCCGGCATCGTGCCGCTCGTGCTGAAGCCAGGATCGATGAGCATCGGCGGGTCGCTGACCAACCTGACGGCGACCACAACATTCCGGCTCAGCGGCGGCAGTATCGACTTCACCACGTTCAACGGTCAGGTCCAGGCAGGCGGCAGCTTGCTCTTCATCAGCTTGTTCGGCTTCAGTTCGGTCAAGCTGACTAACTTGCAGGTAAGCATCGTGAACGGCGTGACAACGCTGACCGCTGCCACGCGTCGCAACGGCCGCATCGCACTGTTCGCGCTCAGCCTGAGCGGTGCGACACTGGGCGGCGACGCGACGCATGTTGTGATCGGCAACCTCGCCACGACTATTACCGCGCAGGGCGCCGCATTCCTCGACTCAGCGCTGCGCACGAGGGTGTTCACGGCGAACATGCTGTTCGGCACCTCCACGAGCACCTTCCAGCACGCCTGATCAGGCGGCGACCGCACCGGCTGGCGCACTGCCGGCCGGTGCGCGCCGTTGACCCAGCGTCCCAACCCCGACCGCGTAGCCCAAGACCATGATCGCGGTAACTTTGCCGCGGATACCGCGGCAAAGTTACCGCGATCATGAAAGCGCCCTCTCGGCCCCGTGGACTGCGGTCAGCCGGGATTCGCATCAGCCGGTCACGCGGCTGTGGCGGCCTTGGCGTAACCGCCCAGGATGCCAGGCCATCCACCAGCTGACCCGACCGCCTTCTGCAGCTCGTCGGCGCCCGCGCCGTGCCGCTCGATGTGGCGGTGCTCGAGTTCGACGCGGGTGTGCCCGCCCTCCTCGGTGAACAGCACCTCGATCTCGCTCGCGTGCGCCGGGTCGGGATCGTACTGCCAGCTCGCATTGATCTGCCAGGTGACCAGGAGGCGGCGCGGCGGCTCGAACGCAATGACCTTGCCCCAGTCGCATTCGCTGCCGTCGACGTCGCGTTCGTACCAGCGGCCGCCTGTGCGGGATTCGAGCACGGCCTCGGCCAGCTCGGCCTTACCGATCTTGTGTGCGCGAGGCCACCAGGTGTCAAAGCTCTCGGTGAATACGCTGAACGCACGCTCGATCGGGGGGCGCGGTCGGCTCAGAGCAGGCGGAGCTGGCGTCCGGTGGGGCGGCGCCGTACAGTTGGCGCCGTCCGCGTGATCAGGTCGGGGCTGATGGCCGTCAGGAACGGGGACGGGCTCCCGGCCTTTTCGCCGCCGCCGCGGCGGCGGGCCCAGGTGAGGAAGAGCTTGGTGCCCGCGCGTGTCATGCCGACGAAAAGCAGCCGCCGCTCCTCGTCGGGTGCGACGTCGGGCAGCCGCAGCGGCAGCAAGCCCTCCTCGCAGCCGGCCACGAACACGACCGGAAATTCCAGGCCCTTGGCGGCATGCAAGGTCAGCAATGCCACGGCGTCGGCGCGCGGGTCGGCCGCGTCGGCCTCCGCGCCGAGCGAGATCTCGGTCAGGAACCGGCCGAGATCGTCGCCGCAGCGGCGGGCGAGCGGCAATAGCACGTCCGCCGCCGCGCGCACGTCGGTGGCTTCCGGCCCGGCCGCCGGCAGCATCGCGGTGACCGCGCGCACGGCAGCGCGCAGCCGTGTCTCCAGGGAGATGGACCCGCCAGCCGCGCCGCTGGCCGCACCCGCGTCCAGGCCGTCGGCCGCACTCATGTCCGTGCTGCCCGTGTCCGTGCTGCCCGCCGAACCAACGTCCACGCTGCCCGTGTCCGTGCTGCCCGTGTCCGCACTGCCCGCCGAACTAACGTCCACGCTGCCCGTGTCCGTGCTGCCCGTGTCCGCGCTGCCCGCCGAACCCACGTCCGCGCTGCCGCCGAACCCACGTCCGCGCCGGCCGTCTCGCCCCAATCCGCGCCGCTCGTCCCGTGTGCGGTGCTGCCCACGCCCGCGCCGCCCGCGCCTGCCCGCGATGGCCGTGTCCGTGGCGGCACCGGCCGGGTCCGCCGCGGGGCTTGCCAGCCGGAGTTCGCGGGCGAGCAGCTGAACTCCAGGCCGGTTGGCAAGCCTGTCATGTGAGCGTTTCTGGAATGGCAGCCCGGCACGGGTCAGCGCCTGCATGAGCGGGCCCGCCTGCGCGTCGGTCCGGTACAGCAACGGCTATGTCGGCCAAGCCGAGGCCGCCGTGGCCGTGGCCATCGGCCCGCCCAGAATCCAGCGAGTGGAAGGACGAGCCGCCGAGCAAGCCATCGATGGTCTCGGCGATCCAGGCGGCTTCTGCCTGCTGGTCGGCGGCCTCGTGCAGGGTGATCGGTCCCGCCGCGCGCGGATCCGCGATCACCGCGTGAAGCCTGCGACCCGGGACGAGCGTGGCCGGGCCGATGGCCTGAAGTGCCCCCGCGACAATGGCGGGGCCTGACCGGTAGTTGGTGGTCAGGACCGCGGTCTGGGCACTCGGGAAGTCGTCACGGAAACGCAGGAAGAACCCCACGTCAGCGCCGCGGAATCCATAGATCGCCTGATCCGGGTCGCCGATGACGGCCAGGCCGTCACCGCCGGTACGCGCAAGGCGCTTCAGCAGCGCGTACTGGGCCGCGTCGATGTCCTGATATTCGTCCACGCTGATGTGCGGCCAGCGCTCACGGTAGCCTCGCGCCACGTCCGGCTCATCGCGGAGCAGGCCGCCCGCCAGCTCGACGAGACCGTCGAAGTCCACCAGGCCGCGGGAAAGCAGCGCCTTGCGGAAACTCTCCCGAAGCGGATCGGTGCCCTCGGCCCTGGCCTTGCCAGCGAGCTGAGCGAGCAAGGCGCGGCCAGCTTGCCCCGATCCGGTCAGGTCCGTCGCCACGCTCAGCTGGGCGGCCTCGTCCGCGACGCCGAAACGTTCCGGCAGCCCGGCGCGGTCGTGATGCTCACGCAGGATCCGCAGACCCAGGCCGTGAAATGTGGTGATCGTGATCAGCGGCGCCGCGCCGGGGATCAGGGCGGCCAGCCGGTCCCGCAGTTCCTGCCCGGCGCGCCGGGTGAACGTGATGGCCAGGAAGTGACCCGGGGCAACGCCGCGCTCGCTGGTCAGATACGCGATCCGGTGCGTCAGCGTCCGCGTCTTGCCGGTGCCAGGCCCCGCGATGATCAATAGCGGGGTGGCGGCGGCCGCCGCCGCATGCTGATCCCGGTCCAGGCCGCCCCGCACCGAGCGTTTCCCGGGCGGTGCGGCTCCGGGGGTGTGCGCGGGCTTGAGAATGACGGGATGGACGATACCGAACGGCTGCCGCGTGGCGCGCCGCTCATCGGCTGGCTCGGCTGGCTCGGCTGGTCCTGGCAGCAGGGGTGACGCGGATCTTGCGGGTGGCGCAGACCGCGGCCGCCGTTCAGGATCGATGCTAGCTCTGCTACCCACGGACGGCCGACCCTCGGGATCCCCCCGCAGCAATCGTTGCCGCATCCGCGGCAGCCGTTCAGGATCAGCGTCGTCTGGCACCGCGTGCCGGTGTGCCACGGTCCCGGCCGGCGTGTCTGGTTCGAACAGCACTTGGACGCTCGCCGACATCCGGGTTTCGGCGGGCCGGAGCAGCCGGACCTCGCCGTACTCGCCGTCATATCCGGCATCGGCGAGGACCTCGCCGCGGCGGAGCCTGGTGATCGCCTCGCCGAGCAAGGTCCCGCCGACCGCCCCGATCTGGTCGGTGGGCACGTCGCGCAGAATGGCGAGTTCGGGCCCGAGAGCGCGCACCAGCCTGGACACCTCGCCGGTGACCCGCTTGCTCTTCGGCCCGGGACCCAGAATCTCCGAGACGATCTCAGGCAGCGGTACGAGGTTCCAGCAATCCGGCGCGCCCGGGGGGCGGAAACCCCGCGGGCGGTCAGCGAGTTCGGCCACCCGGTGCAGCACGCCGACGGTGAGCGGCTTTCCACATTCTGGACAGTTGCCGCCGCAAGCACGTGTCTGCGCGGGCATGAAGCGCACACCACACTTGCGGTGCCCGTCCAAGTGATACTTGCCTTCTTCTGGAAAGAATTCGACTGTGCCCGCCAGACCGTCGCCGGTTTCGAGCGCGCGCCTGATCGCGAAGTAGTCCAGATCGGTCTGTAGCGTCGTCGCTTCACGCCCAAGCATTGGCGGCGAGTGCGCGTCGGAGTTGCTCACGAGCCGATACGAGTCGAGTACAGAGCACGTCCAGTTCATAGGCGGGTCAGAGGAGAGCCCGGTCTCGATGGCGAACACGTGCCCAGCGAGATCCGCGTAACACTCCGCAACCGTGTCGAAACCAGATTTGGATCCGAGTACCGCGAACCATGGCGTCCACACGTGCGCGGGAACCAAGTAAGAGCCCGGATCACTCTCAAGCGTGATCTCGAGCAGGTCACGTGAGTCAAGCCCGAGGATCGGCCTGCCGTCGGACGCTAGATTCCCGATCCTCGCCAGTGCGGCGGTGATGCGGTCCGCGGCGGCAAACGTCGGGGCGTACAGCAGATGGTGCACTTTGCGAGTGCGATCGGCGCGGCGGTAGATCGTGGAGATCTCGACGGAGAGCACGAACCGAATGGACTGGCCGTTGCCCGGCGGGCTGGTGCGCCGCACCTGTTTCTCGATGTCGCGTTGGAGGCGGAACAGCCCGGGCTCGGCCTCGACGAGATTCTCCTTCAGTTCCTCCGACCATCCTGGGTGAGTGAAGTCACCGGTGCCGATCACCGTGACGCCTTTGCGCAAGGCCCACCATGCGAGATGCTCTAGATCGCACTGCTTACTGCACGCACGTGAGAACTTCGAATGGATGTGGAGGTCCGCGTGGAACATGCCGTTCAACATGGGGTGGGCTGCCTCCTCGCGTCCATGTCCGCTTCGCGTCGAGCGCGGCGGCCGGTACCCGGCGCGTCGCGGCCCGATCTTGCCACGTGCCGGGCCCGTCCGGGTGACCTGCGGCCAATCCGTCCGTGGCTGGGACCGGACGCCTGGTCAGGGCCCTGTCCGCACGCGCGACAGAGCCGGAGGTAGCGTCGGGGTAGCGGAGAGGAGGAATTCTGATAGACGCAGCGATGGGCAGCGACCTGGCCGCACTCACCCCGCCACTGGTAATGGCGGTCGCCTTCATCGCCGGAGTCGTCGTCCTGTTGCGAAGGGAGATGGCGCCGCGGCGGCGCGGCAGGATCACGCCTCCTGAGGAGTCCGACTTGCCTGGTGACCCACATGGTGAGATGACATCGCCGGATTTCACGCAGCGGCCGGGTAGGTTGCAGAACGGTGCTGGCGAGCCTGCTTCTGGCGGTAATTCTGCCCGCAACCATGGGGTGGGTTCTGGCCCGCATGATCCGCCGGACCGCGGGGATGATGGCGTCATCAGCCGCGCATCAGAAGACCACCCGCCCGGGACGCCCAGAGCGTGATTACGCAGCGTTACCTGCGCCTTCCGAACTGACAGCAATCGGTGTTGGCGGGAAGTACTTGCCAGATTACATCCCTGGCTCGAATTGTCATGGGCAAGTATCAGGGTATATGTTTGGCACCCGAAATAGGATTACTCCAGTAGAAGGGCTGTCCCCGATGGCACAGAAGGTGAAGGTGACGGTCGTCTGCGACCTCCCGCATGACGGTGAGGTCGAGGGGGAAGAGACGGTTTCGTTCTCGTTTGACGGCACGGCGTACGAGATCGATGTATGTGCTAAGCACGCCCAGGAACTGCAGGACAAGGTCAGCCCGTTCGTCGACCACGCGCGCAAGGCGAGTGGGGTTGGCCGCCGGCGCCGGGCCCGCGGTGGCCCGGGTCGCGAGCGCAGCGCAGAAATCAGGTCGTGGGCGAAGCAGCGCGGTTACAAGGTCAATGAGCGTGGCCGGATTCCGGCGGCGATCGTTCAGGAGTACGAGGCCGCGCACTAAGACTGCCCGTGCACTAAGACGGCCGTGTACTAGTACTGCCGCACTGCGGACAGGCCCGCCAGGGGCACCGCGCACCTGGGGCGGCTAAGAGCGACCCGCAATGGAACGACAGTTTGGCTGGTGAGGGTTTGCTCCCGCTTGCTTCCTGGTTTGCTCCGTCCGGGTTTGCCGCAGGGCGGCGGGGTTACCACCGGGCGGCGTTCTCGTTCTCGACGTGGCATTGAGGCACTCGTTCTGCGCGTCGCGACGGCGGGATCGCGGGCACTGCCCTGTCACGGCGACGGTCGGCCACGCTGACCGCCGGACCATGGCGCTGGCCAATGGCGCCAGCCATCGGGAGGGCCGACCACAGCGACGGCCCGGCGATAACTGCCTGCGCACGCGGTGCGCAGGTCGCTGCGCACCGCGTGCGGTGCGCAGGTCGCTGCGCCGCAGGTCGTCGTGCCGCGGTCCGTGACGGGGGCAACGACCGGGACCCGTGCCTGCGCGTGCCGCGCGGAACCTGAACACAGCCCGTGTCCCCGGCTGGCACGGCAGCGGCCCGCCGCTCACCGAGCGGCGGGCCGTTCGCTTGCGGCGTAGCGGGAACACCTCGGGTCCAGCTCGGGGTTTGATGGGGTGAACGCCCTATGGCCGGGGAACGTCTTCAATGTGAGGCAAAACGCATCAGATGCGCTGTCCGGCTCGCGGGCTAATATGCGGAAGGGACAGGGTCGGACGTTACTGGCCTGCCCGACCGCTCTGTGAGGAGCGACATGTTTGAGAGGTTCACCGACCGCGCGCGGCGGGTTGTCGTCTTGGCTCAGGAAGAGGCCAGGATGCTCAACCACAACTACATCGGCACCGAGCACATCCTGCTCGGCCTCATCCATGAGGGTGAAGGGGTAGCCGCGAAGGCGCTTGAGTCTCTGGGGATCAGCCTTGAGGCGGTGCGCCAGCAGGTCGAGGAGATAATCGGCCAGGGCCAGCATGCCCCGTCCGGGCATATACCGTTCACGCCGCGTGCCAAGAAGGTGCTCGAACTCTCGCTGCGTGAGGCGCTTCAGCTTGGCCATAACTACATCGGCACGGAACACATCCTGCTCGGCCTGATCCGTGAGGGTGAAGGCGTGGCGGCGCAGGTGCTCGTGAAGCTCGGCGCCGACCTCAACCGGGTACGCCAGCAGGTGATCCAGTTGCTGCACGGCTACCAGGGCAAGGAGCCGGCCGCGGCGGGTGCGTCGTCCGAGTCGGCCCCGTCCACGTCGCTCGTCCTTGATCAGTTCGGCCGGAACCTGACGGCTGCCGCACGGGAGGGCAAGCTCGATCCGGTGATCGGCCGGGAGAAGGAAATCGAGCGGGTCATGCAGGTGCTGTCCCGGCGGACCAAGAACAACCCGGTGCTCGTGGGTGAGCCCGGCGTCGGTAAGACGGCGGTTGTCGAGGGCCTCGCGCAGAAGATCGTGAAGGGTGAGGTTCCCGAGACGCTCAAGGACAAGCAGCTCTACACCCTCGATCTGGGCGCTCTGGTGGCGGGCAGCAGGTACCGCGGTGACTTCGAGGAGCGGCTGAAGAAGGTCCTCAAGGAGATCCGCACCCGCGGCGACATCATCTTGTTCATCGACGAGTTGCACACGCTGGTGGGCGCGGGCGCGGCGGAGGGCGCGATCGACGCCGCGTCGATCCTCAAGCCGATGCTGGCGCGCGGAGAGCTGCAGACCATCGGCGCGACCACGCTGGATGAGTACCGCAAGCACCTGGAGAAGGATGCGGCACTCGAGCGCCGGTTCCAGCCGATCCAGGTCGCCGAGCCGACGATCTCGCACACCATCGAGATCCTCAAGGGCCTGCGCGACCGGTACGAGGCGCACCACCGGGTGTCGATCACCGACGGCGCTCTCGTGGCCGCGGCTCAGCTCGCGGACCGCTACATCAGCGACAGGTTCCTGCCAGACAAGGCGATCGACCTGATCGACGAGGCCGGGTCGCGGATGCGTATCCGGCGCATGACCGCCCCGCCCGACCTGCGCGAGTACGACGAGAAGATCGCGGGTGTGCGGCGCGAGAAGGAGTCGGCGATCGACTCGCAGGACTTCGAGAAGGCCGCGGCGCTGCGGGACAAGGAAAAGCAGCTCCTGACCCAGAAGGCAGCGCGGGAGAAGGAGTGGAAGGCCGGCGACATGGACGTGGTCGCCGAGGTCAACGAGGAGCTCATCGCCGAGGTGCTCGCGACCGCGACAGGGATCCCCGTGTTCAAGCTCACCGAGGAGGAGTCCCAGCGCCTGCTGCGCATGGAGGATGAGCTGCACAAGCGGGTCATCGGCCAGCACGACGCGATAAGGGCCATGTCGCAGGCGATCCGCCGTACCCGCGCCGGGCTCAAGGACCCCAAGCGGCCAGGCGGGTCGTTCATCTTCGCCGGGCCGTCCGGTGTCGGCAAGACCGAGCTGTCCAAGACGCTGGCCGAGTTCCTGTTCGGCGACGAGGATTCGCTCATCCAGCTCGACATGAGCGAGTACATGGAGAAGCACACGGTCTCCAGGCTGTTCGGCTCGCCGCCTGGTTACGTCGGCTACGAAGAGGGCGGCCAGCTCACCGAGAAGGTGCGCAGGCGGCCGTTCTCTGTCGTCTTGTTCGACGAGATCGAGAAGGCACACCCGGACATCTTCAACTCGCTGCTTCAGATCCTCGAGGACGGGCGGCTGACCGATGCCCAGGGCCGCGTGGTGGACTTCAAGAACACCGTGATCGTCATGACGACGAACCTGGGCACGCGCGATATCTCCAAGGGCGTGTCCGTCGGGTTCGCGCGCCAAGGCGAGGCCGAGGGCTCGTACGACCGGATGAAGTCCAAGGTGCAGGAGGAGCTCAAGCATCACTTCCGGCCGGAGTTCCTCAACCGTGTCGACGACGTGATCGTATTCCACCAGCTCACCCGCGCGGAGATCATCCAGATCGTGGACCTGATGATCGCGAAGGTCGACGAGCGGCTCAAGGACCGCGACATGGGCCTGGAGCTGCGCCCCGCCGCCAAGACCCTGCTGTCCGAGCGCGGTTACGACCCGGTGCTCGGTGCCAGGCCGCTGCGCCGCACGATCCAGCGGGAGATCGAGGACAACCTGTCGGAGAAGATCCTCTACGGCCACCTCAAGGCCGGGCAGATCGTCGTCATCGATGTCGAAGGCGAGGGCGAGAACGCCAAGTTCACCTTCAACGGTGTGCCGAAGCCCGATTCGGTGCCCGACGCGCTGCCGGCCGAAATCGAGGGCGCGGCGGCCGACCAGTAGAACCCGCGATCACCTGGCCCGGGCCCTTTTCTTGGGTCCGGGCCATGATGGTATCCGCTGGCGCCAGGGCGCGCACCGGGATTGCGATAATTCGCGGCTCGGTGGCGGGTGGATGTCCGGGATGGGCCGGTGGCCCCGACGTCTCTGGTGAGAGGTACCGCAGCGGTGCCAGGAGAGGGGAGAAAATGAAGTACATGATCTTGATTTGCGGCTCGCAGCAGGACTACGACGCCCTGGCCGGGAAGGCCACCGACAAGCCCGCCTGGTCCGCGGCGGACGCCGCGGCGATGGGCTCGTTCATGGAGTCGTTCAACAAGGACCTGGCGGAGTCCGGTGAGCTCGTTGACACGTACGGCCTGACCGCTCCGGTCCACACCAGGAGAATCCAGTTGCAGAGCGGTGTCCCGGCCGTAACGGACGGGCCGTATCCCGAAACCCAGGAGGTCCTCGCTGGCTTCTGGATCGTGGATTGTGAAAGCTTCGACCGGGCGACCGAGATCGCTGCCCGGCTGACTAACTGCCCAGGTCCGGCCGGTGCCTACGAGGGGAACGTGGTGGACGTACGGCCGATCGCCGATTCCCGGGCTGAGCTGGATGTCTGACCGCTCCCGTGGCTGACACCGAGGTCGAGGACCTGCTGCGCCGGCTGGCGCCGCAGGTCCTCGGCGCGGTAGTGCGGCGTTACGGGCATTTCGACAGTGCCGAGGACGCGGCGCAAGAGGCGGCCCTCGCGGCCGCTATGCGGTGGCCGAAGGATGGCATCCCGGGCAATCCGCGAGGCTGGCTGATCACGGTCGCCTCCCGCAGGCTGACCGACCTGCTGCGGAGCGAGCAGGCTCGCCAACGCCGTGAGGACACCGTCGCCCAGCGGATACTGCCCGACCACTGGCTGGCGCCCGCCGCCGACCAAGCCGCGGGCGGGGGCATCGCCTCGGACTCGGACGACACGCTCATCCTGCTGTTCATGTGTTGTCACCCCTCGCTGTCGCCGGCCTCGCAGATCGCGCTTACCTTGCGAGCGGTCGGCGGCTTGACCACCGTGGAGATCGCCCGTGCATTTCTCGTGCCCGAGGTGACCATGACCCGGCGCATCAGCCGGGCCAAGCAGCGCATCAAGGACAGCGGTATTCCCTTCGGCATGCCCCCGGTCTCGGCACGTGCGGAGCGGCTCGGCGCGGTTCTCCACGTGCTCTACCTGATCTTCAACGAGGGCTACGCCAGCACGTCAGGGCCGTGCCTGCAGCGCGGTGAGCTGGCAGCCGAGGCGATCCGGCTGGCCCGCATGGTCCACCGCCTGCTGCCAGATGATGGCGAGGTGACGGGGTTGCTCGCGCTCATGTTGCTCACCGACGCGCGCCAGCCGCGCGTACTGGGCCCGATGGAAGATTGATCCCGATGGCCGAACAGGATCGGAGCCGGTGGAACGCCGGGTACATCGCTGAGGGCCTGGCCCTCATCACCGGCGCACTTCCTCGCGGGCCAACCGGCCCCTACCAGCTCCAGGCGGCCATCGCCGCGGTCCACGACGAAGCGCCAAGCGCCGAGGCGACCGACTGGCCACAGATCATGGCCCTGTACGAGCTGCTGATGCGAACCTCGGCCAACCCCGTGGTAGCGCTGAACCACGCCGTCGCGGTAGCCATGGTCCGGGGCCCGCACGTGGGGCTTAATCTGCTCGGCAAGCTCGAGGCCGACGAGCGGATCGCCGGCGACCACCGGTTCCACGCGGTCCGCGGGCACCTGCTGGAGATGGCCGGCGATCGCGTGTCGGCGCGCGAGTGCTACCAGGCGGCGGCCCGGCGAACAACCAGCCTCCCGCAACAGCGCTACCTCCACGCCCGGGCCGCCCGTCTGACCGACGGCCAGTGAGCCGTTTGCCGTCGGCGGTGGCGGGTCAGCAGCCGGGCGGCCCGCTGGTGAGATACGCCGCCGTGATGAAGCCGCTGCTCGTACCGGCGTTAGCCGCCGGCCTGCCGTAGGAGGCGGCGACCCGCGCGAGTTCGTGGAACTGGGTCTGCCAGCCGTGGCGGGTGAGCCAGCCCGCCGAGTCCTTCCCCAGGCCGCCCTTCCACAGCGAGGTGAGATTGCCCGTGGCGGGAGCCTGCCCGTCGGCCCCGGCGGGGTCGGCCGTGGCGCTGGCCCGGGCGACCAGGGAGGTCGCGGCGCCGCCGCCTTCAAGTGAGAGCCGGCTGCCTGGGGCGCAGAGCGCGCCCACACCGGAAAGCACGTGCGCGGCGTCGTCCGCGCTGAGGTAGACGAGCAGCCCTTCGGCGAGCCAGGCGGTCGGCTGCCCGGGCTCGAAGCCGGCGTCGGCGCCGACGAGCGCAGCGGGCCAGTCCTCGCGCAGGTCCGCCGCGAGGGCCGTGCGTCCACAGCGCGGGACGGCGCCCTGCCGGCTCAGCACAGCGTCCTTGAAGTCCAGCACGTCAAGCCTGTCCAGCTCGAACAGGCGCACGCCGGCTGGCCACGGCAGCCGGAACGCGCGGGTGTCCAGGCCCGCCGCGAGCAGGACCACCTGGCGGCAGCCGGCGGCGCAGGCGCCGAGCAGGAAGTCGTCGAAGAACCGGGTGCGGATGACGGCGTGGAAACCGAGCTTCGCGCGCAGCGAGCCGGGAGCACCCGGGCCGGCCTGCTCACCGGAAGGCGCATCTGGGAGGGCGGCCACGAACGCCGAGGCGTAGGGATCGTCGAACAGGCGGTCCGGCCGCCGGCTCTCCCGCGCACGCACACGCGCCACCGCGAGCGCGGTCCTGGCGACGTCGGCCAGTGGCCCCGGTGAGCTCATCACACGCCTCCATGTCTCTGTGCACCCGCCCGGTCACTTCCCACCTGCCGGGCCACTTCCCACTGCCCGGTCACTTCCCACCTGCCGGGCCACTTCCCACTGCCCGGTCACTTCCCACCTGCCGGGCCACTCCCCACTGCCCGGTCACTTCCCACCTGCCGGGCCACTTCCCACCTGCCCGCGCCGTCAGCGGGGCAGGGCGTACGTGCCGTCGGCCAGTGGCTCGGCGAGGCCGTCCGCGACGAGGCTGTCGAGCGCGCGTTCGCGCTGCGCCGCGTCCGGCCACACCTTGTCGAGTTCCGCCTTCGCCACCGCGGCGCGGGCGTCTCGCAGCACCGCCAGTATGCGGCCACGGCACTGCCGGTCGGTCCCCTGATACCGCTGCCCGGTCTGCCGCCGCGCGGCAGGAGGGAAACCCGCGAGCCGCCACGAGCACGACTGCGCTACCGGGCACCGGCCACACGCCGGGCTCGCGGCGGTGCACACGAGCGCCCCTAGTTCCATCACCGCGACGGCCCATCGAGCGGCCATGGCAGGCTGCGACGGCAGCAGCGATTCCGCGAGCCGCGTCTCGGCCACCGACAGCGTGCGCGGCGCGTACGCCGTGCCACCGAACAGCCGCGCGAGTACCCGGCGCACGTTCGTGTCAAGCACCGCATGCCGCTGGCCGAACGCGAAGCTCGCCACGGCCGCCGCGGTGTAGGGCCCGACGCCGGGGAGTGCGAGCAGGTCGTCTCGCGAAGCTGGGACCTCACCGCCGTGGCGCTCCGTGACGATCCGTGCCGTCGCGTGCAGGTTGAGTGCCCGGCGTGGATAGCCGAGGAGCCCCCACTGCCGAACGGCCTCGCCCGCGGGCTCGGCAGCGAGCGCGCCGGGTATGGGCCATCGCTTGAGCCACTCGAGGTAGGCAGGGACGACGCGGGACACCGGCGTCTGCTGGAGCATGATCTCGCTGACGAGCACTGCCCACGGCGACGCGGTCGGCTCGCGCCATGGCAGGTCGCGAGCGTGTCGCTGGTACCAGCCCAGGACCGGAGCGAGGTAGCCGTTCGCCATGTCAGCAACGATCCTCGCACGCCTGGCACACCGTGTGCGCGGCGGTCGCGGGCGGGCGGCGAGGCGCCTCGGCGGGTCGGCGGGCGAATCCACAAGCCAATCTGCATACTCTCCGTATGGATCCGAACGTGTCTCGTGATAATCCATGGCCAGATCAGCCGGACACGTATTGGCGGCGGCGAGTTTTCGCACTGGCGGCTGGTCTGTGTGTGCTCGGACTGCTGGCATGGTCATTTTCCGGTGCACTCGGCGGTCCGAAGCCGCAAACGACGGCCAGCCCGTCCTCGGCGGCCGTGCAGCAGGCGATGGCGCCCTCGAGCGCGCCGGTCGTGGCGCCGAGCGCGGCACCGTCAGCGAACGCGACGGCGACGGCGACACCGTCCCGCGGGCGGCACGAGGCAACCGCGGCGCGCCCCGGCGCGGCGGCGCGCGCCGGTGCGTCCGCCCCCACACCCGGGGCGGCCTCGGCGCGCAGGGCAGCCTCGGCCCGAAGGGCGTCCTCGGCGCGCAGCGCGTCCTCGGCGGGCGGGACCGCGTCCGCAGCGCGGCCACGCGGGCGCTGCACATCGGGCGAGGTCGTGCCGAGCCTGTTCGTGAGCCAGCAGACCTACCAGCGGTGGGCCAGGCCGCAGTTCTCGATCTACCTCGTCAACATCGGCCAGCGGACCTGCACCTTCGACGTCGGCGCGCGGTCGCTGCGACTGGTGGTCAGGTCCGGTCGGGTTCGCGTCTGGGGCTCGGGCGACTGCGCGCACGGCACCGCCCCGGATGTCGTGCGTCTGCGGCGCGGCGTGCCGTACGTGACCTACGTCTCCTGGAGCCGTCGCCGGTCCAGCCCAGCGCCGCGTTCAGGCTGCGGGCGGGGCCAGCCGAGGGCGGAGCCTGGTACGTATACGGCCATGGTGACCATCGGCGGCGTGCACAGCCGGGTCGAGGTGTTCGTGCTGCGCTAGTGGCCCGACGCCACTAGACGTACCGTTCGAGGATCGAGGATTCAGCGAGCCTGGACAGTCCTTCGCGGACGCTGCGCGCCCGCCCCTCGCCGACGCCGCCGACCGACTGAAGGTCGTCGACGCTCGCGGCCAGCAGTTTCTGGAGCCCGCCGAAGTGCTCGACGAGCCGCTCCATGACCAGGCTCGGCAGCCTGGGCACCTTGGCGAGCAGCCGGTAACCCTTCGGGCTCAGCGGGCAGTCGAGCATTTCCGAGCCCCTGAATCCCAGCACATCTGCCACGGTTGTCAGGTCGACGAGTTCGTCCGCCGTGAGCTGGTCGAGCTCAGTGAGCACCCTGGCCGTCCTGGACAGGCTCGGGCGGCCCGTGCCGGGCAGGTAATCCCGCACGATGAGCTCGCGGTCGGCGCTCACCCCGGCGACGAGTTCGTCAAGCTGGAGCGCGAGCAGGCGGCCATCGGTGCCAAGCTCGACGACGTACCCTTCGATCTCGTCGGCGATTTTGCGGACCATTTCGAGCCGTTGCGTGACCGCGCTTACGTCCCGCACCGTCGCAAGGTCCTCGATCTCGAGCGCGGAAAGGGTCCCGGATACCTCGTCGAGCCTGAGCTTGTACCGCTCCAGGGTGGCGAGCGCCTGATTGGCGCGGGAGAGAATCGCGGCCGAGCCCTCAAGGACGTATCGCACGCCGTCCACATAGAGCGCGATAATCCGCATGGACTTGCTCACCGAAATCACCGGATGGCCGGTCTGCTTGGCAACCCGCTCCGCGGTGCGGTGCCTGGTACCCGATTCGTCGGTGGGGATCGCGGGATCCGGCACGAGGTGCACCGCCGCGCGCACGATGGTGCGATTGGTGTCGCTGAGCACGATCGCGCCGTCCATCTTGGCGAGCTCACGGAGGCGGGTGGCGGAGAACTCAACCTCCAACTCGAAACCCCCGGTGCACAGCGGCTCGACGTCACAGCCATGACCGAGCACGATCAGCGCGCCGGTGTTGCCCCGCAGAATGCGCTCCAGCCCATCCCGCAGCGCCGTTCCAGGCGCCACCGCGGCAAGTGCCGCCCTGCGTCGCTCGTCTCTGCTCTTGTCGGTGCCGCCTTTGTCGGTGCCCTTGTCGATTGCTGGCACGAGACCCCCGGAGGTCGCTAGTGCGGGTAAGTCTAGCGGCGCGGTGGCCGATGGGCGGCGCACGCCCGGGCGCTAACCGGTTTCCGGGCACAATCCAATGGTCACGCGGCATTTACCCGGCCAGCGCGACCGTGATCGCTTCACGAACATCTCGCACCTCTCTGACGGACATAAGGCCCATCGGGTTGTCGGGGTCCCCGGGTGCGCTGGGTGAGGAGAGCCCGGCTGACGGCAGGCCAGGCGACGATGGGCGCGGCCGGGCCGGGCGGAGATGGGCCGGCCGAGGCCGGGCCGGGCGATGGCAGCTGTCCCGTCCCTGCCGGAACGATCGCGGTGCGGAACCCGAGCCGCTGCGCCTCGGCCAGCCTTCGCTGCACGCCCGCCACCCTGCGCACCTCGCCTGCCAGCCCGACTTCGCCGATGACCACGACGCCCGCAGGCACGTTCAGGTTGTTCACGGCGCCTGAAATCGCGACCGCGAGAGCGAGATCGACTGATGGCTCGGAGAGCCGGACGCCACCGACAGTGGCGGCATACACATCGCGCCGTCCGATCTGCACCCCGGCGCGCTGCTGAAGTACGGCGAGCACCATCCCGAGCCGCGACCCGTCCAGCCCGGACGTTACCCGGCGCGGCACGTCGAGCATGCTCGCCGCGACCAACGTCTGTACCTCAGCGAGCAGCGGCCTGCGGCCCTCGAGGGTGACCGTGACACAGGTACCTGGAACCGGGTCGGGCCGCCTGGAAAGGAACAGGCCACTCGGATCGGGCAGCCCGATGAGCCCGTACTCGCCGAGATCGAAGCAGCCGAGTTCGTCGGTCGGGCCGAACCTGTTCTTGATCGCTCGCACCATCCGCAACTGCGAATGCTTGTCGCCCTCGAAGTGCAGCACCACGTCGACCAGGTGTTCCAGCGCGCGCGGACCGGCGATCGAGCCTTCCTTGGTGACGTGGCCGACAAGCACCGTGGCCATCCCACGTGCCTTCGCGGTGTGGATGAGCGCTGCGGCGACCTCGCGCACCTGCGTCACCCCGCCCGGGGCGCCGTCGACTCCCTCGGCGGCGATGGTCTGCACGGAATCGACGATCAGCAGTTCCGGCTTGATCTGCTCGACCTGGCCGAGCACCGCGCCCAGCCCGGTTTCCGCCGCGAGGTACAGATTCGGTGCGACCGCACCGATCCGGTCGGCGCGGCCCCGCACCTGCGGGGCCGACTCCTCACCGGTCACATAGAGGACCGGGCCTGATTCGGCCACCAGCGCCCCCACCTCGAGCAGGAGCGTTGACTTGCCGACCCCAGGCTCCCCGGCGAGCAGGAGCACGGCGCCAGGTACGAGCCCGCCGCCGAGCACCCGGTCAAGCTCGTCCATGCCGGTCGCCCTGGCGCGCGCGGCGTCGGCGTCCACGTCGCCGATCGGCACCGCGAGGGCGCTCACCGGGCCCGGGCCCGCGCCGCGGAGGCCGGCTCGCACCAGCCGGGAGATCCCGGCCTCCTCGACCGTTCCCCACGCCTCGCATTCGCCGCATCTGCCCACCCACCTGGCCGTCTGCCAGCCGCACTCCACGCAGCGAAACGCCGGGCATGTCGATGACTTCGCCATGGCACGGAGCGTAGAGCCGGCCACCGACATTCCAGCCGTGGCACGCAACTGCAGGCCGCATGTCATCAGGCCGGCCGGCCCCCCGGGACCACATAAGCTGGCCACGACACAACGGAGTCGCCCGGGGAGGCGCAGTTGACTGGCGCGGTAAGGGTGCCCGACGCGGCCGTCGCGTTGTCCACCGCGTCGGTCTATCCGGAACGGACACCTGACGCGTTCGAGACCGCAGCGGCGCTCGGCTACGACGGCGTCGAGGTGATGGTGTCGAGCGATCCGGTCAGCCAGGACGTTGACGTGCTGCAACGGCTGTCTGACTACCATCACGTCCCGGTGCTCGCGATCCACGCGCCTTGCCTGCTCATCACCCAGCGGGTGTGGGGCCGCGAGCCGTGGGGCAAGCTTCAGCGGGCCAAGGACGTAGCAGAGCGGCTCGGTGCGAAGGTGGTCGTGATCCACCCGCCATTTCGCTGGCAGCGCGATTACGCGCGTGAATTCGAGTCAGGGCTCGCCAGGATTGGCGCGGAGACCGACGTCATCTTCGCGGTCGAGAACATGTTCCCGCTGCGCGCACGCGGCACGGAGGTCGTGCCCTACGCGCCGCACTGGAATCCGGTGGACCAGGACTACCAGCACGTCACGCTCGACCTTTCGCACACCGCCGTATCAGGCTCCGATGCGCTCGAGATGGCAGGCAAGCTCGGCGGCAGGCTCGCTCATGTCCACCTGGCCGACGGCACGGGCGCGACGAACCGTGACGAGCACCTGGTTCCTGGCCGGGGCGGCCAGCCATGTGCCGCACTGCTTGAGCAGCTTGCGGCGAACAGCTATCCGGGCACCGTCGTGCTCGAAGTGAATACCCGCCGGGCGCTGAGCCGCGACGAGCGCCGCAACGATCTCGCCGAGGCGCTGGCCTTCACCCGTCTGCATCTGGCCACGGCGGTCAAGGTGACCAGACGCCGCGGCCGGGCCGCGGGAACAGGAGCATGACCGGGCGCGTCAGCCCGATCCGGGACCGCGGCACCGGTTCCGGCCGGCCCGGCAGGCGGCCTGGCCCGAGCCAGACGCGTGAGGCGGTGCTCGGCGCCGCGCGCAGGCTGTTCGCGGAACGTGGCTACGAGAAGACGACGATCAGGGCCATTGGCCGCGAGGCGGATGTTGACGCGGCACTCGTCCATCACTTCTTCGGTACCAAGGAGCAGGTTTTCGTCGCGGCGATGGCCTTCCCATTCGACCCGGCCGACCTGATCCGTGAGGTCGTGTGCGGGCCGCGCGAAGGACTGGCCCAGCGGCTCGTGCGGTTCTTCCTCTCGGTCTGGCGTGACCCGGAGGCGCGGGCGCCGTTCGTCGCCATCCTCCGCTCGGCCACCACCAACGAGCAGGCGGCCGCGATGCTGCGTGAGTTCATTTCGAGCGCGCTGCTCGGCAGGGTCGCGGGCACGCTCGGCCTGCCCAGGCTCCGGGTCGAGGGCGCCGCCGCCCAGCTCGTCGGGATCGCGCTCGTGCGGTACGTGTTCGGCGTCGAGCCGCTTGCCTCTGCTCCCGAGGATGAGATCGTGGCGCTGGTCACGCCGGTGATCGAGTACTACCTCAGCGGCTGACCGGATCCCGGGCCCGCCTGCTTCACCGCACGCCTGGATCAGGCTTCGAGGATCAGTGTCACGGGGCCGTCGTTGATCAGTGACAGCTGCATGTGCGCGCCGAACACACCGGTCTGCACCCTGGCGCCCAGCCCGCGCAGCGCCGCTGCGAAGCTTTCGACGAGCGGCTCAGCCACGGGCCCTGGCGCGGCGCCGAGCCACGTGGGCCGCCGCCCCTTCCTCGTGTCCGCGTACAGCGTGAACTGGCTGATCACGAGCAACGGGGCACCGGTGTCCGCGCAGGATTTCTCGCCGGGCAGAATCCGCAGCGTGTATATCTTTCCGGCCAGCGCGGACGCCACTGAATCGGTGTCGGAATGGGTGACGCCGACCAGGACGACCAGCCCGTATCCGGAGATCGAACCCGCGACGCGCCCGCCGGTGGTGACGGTGGCCTGCGTCACCCGTTGGACGACAGCTCGCATGGTCATGCATTCTGCCGGTCATGACACCTAGCACGCTCATCACCGTCGCGCCCACAGGCGCCGAGGTGCGCAAGGCCGAGGTTCCCGCTCTTCCCGTGACCCTGGAGGAACTCCTCACCTCGGCGAAACAGTGCCAGGAAGCGGGTGCCGCCGTGGTCCACGTGCACATCCGTGACGAGCACGCGGGCCCTACCCTTGATCTCGGCAGGCTCACAGAGACGGTTCAGGCCCTGAGGGAGTCCACCGATCTCATCGTGCAGCTTTCGACGGGCGGTGCGGTCACGGATCCGTTCGGGGACCGGTTGCGGGTGCTCGAAGCAGGGCCCGATGCCTGCTCGCTGACCTGCGGCACGGTCAATTTCGGCGACGAGGTCTTCCATAACCCATGGCCGTTCATCCGTGACCTGTACCAGCGCACACAGCAGCTTGGCGTGGTGCCTGAGTTCGAGCTTTTCGATCTCGGCCATGTCGCGACGCTGCACAGGCTGCTGGCCGAATTCGGGCCGCCCGAGGGCGGGCACGTGCACTGCGACCTGGTCATGGGCGTGCCCGGCGGGATGGCGGGGGACGCTCCCACGCTGGTCGCCGCCGCCGCAGCACTGCCGGACGGTGCGACGTGGTCGGCAACGGGTATCGGCCGTGCGACACTGCCTGTCATGTTCGCCGCACTCGCCGCGGGCGGCCATCTACGGGTCGGCATGGAGGACACGCTCACCTTCGCCCGCGGGCGCCCGGTCGGCGGCAACGCCGAACTGGTGGAACGCGCCGCCGCGCTCGCGGTGCACGCGCAGCGCCCGCCGATGCCGCCGCAGCAAGCGCGCGAATTCCTGGGGGTGCGAGATCACCGCTGACCGCCGTGACGCCACACCGGAGGCTGGGACGGCACAGCTACGTAACGGCTGCCGCGGAACATCGCCCGCACAGCAAGCTGACCGGCTGCTCGCGATAGCCCCACCGACGGCCGGGCAGGCGCGGTTAAGATCGCGGATGGCGCGCGCCGCGCCGTGACGCCGGTGACAGTGGCCCTGCTGCGGGCCCTCGGCATCGCGCCAGACCCCGGCCCCGCCAGGCGCTCGGGGGCTGGGCCAGCCGTGACTCCAGGCGCCGTGGACGCGGCGGCACCCGGCGGCGTGGACGCGGCGGCGCTCGACGCGCTCGCTGTTATCACAGCACCCGATGGCCCGTAGGACGGGCTGGCACGACAGCGATGGGCCATCGGTCCTGGTGGCCATCCCTCGGGACGGCTCGCATCGGCGGCAGGTGACGAAGACCACAGGCGAGGGGGAGGGCCCAGTGCTAGCAAAACGCTTGCAATTGCAAGCAGTCTCGTGGAGACTAGAGCCATGCGTCCGGTGAGGTCGATCGGCGCCTACATCCGCGAGCAGCGGGAGCAGGCGAAGATCTCGCTGCGCCAGCTCGCTCAGGCCGCTGGCGTGTCGAATCCCTACCTGAGCCAGATCGAGCGTGGGCTGCGCCATCCAAGCGCCGAAGTGCTCCAGCAGATCGCCAAGGGCCTGCGGATCTCCGCCGAGGCACTTTACGTGCAGGCGGGAATCCTGGAGGACCGGCCGTCGGATTCGGCCGTCCAGCCCTCGGTGCTGTCCGATCCGTACCTCACCGAGCGGCAGAAGCAGGTCCTGATCGACATCTACGAGTCGTTCAGGAAACAGAACGCGCCAGTTTCCGCCGATGCTGTTTTGATCGACGATCAAATCACGCCATCTCGCTGACCTGGGACGGGATGCTCCACGAAGGGATGAGGACAATGGGCCTAGCAGATGACGTCAGGAACGAACTTAGAAAGCTGAAGGAACACAAGGCGTTCTACGCCGCCGCCGGCGCGGGTGACCTCGCCCTCGAGGCCTTCCGCGCGCTGCCCGACCGGCTCGCGCGACTTCAGGACAAGGCCGACCTGACCGCGCTTTCCGGGCTCGCCTTCGAGTACGTGATGCTGGCGGGTGTCCGCGTTGTGCAGACGTATGACGAGCTTGCCGAGCGCGGCATCGTCGCGGTCAACAAGGTCAGCCAGGTGGACACGCAGCAGGCCGCGGCGCAGCTCGAGCAGGCGGCCAGGTCGACCGCGAAGGTGACCGTGCGTACGGCGAACCGTACGGCCGACGCGGCGCGCAAGACCGCGACGACGACCGTCCGCGCGGCCAGCCAGGCGGCTGCCCAGGCGGCGATCCAGGCGGGCCAGGTGGCGGGCCGGGCCGGCCAGGTGGCCGGCAGTGCCGGCGAGAGCACGAGCAAGGGCAATGGATCCACCGGCAACGCCAGCGGCTCCGATGGCAAGGCAGGCCATACCCCCAAGAAGAACAGCTCCTGACGCGGCCGGCCGGTAATCGCGGCTGTCGACGAGCGCCGCAGCGCTGAGCTGGCTCGATCGCGCCCGATCGGGCGCGATCGCGGCCAGATTCAACGCTGACCACCCGTGTACACAGCCGCAGCGGTTGCGGTTCCCACCATGTGCCCCGACCGGATAGCCTGGCTTCGTGATCGGTGCTGCATTGTCCCCGCTGCATTACCTCTTCCTGGTGCTTGCTCTTGGCGCCTTCATCGTGGAGGCGTGGGCGTTCATTGACGCGATCAGCCGGCCGTCGCGGGCGTTTCCCGCCACGGGTAAGCAGACCAAGCCGCTGTGGCTGATCATCCTCGGTGTGGCTACTGTCGTCGGGCTGTACAGCCTCGTGTTCAGCGCAGGTCTTGCCATCAGCCTCCTCCCCATCGCGGCCTTCGTCGCCGCCGCCATCTACCTGACCGACGTCCGGCCCAAGGTGAAGTCCATCGGCCGCGGAGGATCGAGTTCGGGCCCGTACGGCCCCTGGTAGCAGCGCGGCTCCGTTGGCGCTGCTCGTGCCATGCGCAGGCTTGCTCTTGCGGTCAGTGGAGCCTTCTTTTGGGCGGCGCACTGTCCAGCCGGGCATCTCGCGCCTTGCCCCTGCCGCATGCCGCACCAACCATGCGCTCAAAGGCCCGGGTTACGGACCACTAGGCTCCTGCTATGGCTGATGTCGAATGGCGCACCCACCGGCTCGAGCTTGACGATCAGACGCTGCGCGAGTGGGACGCGACCGTGCTGGCCTGCGGCCCGGACGGGATCGTGCTGGACCGGTCGGCGTTCTACCCGGGAGGTGGCGGGCAGCCGCCGGACGGCGGGGTGCTCCTCTGGGGTGGCGTCGCGACCAGGATCGTCGGCGCGAGGAAGGGCGATGATCTCTATCTGCTGCCCGCCGAGGATGATCCGGTCCCGCCGCCCGGTACGGCGGTTCGCGGCGCGCTCGACGACGAACGGCGGACCGCGCTGATGCGCACCCATTCCGCGCTGCATGTCCTGTGCGGCGTGGTGTTCCGTGACTTTGGCGCGCTCGTCACGGGCGGGAACATGGAGGAGCTCACGGCGCGGATGGACTTCAACATGACGGAAGTGCCCACCGGATTCCGTGACAGCGTCGAAGCCGCCTGCAATCAGGAGGTGGGCGCTGACCGGCGTATCGACGTGCGGGTACTGCCACGCGCCGAGGCGTTCGCGATCCCTGACATCATCCGCACCGCGACAAATCTCGTCCCGGAGAACGTGCGGCAGGTCAGGATCATCGACATCGTCGGGCTCGACACCCAGGCCGACGGCGGCACGCACGTCGCCTCGACCAAACAGATCGGCCGGATCGAGCTCACGAAGATGGAAAACAAGGGCCGGGGATTTCGCCGGGTGCGCCTGCGCGTCCTCGACTGACCCCAGCGGCCAGGCGCCCGCGGCGTGCGCCGGTGCGGCTGGCACGCACGCGGCGGATACCGCGGCGGGGAGCGCCGTGCTTGCCAGCCCGCCCATCAGCAGCTTTCGCTGCGCTGGCGGACGGTTCCGCGCGGTCGCACCCCAGCGCCGGCCGAGCCGGGGTGGGGGGTCGCAGGGGGCCGCCCCTCCAGGCCGGTCGGCCCGGGGCGAAGGGCTGCGGGGGGCCGCCCCTCCGGGCCGGCGGAGCCGCTGCCGGGTGCGGCGAGGGCACGGCGCAGCACCTGTGCCTCGTCCTCGGATACGGACCGCGCGAAGCGTGCTAGTGCCGCGGATCTGTCTCCCGTCTGGGCAAGCGCGCTGAGCATGAGCTCAGCGACAAAGGCCTCGCGGCTCGTGGCCGGCATGTACCGAAAGGCCCGGCCGTCTCGCGCACGCCGCGCGAAGCCCTTCTTGGCGAGCCGGTCAAGGACCGTCATCACCGTGGTGTGCGCCAGCTCGCGATCGGCAAGCCGCCCGCTCACCTGGCGGACGGTGAGCCCCTCGTCAATCTCCCAGAGCACATCCATGATCGCGCGTTCGAGGTCGCCGAGCCGCTTCACGGCGCCAATCTACAGGCGGTAGTACTACGGCCAATAGAGGTGCCCCGCCCCGGGCGGGGAAGCCCGGGGCGGCACCCCTATCGCAGCGCGGTCACGACCGATGCCCAAATTGTGACCGTCGGCGAAGTCGTGAGCAGCGCCAGGCAGAGCCCGCGGGGCGAGGGGTCAGCCGGGCTCTCGCGCCGGATATTCCAGGCCGAGAACCGGCATGATCTCTTTCAGCATCAACTCGAACATGGGCTCTCCATCATCAAGAATCCAGCTCAGGTGGCCGAACACTTCCAAACTCACCATTCCGTACAACCGGGTCCAGCAGTACACGAACGACAAGATCGCGCCGACGGGCAGCGTCGCACCTCCCACGGCGTCCCGGTAGCGCTCGAGCTGCGACCGCAGATCCGGATCGATCTCCTCGGGCGAGCGCACCGGGAACGGATTCTTCACCCACAGTTCGAGGAACAGGGTGAGGAAGGTGTCGGTGAACTTGCGGCCGCATTCGTCGGCGATGTCAATGTGCTTCAGATCAAGGCCAGGTACCGGAGTGCCGAAAAGCAACCCGAACTCGCGCTGATGACCCAGTGACCACCGGCGGAACTCGCGCGCGGCGGCGCCGAACTTCGCTGTGATGCCCCTGTCGGCGGCCCCGTCGATCGCGGCCTGGATGTCGCCGCCGATCTCTAGGAAGATGTCGCCGATCACGTTCCTGATCAGTTCCTGGTGGCTGCCGAAGTACCTGTAGAGCGCGGGCGCGGTCATCCCCATCTCACGGGCGATCGCCCGCAGCGTCACGGCCTCAGGCCCCTCATCGACGAGGATCTTGCGCGCAACCTGCTTGATCTCCTCGGTGGTCGCCGCGCGGACGCGGTCACGGCGGCTCACCGCACCCACCGCGTCGGCTGCCTCTTCCACGCCTGCCTCCTAACCGCCTTGACAACAGTTAACGCTGTATGCGAAGTTAACGGCAATCGCTCATTAACGTCGTTAACTAAGTTAACGGAAAGTAACAAGCCTACTCGCGGAGGGACAAATGTTCGAGGCTTGGGGACGTGCCATCCAGCGCCGGCCGACTGCCAGGTGTTCCTGCTGTCGAGGATCCGCGAACGCTGCGACGTCACCGGCGACAACCGGGCCGCCGTGGCCAGTGGGCTTCAGCGCACAGGCGGCGTGATCACCTCCGCGGCGCTGCTCCTGATGATCGTGATCGGCGCATTCTCCGCCTCCGGCATCAGCTTCATCAAGCTCCTCGGCGTTGGCATGATCATCGCGCTGGTGATCGACGCGAGCATCGTCAGGGTGCTGCTGGGGCCGGCGACGATGCGGCTGCTTGGCTGCGCTAACTGGCCGGCGCCTGGGCCGCTGCGCCGCGTGTACGCGCGGTACGGCATCCGCGACGGCGAGCCGGCCGGGGCCGCGCCGCGTGTTGCCGAGCCTGCGACCACTTAGATCCCTCACGGCTGCCGCGTGGCGCGAGAGTGTGGGCCGGCCGCGGGGGGTTCCGTGGTCTGGAGCCCCCGGGCTGGCACGTTCCGCACGGCTGCCACGCAGGTGGGGCTGGCGAGAGGGCACGTCACGCGTCCGTGAGCGCGCGGCCAGGGACGCCGCTTGCCCTATCGTGGCCGGTGTGACGATAACCCTGGTGCTCGGCGATATCACGGAGCAGCGGACGGACGCGATCGTCAACGCCGCCAACTCCGCCCTGCTCGGCGGTGGCGGGGTGGATGGCGCGATCCACCGGCGCGGAGGTCCCGCGATCCTGGAAGCGTGCCGGGAGCTGCGCGCCGGTGTGTACCGTGGTGGACTGCCCGTTGGCCAGGCCATCGCCACCACCGCGGGCCAACTGGCGGCGAAGTGGGTTATCCACACCGTCGGGCCCGTCTACTCGGCCGGTGAGGACAGGTCCGATCTGCTGGCCTCGTGTTACCGGCAATCCCTGCGGGTCGCCGATGAGCTGGGCGCGCGCAGCGTCGCCTTCCCTGCCGTGTCCGCGGGCATCTTCGGCTGGCCGGTGGCAGACGCCGCGAGGATCGCGGTCGCCGCCGTGCGCGCCACGCCGAGCCGCATCGGGGACGCCCGTTTCGTGCTGCTGAGCACGGACGTGTTCGCCGCTTTCGAGCGCGCCCTTGCCGCGCAGGCGCCCGGCTGAGCCCGGCAGGCGGTGGCGCGGCACAAGATCAGCGCTGGCACCCTAACAAGACCCGCCCACCCTAACAAGACCCGCCCACCCATGGGGGCGTTGCCCTACTGCTGATTTTTCCGGGCTGTCAAGGGCTGCGGAAGGGGTGAACGCGACTCTGGGGATAACCCGGGGAATAACTGCGGCGGCTGTCAGTCTTGGGCGTCGGGATCGGCGAAGCGGGCGAACGCACTGAGGTTGGCCAGGCTCTCGCCGCGTTTGGCCCGCCACCGCCACTCCTTGCGGATCGACGACGCGAACCCGATCTCCAGAGCGGTGTCGAAATTGTCGTCCGCGTAACTAAGCACGCAGCCAAGCAGCCGGTCCACCTCGTCGGGTGTCACTGCCTGCAGTGGCAGCCGCCCGACGAGATAGACATCGCCGACGGGGTCGAGCGCGAAATGCACGCCGAACATGCGCCCGTTGCGCCGCAGCAGGAAGCGGTAGAAGCGCTCGTGGTTCTCGTCTGGCTGCCGGCAGAAGAACGCCTCCACAAGCAGGCTGTGCGTGCCGACAATGAGCCATGTCATCGTCGCCAGCTTGTGCTCGCCCTCGAGCTTGGCCAGGTACGCGCCTGGCTGCGGGCTCTCGTAGGCCACCCCGGACGCGGCGAGCGCGCCCTCGATGACCGCCGAGGCGTCATCACCATGCTGGCCGTGTGTCACGCGTCCACCGGGGCCGCGACGTGCTCCTCCATCGCCCCGGTATACACCTTCACCAGCCGGTCGACGGTATCGGCCCAGCCGAACTGCGACGCGTGTGCCAGCGCTCCGCGCCGCAGCCGGCGCAGCCACCGCGGCGCCGCGACCAGGTCGCGAAGCACCTGCGCGTAGTCGGCCGGGTCGTGCCCGGCCACGAGCACGCCCGACACTCCGTCCCGCACGGCCGTGCGCAGCCCGCCGGCGGCTGCCGCGACGACGGGCGTCCCGCAGGCCTGCGCTTCCACCGCCACCAGGCCGAACGACTCCGAGTGTGACGGCACCACGACCACCGTCGCCGCCCGGTACCAGTCGGCGAGTTCGGGCTGCGGGCACGGCGGTTCGAGGCGCACCCTGTCGGCGATGCCGAGCGTGGTGGCAAGCTCGCTCAGCCGGTCGGGATCAGCGCGGCCCGACCCGCTCGGGCCGCCGACGAACGCGACCACCAGCCTGCTCACGAGACCGGGATCCTCGCGCACCATCTGGGCCGCGGCGCGCAGCAGCACGTCGGGTCCCTTCAGCGGCTGTACGCGTCCAGCGAAGAGCAGCACCACCGCATCGGATGGCAGGCCGAGCCGGTGCCGCGCGGCGGCACGCGACCCCGGCCTGAACAGCGCGAGGTCGACGCCAGGGCTGACCGTGCCCACCCGTGCCGGGTCCGCGTCGTAGAGCGTGATCAACTGGTCCGCCTCTTGCGCCGTGTTCGCCACGAGCCGGTCGGCCGCCGCGACGACCTCTGTCTCGCCGCGGATCCTGATCTCCGGCTCTGGCGTGTCGCCCGCGGCGAGCGCACCGTTCTTGACCTTGCTCAGCGTGTGCATCGACTGCACGAGCGGGACACCCCACCGCTCCTTGGCCACCGCCCCGACCTGCCCGGACAGCCAGTAGTGCGAGTGCACGAGGTCGTACCTGCCCGGTTCGTAGGCCGCCTCGGCGCGCAGGACGCCGAAGGTGAAGTGGCAGAGTTCGCCGTAAAGATCGCTCTTGTCGAGTTCCTCGAACGGGCCGGCGACGACGTGGCGCACGAGCACGCCAGGAGCCAGTTCCGCGACGGGAGGCGCGTCACGCGACACCGCGCGGGTGAAGATCTCGACCTCGACGCCAAGCGCCGCCAGGCGTTTGCTGACCTCGACGACGTACACATTCAGGCCGCCCGCGTCGCCGGTGCCCGGCTGGTCGAAGGGCGACGTGTGCACGCTGATGGTCGCGATCCGCCGTAGAGCCTGCCGGAGAACCCCGTGCTCTGCTGTGCGGCGCCCAGGCAACTGCTGGCTGCGCCGTCTGGGTTCTGGGTCGCCCCGGCTAGCGCTGTGCTCGGTCACGTGGTACCTCCGGCTCCATCGCCATTACCCCTCGCTCTCGCATCGCCATCCACCGTCTGGCCCGGCCGGCTTTACCGCCGCTGTGCGCCGCGCCGCCCCGCGACGAGCAAGGGTTCTCAACCAGCCTCCGAAACGGTGCCACGGCACGGCGGTTCACCTCCGTTCACCTGGCCCGGACAACCGCCACGTCCAACCCCGCCGCAGCGCGCCGTGTTCCCGTTGCTGGTGACAGGCCGATCAGGCGCCCTGGCCGGGACGGCCGTGCTCACCTGCGCGGCGCCGCGTCCGGCGCGGGCATCCCTGCCCCCCGGTGGCCGTGGCGCCGCACGCGCCCGCAGTCCCACGGTCGGCCACCCGCGGCAGCCGTGCAGGATCTGGCTGGTGCCTTTCCCCGCGTGCGCGGGGTGCCTGGCCGGTCATCGCGGATAGGCTGCCTACGTGGGAACCTTGGTGCTGCTTCGGCATGGCGAGAGTGCGTGGAACGCGGACGGCCTGTTTACCGGATGGGTCGATGTGGGCCTGTCCGCGAAGGGCGCGGACGAGGCCGCAACCGGTGGGAAGCTGCTGCTCGACGCGGGCATGCGGCCGGGCATCGTGCACACGTCGGTGCTCAACCGCGCTATCCAGACGGCGAACATCTCGCTGGACACCGCCGGGCTCGCATGGCTGCCGGTGCGCCGCTCCTGGCGCCTCAACGAGCGGCACTACGGCGCGCTCCAGGGCAAGAACAAGGCGCAGACGCGTGGCGAGTTCGGCGACGAGCAGTTCATGCTGTGGCGGCGTTCCTACGACGTCCCGCCGCCGCCACTGCCTGACGACGACCCGCTCTCGCCGGTCGGCGACCCGAGGTACGCCCACCTGCCGCCGGACCTGGTCCCGCGCGCCGAATGCCTCAAGGACGTGCTGGGGCGGATGCTGCCCTACTGGTACGACGGGATCGTGCCCGACCTCGCCGTGGGCCTGACGGTCCTGGTCGTGGCGCACGGTAACTCGCTGCGGGCGCTGGTCAAGCATCTCGACGGCATCGGCGACGATGACATAGCCGCGCTGAACATACCGACAGGGATCCCGCTGGTTTACGAGCTCGACGCTAGCTTCAGGCCCGCAGGGCCCGGCGAGTATCTTGATCCGGATGCGGCCGCTGAGGCGGTTGAGGCGGTGCGCAACCAGGGCCGGTAGGCAGCCGTCCGGGCACCCGTAGGCGAACAAAGCCCGACCGTGCGGTGAATTCATCTCAAATTACCCCAGTGCTCGCAAGTCGGTGGTTGCCTGGTCAGGCCGCGATCCGCATACCATCAAGACGTGAGTGTCGAGCTGGTGGCAGCCATCGCGGCGATGGCCGGCCTGGCCACCGGGGCAGCCGCGGTGCTCGCGTTCAGGCCCGTAAACGATCATCGTGGGCCGCGTGATGGGACGCCGCAGCCGGTCCGGCTGCCGCCAGGTGTCGCCTCCGTCCTTTCCGTACTGCCCTCCTCCGCGGTCGTCGTGGACCACGAGGACCGGGTGCTCCGCGCGAGCTCCGCGGCACGCGCGTTCGGTCTTGTCAAAGGGGACCAGCTTGTCGTCGGCGATCTGATCGCGCTTGCCCGTCAGGTACGCAGAGACGGCGAGATCAGGGAAACCGAGATCGACGTGCCCAACCGCAAGTTCGGCGGCCGGACGACGAGCTTCGCCGTGCGGGTCGCACCGCTCGGCGCCCAGTTCGCCGGGGGTGGCCTGGTGCTGGTGCTCGCCGATGACCAGACGGAGAGCCGCCGGGTGGAGGCGGTCCGCCGCGACTTCGTCGCGAACGTCAGCCACGAGCTCAAGACGCCAGTCGGTGCGCTCGCGCTGCTGGCCGAGGCCACCCAGGAGGCGGCGGACGATCCGGAGGCGGTGAGCCGTTTCGCGGGCCGGATGCGGCAGGAAGCCGCCAGGCTCACCGTGCTCGTCAGGGACCTGATCATGCTGACGAGGATCCAGAGCGCCGAACCCGTCACGGACGCGAAGCCGGTCGAAATCGGGGCGGTCATAGCCGAGGCCATCGACCGGTGCCGGATGAAGGCGAACAAGCACGGCATCACGCTCGCGACCGGCGGCGACCATGGCCTGAGCGTGCTCGGCGACGAGGACATGCTCGTCACGGCGCTGCGCAACCTCATCGAGAACGCGGTCGCCTACAGCCCGGAACGCACCCGCGTCGTGGTCTCCACGCTGCGTTCGGGGAAGAAGGCCGAGATCAGCGTCGCCGACCAGGGCATCGGCATTCCCGAGCGGGATCTGGAGCGAATCTTCGAACGCTTCTACCGGGTCGACCCGGCGCGCTCACGCGCCACCGGTGGAACGGGGCTCGGCCTCGCCATCGTGAAGCACGTGATGGCCGCCCATGGCGGCAAGGTCAAGGTCTGGAGCAAAGAAGGCGCCGGTTCCACCTTCACCCTTCGGCTTCCGCTGCATCATGCGGCGGAATCAAGCGGGAACGGCGACGAGGCCACCGCAGTGCGATCCCCATGGGAGGCAGTCAAGTGACCCGTGTGCTTGTTGTCGAGGACGAGGAGTCGTTCAGCGACGCCCTCTCCTACATGCTGCGCAAGGAGGGTTTCGAGGTAGCCGTATGCCCGACCGGCCCCGACGCGCTCGACACCTTCGACCGCAGCGGCGCCGACCTGGTACTGCTCGATCTGATGCTCCCCGGTCTGCCTGGCACCGAGGTGTGCCGGACGTTGCGGCAGCGCTCGAACGTGCCGGTGATCATGCTTACCGCCAAGGACACCGAGGTCGACAAGGTGGTCGGGCTGGAACTCGGCGCCGACGACTATGTGACCAAGCCGTTCTCCTCGCGCGAGCTCGTCGCCCGGATCCGCGCGGTGCTGCGCCGGCAGGGTGAGACCGAGGAGCTTCAGACGGCCACGCTGGAAGGCCGGCCCGGTGCGGATGGACGTGGACAGGCACGTCGTCACCGTGCGCGGAAAGCAGGTCCAGTTGCCGCTCAAGGAGTTCGAGCTGCTCGAGGTCCTGCTGCGCAACGCCGACCGGGTGCTGACCCGCATGCAGCTCATCGACCGTGTCTGGGGTGTCGACTACGTCGGTGACACCAAGACACTCGACGTGCACGTCAAGCGGTTGCGGGCGAAGATCGAGCGGGATCCGGCCAGCCCGCGTCACATCGTCACGGTCCGCGGGCTCGGCTACAAATTCGAATCCAGTGCCTGACGCGGCGCCGCTGGGATGGCAGGCTGGACCGCCGAGGGCGCCGCGATTGTGTGACATGCTCGCTACGGCGTGGCAGTGGGCGTCGGGGTGGCCGACCCCGCGGACCTTGTGGGAGACGATTTCGGGCTCTTCTGCGCGCGCCTCGTGGGCGTTGGGGTGGGGCTCGGCGGGGGTGAGAACGTCGCGTAGTAGTCAACCCGCGGCACGACGGGGATGATCATAGTGACCGTGCCAGCGTTCTGGAAGGTAAGCGCGACCGGGATGGACTCGCCACCGCTCAGCGCCCTGGTGAGCCCGTTGAGCACCACCTCGGGCGACGGGCCGGTGAGGAGTGCTGGCTGTCCCCGGCGCAGGTTCACCGTCCCGCCCTGAATCGTCACCGACACCGCGGTCCCGAGGGCCGAGACGGCGGTGAGCCGGTCGGGGGCGCCCTCGTTGTCCAGGGCGAGGAACATGCTCGCCGCCTGCCCGGGCTGAAGCGTTCCGTTCACGTCAGGTCCGAGCACGAACACGTCCCTGATGGCGATGTTGTGGAAGACCGTGCTCGCGCCCTGGGTCGTATCGAAGGGCCGGTTGGTCTGGGCGTTCAGGCCGGCTGCACAGCCGGCGAGCGCCGGGATCAGCGCGACCGCGGCGGCGATCACCAGAAGCCGAAGGGCGCTACTGCGGATCACGGAGTCGTCTCCCTCCGGCTGACGTACGGATAAGGCACCGAAAGCGTAGCGGTCGGCGCTGTGGAGCATTCACCTGCCCTCCGGTAAGCCCGCGGTCAGCTCATCTGGCCCGCCCTTGCCACGAGCAGGACGACGTCGAGCAGGCCAGCGGTAATGACGGCGACCATGGTGAGGACGCGCCCCGTCTGGTGCCGTGGGCCCGCGATGGCACCGGCCAGGCCGGTGGCGATTACCGCGATTGACACGGCGAGGCCGGCCGCGGCGAGCGCGTCGAAGCCGTCTGGCGCTATCGCGAGGACCGCGGTCGCCGCGCCGAGAAACGCGCCCGCCAGGAAGCGCGAAATCCTGCCGCCCAGCCGCTGCGGCAGGCCGAGCACACCGGTCGCGAGGTCAGCGGGCAGGTCGGGGAGGACGTTGGCAAAATGCGCGCCGACCCCAAGCAGGGCGCCTGCGGTCAGTGCCCACCACGCGGGCCATGGATGACCAGGCAGGCCAAGCGTGACGAACGCGGGGAACAGGCCGAATCCCGGGATGAACGGGACCGGCGACCAGAGCGTGCGCTTCACGCCGAGGTTGTAGATCCAGCCCGAGGCGACCGCGGCGAGCTGCGCGAGCCCCCCGCGCCACCCGCTCGCGAGTGACAGCGGGATGCAGCAGACGGCCGCCGTCGCCGCGGCGGCCGCGACGAGCGCCGGGCGAACGCTGCCAAGCGCGAGCGGCTTGTCCCGCCTGCCAGCGGCCTTGTCGACCCGCCGGTCCAGGTAGTCGTTGCTCCAGCCGATGGAGAGCTGACCGGTCAGCACCGCCAGGCCGGCGATCACTGTACCCGTGAGCCCGCGGCCTGCCGCGTACGCGATCGCGGCGACCCCGGCCGCGACGGCGCACACCGGCTCTGGATGGCAGCTCCTGACGAGACCTTCGAGTACGCGTGCTCGCACGGGTCGAAGGCTACTTGGGTGGGCCGCACCTTGGGCGCGCCCACCTGGTCGCTGCCCGCACGCCCGTCGCCGGGCCCGGCTCAGCCGGGCGCGGGACTCAGGGGGTAGCCAAGGCCAGGCATCGGGAGCTGCCTCAGCTTGTCCTGGAGCTTGACACCCGGGATCAGTCCGCGTTCCACCGATGTCACGGCGGTGTCGCTGTGCACGAGAATGACCGTAAGCCCGACGGGCTGGTACGCGGCCAGGACGTCTTCCCTGTCGTCTACCACCTGGACGGTCCCGCGGCCCGCCTGGGCGGCGAGGCTCGTGAGCTGCTTGACCCCGCTGCCTGTGCCGACGAAGTAGATCTTGACCTGGGTCGCGGCGGCCTGCGCTGTGAGCTGCCGCAATGTGGTGAGGCAACGGCAGACGGAGGGAACGATCGCGAGCACAGCGGGTCTGAGGTCGGTGAGCTGCGACGCCCTGTTGTCGATCCAGACCGCCGCGGCGGGCAGCGGCCCGCCCAGCTGCCCGGCCGGAGGGATCAAGGCCGGCGCGGTGAGCCGCGGCGCTGACACAGACGACGGCTCAGGCGTGCTCGTGATCACCGTGAGCATGGTGCCGACGAACAGAGTCAACGCGAGCGTCCCGGCGATCATCGGGACTACTATCCCGTGCCTGGTGAACGGTGTGACAAGCCGCTGAACCCGGCGCCGCCGCCGTTCCGCGCGCAACTCGCGGTAGTAGGCCTGCACGTCGCGGTCGAGTTCCCGTGCATCGTCCGGGATCTCGATGTCGACCGGCGGCAGACCGCCCTCGTCCCGCTCGGGTTCGCCGCCCATCTCCTCGGGCACCTCCGTCACCGGCCGAGAGATCTTGTGGCGCGGGTGCCGTGACCTCGCCGATCGCCGAGGCCCGCCGCCGCATTTCCCAGTATGAGCCAGCGACGCCCGCAGTGGTGAACCCGTATGCGCACGGAACGAAGAAGGTCCGGCTTGAGGGGGCCGGGCCGGGCTGGGGCGGAAGCGCCCTGTGCATGTCACACACGTATTCTGATGTCCCGAAATTCCCCAGTGACCTGCACGTTTACCGTCAAGGACGGTTTATCACCCGCGTCCGCCGTGGTAACCTTGTCTTCAGCGGAAGGGGTACTTGCCACATGACTTTTAAGGTCGGCGACACTGTCGTCTACCCCCACCATGGGGCTGCTCGGATTGAAGCCGTTGAGACTCGGACGATTAAGGGCGAGGCAAGATCCTACCTGGTCTTGAAGGTCGACAAGGGCGACCTGACGGTGCGCGTGCCCGCCGATAACGCTGAGCTTGTCGGCGTGCGTGACGTCGTTGGCCAGGAGGGGCTTGAGAGGGTGTTCGAGGTGCTCCGTGCGCCGCACACCGAGGAGCCGACGAACTGGTCACGCAGGTACAAGGCGAATCTGGAGAAGCTCGCCTCCGGTGACGTGAACAAGGTTGCGGAAGTCGTACGCGACCTGTGGAGAAGGGACCGGGAACGCGGACTTTCCGCGGGTGAGAAGCGCATGCTTGCCAAGGCTCGGCAGATTCTCGTGAGCGAACTCGCGCTTGCCGAGAAAACGAACGAGGACAAGGCGGAAGCGCTCCTCGACGAGGTTCTGTCTACTGAGCACTGATCTGCCACGGGTGGGCATCGGGGTCGATGTCCACCCGCTGCGTTCCGGCCGCCCGCTCTATCTGGCCGGGCTCTTCTGGCCGGACCAGGATGGGCTCGCCGGCCATTCCGATGGTGATGTCGCCGCGCACGCGGCCTGCGATGCCCTGTTGTCGGCTGCGGGCCTTGGTGATCTCGGCCGCTGCTTCGGCACGGACGAACCGAGGTGGGCCGGCGCGGCAGGAACCGAGCTGCTGTCTGCCGTCGCCGAGCTCGTCTGCGGCGCCGGGTACCGCGTCGGCAACGTCGCCATACAGCTCATCGGGAACCAGCCGAAGATCGCGCCGCGGCGGGCCGAGGCCGAGGCCGTGCTCTCCGCCGCGCTCGGCGGCGCTCAGGTCACGGTGGCGGCCACTACGACAGATGGGCTTGGCCTCACCGGGCGCGGCGAGGGCATCGCAGCCGTCGCGACCGCCATTGTCGCTATCGCGGCTGAAGACGGCAGGACTGGCGTGCCGCCGGAGCGTAGGGCATCCGGCGATAGCTCACGTTCATGATCGCGGTAACTTTTGGGAAGCATGCGCGGTAAAAATACCGCGATCACGAATCAACGCTGCGGCCGGCTGGACGCTCACTCTTCTGGCGGTACCGGGGAGCTACGGACGCGCCGGAAATCGGTCGCGGAATCCGCCTCACCGTTAACGGTGCCCGGCTCACGCGCGGATGATCGCGCCGATTCCGGTGCTGGCCTTCCTGGCGCACGCGCGGCCGGCCGCGCCAGTTCGCCGTCCGGCGTCTCCGGTCCAGCCGCCCGGGGTTCCCGCGTGCCGTGCTCCGCGGCCGGCTGGTCCGTTCCAGCCGCCCGCGCTGCGGCATCCGGCGGTGGCGACGGGCCGTCAGATGTTTCCGCCCCGGGCGGCATCGCGAACGTGGGCGCGGCGCCCACATGATCCTTAACGGCTGCGCTTGGCCGCACCGTCTCGGGTACCGGCGCCCCGAGCGGCGAGCCAGAAGTGGCGCTCTGTGGCGCACGGCCGCGCGGATAGGGATCGGTGGCGAACGGTCCGGGCGAACGGTCGCGGCCGTAGCCTTCGCCAATGACGTCCCGCCCTTCGCCGCCGATTCCGCCGTGGTCAGTGGCCGCATCGAGCGGCGCGTCATCGAGCCAGGCATTGGCGCTGGCTGCTGGCTCAGGCTCCGCCTCCGCCCGTTCCGGTGCTGGCTCCGTGGCAGGTTCACCGGCGTCGGGACAGGGATTGGCGTCGGCTGGCTCCGGTGCTGGTTCCGTGGCAGGTTCACCGGCGTCGCGTGGGTCGAAAGCAGGTGCTTCGGCCAGGGCGGGGTCGGCTGCTTCGGCTTCGTCGGGGTACGGCGGCAGGATGAGATCCAGCCCGCGCAAGATGACGGGTGGTGTGGCACCGCCTGGTTCCATCGCGCCCGCGGCCGGGCTTGCCGGTGTGGCAGCGCTAGTGGCAGCGCTCAGTGTGGCAGCGCTCGGTGTGGCAGCGCCAGGTTCCGTTGCGACACGGGCCGGGCTCGCGGGTGTGGATCCCGCCGTGGCGGGTTCTGGGGCGGGGTCTGGGCGCACAGCAGGGGCGAGGATCGCCAGGCCCGGGATCCCCGGATCAGCCACCGGGCTGGCCGTGGCCGAATCGGCCGCTGGGCTGGCCATGGCCGCATCAGCCGTTGCCGCTGCCTTTGCCGCCGCAACCGTGATCACCGGCGGGGCGGGTCGCGCCTGGTCCTTCCTCGTGTGCCGCAGCACCGAAAGCCAGAGCCGGAAGCCGAGCAGCAGCAGCGCCCACGGGAGCACCGCCACCGCCGCGGCGGCGGGCCGCCGCGGAAGCTTGATCGCCATGGCGTGCACCGCGTCCGCCGCGCCGACCAGCGCGACGAGGGCGATGATCGACAGCCAGACGAGCCAACGTGCCCACCAGTGGGCACCGCGGAGCGCGAGCGCCGCTGCGCAGGCAACCACGAGCACGGCGTCGGGCAGCGCGGGATAGAACCGCGCGAGCCCGGGCCTGAGACCCGCGGCGCGCGCGATGTCATACACCGGGGCATACGAGAACACGAATGCGGCCGCGGCGAGGGCCAGTACGCCAGCGATCACAGTGAGCAGCGCCAGGAGCCGCAAGCCCTGATGGCCGGGCGGGCCACCGTTGCGACCCGGCGGATTGTCGTCGTTCATCGGGGGGTATGTGGTCCTTCCTCCGGCGATGCCGACCCTACGCTGTGCGTCTATAGTCGGGAAAGGAGCGACACGCGCGGATCGCTGCACAGGCTTTGCCGGCTGTATGGGGCTGTACCGGATGTACCGGCGCTGCGGCACGGGGCGTTGCGCCGCCCCTGGTGACGCAGCCGCCAGTGACGGCGGTGCCGGGATGGCGCCGAGCGGATGCTCCGGCACCCGGCTGGCCAAGGCGATCCCGCCGGGTGGCCCGAGCATCTGAGGTCAAAGGAGACAGGATGCCGTACTACCGGGCGGTCGGGGAAATCCCGCGGAAACGGCATGTTCAGATGCGCGGGCCCGATGGCGGCCTGTACGCCGAGGAATTGATGGGTGAAGAAGGCTTTTCTTCCGATTCCTCGCTGTTGTATCACGTCCATCTGCCCACGGCCATCGTCAAGAGTGAGGGTGTGCCTGACGACGTCGCGGCCGGCCATCTCACCCACAACCTGCCGCTGGCGCCGCGCCATTTCCGCACCCCGGAGCTACCCGGCGGCGGCGATCTCGTGCTCGGCAGGCAGTTGCTGCTCGGCAACGACGACGTGCGGATCTACTACGCGGCCGCGGACACGGCGTCTGAGCTGTACCGCAACTCCGCCGGCGACGAGATGGTGTATCTCCAGGCAGGTCAAGCGCGGCTCGAATCGGTCTACGGGGCGATCGACGCCGGACCCGGTGACTACGTTCTGGTGCCGGCCGGAACCATTCACCGGTGGATTCCCGTGGCACTCGCGCGGGCGCTTGTCGTCGAGGCGAGAGGGCACATCGGGACGCCGCGGCGGTACCTGTCAGCCCACGGGCAGTTCCTCGAGCACGCGCCATACAGCGAACGGGATCTGCGCGGGCCGGACGGGCCGCTGCTCGCCGCCGGCGAGGATGTGCCCGTGCTTGTCCGCAACCGGGCGGGCCTGACCAGGCTTACCTACGCGCATCATCCGTTCGACGTGGTCGGCTGGGACGGCTGCCTGTACCCACATGCGTTCAACATCGCGGACTTCGAGCCGTCGGTTAAGCGGACGCACGCGCCGCCACCGGTGCATCAGACGTTCGAGGGACCCAACTTCGTGGTCTGCTCGTTCTGCCCACGGCCGCTCGACTTCGACGCCGCCGCGGTGCCAATCCCCTACAACCATCACAACGTGGACTCCGACGAGATGATGTTCTACGTCGCCGGCGACTACTCCGCGCGCCGTGGATCGGGAATCGGGATTGGCTCGATCAGCCTGCACCCATCCGGTTTCACGCATGGCCCGCAGCCTGGCGCCGTCGAGGCGGCGGTGCGCGGCCTGGCCGAGGGCAGGACGAGCACCGACGAGACCGCCGTCATGATCGACACGTTCCGGCCGCTGCTTATCGGCCCGGCGGCCCGGCAGGCCGAGGATCCGGGCTACGCCTGGAGCTGGGCCGGCGGCAGGCCCGGCTGAACCGAGAATCACCTGGCCCATCCGGGCGCGCGGCAGCGCACCCCGGGTCGGGCCTTGGCGCCAGACTGAACACGGCCGGGACGACGGGGAGGAAACCCGGCGCCGGTGGGCAACCCGAACCGGAGTCTTCACACCCCCGGGCGCGTCCCCGGCCGGGATACCCGGCAGATACGAGCCGCGCCGCGCGGCCGGCTGCCGTCGTGGCCGTGCCCGTAGCCCCATCGATGGCCCATCGCAGGGGCTGGGCACCAGCGATGGGCCATCGATGGGGTAGGCCAGGTGCTGTGGGCGCCCGCGGCGCGACGCGGGCGCCGGGATGGGCGCTCGGCCTGCTGACGTTCGCGACCGTGCACTTCGCGCGTCACCCGCCGGTGCGGGTGCAGCGAGACGACACCGCCGCATTCAATCCGCTGCTCTACGGCGCCGATCAGCTTGTCCCGCTGGTGCACGTCGGCCAGCAGGACGTCTTCCAGTCCCGCGGCTTGCCGGCGGTGGTGGCCACCGTTCTCAGCGTCGTCGGCTGGGCGCTCAGCATGGCGATCGCCGCCGCGGCGACCCGCACCCTGGCGAACAACCGATGATTGTTCCCGAACGGCTGCCGCGGATGCGGCAGGCCTTTACTGCGGGGGGATCTGCTCG
>CAWKNX010000018.1:0-628507 GCA_963851085.1 uncultured Actinomycetota bacterium | reverse complement strand
AACTAACCTGCGCGGCTCATCCTCAGACAACACCAGCGGCGCCAGCCTGTTTGAGCGCCGTCGGCGCCGTCCACCGGTCACGGCCGGCGGTGACGGCACCGTCAGAGTCCGGCGTAGCGTGAGCCGGGAACATCAGGACCGGGCGATGAGGTTCCCGGCTTGCGCCGATCGGTACGGGCAGAAGACGATCAGCCTGGGAAAGGGGTCCGCCGCCATGAGCGAGCCGAAGACGTACACGCTGGAGGCGCCGGGCGCCGTGCTGCACTACGACGTGCGGGACAACGGCGGCGCGGGGCATCCGGTCCTGCTGCTGATCGGGTCGCCGATGGGAGCCTCCGGCTTCGCCGCCTTGGCTGGGCAGTTCGCCGACCGCACGGTGGTGACCTACGACCCCCGCGGGACGGAGCGCAGCCAGCGCACCGACGGCGAGCCGCCAGGGTCGGCGCCCGGCGAGCACGCCGAGGACCTGCGCCGGCTGATCCAGGCGCTGGACGCCGGGCCGGCCGACGTCTTCGGCAGCAGCGGCGGCGCGGTCAACGCGCTGGCCCTGGTGGCCAGCCATCCCCGGCTGATCGGCGCCCTGGTGGCGCACGAGCCGCCCGCCGCCCAGGAGCTGCCGGACCGTGAGCCCGTGCTGGCCGCGTGCGCCGACATCCGCGAGACCTACCAGCGCAGCGGCTTCGGCCCGGCGATGGCCGAGTTCATCGCGCTGGTCAGCCACGCGGGCCCGATCCCGCCCGGCTTCCCCGGGCAGCCCGCTCCCGATCCCGCCGCTTTCGGGTTGCCCGCACAAGACGACGGCTTCCGCGACGATCCGCTGCTCGGACTGCACATGACCGCCTGCGCCGGCTACCAGCTACGACTTCGGCGCGCTCCGCGCGGCACCCACCCGCATCGTCCTCGGCGTCGGCACCCAGTCCGGCCAGATGCTGGCCGGCCGTGCCGCCGTGGCCGTGGCCGAGCGGCTCGGCACCACGCCGGTCACGTTCCCCGGCGGTCACGACGGCTTCCTCAGCGGCCCCGGCGCTTTCGCCGCCGTCCTGCGCACGGTCCTGGACGGCTGAGTGCCGCAGGTCAGGCGGGAGCTCGCGGATCCACGGCCACGGCGGCGGACTTCAACCGGACAGGACAGTGATGGCGGGAAGGCGGTCCGCAGCTGACCGGGATCGGCGCGGCGGCAGCCGCCGGGCCTCCAGCACGGTGACGAGATGAAATAGCTCATATCCGGTGAGACGAGCGCCGCGAGCACGTCTCACGCCATCTGAGCCACCCGCAGGTCACCGACCTGGCCGTGGCTCAGATCGATCGAGATAGGACACTTCGCCGCAAGACACGATGCGCTCAGCCGCACCCACCGCCTCAGCCCGCGAGCGCGGCGCGTTCCGGGCGCGGCCGGGTATCGGCCGCCGCAGGCTTGACGCAGCCGACGCAGCAGTCTGAGCCGTCGCCGTGAACGCGGCAGGCGCTGGCTGCCGGCTGGCGCCGATCTCGACTCCGAAGTGCTCCCGGAACAGGCAGCAGGTCCGAGCGAAGTCGTCACGCCAGGCGCGCCGGTCGTCCTCTCCGCGCAGCCCGCATACGGGAAGTGATCCATGAAGCGGCCGAACACCCAGTCACAGTCGGCGCGGTACTTGGCCGTATCCAGCATGTGCGTGTGCCAGACGCGGTCGAGCTGCCTCGTCGGCACGATCGCCGCGCCCGGGTACAGTACGCACAGCTTCAGAAAGCACCGGTACAGCGCGACATCCTGATCCGCCCGAGCCAGGGTCAGGCTTGTCTCCCCGGCTCCGGGTGCATCAACTTGTAGACGATCGGATCCAGGTCAAGCGCGGTCCGCACCCACCTCGCCTGCCAAGCCCGCCGTTGGCGGCGGGTCCAGGGACGGGCCGCTCTTGACAGCGCGCAGCCACGCCGCATGCTCTCCTGATCCTGGTCATGCTGACATACCTAGATACTATCTCAAGGCTCCCTAGGTACCTAGGGTTCCCCCGAAGGCCAGGGTCACCCTTGGTTACTTAGCCTGGCAGGGTGTCTATTGATCATTTCAGCGACGAGCCCCGCTACCTTCAGGTTGCTGCGCTCTTGCGCGGGATGATCGAGTCCGGCGAGATCGGCCCTCGCGAGCCCCTCCCGAGCATCAAGACGATCATGCAGCGCTACGAGGTCGCCAAGGGCACCGCCGAGAAGGCCCTCAACGTCCTGCGGACCGAGGGACTGGTCCGAACGGTCCCGGGCCGCGGCGTCTACGTCGTGCCACGCGACAACTGAGACGGGGCTGTGCAGAGAAGACCTCAGCGTCGGGTGCTGCCGCTGGTGGGCGGCAATTGGCTGCCGCCGGATCATCCAACCTGGTGAACGACCCCGGTCCGCACGTCAGTCAGCTTGGGCAAGAGAGCTACTCTCGCTGCGTGAGCGCTGCCTGGGAGCCCGAGATGGCGGGCGTGTTGCGGCTGCCGTCTGGCCTGCTGGTGCGCGGCCGGGGATTACGCCGCCCTCTCCCGGCGGGGCCGGTGCCGACCTTCGCGCTGTACCTGCTCGGTCATGAACCGCCCCCCGTCCCGTGGGAGGCGCGCTGGGTGCGCTGGCCGGAGTTCTGGTTGCCGTCCGACCCCGCTGCTGCCGGGGAGGCGCTGCGCGAGGCATGGGCGCGGGCGCAGACCGACCGCGTCGAGATCGCCTGCGCCTGCGGCTATGGGCGCACCGGCACCGCGCTGGCCTGCCTCGCGGTCCTGGACGGGCTGCCTGCCCGGCGAGGCGGTCAGCTACGTCCGGACGCATTACGCGGCACGCGCGGTGGAAAACCCCTGGCAACGCCGCTTCGTCACCCGCTTCCGGTAGCGGCATACCGCATCAGCAACGACAGGCCGGCCATTGCGCCCAACCCGGACCTCCCGGCCGGAGCACCAGCCGTGAACGAGCTGTGCCTGCGTGCTCGCCGGACGGCGGGTCCGGCGAGCACGCTCCCGAATGTCAGAACGGGGGCTCGAGGTCGATCATCCACTCCGGAGTAGGACCGTAGCAGTCGAGGCAGACCTGCCCGCAGCCGTCGATGTAGCCCGACTCGGCCAGGGTGGTGACGGTGCCGCAGCCCGGCTTGGCGCAGGTGATCGTGGCCGATGGGGAGGTGGTGATGTCCATGGTGCGCTCCGTTCGCTGGAGGGGGTCGCCGGTGGTGGGGTCTGGTTCGGTGTGTTCCGGCGCCGGAGGACACGCAGGCGTCATAGGGCGGGAGGGCAACCGGCCGGGGCGAGCGCAGCGAGAGGCCGGTTGAGCTCCCGCCCGCGCCTGCGAGACTGACAAGCCGGGATACGCCGTGGACCCCGCCACCGGCGACCTGCGGACCGCAGCCGGGAGCACGGACGTCACCACCGCAGACAGACCCGCGCGTGCCCCCGAGACGGCCACGCCCGGGACTCCCTCCACGGCCCGCGCGAGCCTGACATGCGGCCCAGGCGCGGACATCGCGGCGCGCACCGCACGGCCCAGGCAACCCGAGATCCTTTACCGCTCCGGCTGGCACCTGCCTTCGGGCAGCGCCTCGACACCGGCGCCTTCACCCATCGCCGGAGGTGAGTCCGGGCCTTCCTGTGCGCGAGCCGGAAGGCCCCACGGCCCCGCGCACGACGGAAGGGTCAGCTGTCGCTCGCGGTATCGCGCCCTGGGTTGGCGTGCCCGGTGCCGCCGCCGGGCTGATCGCCAGTTGCGTCGGCGTAGCTGGCGGCCACCTCCTCAGGCGTCATCGGCAGGGTCGCCATCGACGGCGGGCATACCGGCGGCGAGAGCGTCGCGGAGCAGCAGCGCCATCGAATACCCGGGCGTGTCAGCTAGGGCGCGGTCCAGCGCGACGTTGGCCAGCGCCCCATCGCCGCACTGCCACGCGGTGAACGCCAGCAAAGATGCGGGCGCGGCCACATAGCCGGGCTGCGCCCGGCGCACCAGGTCGGTCCACAAGTGCCGGTGCGCGTCACGGTAGTGCGGGTCCATCCGCGCCCACGCGTCATCCCGGACCCGCACGCTGGCCAGCACCAGCGCCAGCCAGGCGTGCCGGTCGAACCGGGTGATCGAGCCGCCGTCGCGGTAGACCTCGATCGCGGCGCGCACCGCGGCCAGCCCGTGCTCGGTGAGCGCGCGCGCCCGGCCCGGGCGACCAGCCGGGCGGCGATCCGTCCGGCCCGCCGGGTCTCCTCGGCCATCGCCGCGGCCGGGGCTCCGGTCAGCGGGGCGACGGCGGCGGCCAGCGCCTCCCGGTCGGCCAGCACCGGCTGTCCCGTGGTAGCCAGGCGCGCGGCTGCGGGATGCGCGGCCGCGTCGAACGGCACCCCATCGGCCGGGCAGCACGACGGATCGCCACACAGATACGACCAATAGCGGCCGTCCTGCACGCGGAGGATCTCCCGCAGCTCCAGGCCGACGCCGTGCGCCGCGGCGCGGATCGCGTCCACCAGCGGGGTGACCAGCGAACCAGGGCCGTAACCGGCCACGATGCCGGTGGGCATGTGCTGGCGGGTCAGCACGCCGACCGCGTGCGCGGCGATCTCGGCGGCGAAACGGGTGTCGGGCGGGTCGGGCAGGTCATAGCGGATCGCGACCTGGACCCGGTCGTTCGGCGGCCCGGCGCCGATCACGACCAGGCTCGCCTCGGGGACGAAACCGAGCAGGTGCGGGACAACGGCGAGGACGGCGGCCGGGGAGTTGACCCGCACCGGCGGCCGGTCGGGCTTGGGGTTCATCGGAGATTCCTTCCGTGACGAGACGGCGAGACGGGAGATGGCGAAGGCGGGGGCGGGCACGCTGCCCGCCCCGCCTGGGGTCAGGATGTGACGCCGCTCAGAACCTGCGCCTCGGCCTGCTCATCAGCCGGGAGGCCGCTCGGCTCGCCGTTAGCGGCGGCCACGCGGGCGGCCTTGCGGTCGGCGAAACCGGTGCGCAGGGTGTCGAAGGCCATCGAGGCGGCGATCTCGCGGGCCCGCAGGCTGACCCGGGCGCGCGGCTCACCGCTGCCGGTCGCGGCCCAGGCCTCGGCGATGAGGTCATCGGCCAGGACGGTCACCCGGTCGCCCTTGCGGACCGACTCGGCGGTGCGGGTGGCCAGCAGGCCGAACGCGGTGACCTTGACCCAGCGGGTGATGCCCTCACCGCCGGGGCCGCGGGAGGGCAGGTCGAGGGCCAGGCGCAGTTCGACGCCGTCGGTGCCGTCCGGGTGGTGAACGTGCGGGGGTCATCGCCGAGGCGGCCGGTGACGGTGATCGCTGATCGGGTTCATGAGCTTCCTCCCTGGTGCGGTGACCGGGAGGGACGGCCGCCCTGGTGGCGGCCTGGGGACTGCGGGGCCCTTCCCGGCGGTCAGGTGTCAGCGCCGCGAAGGAGGGGCCCGCATACCGGCCGACCGGGCGGCGCAAGATGTTTCCCAGCGGGCACAAGAAAAGGACAGCGCCGGCGAAGCCGGCACCCGCATGGCCCGCGGCCGGGAAAGATCTCTGGCCGCCCGGAGCGAGCGCAGCGAGAGGCCGGTTGCGGGAACCGACGCAGCGGCGCAAGCTGACAAGCCGGGAAGGGAAGAGCCGCAGTCCAGGTGCCACCCCAGCCGTGCCGAGACCGTTGCGTACGCGGGAAGGAAGCTCCGACCCCGCCCGCTATCCCCGGGTGGCGGGGACTCGGCAGCCCTCTCCTGCTCACGAGCCCTGCATGGCCCTGCCGGGCGTGGTGGGTGCCTGTCACCGACAGCGCCGGTGCCTCGTCGTCGGAAGCAACCGCCGGGTGTCGTAAGAACGCTGCTGGGTGAGTCGGCACTGAGTGGGGAACGGGTCTGGCGCCGTCGAGGTTGATCCCGCCGGTGGCAGTGACCAGCCGGTCTACTTCCACGCACTGGCTCGTGGCATGGCCTGCACGCTGTCGCCCGCTCGGGTGCCGCGTGCTGGGCCACCGGTGATAGCGCCCCGTGACCGGCAGTCGGCACCACATCCGCAGTGTGACTGCACGGTATTACTCAGCCGTCTGACCTGGCGGAACCAGGAAGGCTCCAAGTATGTCCTGTCTGCAGCCCCAGTGAATGTGCGGCGTGACCTAGACGAAGACCGCTCCTAGGCGCGGACCGGTTCAAGCCACAGGTCATGGCGATCATGAGCAATGCTGACGACCAGACTGCTCCGGCCAGCTAGCCGACTCGATCAAACATCAAGCAGCGCACGGAGACGATGGTCAGTCACCTCGGTCAGATCCTCGCGCTCTTCAGCCCCCACACCCAGTCGGCACTCGAGGTGGGCGCTCACTACGTTGCGACTTTGACGGGCAACCTGACCTCCTGCCTGACTGGGCAGGTCATAGGTTAATTCATAGTTGCACGGTAGCCTTGGGAAGCTACTGCAGACGACTCGTTCCGGGGGGTAGGCGTGGAGATCTTCCTCAGCCATGCCACGCGCGATCGCCTAATTGCCGAGGCGCTTCAAGGTCTCTTCACGAATATGTTCGGGGCAGCAAACATTCAAGTGACATTCTCATCAGACCAGCGGCCAGGCGGCGGAATCGCGCCCGGAGAGCATTGGCTTCCATGGATCACCGAGCACATCGAGCGGGCGGACAAAACATATGTTCTGCTCACTCCGAACTCGATGGGACAGTGTCTTCGACCGTCGACGTTGGCAGCAGAGTCACGGCCGACGCACGTGCGGAGGCCAACACCCTTCGTGCGCACAGACGACGTATTCGTATCCTCAGAGTCCCGAGGGGCGTCATGCCCCACGATCGATGGTTTCGAGTCGACGATGTGTGGTGGCACTCGGGCGCGTCGCTCAAAGATCTCGGCCGTAGGTTCAGCCGCATATCGAGCGTCAATGAAGCTGAGAAAGCCGACCATGACGCAATGCTGACCCGGTTGTTGCAGTCGGGTGTGGACGTGCGTTAGGTGGAGAGACTAGTCCGGTTCCTCAGGAGCCCCATCGGATACTGCGTGAAGCAGGACGTGCTCGCGGGACCACAAGGCGAGCCGACCTTGAAATTCCGGCTAGCACACGATCAGCGTCACGATGTCCAGCATGCGTTTCGCGGGTCCCACACGCCGCGCGCGGTCCCATCCAGGAGCGGATCGAGAAACGGCGTGAACGTAGCCAGGGCCTCGTCCAGGGTTCGCGCCGTCGGCAGAAGGGAGCGTCGGGCCTCGGCAGCGTAGCCGGTGCCCCACAGCGCCCGGTCTGGGACGCCGAACTGCTCCGGCAGCTGCAGGCCGCGGCGCTGCGCCTCGGATCGCAGAGCGGCGATCTGCGGCTCGGCATCCACCGACGCGGCGAGGACGATGGCCACGAGGTCGACGAGGTCGCGAAAGCGCGTCGACGGCGCCTCCGTGGGACCGTGCCGCTCGATGATCGCGCACACCTTGTCCGCGACGTGATCGATGAGCGGATAGGCGCGATATCCATGCTGTTCCACGTCGGGCATGACCACCCGGGCCAGCGGGGGAACGTCCTCGGGCTCGCCGGTCATGCGGAGATCCGTCCCGACCAGGTCGACGTGGAATTGGACCCACACGGTGTTCCCCACGAGGGCGGTCACGGGAAGGCGGACACCGCCCGTATCGACGATCGGCCGAGGAGGGCCGATCTCGAAGCGGAACCAGTCGCCAATGTCAAGGGCGGCCGCCCGGCGCACGTCCACCTCGGCGATCTCGCGAGCCACCTCGCGGTAGACGTCGATGTCGATGGTGCTCCGGACACCGATGTCACGGGCGAGTAGTGCGGTCGCCCCCTTGATGATCCAGCCCTCGTCCACGAGGTAGAGGCGCTCCAGGAGGCGGTCGTACGCCATCTGTCGCTGGAGCTGCTGCAGCGTCCAACGGCTCCTGGTGGCTAGATCCCTGAGCTTTTGGGTGAGCGCCTGCCGAAAGGCCGCAGGACTGCCGTACGAACGGCCGTCCGTCATCGGCGCCGAGCTTCCGCAAGGGGACTAGCTGGCAGCTTCCCGTTGTGCTCGGCGGAGGGGCGTGCGACGTGGGCTCTCGCCTCCTCTATCCATCGAGACGTCTCTGGGTCGCCAACGGTGTCGAGGAGCCAGCGAAGCAGGGCGAGGCCATCTCCGCGCCGGAGCCCAAAGCGAGCCGCGTGGGGCGCAAGCGCGTCCGCGAACGTCCCCGGATAGTCGTAGATGGAGCGAATGGCGTCGGCGATGACCTGCGCCACCGCTTCGGGGTCTTCCTTGTCGTCGAGGAGGTCGGCGGCGATGCGCGACGGCCGTGTGACGGGCATCCCGTGGAGGACGACCCGCTCGCTCGGGGAAACGGGTCGCTGATGCAGCCGGACGTCCTTACGGCGAGACTGCCGCCGAACCGGGAGGGTGAACTCGTGCCGATCCGCGGGGAGGTGCCCGAGGCCGTACAGCGCTGCGGCGGAGCGGTGGGAGACGACCCCCTGATCTGGGGTTCGCTCCCATGCCGGAACCTCCGGGGCGAGCTGCAGCCAGGCTGCCCGGAGCTCGAGGTGATCCGGTGGCGGCGCCCCCGTGAGCCGATACACCCCTTGTGCCACCCGGTCAAGGATGCCCGTTGTTGCGAGACGTTGCAGGGTGGCCTGCGAGACGCCGGCGCGCTCGGCCTGACGGCGAGTGATAAGGCCCCACTGATCCTCAGCGATCTCTGCGAGGCGACTGAGCGTGGAGTATCGTGGCACCACTGCAATATACCTCAGTATTGAGATACTATGCAGGGTACTTGTGAGTACACTACTTCACTTGATCTCAAGTATGAGCTAGTTGGCAGGGTATAGATCGGTCAAGACGTCGCTCTGCCATCGGACACCTGGTAGAGCTGAAAACTCCCACTCGAACGCCAGGCGACGCCCGACGTGCCACTGCGTGGAACAGCGCGTTTGTCGGCAGCAACGCCTCTCGAGCGGCTCGATCGCGACGACGACGGCTGGGCGCTACACATCGTTCGCGCGCGCGTGAGCCTCGAGATCTTGCCGCCGAGCGTCGCGCTCATATTCGTCCCCCAGTTGCGTGAGCACACCGCCTGTGCGCCGCCATCTGTTGATGACAGCTTCGCCCCAGCGTCGGTATTTCGCCGCCAGCGCCCACTCTTGGGCTCCGCCGTCGTAGACGCCCCGAGTCGTGACTCCTCTCGAGTTGAAGACCCCGATGACGAGGCCCGACCCGAAGTTGGTGCTCTGCAGGTCTTCAATCAGCTTGCGGATTTCCTCCGCCGGCCAGATGCTGTCTGCTCCCAGCGATGGGCCTGACAGCGTCTGCCCGATCTGGTGATCGCCGATATCGGCACGGTCGCGCGTTGCGAGTTCGGCGCGCGCCCGTTCGACCCAAGAACGAAGGTTGCGGCTGTCGATCCCTCCGGGCTCGCCCAGCCGCGGCCTCCATGCATGGAGAACTGACCAGGCATTCTGAGCGATGGCAGCGTCACCATCATCCGCCTTGGCAGATGGTGGCGCCTTCTTAGCGCGATATACGCGACACACCAACTCGACAAAGAGCTCCGGATCCGCGGAAAGGACCCTGTAGAGAGCGTGAGGCTGACGCGTGTACTCGAGGACCCGGAAGTAGCTCCATTCGAGCCGTGCCAGCGTTGCCTCTGCGACGCCGACACCTTCCAGGTAGTCCAAAAGCTGGCCGATGTCGAACGCGGCACGTGAGGCCAAGCCGGGATCGGTCGAATCACTATCCAGGGCACGGTCCAAGACCGTAACGACCTGATCGGCCGAGACCGCGGAACTCACACCCTGATTGAGCCGGTGACACGTAAGGCTGAGGAGTTCGATCGCGACCCACGGTCGGTCATGCGCCAGGAGTCGGTCGACAACATCTGCGAGCGCGCCGTCATCGACCTTGATTGGGCGAACCGTCTCCCAATACTGCCGCCGGACTGCCGGGTGCAGCGAGTCGATGACGTCTACGATTCGCGCAGTGGGAGCCCCAAGGGCAAGAAGAAATCCGATCTGCGTGGCAACCGACCATCCGGACAGCTCCGCGGTCCTGGCATCCAGCCACGCTGCCTGCACCGACGGCCAGGTAATCGGCGGATAAGCCGTCGAGCTTGGCGCGCCACTCGCTGGTCTGGGGACCCGTCAGGTCCATGGGGATCGGCGCGGGGTCTCGCCACCACCCTGCCCGGGCCAGGTCGGCCCCCGCACGCCAGGTGTACTTCCCGTCAAGCCCGAACATGACCTGGTCCAAGTAGATCTTGGACGCGAAGCCGAAGAGCATCTGCTGACGCACGAGCGCCAGAGCCCGCTCGGCGGTCTTGTGTGCACGTTGCAGTAGCAGCTCATCGGTGCCCCCGGTCACCTCCACCTCGCACACCAGCGCAGGTGCCGCATCGCTGAACCGTTCGAAGCTCTCAGCGAGCACCTCGTCCTCCAAGAGCCGAAGGAACCGTGCATCACCGACGATAGTCCCGTGGGGCAGCGTGAGGTGTTGCACGCCGAGGTAGAACGTCCGTCTCGTCGGCTGCCGTGCCAGGCCGTCGAGGATCTCGGCGGCAAACTTCTTGCTGTCAGGCCGCTGTCCCGTCGGAGGGTTCCTGTAGCGCCGAACGGCGTCACGGACGGCGCTGCGCAGCTCCTTACGGACGAGATGCTCGAAGTGCAGATGATGTATGAGGCGGTCGGTCAGCTGCTCGAGAGCCCTCCACCCCTCGGCATCCAGGTCGTAGCGCTTCCACTCGTCGGTCAAGGGGAGGCGTGCTGCTTTGAGGAGACCGCACATGTCAGCGATCAGCGCATGGCGCTCCGGATAGCTCACAGCATCGGGCTCGTCCCGCCATTACAGCGAGCCTAGAGTGTCGGCTGACCTGTCCCCTGCGTGCATAGCGCCAGCACGCTCAGCCTGGATCCACCGACCATTCTCGGAGGAGTGTTTCTGGCCCGATTTCTGCCCGGGGAGTTTTCCCCGGTGAATCGGGGCGTCGTGGCCCTGCCGCCCGCCCTTTGCGCGGCCTGTCCATGATCAAAGTGGTTGGGGGCAGGGGCCGGGGTGGCCGCGGTGGGCCGTTCGTCGGGGCGTGACCGGGGTTTGGGCGGGTCAGGCCGTGCCGGGGGTGGGGGGGGCCGCGGGCGCCGGGCCGGGTCGCGGTGTGCAGGGCGAGGCAGGCTTGTTCGGCGTACCAGCCGGCGATGCCGCGCAGGGTGAGGTCACCGCGGCCGGTGCGTGCGGTGCTGGCGGGCACGTTGATCAGGTCACGGCGGAGGGTGGCGCCGCGGGCTTTGGCGTGAAACAGCGAGGCCAGCGCCCCGGCGGCGCGCAAGATGTTCTGGGAGATCGCGGCCAGGACCGCCCAGGCGGCGTTGGCGCTGAAGTCCGCCGATGGCAGGTGGGCCAGCGGGCCGTCGATGATGTCGGCGAAGCCCTGCTCGCAGATGGCGTGGTCGCGGTGCTCTTCTTCGGCGGCCAGCATCGGGTGCGGGTTGTCGGTGAAGACCGGGTGGTAGCGGTAGGTGATCTCATCGGGCATCCCCGGCAGGATCTGCTGGCCCTGGCCGGCCTGGGGGTTGAGGCGCCGGACCCGGCGGACGATCATCCGGGCGGTGACGGCGCGGGCCTTGTCCGAGGTGAACGCGGTGTAGCCGATCTCGGCGACCTCGGCATCAGAGATCCATGCCTTCTCGTCTTCGTCCCAGATCGCGTGCGGGTATTTGATCGTGACCCACTCGCCGTCAGGGATTTGGGCGATGCGGCGGCGCACCTTCGGGTCCATCCGCATCGTGACCGAGAAGCAGGCGCCCAGGTCACGGCAGGCCTTGATGGCCTTGCCGTTGTAGTAGGAGGAGTCCATCCGGGCGATCAGGCCGCCGGTGACGCCGGCGTCCCGGGCGGTGCCGATCTGCTCGCGCAGGAAGGACGCCGCGCCGCGGGTGCAGTTCGCTGATCCGCCGCGCAGCCGGACCCCGGACAGCAGGGGCGCGCCGGTGCGGGTGGACAGGCTGGAGGCCAGCAGGTTCAGGCCGCGGACGGTGACGACCTTGCCCTGGATCTTGGTGGCGCCGAACGCGGCGCCCTGCTTGGTCACCCCGTAGACCCGGCGCTGGCAGGCATCGATGCCGGGGTAGGCCAGCACGTCCTTGCCGGGCAGCAGCGGTGCCCGGGTGGCCAGGCCGGCCAGCAGCCGCCGGTGCACCGCGTCCAGCTGGCGGACGTTGCCGTGGTGGAACGCGCGCAGGAAGCTGCCGAGTGTCGAGGGCGCCCGGACCTCGGTGAGCACGTGGTGCAGGCCGCAGTCACGCAGCAGGTTCATGTCATCGATGGAGTCGGCGCCCATCAGCATCCCGGTGACCAGGCAGCCGATTTTCAGCGGCGTGCTCGCGGCCTGGGGGCCGGCGACGCCGACGTGGCCGGCCACCAGGCGGTCCAGCCCGGCCGCATCAGCGAGCCGCATCGCCGGCTCCACACCGGCGGCCGCGAGCAGATTTTTGTTGCCGGACACCAAATGTGTCTTCTGGGCCGCGTGCCGGAAATACACTTGCCAAGTGCCCTCTCGACTTGGGGAGATCGAGGCGTCTAAACCCGTATCATCCCAGGTCAGAGGGCACTTTCGTGCGCGAGTTCCCTAATTCAGGCCAAGATGGTCGGTGGATCCAGGCTCAGGAATACAGGGCGGGATTAGCGTCCACACGCAGTGCGGCCACCAGGGAGCGGTGGATGTCGAAGGACGTCGCCTGGCATGACCCGCACCAGCCGCACTTCAGCTCACTGGGGTGGACCGTGTGCCGACTGTGGTTGAAGGCTGCGAAGGGATGGCCGGCGACCATCACCAGCCAACGCCCTGTCCGCTCGCTCTCGACGAGCCCCTCCGCCGCCTCGCGACTCTGTGGGAGCTCTGGATCGTCAGAGCCCGATGGATAGCGGATGTAGAAGGCACGGTCGAGGATAGGGGTCGAGTCGTCCTGCCAGGCAGATCCATCACGTCGCCACGTCTCGAGCGCGTCAGTCATCGGTCCTGGGCTCCACAGCAGCTCAGCGGGGCGCATGGTCGTCTCGAAGCCCTCGCGATAGTCCCAGAGCTCGTCACCGGGACGGCGCGGAGCAGATATGTCACCCACTGGTAGCAGGTCAGCGGGGCGTAGGCCTCTTGGGCGGGCGACGGCGATCCCACTGAGGCACTGTGAGCAGTCCTAAGCCGGTGCTGCGCCGCTGAGCTAAGCGGCCACCGACCCTCCTCTGACCGTTAGTCCCCACCACTGTCCCCACCACGATACCGGCCCTGACCGAATCAGCGCTCTGACCTGGAGCCCCCTTACGGAATCGAACCGTAGACCTTCTCCTTACCATGGAGACGCTCTGCCGTCTGAGCTAAGGGGGCGGGCATTTAGTTGTCTGACCTGGGGTTTCGGGCCTGTCGGCCGTCTGTCCGGGTCGTGCACAGCGGTCACCTAGCAATAGCCTAGGCCGCTGCTCCCACCACTTGCGTAGGAGAGCTTAGCGGATTACTGCCCGCCTGGCGTCTCCACCTCTGGAGGCAGCCAACCTATCTCCCCGCACCATCCGCGCCTACACCGAAGACGGCGCGCGCTCCAGGCCGACAACGGGATGCCCACCGCGGCTGACAACATCCGCCGCGAACACGTCGAGGCGTTCATCGTGGCGGAGCTTGATCGCACCGCGCCCGCACCGCGCTACCAGTCCCTACAGCAACTCTTCAGCTGGCTCGACGAAGAGGGGAACCCCTACGGTTGATGGCCCCCGGCGCGTTGGGAGCTTTGAATGCCCGGCTTCTCCCGTAATGGGGCCGGGAAGCGGCGCATGGAATGTGCTTTGCCGCGTTGGCGATACTGTCGGCGTCGTTCTGTGGGCGTACGCTCGAAACCTGGACTGTGCCTGGCCACTGACGTCGGCAGCATCGCAACCGGGGGATCAGCAGGTGGAGCAGCGGACGGGCCAGCTTGGCTCGCCATGGCTCATCCATGAAGGCCAGGAAAGGTGGGAATGGTGAAGACCATGCTTGCTCGGTGGGTTGGCCGATGGCGTGAGCGCCGTCTGGTTCGTGAGCAGACAAGGCAGACATCGGCAGCGCGTCAGGCGGCACGTGCCGCAGAGGCGCAGCGGTTTCGCCCAACGGGTCACGGCCCGTGAAAGCCCCGGTATCTTGCATGCCGACACCTATACGCTCATAGCCGAGATGACGGCCGTCCCGCGGCTGGCCACGCAGCGTGGCGAGAGCCTCGGGGCGGTAGAGGGCGGTCCCGGCTGATCGCCAGCGGATGGTCGGTAATGCGTGGCCGCGACGTTCACTGGGTGAGCACATTTAGAGCGTCTAACTCTGTCAACACCGGTCAGCCACCGTCAGCGTTTCCGCAGGTCAGCACAGCGTTTCGAGCTTGATACTTACCATGGAGACGCTCTGCCGTCTGAGCTAAGGGGGCGGGCGCAAGCCCGGCCGCAGGTGATGAGGTTACCAGATCAGATCCGTCACCGGCGTACGACGGCCGACCGGTGGTCCGGGCGCAGCCCTGGCGGACCAGGGCTGCGCCCATCCAAAGGTGGATCAGGGCACTGGGCAGTTGTTGTTACACACCAGGCGGGTGAGCATCTGCGCGAAGAACTTCTTGATCCCTGCCGGGCTGTTCGCGTCGTACACCGCGCCATCGGTCACGTTCGCGATCTTCGACATCGAAGGATAGTCGAAGTGGTGGCCGTAGCCGATGACGATCAGATTGACCGGGCGCTGCGGATTGAACTCACTGCGCAAGGTGGCGAGAAGCTGTGTCAGACTGAGTGGATTCGGTCTCGGGTCGAAATTCGTGCCGTCCGTGTCCACGATGACGCCGTTGAACCTGTCGGGTATGTAGCCACTGCTGACCTCCCGGTACGCGGACCGGATGGTCTCGTAGAGCGCAGTGACCGTGTCCACCTGCGGCCGCTGCGCCGCCATCGCCCCGAGCAGCAGTTCGCGCTGCGTGCCTGTAACGTGACCACCAGTGGCGGCGGGAACGGTGACCTGCTGGTTCAGCGGACGCATCGGCAGCACGACGCGATAGTTGAACGGGTCGGCGAGGCCCGTGTCGAATGTCCACAGGCCGATGACGTCGTTCTTATTGAACAGGCTGATTCCCTGCACACTCAATTGCTGTATCGCCTCGAGGCGTGTGATGTTGGTGCCCTCTACCAGGTTGCCCATCGATGGCGACTCGTCAAGCACGATGAGCATCCGCGCGCCGATCAGAATCCGGGCCCACATCTGGCTGACCGCGTCAGCGACCGTGGCGCTGGGCATCGGGAGCGCGGCCGGTGCCTCCGTAGCGACCCCCGACGTCGGGCCGAACCCGAACGCCGCGGCGCCGTCAGGAGTGCGCAGCCCCTGGCCTTGGATTGCCTGCTGCCCAGCCGGGGTGCGCAGTGAGCGGGTGAAATCCGCGAGCGCGAGCCGTTTGGCTGAATTCTTTGTTGTCATGACGTACGGGAAGTCCAGCATCGGCGAGCCCTCCGACAGGTAAACGGCGGTCACCGGATGTGTGGGCTGGGTGTTGTTGTGATCCCAGACGGCCTGTTCGGAGGTGAGCCCGCCGGTGGGCTGCGAGGCGGAGAACATCGCCTTGAACAGCGAGCGGTTGTTGGGCTCGGCCAGGAACTGCGCCACTCGCGCGACAGTCACGAAGGTAACCAGCCCAGTCGGTCCATGCCCGACCACCGACCGCATGGCCAGCAGGCTGGCCATGCCCGCGGCATTGGTCGCAGGGTCAAGGATCTTGAGTTGGAGCGCGGTGCCCGCGGAGCTTCCTGACGTGGCCGTCGCCGGCGAACCGCCGCTGGCCGTGTTGGTCGGCAACGATGTCGGGATCAGCATCTTCCAGCTCGGCGCGTGACCGGACGCACCCAGCTCGCGGGCGACCGTGCGGGGCAGGGCGAGCACGATCGGGGAGATCGCCACCGACTGGCCCGTGGCGGCCACCCGGGCGGCACCAGCCGCCGTCACGCGCGCCTGATCGACCCAGAGCGATGAATCGGGAATCCAGGCGTCAGGGTTTACCGGCGTGGTGATCACCCCCTGGCCGGAGAGCGAGCTCGCCACCTGCGCCGGATCGGCCTGTGTGACGTTGACCTGTACGCAGTAGCCGCCAGGTTTCGGGTGCCCGGCGTTGTAGCGCTCCGCGCTACTCCCGATCGCCGGAGCGATCTGCGGCGCCGCGGCAACGGTCAGCACAAGCTGCGAGCACGCAGCCGACGCCGGCTGGCCGTTCGAGCAGGCGCTCGCGACGGCCACGATCCCCGTGGCAAGAACCCCCGCGATGGCCCCGGGCCTGCGGACACCACGCCGCGCCCGCGTCAGCCCGTAGCCCCTGCGCACCGTCATCCACAAATCCCTTCATGCTTGGCGATCATGGCCCGCACTGCCTCGTACTGCCTGCGCTCTGACCCGCGACTGCCTATGGCGTGCGTCAGGGATAGGCGGCATTACTGTGCGTACCCGAGCGATGCCCCAAGATGGGGCAAACTGTACAGCCTTGCCACAATTGATCACACGGCGTTGCCTAAAGTCGCTACGGCCGTGTGAGCTGCGTCATCGGCGCCGCACCGGGGGGCGCCCGCGCGCGACGGCAGCCGGCTTCGCGGGCGCGACAAGCCCCCAAAGAGCCGGCCGCATGCGGGCATGAGCGCCGACCGGCTACGACCAAGCAAGCGCTTGAATCTGATGGTAGGAATGTGTGCATGGCGGACCATGAGGCAGCCGCCCCGGCGGCGACGACCCAGGCCACCGGCGCGGCTCAGGCCACCAGCGCCAGCCCGGGCACGGCTCAGGCCACCAGCGCCACCCCGGGCACGGCTCAGCCCACCAGCGCCACCCCGGGCACGGCTCAGCCCACCAGCGCCACCCCGGGCACGGCTCAGCCCACCAGCGCCACCCCGGGCACGGCTCAGCCCACCAGCGCCACCCCGGGCACGGCTCAGCCCACCACACGCCACCCCGGGCACGGCTCAGCCCACGAACGCCACCCCGGGCACGGCTCAGCCCACGAACGGCGCGTCCGGCGCGGCTCAGGCGGCACAGGCTGTCCGCGGCCCCAGCGCGGGCCGCGCGGTTGCCAAGGCAGCGGTTGCGAAGGCAGCGGTTGCGAAGGCGTGCGAGTCCCCGCGGTCAGTCCCCGCGGTCGACGGATGGTTCACGGTCGACGCCGGCCGCGCTTACCTGCTCGGCTGTCGCTGCTCTTCTTGCGGCACGGTCGTGTTCCCGCAGCACCGGATGTCGTTCTGCCGGAACCCCCGGTGCGACGGTGAGCGGTTCGAGCGGATCCGGCTGTCGCGCCGCGGCCGGATCTGGTCGTACACCACGTCCGCGTACCCGCCGCCGCCACCATTCGTGCCCAGCGACCCCTATACACCCATCACGCTCGTGGCCGTCGAACTCGAAGCCGAGCAGATCGTGGTACTCGGCCAGGTCGCGGGCCCCGGCCAGCCAGAGGCCGGTCTTCGCCACCGACAGCGCCGGGCGGAACCAACGCCCGTGTCCGTTACGTCATAGAAACATCATGTGCATGGCATGGGGTCGTTCTGGGCACGACATGGGTCACATCATGGGTCACATCAGGGTCACATCCAGGTCACAGCGCGGCGCCCGGGCGCGGTGCTCATCGCGCGGTGCATGTTGGCACGGTAGACAAGAGCCATGTGGGCCAGGGTGGCGATATCCAGAGACGCGGCAGAACCACCTGGGAAAACTTGCAGGTAACCCATAGTGTGGCGATACCGCGTGAACGACGAACCCGCCACCGACGACCGCAGGAATGGGGTCAGCCGAGTGAGCGTCCGTAGGCACGGATCAGCCGTGGCCGGCGTCGCGACGGGCTTGTGCATCGTAGCCGCGGTCATGGCCACAACCGCGGTGACCATAGGCAAGACGAGCGTATCCCGGCCGCTCGCGGCGCCGCAGCCATGCGTGACCGCCACGATTACGCCAAGCCCCACACCCACGTCGTCCCGCCCCAAACCAACCTCGTCCAGCCCCAAACCAACCTCGTCCAGCCCCAAACCAACCTCGTCCAGCCCCAAACCAACACAGTCGTCGACATCCCCTTCGCCGTCTGTCTCAGCATCGACGCCGGCGCCGACCGGGTCGACACCCGCACCTGTCTCCCCCGGGCCTGTCTCACCCGGGCCTGTCTCCCCGCACCTGTCTCACCCGCACCTGTCTCACCCGCACCCGCCTCGAGCAGCGCGTCACCAGCTCCGAGCGCGGCGTCCCCCGCTCCTAGCGGCTCCACAGCCGCTCCGGGTTCGGCGTCAGCCGCTCCGGGTTCGGCGTCAGCCGCACCGAGCGGCGCGATCCAGGTCGCTGCGTTCTACGCCGCCGCGCCCACTCCGGTCAAGCTGTGCGAGACCGTCGACGTCTTCTCCGGCAGCTCAAGCGTGAAGCCCGGGGGGACCGCGAACTTCGCGATCTGGCTCTTGTCCGCGGGCGCGGATTCGACCCGGGTGACCGTCACCCTGACGACCAGCCCGACGGCGGCTACCCCTCGCTTCGTGGTGTGCCCAAGCGGCCGCACCAAGACGTGCAAGCTCAGCACGCTGACGGACGGCCAGAAATTCGAGCTCCTGGCGGCGGTCGTGGTGCCCACGACCGCCGCCAACGGGGCGCACGTGACACTCACGGCGACAATGACGGCCACCGAGCCGAAGGCGTCGGTCCATGCATCCGCCACCGTGACGGCCACGGTACCTGCGACGCCCTCGCCCGGCTCGGCGGGCACCACTCCCCTCCCCGTGACGGCCACCGGGGGGCTGCCGAGCACAACGCTGCCGCTTGTGCCCGGTGGCATCACGTCCAGCCCCGGCGGCAACGTCGGCGGGCTGCTTCCCTCGATCCCTGCGGACACCCCTAGCCCAGCCGCGCAGCCGGCGGCGGGAGCCGCTGCCGTACCGGTGGCGAACGTCGGTCCGCTCGACCGGCGGCTGATGGGTACGCAGTTGATCGCGCTTGCTGCGCTGTGCGCCGCGATCGGCATCGTGATCGCCCGGTTCACGCTCCGCACGCCCCGGCCCGCGGTCGCCGCGGCTAAGCCTGCCAGCGGTGGCGCCGCGGCCATGGCCTCTGCCACCGCTGCCGGTATCGCCACCACCGGTTCCGCCGCCACGGGTTCCGCCGCCGCGGGTTCCGCCGCCGCGGGTTCCGCCACCGGAGGGGTCGCAGGCAAGGGCGGGGAATCGGGCGACGGCGATCCGCCCGTTGGGGACGCCGAGGCCAAGGGCGGTTCGCGCGCGAACGACGGCGCCGCCACGGGCGGCTCTGCCGCCAGGGACAGCGCAAGCACGGGCAGCGCAAGCACGGGCAGCGCAAGCACGGGCAGCGCAAGCACGGGCAGCGCAAGCACGGGCAGCGCCACCGTCAAGAACGGGGCCGCCAACAATGGGGCCGCCAACAGCGGCGCCGCCAAGAACGGGGCTGCCAAGAACGGGGCTGCCAGCAACGATGGCCCGGCCCCGAATGGCGGTGCACCTGACGCCGGCGCCAGCCATGAGATCGGCTCCGGCGCGGAAAGCAGTTCCCCCGCCGATACCGCTCCGTAGTGGTCTAGCTAGCCAACGGCGCCGGGCAGTGTCCCGATCCGGATGAGTCAGGCGGCAGGACCCTCCACCCCGGACCGGATCGTGAGCATCAACCGCGCCAGCGAACTTGCGTCGATCGTCGCCGAGACGAGGACCCCGACGGTATCCCTGTCCGCCCAGACGCAGATTCCCGAGTCCCCCCGCCCAGCGCATGCCGCCCGTCCACCGAGCGACCCCGCGGGAACTGCCGCCGGCGCGTTACCTTCCGCGGCCTCCTGCTGCGTGAAACTCTTGATGACGTCCGCGAGGGGGGTGTTCACCAGCCTGCCGACGATGACAGCGACGCGATCAGGCGAACTCGCCGGTCCGCCCGTGTCGTAGACGGCCGCGACGATACCTGAGACGTGTCCTGGGTCGATCTGCGTCACGTACTGCTCGCCGTGGCTCAGGCCGAGTTGCTGTTCCGCCTGCTGGTCACGGGGGTAGGTGCCGATCTGCTGTGGAATGGCTAGTGCATGGGCCGGGGCAGCAGGAGGCAGGGCGGCGTGGCTGGAGCGGCCGAGTCTGCCGGTGAGAACGGCGGCCGCCGCCACCGCGATCACGAGCACCGCACCGATGCCGAGCCACAGCCTGCCCCGGCGCCGTCCGCGGGCAGCACGGCGGGGCGCGTCATCCGTGTATGGCGTTTCCGACGCCCGCGGCTCAGCTTCGGGCGGGCCGTACGGCGCGAACTCAGGCTGCTCAGCTCGGGCGGGCCGTACGGCGCGAACTCAGGCTGCTCAGCTTCGGGCTGGCCGGTCCAATCGGGATAGGCCACCGCTGCGTCGACTGGGAAAGCGCTGCCTTGTTGCTGGTAAGCGGCCGCTGAAGGGTCAGCGCTGTAGCCGTAGGTGACCACATCAGCCGGCGCGTCATATGCCGGCCGCTGCTTCGCCGGGGGCCGGTAGGCCGCCGTGCGATAGTCGGGCTCGCCTGTCAGCGGCTGCGCGGGCTGCCTGGCCACCTGCATGTCGCCTTCCGGGTCATGACCCGGCCGCTCGTAACCCGGCCCTGCACCGCCTGCCGGCTCACCGCCCGGCTGCCCGGGACGCCGCTCCTGGTAACCGGGTGGTTCATAGCCCCGCAGCCAATGGCTCGCGGAGCCGCCAGCGCCCTGGTAACCGGGCGGGCGGTATCTCGCGTGCTCGTCGGCCGGTGCCTGCTCGACGGCCGCGGGCTGGTGGTCAGGGGCATGCCGCTGCCGGTAACCCAAGGGCTCGTAGCCGGGCTGCCAACGGCTGGGCGGAGCAGCGCCGGTGCCGGCCACACTCGTCCAGGTAGCCGCGTAGCCAGGGGTCTCCCGATCACCAGGTGCGCCAGCAGGCCCGGTTGTGTGATCACGCCCGGCCTCGGGACCACGGCCCGGCTGCGAGGCCGGATCGCCGCCCGGCTGCCCGTTCCGGTCACCGTGCCGGTGCGCCTGATCCGGATCGTCCGTTGCCGCATCGCCGTGCCGCGGGTTATCCGGGCCGGAATTCCATCCGTATGTCATGGTACGGGCCGCCCCGATCTGGCGGCTCTGCCTGTTCAATGCGACTGGATCTCGATGGCAGAGCGGAACATCAGCAGCCTACTGGTACTCAACCCGGCGCGAAGAGGAAACCGAAGGTGTCGCTGGCCACCCGAAGGCACGACGCACCCGCAGCCGGCCCGAAGCCGCACCAGGAGCGCTGCCCGGCGGGGTCGGGCGCGGTCACTCCGGCCGGTAACCTCTGCATGTGTCGGCCGGAGGCGGGCGGGAGAGCAGATGGCTAAGTCGCAGCGAAACCGCACCAGCACACAGCGAAAGCTGGAGCAGATCCGCCGTGCGCAACGGGCACGTGCCATCCGCATCCGCGTGCTCGCCGCGGTGGTCGCGGCCGTGGTGGTCGCGGTGGCCGTCACACTGATCGTGCTGGCCACCGGCGGCGGCAAGGCCACGCCGACCGCCGGTCCCTCGGCCGCGCTAGGCCCCGAGGGGATCGCTCTGGAGACCGGGCAGGCACTCGCCCCGGCCAGCACGGCGGCCACCGGGCAGACCGTCGACGGGATCCAGTGCAACGCCGCCGAGCAGACTATCTACCACATCCACACGCACCTGGCGGTGTACGTCAACGGCACCGCGCGGCAGATCCCGCTCGGCATCGGTGTCGTCCAGCCCTCGGTCAGCCAGACACCCAACGGCCCGTTCGCGTCAGCGACGCATTGCTACTACTGGCTGCACACGCACGCCAACGACGGCATCATCCACATCGAATCACCGACGCAGCGCACCTATACGCTCGGCAACTTCTTCGACATCTGGCGGCAGCCGCTCAGCGCGACTCAGGCCGGAACGGCCACGGGGGCCGTCACCGCGTTCGTCAACGGCGCCAAGTACAGCGGCGGACCCGCGTGCCATCCCACTGGGCTCCCGCACCGACATCCAGCTTGACGTCGGCAGCCCGGTGGTGCCGTCCAAACCGGTCGACTGGTCCAAGTCGCAGCTGTAACGGGCAGCGCCCTCGCGGGCAGCTCTTCAGCCGACCGGCCACGTGTGCACCGGCGCGTTCGTGTGCATGTGCTCGATGTAGCGCTGGGTCATCAGGCGCAGTATCTCCGGGCGCTCCAGGGCGGATCCGCTCCCCAAGCGCCCGGCCACGGTGGCGATCTGCCATGCGGCGCCGGTTGCCCGGTAAGGCATCGCTGCTCGATGATGCCGAGCAGGCGGTCGGCTTGCGCGGGGTCATGGCCCACCGCAGGAGCCCGTCGCGGGCCAGCGGCAACAAGCGCCGGAGCACAAGCTCGGTGACGGGCACCTCACCCAGGCCAGGCCAGTACAGTTTTGCGTCCAGCCCGTGCCTGGCCGCCTCACGCAGGTTCTCTGCCGCGGTGGCGAAGGACATCTGTGTCCAGACCGGCCGCTGGGCCTCGGCGATGGCCCGGACGAGCCCGTAGTAGAACGCGGCGTTGGCGATCACATCGGCCACCGACGGGCCGCCGGGAAGCACGCGGTTTTCCACCCGCAGGTGCGGCTTGCCGTCCACGACCGCGTACACCGGCCGGTTCCAGCGGTAGATGGTGCCGTTGTGCAGGCTCATCTCGGCCAGATCCGGTGTGCCGCCACGGTCGAGCACCGCCACAGGGTCCTCGTCCTCGCACAGCGGCAACAGGGCGGGGAAGTACCGGATGTTCTCCTCGAACAGGTCGAACACCGAGGTGATCCAGCGCTCGCCGAACCACACTCGCGGGCGGACACCCTGGTGCTTGAGCTCATCCGGGCGGGTGTCCGTGGCCTGCTCGAACAGCGTGATCCGCGTTTCGTGCCACAGTTGCTTGCCGAAGAGGAACGGTGAGTTCGCCGCTAGCGCGACCTGAATGCCCGCGATCGCCTGAGCGGCGTTCCAGTAGCTGCCGAACACGTCCGGGCTCACCTGGACGTGCAACTGCACGCTGGTGCAGGCCGCCTCCGGCGTGATGCTGTCCGCATGCGTGCGCAGCCGCTCCGTCCCCTCGATCGCGATTTCCAGATCCTCACCACGCGCCGCGAAGATCTGCTCGTTGAGCAGCTTGTAGCGCGGGTTCGCGAGAGCGCCCCTTCGTGCATGTCGCTCTCCTTCAGGGTCGGCAGGATGCCGACCATTACGAGCCGGCAGCCGGTGCCGCGCGCCCTGGCTGTCGGCCTGATTGAGGCTCTCCCGCACCTCCTGCTCCAGCCCGGCGAGCGCGTCTGCGGCAAGCGGCCGAGGCGGCAGGTTGATCTCCAGGTTGAACTGCCCGAGTTCGGTTGCCCACGCCGGATCGGCGATCACCTCAAGTACCCGGGCGTTCCGCATGGACGGCAACGCATCGTCGTCCACCAGGTTGAGCTCGATCTCCAGGCCCACCAGCCGCGGCTCCACCTCGAACCTGGCCTCACGCAGCATCCTTGCCAGCACGTCCAGCGAACGCCGAACCTTGTCGCGGTACCGGCGCCGGTCGTCGCCACTGATGGTGATCGCAGGAATATCCCTGCCCATGTGTCCTCCGCGCCGTGGCTTGGGCGGCCAGTATCCCGTCAACATTCGCACGCCGGGCAGGTCCGTGACCAGCCGTCGACCTCCGGGCGCAACAAGCGGGTGCGTCCCGGCCAGCGCCGTGGCCGGGTCGCACCCGCTCGATCAGCCCGCTACGCCGGCTGCTCCCTCCCGTCTCAGTTCAGGTAGGCGCTGGTGCTCGCGCCGCTGGAACTGGACCCACTGGACCCCTTGCCCATGTTGGGGCAGTTGTGATGGGCCGGAGCGGTCGTCCCGCCTGACCCCGAATGCGGGCTCGCCGTCGATGTCGACGACGGGCTGCTACTCGAAGTGGACGACGAACTGCTTCCCGTCGTTGGTGACGGGCTGCTGCTCGATGTCGCTGCCATCGCGACGCCGACACCACCGGCCAGCAGGCCGACCGTGATGGCACCGCCAACGATGACCCGGCGGAACAGGGCGGGTTTCTCAGGTGGCATTTGAGCCTCCTTCTTTTCCGAAGTCGCTAGCGCGACCCTCGATAACCGCAGCCTGGCGGACGAAATTCATGAGGGGCTCGCGCCGGGCTCTCAAAGCCTTCTGAATGTGTGCGCCGCCGGGGCGGGCCGCCGCGAACCCAGGCGCGGTGGGGTTCAGAAGTAATTGAGAAGGAGCCCAGAGGGCTACCTGCGCTCGGCCCGGCATCTTCGAAGTCGCAGGACCGCAGCCGGCGAACCAGGAGCCAGCGCGGGCGACAACGAAGGAAAGGGAAGCTGATGCCTGTCAACCCAGCCGACCGGCCGGTCGCCGCAGGGGTACTGCGTAACCGGGGCATGAAACGGCTGTCCGCGGTGACGGCCGGGGTCGGTGTTGCGGGCGTGCTCGCGACCGGCGCCATCGCCTTCGCGCTGCCCGGCTCCACCCACAATGTCACCAGCGCCGGTACCGCCACGAACTCCGGCAGTTCCACCACCTCGCACGCGACGTCCGGATCGTCGAGCGCCGCGACGTCGTCCACGGCCTCGGCGAGCGGCACGAAGTCGTCGGTATCGACAACGTCCTCCGGGTCATCGAGCCGGACCGACGCCACCTCCGGGGGATCATGATGACGACCGCCCCGCCGAGCGAGGCACCAGCGGCGGCCGACTGGCAGGCGATCGGCACGTCGGTCCGGTTGCTCGTCACCGAGCCGTCGCGCCTTGGCCTGGGCAGGCGGCTGCTCACAGACGATCTCGCCGCGCTTGACCTGGCCTGCAGCCGTTTCAGGCCGGACTCCGAGCTTGCCATGGCCGAGCGGGCGGCCGGGACGGCCGTGCACGTCAGCCCCGTGCTCGCCGACGCGGTCGCCGTTGCCCTGCACGCGGCGGAAATCACCGATGGCGATGTGGATCCCACGGTCGCCACGGCCATGGACGCGCTCGGATACGACCGCGACTTCGAACTCGTGACGAAGGATGGCCCGCCACTGCACGTGAGCGTCCGCAGCCGGCCGAGCTGGCGGCAGATCCGGCTCGACCACGAGGCACGGCTGCTTACCGTGCCGGCTGGCGTGCGGCTGGACCTCGGTGCCACGGCAAAGGCACGAGCCGCGGACCTCGCGGCGGCCGGTCTGGCCGGCCGGCTCGGCTGCGGGGTGCTCGTCAGCCTGGGCGGCGACATCTCGGTGGCCGGACAGGCACCGGACGGCGGCTGGCGGGTCCGGGTCCAGGACATCACCGGGCACCCGGACGACCCACCGGCGGGCCCGTCCGAGCTGATCGCCATCAACGCGGGCGGCCTGGCGACCTCGGGGACCGCCGCGCGGCGCTGGCGCCGCGGCGCCATCACGCTGCACCACATTCTCGATCCGCGCAGCGGGCTTCCCGTCACGCCGGTCTGGCGGACGGTATCCGTGGCCGCCGACACGGCACTGCAGGCGAACATCGCGAGCACCGCCGCCATCATCCGCGGCGACGCGGCACCCGGCTGGCTGGAGAGCCTCGGCCTGCCAGCCCGGCTTGTCGCGGTCGGTGGCGCCGTGCGCACGGTGGCCGGCTGGCCGACGGAGGTGCCGGCATGAGCGGGATCACCCATTCCACCGCGCTGTGGTACGCGAGCAGGGCGACCGGTGTGGTCACCCTGGTGCTGCTTTCCGCAGTGGTCGTGCTCGGCGTGCTTGTCAACCGGCAGGGCCGCCTGCCCGGCTTGCCCCGGTTCGCCGTTACCGGCCTGCACCGCAGCATCTCGCTGATCGCCGTCGTGTTTCTTGCCGTGCACGTGCTTTCCGCTGTGGCGGACAAGTTCGTGACGATCCAGCTCATCGCCGCGATCATCCCATTCACGTCGAGTTACCTGCCGCTGCAGATCGGGCTTGGCGCGGTCGCCCTCGACCTGATCATCGCTGTGATCATCACCAGCCTGCTCCGGGCCCGCATCGGCAGGCGGGTCTGGCGCGGGGTGCACTGGCTGGCTTACGCGGCCTACCCGGTGGCGCTTGTGCACAGCATCACGAGCGCGACGGACCTGCGGTCAGGTGGCCTCCTCGCGCTCACCGCCGCCTGCGTGCTCAGCGTGGCCGGGGCCGTGTGGTACCGGCTGGCTGCCGCCGGCTCGGCCCGCCAGCGGTCGCGCGGCGCGGCGGCGGCACTGCCCGCGGACGGAAACCCGCAGCGATCCCGAACGGCTGCGCGGCGGCACCCAGCTGAACGTGACATCGCGCGCGCAGCGGAAGCGCAAACGAAGGAAGAGGCGCTGCGATGACTGACGCGCAGACCGATCCCCAGAGGCTCCGCTGCGGGCAGGCGTCGTCGTCCACAACGGGCAGCGGTACGTCGGCTACTACCGATCCGGCACGCGGTCCGCGGTTGGCCCGTTGGGGGCGCTATATAGCGCCCCCCAGGAGCCAACGATCAAGCTCGTCCACCAGCCGGCCAAACCTGCTACCGCAAGCACAGGAGAAGGCACCCCGCGATGACTGACACTGCCACGATGACCATGCCGGGCGTCGCGCCGGTGGCCGGCGCCGAATGCGCCGCCGGCGAATGCGCCGCCCATGACACCGCCACCCGTGGCGCCTGGCCGCGGCTGCTGCCGCGGCGCGGCGCGGGGCCCGCCGCGGCCGGGGGGGCGGCCGGGAGAGCCGCGGCCGGGGGCGCGGCAGCCGGGCCCGCGCCGCAGGATCTGGCCAGTCACCTGCGGTGCCACGGCGGCCTGCCCTACCGCGGCCGCGGCCGGGGTGAGCGGCCGCGCGGCGGCCTCATCGCCGAGATAGCGGCCGCGGGCCTGACCGGGCGGGGCGGCGCGGCGTTCCCGACGGCGAGGAAAATGACGGCGGTCGCCGACGGCCGCCGGCGGCCCGTCGTTGTCGGGAACGGCGCGGAGGGAGAACCCGCGAGCGCCAAGGACAAGCACCTGCTCTGGCTGTCACCACATCTCGTGCTCGACGGGCTGCAACTGGCCGCGGAGGCGGTCGGGTCCCGCAGGGCCTATCTATACGTACACTCCGGGCGGCCGGCTGCACGAGCGGCTGCGCCACGCGCTAGCCGAACGGTCCGCCGCCGGTCTCGACCGGGTGGCGGTCAGTCTCGTCTGCGGCCCGCCGAGGTTCCTGGCCGGCGAGGAATCAGCGCTGGTCAACCGAATCGAGGGCGGGCTCGCGCAGCCTACGTTCCGGCCACCGCGTACCTTCGAACGCGGGGTCGGCGGCGCGCCCACACTGGTGCAGAACGTGGAGACGCTCGCCCACGTGGCCCTCATCGCGCGCCACGGCGCCGGATGGTTCCGCGAAGTCGGCACACCAGACGAGCCGGGCAGCATGCTCACGACCTGCCACCTGGCGGACGGCACGACCGAGGTCGCGGAAGTGGCGATCGGCACGCCACTGGCGGCGCTGCTGCGGCTCGGCGGGCCGTCCGCGCAGGCCGTGCCGTCCATGCCGTCCGCGCAGGCCGTGCAGGCCGCGCAGGCCGTGCCGTCCGTGCAGGCCGTGCAGGCCGTGCTCACTGGCGGTTACCACGGCACGTGGATCCCTGTCGCGGATGCCGCCGGGCTGCCGCTCACGAACGCCGCGCTGCGCACGGCAGGCGCCGCGCTTGGCGCGGGCGTGCTCGCCGCGCTGCCAGCAGACCGATGCGGCCTCGAAGAGACCGCGCACGTGGTGCGCTACCTCGCCGCGGAGTCGGCCGGTCAGTGCGGCCCCTGCCTGGCCGGCCTGCCGCGTATCGCCGACGCGCTCACGGAACTGTCGCACCGCAATCCCGATCCGCGCTGGCTCACCCACCTGGAGCGGTGGGCTGGGCTCGTCGTGGGCCGGGGCGCGTGCCATCACCCGGACGGCACCGTGCGTCTCGTCCGCAGCGCGCTGACCGTGTTCTCCGGTGAGATCGCCGCCCACCGCCGCGGCCGGTGCGCCGCGGACGCTGCAGCGCCCACGGCACCCACGACGCACACGGCCCGCACCCGCGCGCCGTTCCTGCCCGTCCCCGCTGGCGCTCCGGTCCGCGCACAGGACTGGAGGTGAGTCATGAGTGTCCGGCTGAAAGTCAACCCGATCGCGTGCACCGGCCACGGGCTGTGCGCCGAACTGCTTCCCGAGCGCGTGCGCCTGGACGAGTGGGGTTACCCCATCGTGTCGCCGGAGCCGATAACGCCCGAGCTTCAGCCGCTCGCCCGCCGCGCGGTCACCGACTGCCCGGCGCTCGCGCTGCTGCTCAAGCGGGACCGCTGACGTGACCGTGGATCTGGCGTTGCGGGTCGCGGGCGACCCGCAACGCCACATCCACGGTCTTGAGCCGCAGCGTGCGAGCGGCTCGCCGATGAGACGATTCAGAAGAAACTCAGAAGAACCGCACAACTGGCGGCGAGCCAGGTGGGGAATGCTGGAAACATGAACACAGCCGCGGGTCCGCAGGCGCGAGCGCGAAGTCTCAGGCGCGCGGACGGGAGCGCTATCAGGGTGCTCGTCGTCGATGACGAGCCGACCCTCGCCGAGGTACTCGCGAGCGTCCTGCGCTACGAAGGCTGGGAAGTCCAGACCGCGGGCGACGGCAGCTCCGCCGTGCGCGCCGCGAGGGACTTCCAGCCGGACGCCGTCATTCTCGACATCATGCTGCCCGACTTCGACGGGCTCGAAGTGCTCCGCAGGCTGCGCGCCACGAGCCCGAAGGTCTGCGTGCTGTTCCTGACCGCACGTGACGCGGTCGAGGACCGGATCGCCGGTATCACCGCAGGCGGCGACGACTACGTCACCAAGCCGTTCAGCCTGGAAGAGGTGCTCGCCCGGCTGCGGGGCCTGCTCCGCCGCGCCGACGTTGCCAGGTCCGAGAGCGACAGTGAGCTCGTGGTCGGTGATCTGACCATGGACGAGGACGCCCGCGAGGTCCGCAGGGGCGGCGAGCTCATCGAGCTGACCGCGACCGAGTTCGAACTGCTCAGGTACCTGATGCGCAATCCGAGGCGGGTGCTCAGCAAGGCCCAGATCCTCGACCGGGTATGGAACTACGACTTCGGCGGCCAGGCCCACGTCGTCGAGCTCTACATCTCCTACCTGCGCAAGAAGATCGACGCTGGCCGTGAGCCGCTGATCCAGACCGTGCGCGGCGTCGGCTACGTGCTCAAGCCCACGGCCGGTGAAATGCAGGCCTGGCCGGGACACCGTGTCTTTCCGGAACGCACCGGGCTCAGACAGCCCGGACTCCCCGCAGCACTCTCACGGCCCGGGCGGTGCCACGCCGCGGCGAGCCGTCGCGGCACGCTGGCTGGCCGGCTGGACCCTGCGGCGACGCCTCATCGCGGGCCTGCTCGCGCTGTTCACCCTGGCCGCTGTGGGCGTCGGGGTCGCGACGACCGCCGCGTTGCGCCCGTTCCTGCTGACCGTCTCGACCAGCAGCTCACCGCCGCGGGCGCTGCCCTGTCGGCGAGCAACAGGCCGGCTCCGGACAACCAGGACGGTGGGCCAGGGCCGGACCATGGCGGCGCCGGGCACGCCCGTCATGGGGGCCAGGCGGTGGATACGTTCGGAGCCTGCTTCGACAACGGCGATGTGACCAAGACGGGCGTGCTCACGAGCTAGCGACGAGGGACCAGGTATCCCCGATCAGTCTGTCCGCGGCCGACCTCGCCGCGCTGATGAACGCCCGCGCTGCGGCGGGACCAGCCGACCTCCGTCGCACCTGTCCGCGCTCGGCGACTACCGCTGATCGCGACTCCGGCCGGGCCCCCGGCAGCGGCGCCCTCACCGTCACCGGCCTGCCGCTGAGCGGCGTGGACGGCACCATCCGCACGCTCGAGCTGATCGAGGTCATCGTGTTCGGCGCGGCGCTGCTGTTCATCGGCGTGGCGGGCACCGGCTGGATCCGGCTCTCGCTGCGCCCGCTGCGCAGGGTCACCGCGACCGCCGCCGAGGTCACCCGGATGCCCCTGGCGAGCGGCGAGGTGATGCTGCCGCACCGGGTGCCCGACGCGGACCCGCGGACCGAGGTCGGCCAGCTCGGCGAGGCGTTCAACCGGATGCTCGGCCACGTGGAACAGGCGCTCGGCACGCGCCAGGCCAGCGAGGCGCGGCTGCGGCAGTTCATCGCCGACGCCAGCCATGAGCTGCGCACCCCGCTGGCCGGCATCCGCGGCTACACCGAGCTGGCGCTGCGCGGCGACGGCGAGCTCGACCCGGAGCTGCGCCGCGCCCTCAGCCGGGTCGACGCGGAGTCCGCGCGGATGAGCAGGCTCGTCGACGACCTGCTGCTGCTGGCCAGGCTCGACGCTGGCCGGCCGCTCGCGCACGAGGCAGGTCGACCTCACCCGGCTCGCCATCGACGTCACCAATGACGCCCGCGTCGCGGGCCCGCGGCACCGGTGGGTCCTCGACCTGCCCGACGAACCTGTCACCGTCACCGGCGACGAGCACCGGCTGCACCAGGTGCTCGCGAACCTGCTCACCAACGCGCGAGCGCACACGCCGCCAGGCACCACCGTGACCGTGCGGCTGATCCCGGCGAGCGCCGGTGGAAGAGACGGCGGCGTGGAGCTCACCGTCAGCGACGATGGCCCGGGAATCCCGGCCGAATTGCAGGCGGGCGTGTGGGAGCGGTTCGCCCGCGGCGACAGCGCCCGCTCACGCAAGGCAGGGAGCACGGGTCTCGGGCTGGCCATCGTGGCCGCGGTGGTCACCGCCCATCAGGGCCGGGTCTCGCTGGCAAGCCGCCCGGGAAAGACGACGTTCCGGATCTGGCTTCCCAGTGGTCAGTAGGGGGGTCCTTTGGCCGGGCAGCCAAAGAAGACTCCCCTTTCAGGCGACTAGCGGCGGTCCGGCACGCGGGCAAGCACCAGTGTCACCGCATCCGCGCCGACTTCGGAACGATCAGGACGGCCGATATCGCGCAAAGGCGTTGTGTCAGAACTCACGGCACAGTACGGCTGAAGCGGTTCGCAACAGACTTGAGATAGGCATTGACCACATGGCCCCGATTGGCCGCATTACCGGCAGGATGATAGCTGACCGGGCGACGGCCCGGCGAGAATGGGCGGCGACAACGGCCACGTCCGCAGCTGAGCCCGTGCCGAGCCCCGGTGCCCACCCGGCGCAGGCCAATTGCCCGCGTGTGACGGCTACCGGAACCAGCAGCAACACACGAGATTCCTCGCTAATACGCAGCGTATAGCATGCCCGCGCATCGACCGAGCCGCAGCATTCGACAGCTTCGACCTCGTCTCCAGGTCCGGGACTCGTGTACAGCCCGGAGTGGCGGCCGGATTCGCCGGCCGACGTTCCGGACGATCCAGGGAAGTTCCGGGGGCTTGTCGGCGTCGGCCGCAAGTCGTGAGGGCGACCCCCGGTATCACGTCGGCTTCGGCGGCGGACTGAAGCGCCTCGCGAGGGTGTGGCAGACAGCCGTACCTGGATCGCCGGTGACGAGCGCCTGTCTGGGAGCGGCCTCCTAGCCGGGGAACCCAAACCCCGGCCGCGCAGCCAGCCCCCTTCTGGCGCAGCCGGGACAGTGCCCGAGCCGGGACGGGGTGCCTGGAGGCGTCACGCCATAGTTCAGGATCGCCGGGCGCACGGCACCGCCGGCCCTGACCGTCGCTACGTGGACGCCAGCAGGTCCGTACTCCTGGGCGAGCCGAGCATGGGGGCCCGAGCAGGCTCTAGTGCGCGGAGTCGTACTGCTCGTACGACGTTGGAAGGGATCCGGCCGCGGTCGCTCACCTCGATGCCGCGCTTGCGGGCCCACTGCCGGATCTCGGCCGGACGTTCCCTGTCCCTGACCGGCGCTCCGCCTCGGCGCCGCGCCGCTTGAGCGCGCCGCGCATGCCCGATGTACTTTGCGAGCGCCTGCTCGAGCTTCTTGCCGTTAGCGGGCTTGAGGTCGATCTCGTAATCCCGCCCCTCGAACCCGAAGCGGTAAGTCGGATGATCCGACTCGAACTCGTCCCCGTCCAGGTCGTCGGTGTAGGTTACCCTCAGCTTTCGCGCCATGGAGCATCTCCCCCTTGCGCTGCTGTCCTATCGGATATGAGGATACCTCACGTTTTTGAAATATCGGCAAACTTCAAACCAAAGCCGTGCACATGTTTCCGGGTGAAGCCCCGGATACCAGCAACTTTCGGTGCCCTGCTACCTACTGCCCGCTGGATCCGCAAAGCAACTCCGCACGGCGAGGGCACCCTGGCGGCCGATGAACGATAGCGGCGGATCGGAGTGCGGGCTCGGCCGCCACACATTCTGGTTGAAATCTATATCCCAGAAGTAAAGACCGGCCATATGACGCTCGCGCACGACCGTGCACATCGCCTGGTACCACCTCGCCTGCAGCCCGAAGTCCCAATCGCGCGAGCCGGTCCAGGACTGCGGGTGCGCGTACGAGCCTGGCTGCGCCGCGATCCCGATCTCCTGGACCACGATGGCGGACAGGTCGATCCTGCTCGGTGTGCTGAGCCAGCAGGTTGAGCGCGGTGATGAGGTCGCTGCACGCTCGCCTCGTCCCCGACCGGGACAGGGAAATAGGCGTCCACGCCCTCCTGCCCGACGGCGCCGCCGCCGAGGTGCCCTGCGGCGAACTCATCCCAGTTGTTGGAGAAACTGAGCTTGCCGTGAAAGATCGTCTGCGCCCAGGTGTCCAGCCCGTTCCAGGCCGGGTCGGCGGCGAGGGATGACAGTTCCGAGCCCACCGTGAAGCTCGTGACCCGGTGGGCGGCTGGCCATTGCCAGGTAGGGGGCGAGGAAGAGTTCGTAGCTCGCGAACCACTCATTCCGGTGGTCCGGGTAGATCTCGCTCCGCCATCCGCCGACCGCGGCCTGGTTGAGCAGTGGCCGCAGGTTCACGCTGAGGCCCTTTGCCGTTGCTTCGTCCACGAGAATGGCCAGGTCGGCGGGCGAGGGGGTCGCGCTCTGCGGGTAGACATGGCTGGCCCGCCGTCCGCTCATGTAGAACGGGAACGAGATGGAGAGCGCGTTCGCGCCCAGCGCGGTCATGTAACTGACAACCCGCGCGGCCTTGCTCCTGATCGTCGCGGCCCTGTCGTGCGAATGCCGGTACCACAGCACGTCGATGCCGAGCTGCGGCGTGGGTGGAGGGGGCGGCGGCGGCGCCTGACCGCCGCAGCTCGCGGCGAGTCGAGCGCCAGCGCGACGATGCGCGAGCAGCCGCCTCATCAGGCCTGTCGGTCGTTGAGCAGGCACAAGGTGAGTGACATGAGCGTCACGGTCACCAGCACGGCGCCGAGCACCCAGATGATGGCCAGCCAGTCGGCGTCCCACCCGACACGCGTGTCGCTCGCGATGCTGTTTCCCGCGCCGCTGAGCAAGCCCTGCGAATTCAGCCCGTTGCCGGAGACCACGTTGCCCGACACCTCCACCCGCGCGGACGGGTGCCGGTCAGACGCAGGCCGACCCGGTTGCCGCGACCACGTTGGCCGACACCCGATTGGCGGGTGAAGCGGCGAAGACGATGCCGTCGCCGCGGTTCCTCGCTGACCGTGTTTCCCTTGATCACGTTGCCCGGGACGCCTCGTCGATCATGATCCCGTTGGCCGCGTTGCCGCGGACCGTGTTTCCTTCGACAGTGCTTCGCGTCACATGGTCAGCCAAGATGATGCCGTGGCGGCCGTTGCCCGTGACGGTGTTCTTCCTGATCGTCAATCGCTGCTGTAGGTATGCGGGTCGATTCCGTAGAGTAGTTGGCGGCGACGACATTGCGGGTGAATTCACCAGGCCGGACCTGCCCGCGTGTACACGCCGAAGTAGTTGCCTGTGAAGGTGGAACCAGTGGCGCCGCCCGTTGAACCCGTCTTCCAGCTCACGCCGTAGGAGTCGTCCCAGTTCCAGCCGAGCCCGGCGAGGCGCGAGCTCGTGATCCACATGCTGGCCCGGTTCTCGGCGAGCACGAACGGCCGGTAGGCGTCCGCATATCCAGGTGGGGCGACGATGTGACCGTGGCGGATCTGATCCGAGCATCGCGCCATGGGCGGCGCGAGGAAGACCCCGGGCCGGTCCGCGATCATCGGAGCACGCGCGACCGAGGGCGGCGCGACCGTCAGGGACGTCCCCGTCTCCATGATCAAGGCCGCTCGCAGGTCGATGACACCGGGCGCGGGCTGGCTGATCCACGACGGGTCGGCGACCGCCTGCGTTATCTGCGACAGATTCAGCGCGTGACCGACGATGGGAATCGTCTCGACGACCCTGCCGCCCGCCCGCAGGGTGATCCAATTCGGCGAAACGGTGATAGCGCGTATGCGCGGCACCGGACGCGGCACACCGGCCGTGGCCGTGGCCGCCGGCCTGCCCGCGAGTGCGAGGACGATCGGGTTGACGCTGCCCTGGCCGGGGCGCCCGGCCAACTGCGGGTAACTGGGCAGCGTCCACCGCGCTGGAACGCGCGCGAACCTGAATGACGCCGCCGCGCCCGCGCCTGCCACGGCGGACAGCACCAGCAGGTGAATCCCGACAATGCGCAGTTTCGCCAGGGTCACTTGACCTCCTCCACGATGGCTTCTCCCGGAAGGGCCATGCCCGGCGCGGAGGCGGGAGGAGCGGCGACGGCGGGAGCGGCGACAGCCGCCGCCTGCGCGGTCTTCGGGATGACCTCGAAACTCTTCGGGTCTCCCTCAATGAGTGCGATCAGGTGGACGACAATTACGCTCAACGACGTAAGCGGGCACAGGCTGACCGCCATGAATGTCTGCCAGGATCTGCGCAGGAAACGGTCGAGACTCCCGGTCCGGCGCCGGTGTGCGGGCGCGCAGTCAGCACTATTAATCCACCCGCTGATCGCGTATATCGTCAGCCAGGTGGCCAGGGAAAACCAGAACACGGTGGACACGCGTGGCGGGGCGGTGTACAGATGCAGGAACCGGAGAATCATCGCAATGGCCGAGATCGTCGTGAGCGAGAACCCGGACAGATATTTGCCAGCAATCATGATCGCTGGTATCAAAGGAAGTATCTCGCGGTTCCTGATGGCGTGAATGTTGCCCCAGAGCCATCGCTTGCGCTGTTTCTTGAAATCTCGCCAGCACCATGGGGAGGTAAGCAGGACATATTCATGGAAGAATCCCCACTTGAATCCCATATACGCTGCATTCTGCCCGAATGTCAGATCCTCTGAAGCGATCACTGGATAATTCCAGGTCACGCTGTTCCTCGGTGGCCCCGGTCACGCACAGACCCTCACCGTGGACATGGAGCGGCTTACCGGTAAACCCCTGAAAGAACGCGCAGTAGATCAGGCAGCCGCGTGTTCTCAGATCATCGAAATGGCTGAGCCAAAAATGCTGAAAGGGCAGGGCGCCGTATTGGACACGAGGCGCCGTTATGCCCTGGCAAATATCGTAGTCGGCGGCGAACGCACGCTCGATGTAGGCCTCCGTCACGGATGTGTCGTCATCCACAAAAAGTATCTTCGTATCGGGCCCGTTGAGGCCAAGGCGCCGACGCTCATGCCTGGCGTACTCAAGCGCGCGCGCCTTATATTTCGATCTCGCAGTGAAGAACTCGGGCACTGTGAGCACCCGATCCGCCCGCGGATACTTGTCGTTCAGGCCAGGCTCATTGACCACCCATATCTGATATGGCATCGAGAGCCTGTAGGCGCGGATTTCAGAGATGATCTGATTGACCCGCTTCTCCTCGCGCCCGGTCGTCGTTATCTGTATGACGAGCCTGCTGAACTTCCACGGCGCCGACGCAAACCTCGTGCGGTACCAGACCTGCCCGGTCACCAGCATCAGCAGTTCGATGAGCGGCACGATCCAGGCAAGGAGGAACACCCATTGCATCAGGCGCCCCCGCAGAGCCTGTTGACCTTCCGCACCGCGCCGAGGAGGGGCGCGGGAATGCCCCTGCCCTGGGTGAAGCTGAGCCAGGCTCCGACGTCCTTGGGCAGGCAGGCGCCCGAATAGGGCCCATGGTCGTGCGAGCCATACAGCGAATCCCACATTCCCTGGGCGCTGAGCGCGGTGTACTTAAAAGCTTGCCTCGGATCGAGGCCGAGGTGGTCCGCAGCCACTCGCATCTCATTGAAAAACGAGACTTTGGTGGCGTTGAACAGGTTGTGGACGTACTTCTGGAACTCGGCCTCTTCGTAACTGCATTGATACACGGGTGCGCCAAAGCCGGCATAAATGTCTGCCACGCGCCGGGTGCACTCGTCATTCAGGGGATCGCGCCCGATTGTCACGATCCGTGGATGCAGGAAGTCCCTGTCCGCGCAATGAGCCCGGAGGTATTCCGGGTTGTAACAGACACCGAAATCGACGCCCGCCCTCTTACCTGAGGCAGCCTCGAGCAGCGGGACAAGGCGGCCTCGCGTCGTGCCGGGAGGGATAGTGCAGCGGAACACCACCACCGGCAGAGTGCGACATTCGGCGAGCGCCGCACCCAGCGACTTGCAAGCCTGCTCCAGATGGCCCAGGTCGATACCGTCAGGCGCGGTAAGCGCCGTCACAGATACAAACACGGCAGCCACGTCGGTCAGGTCGGTGTCGGATGGGTAGATGGCCTTATAGCCCTGCGCACAGAGCTCGCTGATCGTGCGCTCGTCGATGTCGACGAAAGTCACATCATTTCCGCGCTCGATGAACCCCTTCCCCGTCGCCCGCCCTACCACACCGGAGCCAACGATCATTATCCTCGACATGTTCCTACTCCCCCGAGTTTACTGAACCCTGCCGGTAGAAGACGTCTGCCATGGAGCTCGTGCCACTTGGTGAATTGGCTGGCGCGGCGGCGTAACATGGCGCACCAGTTGCATTAATTGGCCAGGCCCATAGGCGCTGCTGATAGCATGGAGTTTAACCTACGGGTGCGGACATGGGCAACACCGTCATCAAGTTCTACGGTCATTTTGGATAGGCCACTTAATGCATCTATTTCAGGCTGATCCAGGCCTGGTCGAATGGTGCCGCCCAGGGTGTTCTTGCCCATAAAACGGCTTCGACGACGGAAATAGGGAGCGCCGGGCTGCCCCATTGGAAGCCCGGCGCCCCGCGAGACCTGCGACTCTGGCGGACGTCAGAGAATTCTCAGGATCTCATCTGTCAGGCGATCGAGGAGACCGCCCAGGTCGCGCCGCTGCTCGAGCCGTTCGCCACCGAATCGGCCGCCCATACCGCCACCGCCCGTGTCGCCGCCGCTGGCGTGGTGGCTGGCAGAACTGCCGCCACTTGCGCAGTAGCACGCCGTCGTCGCCTGGTGCGCGACGTGGCCGGCGCTGGCGAACGCAGGTGCCCCCAGCCCGATCAGCGCGGCGGCCGCAGAGGCCGCAACGAGCGTGCTGGCCGCAGAGAGCTTCATCATTCTGTGCCTTTCTGGATAATTGTGTGAGGGACCCGTGTGCGGCAGCCGGAATAGGGCCCGGCCAAACCGCGAATGATTGAACAGAAACCACCCCGTGGGTCCCCAGGATAACGGTAACACTACTCTGCGTAGCTGCCCAACTGCTGACAGTTTCCAGAGCTAAGGGTCAGAGCAGGCCGAGGACGCTATCTTTCAGCCCGTCGACCCAGCGGACGAGGCCGTGGAAGTGCTCGGTGCCATATCCGGTCGTGCTCGCGTGCCAGGTCATGCTGGGGCGCCAGATGTTGGTGTGGTGCCGGTAGGCGTGCGGACGGATGCCGTGGCCGCTGGCGCCGCAGCTCACGTCGTCGGAGTCGTGGTCGCCGTCGCACTTGTTGGCCGCGGCCGGGCTGGACCCGCAGCCCACGTCGTCGGAGTCGCGGTCGCCGTCGCACTTGTTGGCCGCGGCCGAGCTGGACCCGCAGCCCACGTCGTCGGAGTCATGGTCACCATCGCACTTGTTGGCCGCGGCCGGGCTGGACCCGCAGCCCACGTCGTCGGAGTCATGGTCACCATCGCACTTGTTGGCCGCGGCCGGGCTGGACCCGCAGCCCACGTCGTCGGAGTCGCGGTCACCATCGCACTTGTTGGCCGCGGCCGGGCTGGACCCGCAGCCCACGTCGTCGGAGTCGCGGTCACCATCGCACTTGTTGGCCGCGGCCGGGCTGGACCCACAGCCCACATCGTCGGAGTCATGGTCACCATCGCACTTGTTGGGCGTGGCAGAGCCGAGGACGACGTGCTCGATGGCGTGGGTGGGCGTCAGCACATGACCGGTGAGCACCGGGCGCATGCCGTGCGCGGCCGAACTCGCGCTCGCGAAGGCCGGCGCGCCGAACCCGACCAGCGCGACGGCGGCGGAGGCCGCGACAAGCGTGCCTGCCGCAGAGAACTTCTTCATGCTCTTCCCCTTCTGGACGAATTGCGTAAAAAGGACCCCTTGCCGCGGCCGGATAGGGCCGGGCAAGCCGCGCATGTTCGGAACCAAGAAGCCGTCCCGGTAGGTCCCCGCCGTCACGCTAACACTACTGTGTGTAATGGATCAACTACATACCGTTTCGTTTCCCAGCCGTGATGCAAACCGGGCCGGGGCGACTGCCCCGGCCCGGTTCTTCACGATGACGCTCCTATTTGACCAATGACCGGAATGTCATGATCAAGCGTCGTCGCTGTCGTGATCGCCGTCGTTCTTGTTGCTGTGTTTGACGCTCTTGTTGCTGTGTTTGACGCTGGGACCGGAGCCGTGCCCGTGGTCGTGGTCGCCCAGGTGACCGAAGAAGTGCGAGCACTTCGGCGGGAAGGACTGCTGCGGCCCGCTGTAGGTCAGGCCCCACATCTGGTTGTCGAACACGGTCCCGGTCGAGAAGATCGTCAGGTTCGCGGTTATGAGATGCGGACGCGGCCTGTCCCACGGTGCCGCGCCGTTGCTGGGATAGGTCAGCACGAACGGGTGCGAGAAGTTCGTGTCCGAACCGTTGATCAGCGGCACGTACCCGGCCGGCAGCAGATGGCTGGGGCCGTGCCCGTGGCCATTGCCACCGCCGCCGCCAGGGCCACCGGGACCGCCACCGCCAGGACCGCCGGCCACCAGGACCGCCGCCGCCAGGACCGCCGCCACCAGGACCGCCGCCACCAGGACCGCCACCGCCAGGACCGCCGACGTTGGGTGTCGTTGACGTGTTGAGCGCCATCGGCGGCGTCAAGCTCCTATGGCCATGACCGAACGGCGGGCAGTTCGAGTCCTGCCCATCCAGGATCCATAGGGTCTTGGACGTTGCGCCACACGGCTGCAGGCTCACCCGGGTCTTCGGACCCGCCGTCGTGGCGACCCCGACACACAGGTTCGTGGGAACCCCGTACGGCGTGAACTCCGCCTCGAACGCCTCGTCGCCGCCATAGTGGAGGTCCACCCCGGCCGACACCAGGCCGTTGGTGTAGAAGTCACCCACGAGGCCGTCGTCGTAGTAGGAGAAGTCCTCCGCGCCGTCGTGGGTGCTGTTCTGGAACAGGATGACCGGCGTGCCGACCTGGCCTGGGCGTGGTACACGTCCCAGAAGTAGTTCAGGCCGAACTCCTGGTTGAACGGGGTCAGGCAGTTGAGGATTCCGTTGGAATTGTTGTAGAAGTTCGGCGTGCACGAGGGCGTTGCCGCGCTCGCGCTCCCGCCTGCCGCAAACATCGCGAGTGGTAGGACCGCCGATGCGGCCGCCGCCACTAGAGCGTTCCGGATGCGCATGAGACCTGTGCCTCCTTTGTCTGCGGGGGACACGCGGAGCGGGCTGGACACGCGTAGCGGGCTACCCCGTACTCCCCCGTTGCTTTTCCCTGAGCTCCCGGTCGCGGCTGGCCGCCCGTTTTGCGGCCATCCGGGTATCGACCGGGCTTTCACAGCCCCCTTGGCATTGGCCCGTTGATCACTCACAGTCGTCGACTGACTGCGTAACGGCGTCACCCCGCGCGGGTGAAACTCTCACATCGTGCGGCACTCGGTAACCGGGCACCCCAGGCGTCCCGCCGTACGGAATGTACCGTTTCCTGCCAAGCGTTATGGATCTTGCTTGTAGATCCTTTTGATTACTGATAGTCACCATCACCCACGTTGGGTGATGTCAGGTGGTGATGCGTCGGGAATGCTCCGCCACCGCCCGGCGCGAGCAGGCGCCCGCACAGGCGGCTGTGGACAAGCGTTGTGGACGGGCGTGGCCCGGAGGGACGCGAGGGCGGCTACCGTGAGGGGCGGAGAGGTGGCGATGACGGACACAACCGGCAACGGCCTGGTGGATGCGGCCCTGGACAGGCTTGCCCGCACCGACCAGCAGGAAGCGGACGCCGCCCGGGCCGCGTTCGCCTCACTGACCTGGGGCGGCGGGCCGGAGTCCGTGACCCTGTACGGGCTGTGTGACTGGCTGTGGTACCGGCTGCCGGCGAAGTGGATGTGCGGCCTGACCGAACATCTGCAGCTGGCCGGCGCCCTCGGTAGCCTGTTCGGGCTGCTCGAGATGCCCCGTTACGCGCGGATGTGCACGTCCGAGACGACCGTGAACGTGCTGGCCGCCTGGGATCGCGACCGCAAGGAGGGCATGAAGGCGATGGCTGGCGGCACGCGCCGCATCCGGAGTCGGCCCGCCGCGACATACCCGGGCTGCTCACCTGGGGTAAGGTCATGGGTAACGGAGGAGAATTCCGCCCTGTTCGCCACGGCCACGCGGCTGGAGATGATGATCGCCGCTGGCGAGTTCAGGCCGGGAGCCCGCGGCTGGCGCAAGGCCGCCGAGCAGGCCGCGGCGACCTTCCTCGTCACCCCGCGCGATGACCTGGGCGGCGACTGCTGGCTGCAGCGCGTTCACGCCGAGCGCCTGCAGGAGTGGACCCGCTCGCGCGGCAGTCCAGCGCGGCCCGCTCGCCGAGGCGCTCGCCGAGCAGCTCGCGCGGCCCGCGGCCGTGCCCAGGCAGGCCGCGGAGCTGCTCGCCCCGGTGACCTGGCTGCTCGGCAAGGCCACCGACGATGGTGCGATTCCGCTCACCCAAAGTCACACGCTGGCGCGCGCCGTGGTCGCCGAGGGCTGCCAGCGGTTCGGCTGGCTGACCTTGACCGGCAGGCCACGCTCTGAGTCCGACATCGTCGAGGCGTGGACGCTGCGGACGATGATCCGGGAGCTTGGCGCGGTCCGCCGCCAGGGACGGCAGCTCTACCTGACTCCGGCGGGCAAGAACCTGGCCGCCGCGAGCGCGTCGGCGCTATGGTCGGCCGTGGTTCCGGCCGTGCTGCCCACGAGCAGGGCCGAGGCCGCCGCCGGCGAGATCGCCCTCATGGTCATGCTGACCAGAGGCGCCGATGCCGACGAGGATCTCGCCTGGCACCGTGGCCGACGCGATGGCCGCGGAAGGCTGGCACTGCCCGGACAGCGGCGAGCCCATCGATTCCGGCGCCGCCGGCTGGCTGCTCGGCGAACTGCTGCGCCGCCTGCGCCTGCTCGGCCTCCTCGAACAGCGCCGTGGCCTCACGGCCGCCCGGCTCACCGGGGCAGGCAGGTCGGCGGCGCACGCCGCGCTGCGTGCGCACGCCCTGCGCCCCCGCGACCGAAGCGGAATCGGCTGACCGCACCGCCCCGGTCGCGGCACCGCCGCGCAGCCGTTCGGCATGAATCAACCTGAACGGCTGCCGCGAATGCGGCAGTCCATTGATGCGGGGGGTCCCGGGGGGTCGCCCCCCGGGATGGCACAGTGCCTGAACGACTGCGCGGCCTGCGCCTTACCCGCAAGCGGGTTCGCTGCCCGGGCGGGCCGCATCGACCTCGCCCGGGCAGCGTGTTGTCACGGCGTGAGGACGGACACGGTGGTCCACCCGGACAGCGTGCCCGAGTTTTCCGCCCTGATCCTGATGTAGTACCTCGTGGGCCTGAGCAGGTTGGTGATCTGGAACGTCCGGGCCCCAGCCCCGACGCTGTACGACACCAGGCCACTCGTAAAGCCCGAGTCCCGCGCCAACTGGATGGTGAATCCGGTGACAAACGAGGACGGGTCCTCCCCCCAGGACAGAATCACCCTCGCCCGCGCGGCGCCCGGCGCGATGATCAGCCACTGCGGGTTGTCTGGTGCCGCCGGCACCGCCAACTCCACGGGGATCGACACTGCGGCAGACCAGGACGAGTCCCCGACCCTGCCCTGCTCCAGCACCCGGTAGTAGTACGTCTCGCCCAGCTTCACCGCGTGGTCGACATAGCTGGTCGTGTTGCCCGGGAGAACTATGTTGTCGACACCATCGGTGAAACCAGAGTTGCGCGCCCGCTCGACCCGGACGTGCATATCCGGCGCACCGTTAGGAGATCCATCGGACCAGTTCAGCGACACATCGTCGCGCCCGGTGATCGCGGCCTGCAGCCCGGACGGGTCCGGCGGGTCGATCTCGTACGGGACCGACACATAATCCGACCAGACCGAGTTGCTGACCTCGTCCTCCGCCCGCACCCGGTAGTAGTAGGTCGCGTCGTCGGCCACGCCCGTATCCGTGTAGCTTCTGGCATCCGCGGCCAAAGTGAAATAGGCCACATGTGCCGTAAAGCCGGAGTCGGTGGCCCGCTCGAGGTGGATCAGTGTAGGTGCGGGTGCCGGGGCAGGACCGCCACCGCCACCGCCGCCACCGCCAGGACCGCCACCGCCACCGCCGCCACCGCCAGGACCGCCACCGCCAGGACCGCCACCGCCAGGACCGCCGCCGCCAGGACCAGCGTTAGGACCAGCGCCGTGGAGTGTCCAGGTCAGGTGAATTCCGGCGGGTGGGCCGCTGACCGGGCCTACGACGGCGCCCGCCAGATTGGTCGGCACGGCCGGCACCGTAATGAACGAGATCGACGCTGCGGTGTCCCAGGCCGAGTTGCTGGGCCCGTTCTCGGCCCGCACCCGGTAGTAATACTTCGTGCCCTCCACCACGTTGGTGTCTGGGTAGGTCGTGGCACTCGTAGCTGGGTGGACATCGGTGACATTCGCGGTGAAGAGCGAATCGGTTGCGCGCTCCAGCGTTATCTGAGTCACGGCCGGAGATGACGCGTGATTCACCCACGTCAGTTCGATTTCGGCGGGCGGGCCCGTCTCAGGACCGACGATCACGGCAGCCAGGTTGGTCGGCGCGGCCGGCGCGACCGGCGGGGGCGGCGGCGGCGGGGGCGGGGGCGGCGGGGGCGGGGGCGGCGGGGGCGGCGGCGGGGGCGGGAGCGGGAGCGGCGCGACCAGAACGGCCGGCGCGGCCGGAACGGCCGACGCGGCCGGAACGGTAAGGGGCCGGACCGGCCCCGGCGGTCTGGAGGCGCCTGGCGACGTCGACGCTAGCGCCGTCTGCGTCTGGATTAGTGATCCGATGACCATGGCGAGCATGGTCAGAATGAGCGCGAGTTTCTTGTGCATGGTCCTGTCCCCCCCGAAGCAGGAATTCGTGTTGGTAGAAAAGCGGCACAGCGTGCCGTCGTCCCCCGACTGGCGGATCTGCCGCCAGGCTTGTCAGTCAAAACTTCCGCGCAGCCACGGGCGAGCCGATTGCCCGGTCCGCCCGGGCGGGGCGCCGGTCACCTGGGTGTGGTGACCGGCACCGTTATCCAGCCGGAGGACACGCTCGCGTTGTCCGCCCGGATCCTGATGTAGTACCTCGTATTCCCCGCCAGCCCGGTCAGGCCGAAAGCCCTGACCTTGGGCCCGGCCGCGACCGCCAATCCCGTCGTGAACGTGGAGTTCAGTGCCCACTCGATGGTGAACCCGGTGACCGTCGACAGCAGGCTCTCCGCCCATGTCAGCTGCACGTGCGGGGATGCATCGCCGACAGCGATTGCGTTCGCGTTGGCGACCAGATTGATGGGCGCCGGCGGCGTCAGGAGGACGAGAAGCGACGTGATGTTCGACCACGCCGAGTAGCTGACCGCATTCTCGGCCCGCACCCGGTAGTAGTACGTCTGCCCCGACGCCACGGTGGGATCCGCGTACGTCGTTGCCGTCCCGCTGCCGAGGGTGAAGGTCGCCATGTTCGTCGTGAACGCGGCGTCGGCTGCCCGCTCGACGTACATGTCCGTCGCGGCCGGGAAGGTGGGGTCGTTCGTCCAGGTGAGTTTCGCCGCCGTCGGCGGACCGGCAGGTGCCGCTGTCAGGTTCGCCGGTGCGGCGGCCGCCCGTATGACCGTCGTCACCTGGTGCTTCATGAGGTCATGCGGCGCCAGCGTCCGGGCCGCGTGGATGATGCGTGTGCTTGGCGGCGGTTTCCCCGCCGCGGCCTGCGCCTGCGCCAGTGACCCCGCGCCCAGGGCAATCAATGCCAGTGGCGCGATGAGTCTCTTGCGCATGGTCTTTCCCCCGGAAGAAAGGCATTCACAGCCCCGGATATCTGGACAAGCCGCCGCGATCCGCCGTGCGCGGATCCGCCATACCGTTGATCGCTTTGAGTATTGATCGAATTACTCATCGTAGGCAAGAGCCGGAGCAGGATTTCTCGGATCGCTGGCGCAATGGCGCGCATTCGTGCGGTAATCCGCCGGATAGACCGCAGCTTTCATGATCGCGGTAACTTTTCCGCACATATCGCCGGGAAGTTACCGCGATCATGAAGCCCGGCGTTTCCCGGGCCGCGGCCATCGCCCGGATCATGATCCATGGGCCGTTGGGCACCGAATACGACGGGTAACCTACCATGATCATGGAAAAGCAGGCCATTCTGGCGCCTGCGGCACGCTCGTCCGGCCGACGCACCGGCGCTGGTGTCGCGCCTCAGTCGTGAGTCTTCGTCAGCGGACCGTCCGGAGCCAACGTCGCTGCCACGGGGTTTCGACGGCTCGGTGGTGGTAATCACTGCGCACCCAGCTCAGCGCGTCGCGCGGGCTGAGGCCGTCCAGAATGGCCAGTGCGGCAAGCGCGGTTCCGGTGCGGCCGATCCCGCCGTGGCAGGCGACCTCAACGCGTTCGCCGGCGCGTGCGCGGCGATGGGCGTCGTGCAGAGCGTCGAGAGCATCGTCGCGGTCGGTAGGTATCCAGAAGTCTGGCCAGCGGATATGCCGGCAGGGCCACGGTGGGACCGGTCCGTGGGCAAGGATCAGGGCGAAATCGGCAGGACTGGCGGGATCGGCCAGGCGCCGGCCCCGGACTCGGGTTCCGCTGGGCAGGGCGACCAGCCCGGTGTCGTCCCGCCAGGCGGCCATGGCTGATTGTCGCAGCCCAGACTCTGACTGGACCACCGCGCCAGGACACCAGTGGTCCCGCCCGGCGCCGGGCCGCAGCACCGGGCGTTACCGGCTCACGCCGCTCCCGGCCCGGCGTCCGGGCTCATCCCACCGCTTTTGGCAGCGTAGAGCCGGTGGCGAAACCGGGCGGCGCGGCCGTTCTTCCGGCGCGTCACGCGCCTAGCTGATGGTGACCGCGCTCAGGTCGAGGACCCGGTCGCAGCCCGCGGCGACGTCCGCGTCGTGCGTGGCGAGCACGAGCGCGCCGCCGCGCGCCGCCACCTCGAACAGCCGGGCGAGCACGAGGGCGCGGGACGCCGGGTCGAGCTCGGCGGTGGGCTCGTCGGCGATGAGCAGCCGCGGCTTGATCGCGAGCGCGCGGGCCACGGCGGTTCGCTGCTGCTGGCCGCCGGAGAGTTCCTCGACAAGTTGGTCGGCGTGCGCGTCGAGCCCGACCTCGGAGAGCGCCTCGCGCGCGGCTGGGCCGGCGTCCGCTGGCGCCACCCCGGCCGCACGCAGCGCGACCTCCAGGTTTTCCGCCGCGGTGAGCAGCGGGACGAGGCCGTAGCCCTGAAGCACGATCGCGACCCCGTGGGCCGGGCCGGCGACACCGGCGAGCGCCTTGCCGTCGAGGGACACCTCACCGCCGGTCGGTGCGGCAATCCCGGCGAGCAGCGCGAGCAGGCTCGACTTGCCCGAACCCGAGGGCCCGATGACGGCGAGGCTCTCGCCCGGGCTCACGGCCAGGCTCGTCTCGGCGAGGATCACCTGACCGCCGCGAACGTACCGCACGCCGGTTGCCTTGAGCATGCTCACTCCCGATCCAGGTCGGCCGGGCGCAGCTCCACGCCTTCCGGCGTGCGCACCGCGTGCGCCAGCGATCCTGGCGGCAGGACGTCGAACACGTCAGGCGGCAGCTGCACGGAGCCGTCGCGGCCGATGACCACGTAGTCCTGCCCGGCGCGGCCCTCGGCGCCGACCCTGCCGTCGCGGATCGTGACCGTCCGGCCCAGCGCGCTGCCGACGGCAGGATCGTGTGTCACGACGACCACGGTCGTGCCCAGGTCCTCGTTCGCCGCCTGGATAAGCTCGATGACCGCAGCGGCCGATGAGTGGTCGAGCTGGCTGGTGGGCTCGTCCGCGAGCAGCAGCCGCGGCCCGTTGGCCAGCGCGACGGCGAGGGCCAGACGCTGCTGCTCACCGCCGGACAGCCGGCCCGCGGGCCGGTGGGACACGCCAGAAAGCCCGACCGCGTCGAGCAGCGCCGCCGCGCGGCGGCGCTTGACCGCGCCGCTCCTGCGGGTCGGCCCCTGGGCGAACAGCACGTTGCCGGCGGCGGTCTCATACGTGAGCAGGTTGCGCGCGGGGTTCTGCAGCACCACGCCGACATCGCGCAGCCTCAGTCTGACCGCCGACCGCTGGGACAGGTCGTTCAGCCGCCGCCCGCACACCTCCACCACACCCGCGGTCGGGCGCAGCAGCCCGGCCAGCAGCCAGAGCAGGGTCGACTTGCCCGAACCCGACGGGCCGAGCAGCGCGAGCGTCTCCGCTTCTGCCACGGTCAGGTCGACGCCGCGCAGCGCGGTGACCTCCTGGCCGGGTGTGCCGTAGACCTGAACCAGGCTGTCGCAGGTGACAACGGCGGTCGCGGTGTCTGTCACGCGGGCGCCTCCCGTAGCTGATCGAGATCCACGCCGTGGGCGAGCGTCCCGCTCGCGGTCACCGCGGCCACGACAAGCACACCGACGGCCACGCCGAGCAGCGCCGCAAGCGGCCCAGCGGTCGGCACATAGGAAAGCGGCGGCGCCGACGGCTGCGTGATGAACTCCGGCACGCTGCGGATCACGAGGAACGCGGCGCCGATCCCGGCGCAAATGCCAACCACGGTGCCGAAACCGAGCACGATGAGCTGCTCGGTCAGCAGCGCGCCGCGCAGGGTCCGCCGGGCGACCCCGGTCGCGGCGAGCGCCGCGTACTCGTACCGCCGCCTGCGCGCGGACAGATAGAGGGCGAGAATCGCCGCACCCGCGGCGAGCAGCGCGGCCGCGGCGGCGTCCGCGAGGAAGAGCACACTGGCCAGGCCCGGTCCCTGCCGGCCGAGGAGCTTCACCTGAGCCGCGGTGGTCTGCACAGCAAGCACGCGCACACCGGCCGCGGCAAGGCGGGGCACGATGACGCGCTGCGCTCCGTCCGCGAGCCAGACCTGCTCGTTCACCTGCGACAGGTTGAGCCCAGCGGCGAGCTCGGCGTAGCGCCGGTCGAGTATCAGCCCGCCGGACGGGTCGCTCGGGACGGCCGCGGCGGCCGCGACGACCGAGATGGGCAGCGCGCTCCCGTCGAGACCGACCCCGGTGAAGAGCCCTGTCCTGCCTCCGGTCAGCGGGGCGGAGGCGATGGCGGGCAGCGGCAGCGGCCGGTTCACCGAGTTGATCGTCTCGTCCTGCGTTCCCGGTGACACGAACCGCACCTGCAGCCCCGGCACCGGCGCCGAGGACGCCGAGCCCCCGGCACCGGCCGAAATGACGTCGGGCGGCTGATGGGCCACCGCGGCGCGCCACCGCGCGGCATCGCCGAACCCGGCATCGACCGGCGCCCATCCCGCGCCCGTGTGCACCTGCATCCCGGTGAAGATCACCGATCCCGCGATCGGCTGCCGGTTCCGCGCGGCAACCTCGCTCAGCCGCAGGTCCTGAAGAATGCACGGGCAGTTCCCGAGCGGCGAGGTGAGGGTGACCGTCCCGCGGGTCGGGAGGGTGCCGAGGTCGACGGGGATGGTCGACCCGTTGTTGTTGACGTCGGCGTACAGCTCGATGTGCGCCGGGGCCAGGCTGGGCACGGTGACGGTGGCACGGATCGTGTCGCCCGCCACCCTGACCGGCGGCGGCGCGGGCGGGGCCAGCTCGGCCGCCAGGGCCGGGAGCGGTTTCGCGGCGAAACCGGGGCGCCAGGCGGCGATCCTGGCGAACCGCTGCGGATCCACGCCGAGAACCACGCCGGCGGCGCCTGCACCGGTCAGGTTGGTGAACTCATCGACCGCGGTCGCCAGCTGGCCGCCAGGGTCGACATGGTCCACGATCGCGCCGAAATCCTTGCCCGGGGGCACGCTGACGGTGAGAACCGCGGGCGCGCCCACCGCCGTGCTCGCGACGAGACGGACGTTGTCGCTGCTGACCGACCAGGCCATGACCGCGAATGCGGCGAGGGCGAAGGCCGTCGCGAGCACGATCGTGGTACGGATGCCGCCCGGGCGGCGCGCCACATGGCGCAGCGCCAGATAGCGGGCGATGCCGCCGCGTCTGCGGGTCCGCGCGAAGGACGCGCGGCAGGCGAGCGGGAGCACCCGCGAGGCGACGACCGCCACGGCCAGCCCGAGCAGGCCCGGCACGAGCAGCACGAGCACACTGCGCCGCGCGGAGCCGATCTCCCCGCTGACCGCGAGGTCGATCAGCCCCGCAGCCGCACCGCTCAGCAGGATCGCGTCGACCACCCAGCCGCGGTCGGTGGCGCGCCGGCCGGCCCGCCGCCACTGCTCCGCGACTGGCCGGCTGAGTGTCTTGCGCGCGGCGAGCACCACCGCGACAAGACCGCCGACGGTGGCCACACCGGCCGCCGCCCAGCCAAGCGGCGGCAGGCCGACCGGGACGGGCCGCAGCAGGACACGCGCGAGCGCGGCGGTGGCCCCCCAGCCCGCGAGCACGCCGAGCGGCAGGGCCACCAACAGCAGCGTGACCGGCTCGGACAGCCCGAACGCGACGGTACGCCACCGGCCCTGCCCGCGCAGTTTGGCGAGGGCAACTTCCGGGCCACGCGCCTCGACCGCGTCGGTCACCGTCAGGAAAAGCAAGAGCCAGGTCAGCACGAGCAACTGCGCCGTGATGAGCACGACGGGCACGGTCAGTGAGGTCCAGCTCGACTCGACCGCGGTGAGCGTGGCAGGGATGCCGCTGCTGACGTTCGCTTGCTGCGCGGCGAGGGATGAGCTGTTGATCAGGGTGTTCATGCCCGCGAGCAGGACCGGCACATCCGTGCCGCGCAGGTGCGGGGTGATGAGCAGGTGGTCGATGACGGCAGTGCCCTGCACGGACGACGGCGCGCTGGTCAGCGTGGTCTGCGGGGTGAACATCGTGTCGTAGGCGGAAGCGCTCTGCTTCGAGACGTTACCGCTGGGTATCTCGTAGGGGAAGTAGGTAGAGCCGCGGCCGTACCAGTAGTCCGTGCCCGCGCCGGGTGGCGCGTAGATGCCGGTGACCGTGAGCGCGCCGAACCCGGTGACAGGCACGCGCTGGCCCACCCGCCAGCCGTTCACCCTGGCCAGCGAGGTACTGATGATCACGTCGTCGCGCGCGCCGGGGCAGCGGCCGCTGATCTGAAGGTGCGCGCACACGTCACTGCGCCACGCCAGGGTCATCTCACGTTGCGTCTGAGCTGACACGACGGAGGCCTCGAGCGCCATGACCGGCGGAGCGAACATGCGGCGCGCCGTGGCACGCCCGCCGACATCGCCGGTCAGTTCTCCCTGCACCTGTGGCGGGAGTGTGGCCAGGAGGGCGGCGACTGAACCGGTCTGGACGACCTCGACGCCGCGCTCGCCCACCGGGGCCGCGCTCACCGTGTCCAGCAGAATCGAGGTTCTCGACGCCTCGTAGTACGTCGGCCCGGTCGTCGCCGCGGCAGCCGCGACGAGCGCTACCGCAAAGATCATCAAAGACGGGCCGCCCCGGTGCAGCAGCCCGCGCATGATCGCGCCCAGCTGGGTCATCGGGCCGCCGCCGACCGGATCCAGGCAAGCGGAGCACCTCGCGCGGCCACCATCGCCATCGGCCCGCCCGCAGCGCTCGCGATCACCCACTTCTGTGGCTGCACTTCGCTCCCGCTCGATGGCTGCGCGTTCTGGCCGAACGCGGGGCAGAGGATCGCCGACTCGTCCGGCGACCACAGGCATTGCCCGAAGCCGTAGCTGGCACCAGGGAATGGGTTGCTCACCGGCTGGGCGCCCACCGCCCAGGTGATCAGCTCAGGCCCGCCGATGCTGGTGTTGGGAAAGGCCAGTGAACGCCCGGTCGGCGACCAGGTGACCCGCCCGCCGATGACGGGCCCGAAAGCGGGAAGGACCGAGCCGAGGACACGCCCGGACCGGCTCAGGACGACCACGCCGCCGGTCGGGCTGCCGGTGAAGGGATCGACCTCCACCGCGACCTTGTCACCGGCCGGATCAGGGTAGGGCACAAGCTGTGCCTGGATACTGGGATCCAGGCCGAGCACCCGGCTGAGTGAGCTGGCCGTGGCGAGGACGACCGGCCGGTGCCCGGCGTCGCGCAGTTCGACTCTCGCGTCCGGATGCAGCGATGGGTTCGGCACGTTGGAGGATGGCTGCACGGCGGCCGCTACGGTTGTGAACACGCCGACCGCCGCGGGGTCGCCCGCGACGTTGTCACCAGCGCCGAGCGTCGTCTTGGCGCCACTCGCCAGGTCGTACACCACGATCGGGTTGTCGGCCGATCCGTACCCGTAGAAGCCGCTGAGCGCCACGACCGCACGGTCATGATCGGCAAACGCGCCAGGCAGAGCGGGCACCACCATGTTGGCGTCGACGGCCGTGTCGCGGGCGGCCGTGAGCGTGCCGTTGCTGATCCCGATGACCTGCGCCAGAGTCGTCAGGTAGCGGCCATCCGGGGCCAGCATGACCGGCATCTGGCCGAATGGCACCAGCCCGCGCACGTGCAGCGGCGTGTAATTCCCGCCGTCCGGGTCGGCGAGCGCGAGACGACCGTCCGGCGTGGCCACCACGATGCGGCCGTGAGCGGCGGCAGCCGGGAGGGGTATGCCAGCGACCGGCGCGGATCGGCGGGCCGAGAATGGCCAGAACTCGACCGCGGCCACGACCACCACGGCAAGCACAAGGACTGCCCCTGGCACCAGGAGCCGACGCCACCATGGGCGGGGCGGCGGCTCTGGGTCGAGTGCGGGAAACCTTCGCGGCCGCGCATGCTCGTCAGTTTCCGCAGCAGCCACGTCACGACGATAAGCGGGGTTCGTGAGTACTGGACCGCGGCCGGGGCAATCGTTGACAAGCCGAGACCGATCCGCTCAACGCGAGCAGGCTCGGGGCGCCGCTCGGCGAGTACCCGGATGACGCGGCAGTTCCGCAGGCCCCACCCGCCGCGCGGACAATGAAGGGTCCTTCGGCCCTGTCCGCTGTTGCCTGCGTGGCCGCACGGTATTCGGGGAACCGTGTATACGGCCAGGATGCCCGCAACGGAGGGGACGACGATGACACGCACGCCGGAAGAAGCGTTCGCGCACCACGCTCAGGCACTCGGCGCGGGCGATCTGGATGAGATCGTGGCCGACTACACCGACGACGCGATGTTCATCTCGCCCGCCGGCGTCAGGCGCGGCAAGGAGGGTATCCGGGCGGCGTTCACTCAACTGCTCGGCGATGTGCCGAACGCGAGCTGGGACCTCAAGACCCAGATCTATGAGAACGACATCCTCTTCCTCGAGTGGGCGGCCGACGCCGGGGCGACCCGTGTCGAGGACGGCATCGACACCTTCGTGTTCCGCGACGGCATGATACGGGTGCAGACGGTCCGCTACACCGTGCTCCGCAAGGGCTGACGTCAGCCCTTTCCGAGTACCCGCCGCACGTATCCCCCGATCGCCTCCCGCGCTGCCGGCGAGTTCCACATGCGGAATACCGCGTCGTCCGTCGCGCGATCACGGGCGATGCGCTCAAGCGCCGGGCCGCGGATCTGGCTGCGCGTGTGCCGCAGCGGTTCCTGCGGCAGCGCGGCGAACATGGCCGCGATCTCCACCGCTCGCGGGAGCACCGCTGCTTCCGCGGCTGTCTCGTCGATGAGGCCAAGGGCCATGGCCTCATGGGCCGGGTAGGTCCGGCCCAGCTGGGTGAGTTCCTGCAGCCGGTGAGTCCCGACGGCGAAACGGAGGATCTCCAGGGCGGTGACGGGGAACGGGACTCCGACGAGCAGCTCGGTCACGCCGATCCGCCCGCACTCGGCATTCATCACCCGGCGGTCACAGGCCGAGGCCAGAATGCAGCCACCTGCGATCGCATGCCCGTTGACCGCGGCGACGACCGGGATCGGGCAGCTGAACACCGCGAGAAAGGCGTCGATGAGCGCGGGCAGGAAATCACCGACGTAGCCGGGGACCCCGTCGCTGATGCACAACAGGTCCACCCCGGCGGAGAAGATGGGCCCATGCCCGGTGAGGACGACGGCGTGGTAACCGCCTTCCGTCACGTCGCCGAGGCACGCGACGAGGTCACGGCACAGCGTCGTGTCGAGGGCGTTGGCCTTGCCACGCGCCATCCGCACTACGGCCACATCGCCATGTGACTCGACATGGATCGACGGTCTGTCCATGATCCTCCGTCCGTGGAACCTGCGTGTTATGTCGCGGTCTGGACCGCGAGCCTGGCCGCGGAGCCCGCCCGCCGGGACGGTAACCGGGCTGCGTTCCCGCCCGCGCCATTTGGCGGTGACCCTGGTCACGGGCCCGCGGGACCAACGTCTCTAACCCGAAACGCCTGGCAGAGCGAACGTAAAAGAGTAAGGTTTCGCAGCGCAGGGCATAGAGCCGGTTGGCTACCGGCCGGCAAGGCGCCGGGTGGGCACGCGGGTTTTCCCCTCTACCTTGCAGGGTTCGATTCCCTGCTATGCCACGGAAATTTTCACGACGCGGCCGGTTCCGCTTCGCCGCGGCTGACCACCTGTCTCGCACGCACCGGCCTGCGCCGCCACGAGCGCCACAGACTCACGGTCAGCGGGCGCCCACGGCGGGGATTAGGTCAGGGCGGCGGCTGGGTGGCCGCTAATGCCGCAGGGCGGCGGATCCTGGCCGCGAACAGGTCGCGGAGGCTGACCACGCCACGCACCTCACGGCTTTCCACCACAGGCAGGTGCCGGAATCCGTGCAGCAGCATGATCTGGGCTGCTTCCTCGACCGGCGTGTCGGGACTCACCGACTGTGGGTCGGAGGTCATCCAGTCAGCGACGAGGGACCGGGAGAGGTCGTCGCCCGACGCGGCCGCCCGCAGCACGTCCCGTTCCGTCAGGATCCCGGCCAGGAACGATGACTGCATGATGACGGCCGAACCCACTCGTGCCCGCACCATGGCCGAGGCAGCGCTCGCCACGGTGGTGTCCGGGGTGGCCATCACCACGCTGGTGTGCATGAGATCTCGCAGCGTCGTCACCTGGCCAGGGCCACGCCGGCGCGGGATGTCAGCCACTCTCCCCGACCTCATCGAGTTCCGGGTCCAGGTGCGGAGATGCCGGACCGGCCAGTTCCTCAGACAGCATCCGCCACAGCGACCCGGCCCATGCGGACACATGCGGCCACTGTTTCCAGAACACCTGGAGGGTGGTCTCGTCGAACTGGGTGTGGGCCTGCTCTGCTGTGATGGTGTCGGTGACTTCCTCAAGGCTGTGGATCAGATCGAGGAACCGACTGGCGATTTCGTCCATGGCACCACCTCCGGGCGAAGTGTAAGCCAGCGCTCTGCCTATTGGCCATGGCCAGGCACAGACTTCGCGGGCCGGACCGCGCTCGTTCACGCTTCTCCGGCGCTGGCAAAGACTGCTCGCCGGCCGGTGCGGCGGCAGACGCCTTTGCTCTCCTCTACCCAGACCCTGGCGGGCACAAAACGGTCAGACCCGCAGTGCGCCACCCGTGCTCCCGCACGGTGGCGCGCCAGACCACTAACTGGGTGCGCTGCTCACGATTATCCGGTCGAAGTCGGGGGCGAACGCGGCTGGGTTCGCGGGCGTCAGTGCGCGCTGGCGCGGGCCAGTTCACGCCGGTTCGGCAGCGCCGTCCGGTGCCCGTCCGGTGCGCGTCCGGTGCGGTCGCCGCAGGTCAGTGCTGGTCGGTGGACGTCAGTGCAGGTGATTGCGCCAATCGGGTGGCACGCGGCCGGCCGGGCCGGGCACCGGCTGGTCGAGCGGGTGATGCTCTGGTGCGGCAAGCGGCGGGCCATCGTAGAACTCTTCCGCCGCGAAACTCCAGAACCAGGACTCGCCGGGCTCGAAACTCCGGATGATCGGGTGGGCGGCTGCCGCGGCGTGCGCGCTGGCGTGCTGTGCGGGCGAGGTATCGCAGCAGCCGATGTGCCCGCACTGGGCGCATCGGCGCAGATGCAGCCACCACCCGCCCGCGGCGTCGCACTCGGCGCAGCCGGTACCGGTCGGCGGGACGGTCGGATCGATCCCTGGCACGGTCGTCATTCGGGTCTCCTTCGACTAGCGATCGGACGCACCCACCGCGGACGTGAGCCTGCCGCAGCCGCTGCGGATCATTCTCCGTAACGGCTGCGCGGGCGCGACGCACCAGCACCGCTGCGGTCAGCCATCCTGCGTTTCCTGAGCAGTGAGCGGAAGCCACACACGAAAGCGCGTGTCGCCGGGTACCGACTCCACCCGCAGGTCGCCATGGTGCTTGTTCACGACGATGCGCCAGGAGATGTCGAGGCCGAGCCCGGTGCCCTCGCCGACCGGCTTGGTGGTGAAGAACGGCTCGAAGATCCGCTCCCGGATGTCCTCCGCCACGCCGGGACCGGTGTCGCCGATCTCGACCAGGACCCTGTCGCGGTCAAGCGCGGTGCGCACGGTCAGCGTGCCGTTGCCTGCCATGGCCGCCACCGCGTTGTCGATCAGGTTCGTCCAGACCTGATTGAGCTCGGCCGCGTAAGCGGGGATCGCTGGCACCCCGCGGTCGTAGTCCTTCACCACAGTGATGCCGTGGCCGATCTTGCCGCCCAGCGTCAGCAGCGTGCTGTCGAGCAGGTCGTGCACGTCGACCACCTGGTACGGCGCACGGTCCATCTGCGAGTACTGCTTCGCCGCGGCGACCAGGGTCGAGATCCGGCCGGTGGAGTCCTCGATCTCGTTCATGAGCTGTTCGGTCTCGACGGTGTAGTTCAGCCACCGCAGCGCGCCCTCGAGCGCCGCGTCGCAGACGGTCGCCGCGACCTTGTCGAGCCAGGCGGCCTCGAGACCGGCCTGCACGAACGTCGGCGCCAGATCCCACGCGCCCGCGATGCCGTGGTCGTCGAGCCAGCCCGCGACGGCATCCTCACGATCGGATGCCTCCATCGGGCCCAGCGGGTGGGCCTTCGATACGTGCTCCACGGCGTCTTCCTGCAGCCGGATCAGCGTCTCCAGGGTGGCGCGGTTGTACGGCCCGGCCGCGATCATCCCGAGCTTGTGCCGCATTCCGGCCACCCGCTCGCGCAGCGCGGACGTGGCACGCACCGCGGCGGCGGCCGGGTTGTTCAGCTCGTGGGTGAGGCCGGCCGAAAGCGTGCCGAGCGCGAGCAGCCGTTCGCGCTGGCCGATGGCCTGCTGCGTGCTCTGGGAACCGAAGAACGCGCCCTCGAGCAGGTGCACCGCCATCGGGAACCATTCGCGCATCATCTGCGCGTACACCGTGGCGTCGAGCACGAAGAACCGCGAAGGCGCGGTCACCCGAAGCGAGTTGTTGTAGACCTGCGGTACCCGGTCACCCATGTAGGCCTGGAAGGCTCCGGCGTACACACCGGCGCTGGATGTGCGCGTGACCTCGACGTCGTCCACGCCGACCCGGCGTGACAGCACCATCGTGCCATCGAGGAGCACGTAGAAGCAGGCGGCGGGATCACCCTCGCGGTACACCGGCCCAGGCTCGATGCGCTCCACATGCCCGTCGCGGCACAGCCACGCGAGCTGATCGTCGCTCAGCTTCTCGAACAGGAACAGCGTGCGCAGCTCGTCGGCGCTGCACGGGAGCGGGCCTGCCTGTCCGGTCATAGCTTCTCCAGGTACCTGTGCACGAGCATCACGGCCATGGCACCCTCCCCGACCGCGGAGGCGACCCGTTTGGCCGACTCCGCCCGCGCATCACCGGCCACGAACACGCCGGGGACGCTCGTCTCCAGGTGGTACGGCGCCCGGTCGAGCGTCCAGCCGCGCGGCCGCTGGCCATCGACGGACAGGTCGGGGCCGGCGACCACGAAGCCGCGGCTGTCCCGGACCACGACGCCGTCCAGCCAGTCCGTGAGCGGCGCGGCGCCGATGAAGATGAACAGCCACTGCGCATCGACGGTCTGCGTCGCACCTGTTCTGCTGTCGCGCAGTGTCAGGCTCTTCAGATGATCCGATGCCCTGCGCCGCGGCGACCTCGGTGCAGGTACGGACCGAGATGGCGGGGATCTTCGCGATCTGCTGCACGAGGTAGTACGACATCGACGCTTCGAGCGACGGGCCACGGACCAGGATCGTCACCGAGTTGGCGCCGCGCGACAGGTAGACGGCCGCCTGCCCGGCCGAGTTCGCGCCGCCGACGACGTACACGTCCTGACCGGCGCAGGCCGACGACTCGGTCAGCGAGGATCCGTAGAAGATACCGCGCCCGGTCAGCTCGGTCAGGCCGGGTGCGCTGAGCTGGCGGTAGGAGACGCCGGTGGCGAGGATCACGGTGTGCGCGTCGATGCTGTCGCCGTCGGCGAACCGGACGGTGCGGGCCGAACCGTTCACTCGAGGCCGACGACGTCGCGGGTGGTCAGCATCTCGGCACCGAACTTGGCGGCCTGCCGCCGCGCCCGATCGGTGAGCTGCGCCCCGGACACGCCGTCGGGAAAGCCCAGGTAGTTCTCGATCCGCGAGCTCTGGCCGGCCTGGCCGCCAGCCGCCGTGCGCTCGACGAGCACCGTGCGCAGCCCTTCGGACGCGCCGTAGACCGCCGCGCCGAGACCGGCCGGGCCCGCGCCGATGACGACGAGGTCGTAGAAGTCGGCCGACGGCGTCGTGGTGAGCCCGACCCGGGCGGCAAGCTCGGCGTCGGTCGGTTCCACCAGCGACTCGCCGTCCGGCGTGATCACGACTGGCAACGCGAGCCCATCGGCGCCCGCCGCCGCGAGCAGCCGTTCACCCTCGGGCTCGTCGGACATGTACCAGCGGTAGGGCACCTGATTGCGGGCGAGGAACTCGCGGACCTCCGACGAGCGCGCCGACCAGCGATGCCCGACCACCTTGGTCTCCGGAACAGGCCGGTGATCCGATTCCACGCCACGCCTCGAGCAGGGCGTCGACGACCGGGTAGAGCTTCTCCTCCGGCGGGTCCCACGGCTTGAGCAGATAGTGGTCGAGATCGACGACGTTGATCGCGTCGATCGCGGCGTTCGTGTCCGCGTACGCGGTGAGCAGCACCCGCCGCGCCGCCGGGTACAGGTCCATGGCCTGTTCGAGGAATTCGATGCCGCTCATCTGCGGCATCCGGTAGTCGGCCAGGATGATCGCGACCTGGTCGCCGCGCAGCTTCATCTGCCGCAGCGCGTCCAGGGCCGCGTGCGCCGGATTCGGCGCGCACGATCCGGTAGCTCTCGCCGTAGCGCCGCCGCAGATCGCGGGCGACCGCGCGCGACACCCCAGGGTCGTCGTCGACGGTGACGATCGCCTGCGCGCGGCGAGCCCTGCGGCGTTGTCACCGGCACGGGACCGCCAAGGGATGATCGAGGTCAGTACCAGACCACCGCATGCAGACATAGTAAGAGTTCTGGCCAGCGCCGCGGCAGCCACGCACGGCGGGCGATCGCATCGCCGGCCAGTCCGCGCCTGCGCGTCATCCCCAGGTGGGGGCGTGGCCGCCGCGGCCGTGCGGGGCGTCCCAGTCGAGCACCGGGCCGACCGGGACGATACGCGCGGGATTCAGCTGCGGGTGCGTGAGGTAGTAGTGGCGCTTGATGTGGTCGAAGTCGGTCGTTTCCCTGAATGCCGGGTGCTGATACAGGTCACGGGCGTACGCCCACAGGTTGGGGTAGTCCACCAGGCGCCGCACGTTCGTCTTGAAATGGGTGACATAGACCGCGTCGAACCTGGCGAGGGTGACCCAGAGGCGGATGTCGGCCTCGGTGATCGCATCGCCGAAGAGGAACCGGCTGCCGCCGAGCCGCCGCTCCAGGTCGTCGAGGGTGCCAAAGAGCGCGTAAACCGCCTGCTCGTACGCCTCCTGGGTGGTGGCGAACCCGGCCCGGTAGACGCCGTTGTTGACGGCCTCGTACACGATCTCGTTGAGGGCGTCGATCTGCGGGCGGAGTTCCCCGGGGTAAAGCCGCACCGAGCCATCGGCCCAGGCCTCGAACTGTGTGCCCAGGTCGATCGTGATGTCGGGGAAGTTGTTGCTCACGATCTGGGCGGTCTGCCGGTCCCACAGCACCGGCACGGACACATGGCCGTCGTAGCCGGGCTCGGTCGCCTCGTATGCCTCGGAAAGGAACGCGAAGCCGCTGACGGGGTCAGGCCCGTGCCCGCGGCCCTCGCGGAAGGCCCAGCCGCGCCCGTCCCTGATCGGGTCCACGACCGACAGTGAAACGACGCCGTCGAGTTTCTTCAGCCTGCGCACAATGGCCGATCGCTGCGCCCACGGGCAGGCCCACGAGATGTAGAGGTGGTAACGGCCGCGCTCGGCAGGGAAACCGCTCGAGCCGTCGGCCGTGACACGCCCCTGGAACCGGTAGCCCGCACGCCGGAACTCGCCGTCGCCAGGCGGCGGCTCCGGCGTTCCGGATCTGCGGCGGTACGCGCCATAGCTGCCGTAAGTCTCGAAGTCGACCGGGCCTGCGACACTGGCAGTGCTGCGCATGGTGACCAGGCTATCCAGAAACGTCGATACCTACGTTGGCTGGAAGGTCCCACCACGCGCGCATGTCTAAGCCCGAGTCCTCCGGGCAAAACGCCGCCCCGCGCGATGCCTCCCAAGAACGCCCGGCTCAGATGATCTATGACCGCAACGTCGGCTCGGTGACGCTCATTGCAAACGCCCGCCCGCCTCGGCCAGCGCCGCCCCGGCCCGGCCCACCCCGTCTGCTCGCGCTCCACCGGGCCGCCAGCGGGGAACCTATTATCAATTTGTCGTGTCACCGCGGCCCGCCAGGTGGGGGCGCTCATGTCCGGTTGGTTCTCAGCGCAAATCGTGCACACTGGACGGCTGCCGTTGTTCTGCTTCTTCGTCGCGTTCGTCTTCGGTTTCGGCTTCATCCGGCTGTCCGTGCGGCTCATCCGGGCCAAGGTGCGGTGGTGGCCGGGAAATCTCACCGCCGGGCTGGTCCACGTCCACCACATGGTCTTCGGCGTCGTCTTCATGGCCGTGGGCGGTGTCGCGGAGCTTGCCGCGCCCATCCATTCATTGGCCTGGCGGTCAGGGCCCGCCGCCCTCTTCGGCCTGGGCACCGCTCTCGTGCTCGACGAGTTCGCGCTCATCCTGCACCTGCGCGATGTGTACTGGGCCAACGAAGGACGGCTCTCAATCGACGCCGTGTTCGTCGCCGCCGGCGTCACCGCACTGCTTCTGCTCGGGGCCAGCCCGGTCGGCGTCGAGAGCGTGGCCGACTATCACCGGCTGCCAGGCTCCGCCGGCGCCATGGTGACGCTCACCCTGACGCTCGTCGCGGGCTTTCTGCTCGCCGCGATCACCTTGCTCAAAGGCAAGATCTGGACTGGTCTCTTCGGCCTGTTCGTGCCGCCGCTCTTCCTCGTCGGCGCCGTCAGGCTCGCCCGGCCGACCTCACCGTGGGCCCGCTGGCGGTACCTGGAGCGCCCACGCAAGCTCAGCAAGGCCATGGCGAGGGAAGAGCGCTTGCGCCAGCCCGTGATCCGGGCCAAAATCCGCGCTCAGGACCTGCTCACCGGGCGCCACGAACCGGCCAGTGAGCCCGTGCGCAGACTCTGACCGCCGCGCGTTCCGCCCGGCCGCCCCAGGCCCGCCAACCCGCGGGGCTCATGGTCCCGTGGTGGTCCGGCCTGGCGCACGCGCAGTCACATCGGTCAAGCTCGGCAGCGGCCGCTTCCCGGGAATGCGTGCCGTGCTGCTCGACGTCCCTGCAACGGAGCCGCAGCAATGGCCCATTGCTGTCACCCCGAACCGCGTGCATTCGAGTACGTGCTAGCGACAGGGTGACGGTCCGCTTACCGCTTGCCGCGTTCCTTCACGTAGGTGCCCATCCCCGGCGATATCACGGCCAGGCCCTCATCGACCAGCAAGCGCAGCGCCTTCCCCGCTGTCGTCCTCGCGATGCCGTACGTCTGCACGAGATCAGCGATCGACGGCAGCCGACGGCCGGGCGGCAGCTCTCCTGACTCGATCCGGCCGCGGAGAATGGCCGCCACCTGCCGGTATGGCGGGACGGGACTGTCTGGATCGATGCCTCCATGATCCACACGATCACCATAGGTGACCTGCGCAGACGTACGCCAACACTATGAGCCCATAGCAGACCATAGGCTGCTGATGTAACGTAGCACCGGCAACGAAAGCGGGCCCAGCCAAGCGCGTGAACGCCGGACCGGGCCCTTGATCCGCCTACCAGGAGGCGAACCCGGATGGATCATCCCACGCACGGCACCACGAAACCGAGTCCCTGTTTTGAGTTGCTCAGCGCGATCGCCGCAGCGATCGACTTGCCCATCCCGGCCACCACCGATGACCAGCCCCGCTACTACCGGCTGCGCTCCGCGCGGGCCGATCATGTGCTCGCCGCGATCCGCGCCGCCACCGACGACCACCGTGATCTGGAGATGTCGGCCCGGATCCTGAACGATCTGATGGCCGGGTACCCAGCGGACGGGTACGCGCACCTCGGTACGCGGCTGTGAACGGGTGGAGCGGGGACCTGCGGCTGCAGCAGCTTGAGCACATCGCCGGCCAAATCGACCGTGTCATCGAGTACGCGGTGACAGCGCAGGCGTCCGTGAGCCGAGACCCGGCCGCGGTGTCCCGGGTATGCGCTGATGAGCTGGCGCGGCTGCGCACGCTGGTGCGTGCCTGAGTCCCTGCTCGAGGACCTTGAAACGCTCCGGGAAACTCTCGAAATTCTCTCCGACCCTGACGCCCGCGCCGCGCTAGCTGAAGCCGACGAGGCGATCGCCAGGGGCGGTGTGGTGCACGGCGTGGAAGCCGTCCGCGCGCTCCGCCCGCGCAGGTGACCCGTTCCACCCCTCGCGAGCCGTACAGCCTGGATGTGGCTCCCCCGGCTGCCCGCGCGATATCCGCCGGATTGCCCCAGTCGGTCGCGTCGGCCGTCATCGAATTTCATCACCGGACCGTTGCTCGCCAATCCCCGCAGGCTCGGCGGTGAACTCCACCGCGAGCCAGCCGGCGTCTGGAGCGCCCACAGCGTGCGCGGGTATCGGATCCTGTACCGCGATGAGGAGCACCGCGTCGTCAAAGTGCTCAACGTTGATCGCCGCGCCGACGTCTACCGGAGCCGCTGAACTTGAACGGTGACGGTCAGTTCTCCTCCTGCAGCGGCGCGATCAGATTCCACCGCTGCGCGTCGGTCCTCACCACGGCAGGTTTGCGCGGGCAGCAGGCGAACTCGGGATGCGGGCGCGGCACGCCACACTCGGGGCACGCGGACGGGTCCCGTGCCACCGGTTCCGGTCCGGCTGCCTGCTTCCCCCAGGAAGGGCGCCCACGAGAGCACGGCCCGAGGATCCGCGGCAGACACCGCGGAGGCGGGTGGTCCGCGCCACGGCAGCCGTTCGGGAGAATCCAACGTCGCGGCCGGCCGATCCGCGGGCCACGGCCCCGGGGGCTACCGCGGGCCGATGACGAAGACCGCGGACGCGGCGCGGAGCCTGAGCTCCTCCAGGATGTGTGACTGACGATCAGCCGCGTCGATCAGCTGATCGAGCCGCCAGCGGTCGAGGCGGCGGTCTCGTTCCGCGAGCCCGCGCAAGGTGCGCCAGCCCGCCGTCTTGCCCGCCACGCCCATCTGGAGCACCTCCACCTCCTCCAGCGTGCTCAGCGGAGATCTGCCGGTCAGATGCCCATTCAGCTTCAGCCGCCCCACCTTCTCACCCAGCCGCGCCGCGTAGATCTTGTAGTACCTGACCCGCACGCCGAGCGTTTCCATCATGTCGAGCAGCGCGGCGCGGTCCTCGGCCGCCTCGGCCGCGAACAGCTCGAGCGGCTCGCCTATCCGCGCGTCGCGGCTGGCTGCGGCGGCGCGCTGGGCCAGTTCCACGCCCGCGGTGGCACCCGCCAGGTGATCGTTGAGGTAGATGCCGAGCAAAGCCGGCTCCGAGCGCCGCACATTCGCCTGGCGGCTGTTCGGCCGGCCGCCGCCTACTGCCATAGCGCCTCCCGGGATGGGACGTTTCCCTACCCGTCGTCATCCCACGCCCGGTGCTGCGCATGCGCCCGCGCGGTCGCCTTTCTTGACCTGACCGCGATATTGCCTCCGCCCCGGCCCCCGACACGGCCCCTGACACGGCGAGTAACGCCAGGCAGGCGGACTGGGTAGCACCTCAGGAGGCGCATGCAGTCCGGTGCTCTGCCCACACCTGCCGCGCCCCGTCGCGGGCCGCGCCCCGTCGCGGGCCGCGCCCCGTCGCGCCCGGGGCCCGGCTCGATCAGGCTCCAGCTCTGCCGGAGCCTGGCGAGGCCGGAGCCCGGGCGCCCCACAGGTTCAGAGGACCCCCGGCGGACTTAGATACATTCTGGCCGTCGCGGCGGGCGGTCCACTGCGGACGGTCACCGATGTTGATCTCCCGCGCGCGCGGGAGATCAACTGGTGCGAAAGAATCTGATGAGCCGACGCCACGATTCTGGAGAGCCAATGCGGATACTGCGGAAGGCGAGGCAGCTACCTGAGCGCCGCACGACCGGCGTGTTCATCCTCAACGCCAGTGCGACCCGAACCTGGGCCCGGCTTGGTGCACACAAACCAGATCCGGTCCAGGCCGTCTTCTGTCACAACGTTGCCGTCACCATCGACGGCCCGCACATCAGTAAACCTCTGCCGCAGCGCGTCCCGTATCTGGTCCAGGGGGAATGACACCGTCCTGATGACCTGGGTGAGCAGCCTGTAGCGTCCGGATCGCTGGCGTTCAAATACCTCGATATTCCAGTCGTAAACCATCTCATCACTTGTTCGCACCTTTATGATCAGGTAGTTGTCGCCGAACTGCTGGACCTCCTTCTCGCTGCTCGCCATCGTCTTGAGATTGTCAACGGTGTTGATGTCGAAGATGAACACACCACCGTCGTTCAGATGCCCGTGGACACGGCCGAAGAATCTTTCCCAGCCCGGGAAGTCGAGCACGTGATTGATGCTGTGGTAGACACAAATTGCGGTGTCGAATTTCGCGTGCACGGCAAAGCGGGTCATGTCTGCTTCGTACAGCGGCGTCCCCGCGGGCAGCTTTCTCCGGGCAACCGCGAGCATCCCGGGCGATATGTCCAGGCCACTCACCTGGTATCTGGCGGCGAGGGCAGAGATGATGCCGCCGGTACCGCAGGCAAGCTCGAGCAGCGTCACGGCGTTCGCGTTGGCTTGTCTGATAAGGCTGTCAATGAACGCGGCCTCCGGAGAGGAGTCACCCGTCACCGCATCGTAATGATTGGCAAGCAAATCATAGATTGCCATATCAGGAGCGTATATCGCGCAATAAAATCGCGCAATCGCCAGAGCCGGACGGCGGCCGTGTGTGCCGCATATCCCGGCCGCCCGGACCAGCGTCTGCCCGCCCGGACCGTCGTCTGCCCGCCCGGACCGTCGTCTGCCCGCCCGACCAGCGTCTGCCCGCCGGACCAGCGTCTGCCCGCCGGACCAGCGGCCTACCCGTCCTGGCCGCCCGGAGCGACGTCGAGTGTGATCGTGGTGCCGGTGAGTGCCTTGCTGACCGGGCAGGAGTTCTTGGCGTCTTCGGCGATCTTCGCGAACGCCTGCTCGTCCACGCCGTCCGCGGCGCCGCGAACGGCCAGCTTGATGCCACTGATCCGGAACCCGCCCGCGGGGTCGGGGCCGAGCGTCACGTCCGCCCGAACCTGCAGCGACGGTGCGCTGCCGCCCGCCGCCCCGAGCAACGCGGAGAACTGCATCGCGTAACAGGCGGTGTGCGCCGCGGCGATGAGCTCCTCGGGACTGGTCACGCCGCCGGCGTCGTCGGCCGCCCGCCTGGGGAACGAGACCTCGTAGGTCCCGACGCCGGAGCTTGTCAGCTCCACCGTTCCCTTTCCGTCCTCGAGGCCGCCATTCCACGTCGTCTGCGCAGTACGGGTGGGCATTTGCTCCTCCTAGTGGGCTACCTGAGACAGCACGTATCCACCGTAGCGGTGGCGCGTGCCGCCGGTCAGCCTGGTCAGGCTGGATACGGCAGGCGGAAGACGCGGGCGGCGTTGCCGGTGAGGAAAAGACGGCGGGCCTCGTCGTCGAGGCCGAGTGTGCCGAGATCGCGCAGCGCCTGAGTGGCCGTGATCATCGGGTAGTTGGTACCGAACAGCACCTTCGTCCTGCCGTCACCGGCTAGGTATCGCACCAGCTCAGGTGGGTATCGCTTCGCGGTATAGGCGCTGGTGTCGATGTGGACGTTGGGGTACTTGCGCGCGAGCGCAACCATCTCCTCCGTCCAGGGGTAGCCGATGTGCCCCGCCACGATGGTCAGCTCGGGGAAGTCGAGGGCGACGTCATCGAGGTAAGGAATGGGCCGGCCGGTCTCCGAGGTGCGCAGCGGCCCGGTATGCCCGACCTGGGTGCAGAACGGGATGCCAAGCTCGATGCACGCGGCGTACAAAGGGTAGTAGCGCCGGTCGTTGGGCGGCAGGCCCCACAGCCACGGCACCACCCGGAGGGCGACGAAGCCGAGATCCCGGACCGCACGCCTCAGTTCCCGCACCGCCTCCATCGGGCGGTGCAGGTCGACGGCTGCGACCCCGGACAAGCGGTCCCGATAGGCGGCCACGAACGAGGCAACCTCATCGTTGCTTATCAGCACCTCGCCAGGACCGTGCCACGCGCTGATCAGGCCGTGGCGCACCTCCCCCGCGTCCATCGCCGCGATCGTCGACTCGAGCGGCAGTTCGCGGTCAGGCAGTTGCTGACCTGTCCACCTTCGCAAGGACGCCAACATGTCATGACGAGCGAGCCGCAATGTCGGATGCTGTATCCAGGCGTCGATGGTGTCAGTCACCCGCCCATCATGCCACGCAAGTTACTAACAGGTAACACACGACGCGCACGCTTACCTCCTGGCTACGGTCGCCGGCCGGCGATCACAGCGCCGCCGGTGACACCCACGCATCCCGCCAGGCGGCCCGCGCCTGGCCCGGCTGGCTCAGTGGCCGGCCTGCCTACCGGCCGAGCGAGCGGGTAGCCGCCTTACTCGGCGCCGCTGCGGAGGACCCAGTTCCTGGCGCGTTTCTCCGTGATGCCGAACTCCGCGAGAATCCTGGCCCCGGCGTTCTTGCCCTCCGCGAGGATGCCGAGCAGCAGGTGCTCGGTCCCGATGTAATTGCGGCCCATGCCGAGCGCTTCGCGCAGGCTCAGCTCGATCGCCTTCTTGGCCGGCGGGGCGAAAGGGATCCGCTCGGTGACGGCGGCATGGGCTGGCACCGGTGCGGCCCGCATCCGGACGCGGATCTGCTCCGGGGTGGCGCCGAGGGCCACGACGGCCCTGGCCGCGAGCCCCGCTGGCTCGCTCAGCAGTCCGAGCAGCAGATGCTCGGCCCCGACCTGGGCCTGGCCCACCGCGTGGGCCTGCCGCCTGGCCGCGGCGCCCGCTTTGCGTGCCCTCGGCGTGAACCGGTTCAGCGGGAGGCCGCGGAGGTCAACGCCGGGAATGGCCGGCACGAAGCGCTTCTGGGCGGCTTGCTTGGTGACGCCCATGGCGTCACCGATAGCGCTCCATGACACGCCGGACCGGCGCGCCTGATCGACGAAGTGGCCCGTCAACTGATCCGCCAGCTCGCCGAGCCGTTGGGAAGCCAGCACCGCATCGCCAAGGTGCACCAGCGGGCCAGCGCCCGGGTGCTCGGCGTTGACGTAGCGGATCAGGTCATCGAGGGTGATCCGTTCTGCCGCCATACGTCAACCCTAGGTTGACGAATTGCTAGCGTCAACCTTGAGTTGACCCACGGTCATCGGTCAGTGCCGCGACTCCAGTCCGGGCGTACACGCGGCGGCACGCCGAAGAAGCAGCGTGCGTTCGCGTGCGTTTCTGGTGAGTGACGCCGCGTGCTCGAACTCCCCGCGGGCCTCGTCGCGGCGGCCGAGTTTGGCGAGCAGGTCGCCGCGCACGCTCGGCAGCAGGTGATAGTCCTTGAGCGTCGGCTCCGCGGTCAGCGCATCGACGAGCTGCAGGCCCCTGGCCGGGCCGAACGCCATCCCGACCGCGACCGCACGGTTCAGCTCCACGACCGGGGACGGCGCGAGCTGGGCCAGCATCTCATACAGCGCCGCGATGCCCGCCCAGTCCGTTTCCTCCGCGGTACGCGCCTGGGCGTGATAGGCGGCGATCGCCCCCTGCACCACGTACGGCCCAAACGGGCGGCCGAGCTTCTCGGCACGCAGCAGCGCCGCGAAGCCACGGCGGATGAGGAGCTGGTCCCAGCGCCCGCGGTTCTGCTCGAGGAGCGGGACGGGCTGGCCTTCCTGGTCGACCCGCGCCCTCGTGCGTGATGCCTGGATCTCCATCAGCGCGACCAGGCCGTGAACCTCCGGCTCCGCCGGCGCGAGCTCGGCCAGGATCCGGCCCAGGCGCAGCGCCTCCTGGCAGAGCGCCGGCCGCATCCAGTCATCGCCCGCTGTCGCCGAGTAGCCCTCGTTGAAAATCAGGTAGATGACCTCGAGCACCGACGCCAGCCGGGCGGCGCGCTCGGCCTGTGGCGGGACCTCGAACGGAATCCGTTCGCTGGCGAGGGTCCGCTTGGCCCGCACGATCCGCTGCGCGACCGTCTGCTCCGAGACCAGGAACGCGCGCGCGATCTCCCCGGTCGTCAGTCCACCGAGCAGCCGGAGCGTAAGCGCGATACGGGCCTCGGCCGACAGCACGGGGTGGCAGGAGACGAAGATCAGGCGCAGCAGGTCGTCCTCCACGCCGTCGTCGTCGAGCACGGCGTCGAATTCCGCCACTCCGCTGAAGACCGCCGTTTCCTGCTGAACCGCGACCTCGTGACCGAGCTGCTCGAGCTTGCGCTCGAGCCGATCGTTCCTGCGGAGACGATCGATCGCCCGATGTTTCGCGGCGAGCATCAGCCAGGCACCCGGATTGTCGGGGATGCCCGCCTGCGGCCACTCCTCGAGCGCGACGACGAGAGCGTCCTGCGCGAGCTCCTCGGCCAGGCCGACATCGCGCACGATCCGGGTGAGACCAGCGATGATCCTGGCCGACTCGAGCCTCCAGACCGCCTCTATAGTCCGCCCCGCATCCACAGCCGCCACGCAGTCGATCAGAGCATCGTCATCCGCCGCGGCGCAAGCCGAGCGGGCCCGGGCAGCAGGCCAAAGATCTGCGGGCCGCGCCGCTATTGCCCGGGATCCTCGGCGCCGAACACCTGGCGGATGTCGCCCTCACCGTCCCCGACGATCTTCCAGAAGCGCTTCGACAGCTCGATCGCCTCTTCCTTCGACCGCACATCGATCAGCGCGAACCCGACGACCGCCTCCTTCGCCTCCGTGAACGGCCCATCGGTCACGGTGATCTTCCCTCCGGACGACGTGATGTGCGTGCCCCTGGGATCGAGCCCGCCCGTCGCGAGCAGCACGCCGACCTTGGTCAGCTCCGCTACGAACCTCCCCATCTCGGCCATGAGCTTCTCATCCGGCACGTCGCCGCCGGTCGTCGTCATCAGGAACCGCATCGCCATGTCTCCTTCTGCTGCCGGTTCTCAGCTGGGCACCGGCCGTCCGCCGGCTCGACCCAGGCTCTCTACTCACGCAGCGAACTGCAAACAGCGAAATCGACACGGCCGGCGAATTTTCCGTACACCGCAGGCGCGGCCCCGGACACCGGCCGGGCGGCCGCTACTGGCGTGCGCCGGCCGGGAGACCGGGTGCCGCGCTCACGCGCGGATCGACCTTAGACGGGGTCCGATCGGGACCTATGGCGCTTCCGTTGCGTGGGCTCGCGGCACATGCTTCCCGCATCGCCTTCGGGATATGTGAGGAGGATCACGTGCATTCCACCGGCCAGCACCTCCGCAAGGTTCCTCCCGTCGGCCACCTCGCAGCGAAGAAAACGATGGACAGGTGGACGGACAATGAGGGGATCACGTCATGAGCCGTTACGCGAAAGCTTTCAGCCAGAGCGTCACCGACCCGGAGGAGTTCTGGGGCAAGGCTGTCAAAGAGATCGACTGGTACCGCGAGCCGACCGTTGTGCTGGACCGGGCCGATCAGCCTTTCTACCGCTGGTTCGCTGACGGCGTGCTTAACACCTGCTTCAACGCGGTGGACCGCCACGTGCGCGACGGCCGGGGCGGCCAGGCCGCGCTGGTCTACGACAGCCCGGTGACCGGCACCTGCCGCACCTTGACCTACCAGCAGTTGCTCGACGACGTGGCACGGTTCGCCGGTGTCCTGCGCGCCTCGGGGACGGCCGCCGGGGACCGGGTGATCATCTACATGCCGATGATCCCCGAAGCGGTCGTCGCCATGCTCGCCTGCGCGCGCATCGGCGCCGTGCACTCGGTGGTGTTCGGCGGCTTCGCAGCGCCCGAACTGGCGATCCGCATCGAGGACGCCGCCCCCAAGGTCGTCGTATCAGCCTCCTGCGGGATCGAGGCCGGCCGGGTCCTCGAGTACAAGCCGATCCTGGACCGGGCGATCGGGCTGTCGAGCCACAAACCAGGCGCGTGCATCATCATGCAGCGCCCGCAGGCAACTGCCACCCTGATCGCCGGTCGTGACCTGGACTGGGCGCAGGCGATGGCCACCGCCGAGCCGGCCGGCTGCGTCCCTGTCGCGGCCACCGACCCGCTGTACATCCTGTACACCTCTGGCACCACCGGCAGGCCCAAGGGTGTCGTCCGCGACAACGGGGGTCATGCTGTCGCGCTGCGCTGGAGCATGGAGCACATCTACGACACCGGGCCCGGTGAGGTCTACTGGGCCGCCTCGGACATTGGCTGGGTGGTGGGGCATTCCTACATCGTCTACGCCCCGCTGCTGGCCGGCTGCACCACGGTGCTCTACGAAGGCAAGCCGGCCGGCACCCCGGACGCCGGGGCGTTCTGGCGGGTAATCGCCCAGCATGGAGTCAAGACGCTGTTCACCGCGCCCACCGCGTTCCGGGTGATCAAGAAGGAGGACCCGGCTGGCGCGCTGGCCGGCAAGCACGATCTGTCCACCCTGCGGTACCTGTTCCTGGCCGGCGAGCGGCTCGACCCTGAAACCTACCGGTGGGCAAGCGAACTGCTCGGTATCCCGGTGATCGACCACTGGTGGCAGACCGAGACCGGCTGGCCGATCGCCGCCGACCTGATGGGGCTGGACCCCATGGCCACCAAGCCCGGCTCCCCGACCGTGCCGGTGCCCGGCTACGACGTGCACGTCATAGACCCCTCGACCGCCGAAGACGTCCTGCCGGGCGAGACCGGGGAGATCGTGCTCCGGCTGCCGCTACCGCCTGGCTGCCTGACCACCCTCTGGGGCGACGATAAGCGGTTCGTCGATTCCTACCTGTCGCGCTACCCCGGCTCCTACGTCACCGGAGACGGAGGCTACATCGACAGCGACGGATACATCTATGTCATGGGCCGGACCGATGACGTCATCAACGTCGCGGGTCACCGGCTGTCCACTGGTGAGATGGAAGAGGTCCTGGCCAGCCATCCGGCCGTCGCCGAATGCGCGGTCATCGGCGTGCACGACACGGTCAAAGGCCAGATTCCCCGCGGGTTCGTTGTGCTCAAAGCCGGCAACGACACCGATCCTGAAGTATTGCGCGCCGAACTCGTCCAATTGATCCGCGACCAGATCGGCCCCATCGCCTCCCTGCGCAGGGTCGACATCATCGCGGGGCTCCCCAAGACGCGCTCGGGAAAGATACTGCGCAAGACGATGCGCGGCATCGCCGACGGCAACGATGAAGCCGTACCGTCGACGATCGACGACCCGGCCGCCCTGGAAACGCTGCGCCCCATCCTGCGTGACCGCGGCTGACCAGGGACACGGGAGCGGCGTCGCTGGAACGTGGCAAGAGCTTCCTCGTCAGGCGTCTGGCACCGGAAATTACCCGCCCTCGGGGACCAGACCGGGCCTTGCCGCTTCGAACAGCGGCGGGAGAGCAGCGACCTGGCCACAGTCACCTGCCCAGCGGCGGCGCAGCCCGGGCTCGCGGCTGGTGTCCCCCAATTAGCCGACATGACCCGCCCTCCGGCTCGGCCTACCCTCGCCAGTGAGGCGCTAGCGGGCTCAATTTGCTGACCTGGCGAGCGCGGTAGACCCCCAGGGGACCCGGCGAAGACACGTGGACCTGGCGGCCGTGCCTCAACGAGAACCGGGTGGGGCATCATGGCCCGATTACGTTTGTCGTACATCATCCCGCTCGCCGTGCTGGCGCTGGCCGCCACTTGGCCAGCCGCTGCCGCGTCGGCGGCCGCTTCCGGCACGTGGGCCACGACCGGCAGCATGAACAGCGCGCGCTTTCACGATGCGGCCACCGTCCTGCCCAACGGCGAGGTGCTCGCTGGCGGACGGGCAGGTGCTGGCCGCTGGCGGGGTGAACTTCGTCACGCACAAGTTCATCCTGCTCGCGAGCGCCGAGCTGTACACCCCATAGCTATCAGGTGACGTGGCCGCCGATGAGGGCGCCGACGGCGAACGTCACCGCTACGGCGATCCCGCCCAATACGAATTGGCGCAGGCCCGAACGCAGCACTGGCCGGCCGGTGAGCCGGCCCACCACCATGCCGCCGGCCACGAGCGCCACCGCCGTGATACCCAGGGAGACGGCCAGCGAGGGCAGGCCGACCAGGTAGGGCAAAAGCGGCACCAGCGCCCCGAGGGAGAACGCGACCAGCGACGAGACGCCCGCCAGCACCGCGGAGGGCAGCTCGAACGGGTCAACGCCAAGCTCCTCGCGCGTATGCACGCGCAGCGCGGTATCCGGGTCCCGCGACACCGCGGCAGCCATCCTGGCCGCGGTGTCGGGGTCCGCGCCATAGCCGCGAAATGTGTCGGCGAGCTCGGCCTGCTCGGCGGCCGGGAACCTGGCGTGCATCCTGCGCTCGACGGCGACCTCAGCGTGCACAAGCTCGTTCTGGTTGGTGACCGACACATACTCCCCGGTGCCCATCGAGAACGCCCCGGCCACCAGCGCGGCCACACCGGCGAGCACGACGGCGTGCGCCGACACCCCGCCCCCACCGAGCCCGGCGATCAGCGAGGCGTTGGTCACCAGCCCGTCCACCGCCCCGAACACGGTGGGCCGCAACCAGCCGCCGGAAACGTCACGATGCCGATGCGACCATCCGGCCGCGAGCGCAGCCGCACGCACCGGGTGAGTCGGCTCCGGACTCTCCTCGCCCACCCTGCCGGATTATCCTCCACCGCGGTCCGCCCCCGCCAGCCAGCGCCCACCCAGACCCGGGCCATGCCTGGTGACCCGCGAGCAACCGCCGAGGGCTGGGGCGGTCGCGCCGGAGCCGCTCGACGAACGAGTACTGACCTGGCTTACTGAACTCATGCCAGGTGCAAGCGAGCAAACGCGACGGGTGAAGGTTCTCAACGCCAATTGGGTCGCTGGGTCAGACGGGGATGACGGCCGGTTCGAGATCATGATTGTGACCGAGGACGACCAGCGGCACACGATGGCTCCGAGCCCCGCATCGATGACCGCCCTGGTTGCTCTGTCGCAGGCAGACACCGTCCTGCTGTGGGATCCCGCCGACCGCACGCTGATCGCCGCCAACATCGTCGGCAGGATGCCCTGGACCGAGAACATGTGACAACCCGCTGCGGCTCTAGCCGGCACGCTGGGCCCACCCTGGAAAGATCACCAAGCCCGGGCCGTCACGCTGCGGTTCGTTTCTGTCCAGTGCCACCGAAGCTCGTGCCTCCGTCGCGCGTGCGCTGTCACGCGCGCGGGCGCGCTACCGCTCGGGGGGTGGATCGGGGTCCAGGTCGGCCTCCGCGAGGAGGCGCGCGGACGCGCCGGGGTCACGCAGCAGGGCGGCCAGCAGATGCCGCGCCTGCCACCTGCCCGACGCCCAGGCAAGCCCCCAGGCGAGGCCGCCGGGCCCGGCCGCGTGCACGGCGCCGGCAGTGTAGCGCCACGGCACCGCAACGCCGTCCACGACGAGCCGGTCATGTGCGTAGTAGGTCGTGGGAGCATCAGGCAGCACGGCGCGCGCGACCGCGGGGACCGGCCGGCACGCTGGCGACGACTCGACCCGGCCGGCGACCTCTTCGGAGACCAGCGGCAGGTCCAGCAGGTCAGCGAGCCGCAGTGCCCGGTCGTAGGGTGCCAGCACGAGCGGCTGTGCCGCCACAAGCGGCCACAGATCCGCGGCGTCGAGTACCAGCGCATCCTCGGCGTCGGCCACGACGACCTCGTCGCCGCACACTACGCGCACCCGGTCCGGCGGTGTGGCCTCGCGGGCGGCCGCGAGCGCCGCCCACAGCGCGCGCAACTGTGCCCGCGTCACCGGCCGCCCGGGGTCGGCCAGCCGGTCCAGCAGCTCGTCCGGGCCGCCCGGCTCCGCGAGCAGTTCAGCGAGCGAGGTGCGCACGCCAAGCGCGCGGGCGACCGCCGGGTCCGCTGGCAGGCTGGCCTCGTCGTACAGGCCCGCGAGCAGCGGGTCCGTGCCGGCGACGCGCAGGTCGGTGGGCCGATGGCCACCGAGGACCGGATGGCGGCGGAGCCACCAGGCGGTGTAGGACGGCACATCCGCGTGGCGGCCGTCGGCGAGCAGCACCCGGGTGGGCTCGACGAGCCCCGCCCGCAAGGACGGCGCGGCGAGCAGCTCCAGCGCCCGGGTCCAGCGTGCTGGGTCGACGAGCTCAAGGTCGCGGACGGCCAGCACCTCCGCCGCCACCGGCGGCACGTCACCGCCGGGCAGCCGCGCCCTCATGTCGTCCGCCCACTCCTGCGCCCCGTCCAGGTCGAGGTCGGGCACATCAAGGGCGACGTCGCGGGCGACCAGCAGGCCGAATGACGACAGCACCCCGACGGCCTCAAGCGTCGCGGCGTCGTAGCGCTCGAGTATCGCCGGGCCGACGGTGCCGAACGGCGTGTCCGCCGCGACCACCTCGGCCAGCGGCCCGCCTGGGAGCAGGAGCTCGCCCGCCGCATACCACTCGCCGTCGGCGCCCGGCAGCGCCAGATCCGCGAGCCAGGGCTGCTCCCCAGGCCGCAGGTGCGCGGCCGCGACGAGGCTGAGCACCGCGTCGGCGACCGGGCCGGGATCCTCCTCGTCGTAGGAGGCCGCGACCGCTGCGCGCACGGCCGGATCGGCGAGGACACCCCGCGGTGTCGCCGGGGCCGCGCCCAGCCGGGCAAGCAGCGGGTGCACCGCGCCGGGATGCACGATGCGCAGGCCGAGAAGCGCCAGCCGGCCGGGACCCTCGAGATCGGGCCCGGGTAGCAGCAGCCCGCGCGGGCCCCGCACCAGCCGCCCGTCGGCGAGCGGCACCGGCAGTGCCCCAAGCTCGCCAAGCTCGTCCTGCCCTGCCGCGGCCAGCGCCTCATACAGCCGCCGCCACCAGGCCGGGTCGCGGTCAAGCGAGGCGAGCGTGTCGGCAAGCTCGGCCATCCGGAGCCGCCGGACGCCGAGCACCGCGTAGGCGGGATGCCGCGCCGGCCCCGCCACCAGGCCGGGCAGCACTGGTGCCAGGCAGTCGGCGAGGCCGGGGAGAGCTGCGTCCAGGATGACCGCGTCACGTGGCCGGACCCGCAGGCCAGGCCGCTCGGCAGCGGGAAGGAACGCGGTCTCCGGCAGCCGCGCCAGGATGCCGCCACGCAACTGCGCGTCCAGCTCGCCGTGCGCGACCGGGCCAGGGACCAGATCGAGCAGCCCGGCTCCCGGCGCGAGGCTGGGCAGCAGGCGAGCGTAGACCTCGGCGGCCTGATCGACAAGAAAGCTGGTGAGCGGGCACTGCGCGACGTGGCGGCGGTCGGGACTGAGCGGGAACGAGGCGAGCAGCAGCGCCGGGAGGCCGAGGGGTTCGCCGGTCGGCGTAGGCGCGTGCACGACAGCGCTGACCCCCGCTGGCAGGCGACCGGCCGGCGCGTCGCCGTGCTCGCCGCCCAGCGTGACAGGCACCGCCCAGCGCATCGACCACGACGGGCGCGCACGTTCTTCGGCTGGGCGGCCGGCGAGGAGCCGGGGATCGGCCCGGCCGCCCGCAGTCGCCGTGCGCCACCTGCTGGCTGCCCCGTCGATGGTGATCGTGACGCCGTCGCCATCGTGTGCCGCGGTGAACGTACGTGTCGCGCCGTCGACCTCGATCTCGATGGTGGCGAGCGCGGGCAGCGCGAGGAGGAGCGCGGGCCCTGTCTCGGCGAGCAGCGCCTTGACGAGCCGGCCGGCGGTCTCGTCCCGCAGCAGCAGCGTGACAGCGGTCGCGAAGCCTTCGGGGGGCGCGCCATCCGCGGGGAACGGCAGCCGCAGCACGGGGAGGTGACCCGACCGCGCGGCGAGCTCGGCGGCCAGCTCGGGAATCCGCAGGACGAGATCGCCGGCGGCGCTGCGCGACCAGCTCACCGCGCCGGTGAGCGAGGAGATTCGCGGCTCGTCGCTGACCGCGACGGCGGCGGCGAAACCCACACCGAACCTGCCGACCGCCGTCTCGTGCGCGGTGTCGTCGCCGCGGGTCCCCCGCTTGCTGGAGGCACGCAGCGTGGACAGCGCCGCGACACCCGCCGCGTCCAGCGGCGCACCTGTGTTCGCGGCCACGAGCGTCCCGGCGCGCAAGGTAAGCCGCAGCCGGCCTGCCACTCCCGTGCGCGCCGCTGCGTCGGCCGCATTCTGCGCCAGCTCCACAACAACGCGATCCCGGTACCCGCCGAGCGCGTAGTCCTCCTCCGCGTTGGCGTCCTCACGGAACCGCGCAGGCGACGCCGCCCAGCCGTCGAGCACCCGGCGGCGCAGCTCCCCGGTGCCGAACGGGTCCGACAGGCTGGCCTGCACAGCGTGGATCCCCCTCCCCTTCACGGTGCCCGCATATCAGGCTCACCCGCCAGCTCCCTGCTGGACGCACCGGCTCCGCGGGTCATCGGAGCCGTCGCAGGAAAGGCGCAGGAAGCAAGCCAGCGAGTGGGCCGACGGTGCGTTGCTCTGCTGCGGCGCGTGCTGGTCCGTTGATGACCGCCTGCAGCCGGCGGACCGCATCGAGGTGATCGCCTGTCCAGATCACGCGTACCGCGGTTGCGGTCGCTTTGCCGTCATCGCCGCGCAAGTCGTGGCGCACGGCCTCGGCAAGGCGGCTGTCGGCAAGTATGTCGCGGGCGAGCGGTTCGCGTGGCTCGCGGCCGTTGATCAGGCTGCCGGCAAGATCGTCGTACCAGGTCTTTATGAGTTCGGTCGTGTTCAGAATCTCATTGCGGGCTGCCGTCCGGTCGCCCGCAGCCTTGCCGTCGTCGCGCTGCCATAGATCCAGCACCGCGTCAGCAGCCAGACGAAGCCCGGCGACCCCGGTGACCAGCCTGGTCACCTCAGATAGCGGGATAGGTTTGGCACCGCGTTCGGCCAGATAGGTGCGGAATGTGTCGTCCAGCCGGCGGGCTGCCGCGGCTGCGCGGACGGCGTCGTCGGCCGGCACGGCGGGTGCGGCGGGTGCGGCGGGTGCGGCGGGTGCGGCGGGTGCAGACTTGCCGCCGTCACAGTGCAGCATCCCGAAATTCACCGCGCTGGCCAGGTAGCCGGCGCTGTCGGTGTACGCCTCGGCCAATGCCTGACGGAGCGCGGCACCCGCGCCCCGCGGCCAGAAAAGCAGCCCCACGGCCAGGCTTACCGCGCATCCGAGGGCGATGTCTTCTACCCGCAGCAGGCCGATCCGCCAACCGGCCGGCTGGATGATGTTGAACAGGATCACCAGCGTCAGCGTGAATGCGGCCTGGCCCGCGGCGAATGAAATGGCCGCCGGAGCGACTCCGGCGAGCAGGATCGCGGGCGGCAGCAAGAACCACAGCGGTGTTGTGTTTGTGCCGATGACCGCGAGCACGGCCGCGCCGATGATGAATCCGGCTGCGGTGCCGAGCAGGGCGCGAACCACATTCTGCCCGGTGTTCAACGCGTTCGAGCGCAGCACCGACAGCGTGCCGAGGACCACCCAGAACGAATGCTGTACCCCGGTCAGTTGCGCTACGAGCACCGCCAGCGCCAGCGCGGACGCGCCACGCACGCTGCTGTGCAGCCACACCGAGTGCCGTTCGGCGTGAGCTGCGGCGCGTTCCTGGGCCGCGGACAGCGTCCCGGCCAGGCCCTCGGGCTGGCGGCCAAGCAGCCGCTCCCGCCAGCTACGTCGCTCGGCGGCCGCGGTCAGGCCGATGTTGTGTGCGATGAGCGAGACCGCGAAGCTCAGCTCCTGCGCGCGGAAGCCCGGATCAAGCGACGTGATGAATTCGCTGACCGGTTCCGGGGCTGCGATCGGTCCGGACCCGGGCGGCACCGGCCGGACCGGCAGGCCGGCTGTCGCGTCCTGTTCCAGCCTCGTCAGCGCATCCGTCAGCTCGACCAGTGCGGCATTCAAGTCACCGCTGTCCCCGCCCATTACGTCGAGCAGATCCGTGCCGCGTTCCAGCACCATGGCCGCGGCCAGCTTGACCGCGCACGCTGCGCGATTGACGATCACGCCCTGGGCGCGCTGCCCGGACTGAACGACGATGGTGTTCATCCAGGTCACCTCGTCCACCAGGCGCACCAGCGTCCTGGCGGCAGTGCTCAATCCGGTCGGGCGGTACGGCGTGGCCAGGAAGGCACGGCGCAGCGCCCTGACTGCGTGGTTCGCCTGCCCAGCAGCATGATCGCGATCGAGCGCACATCGCGTGTCTTCGCCGCTGAGCAGGTACGCGACCTCCGAACGCAGCCGGGCGGCCAGCGCCCTGCAGGCGGTCACGACCGTGCCACGCAGCGGATCGCGCGCCGGCGTGGGCCATAGCAGCGCCACGGCGACCAACCCGGCGGCGGCGGCCATGCCCCAGCCGGCCAGCCGATCGGGCACCGATGACACCGGCCCGGCGATCGATACCGGCAAGATGAAAGCCAGCAGCAGTGACGTTGTCGCTCCGGCCAGGACCGAGCTGACCACCCCGGCGAAGATCACCCCAAAGCCGACCAGTGCCATCGCCGCGGCGGCAAGCCACACGGTCTGCGAGGCCAGCGTGCCAACGCAGACGAACACACCACCCACGGCCGCGAGCGCCGCCTGCGCCTGCAGCCGCTCGGCCATCGGGCCGCCGAAGTCGACCAGCAGCAACATCGCGAACGACCCGAACGCCGCGAACGTCGCCACGGTCCCATTGCCGATGACCCTGTCACCCACAGCGAACAGGGCAGGCATGACGATCGCAGTCCGTCCCGCACGGCGCAGCGCCGCGAAATCGCGATCGCGCTCGCCGAGCCACCGCAGAGGGTGCATGAGCTGTCAGCCCGCCCATCCAGTTAGTTAAGGCAGCGCGGCGCATCATCCAGCCACGCGTGCTGACCGTCAGCCAGCCGCCTCGTTCAGCAGCAGCTTAGGAGAAGTGCGCGGAAGCGACGGATGCGAAGGTGGTCCCTGTGTGGACCACGCGGCCTCAGCCATTTGCGCCGGCTGGCAGAGGTCAGGGAAGAGATTGAAACCACGGGCTGGTATGCACATACCCGGGAAGAGCTTCTGACTGGCGCGAAGCTCGCCTGGCGCAATCACGCCCGGTGTATCGGGCGCATGCGTTGGCGGTCCTAAGGTTGCTGGATTTCCGTCACTGCCGCAGCGCCGGCGAGGTGGCCCAGGCATGCTGGGAGCATTTGCGCTATTCCGCTAACGGCGGCGCGCTGCGCGCCCCTGTTCGGCCACCCGAACACAGAGCCCCGACAAGTCGGCACAGACGCGGCGTAGGAAACATGGATGAGGCGCCGCACGGCAGCCGTTCGGGATATGAGCCGATTCCACCTCAACCTCGTGCCAGCGTCCCGGTCACCAACGCCTGGCGCGGCGCCCGTCGTGGACCCTCTGTCGCGGCGGCGACCCACCAAGGAGCTACTGGCCGGGCTGCGGGCAGGCAGGCTGCCAGCTGACGTCCCGGTGGCGAAGGCTGCGGATGTGCGGCGGAGCGGGTGTTCCCGCGGGCGGCAGCAGCGGGTCTGGAACCGGGGCCCCGTAGACCGTCCGTATCGGCACCACACCGGCCCAGCGACCGAGAGCGGCATCCGGACCGGCCCCGTCGTCGGGAGGCCCAGTCCGGACCTTCACCGACGCCTCCTCCAGGGATAGCGCTAGCAGGGTGGTGGCCGCAAGCTCCTTGCGGTTCGGCTGCCTGGCGTAGTCCCACTGTCCCGGCATGACCTGGTCGGTCAGCCGGCGCAGGCCCTCGAGTTTCTCCCTGGGATCGGTGACCACGCGCGGGGCGCCGAAGATCATCGCGCTGCGGTAGTTGATCCCGTGCTCGAACACCGAGCGGGCCAGGACGATGCCGTCGAGCTGGACCACCGACACGCAGACCTGCGCCCCGGGGCGGGGCCGCAGGCTCGGACTGGCCACCGAGCCGTGAATGTACAGGGTGTCACCGGTGGTCCCGTACACGGTAGGCACCACCATCGGGCCGCCCTCGACGACGACCCCGAGGTGACACAGAAACCCTGCGGCGAGAATCTCGTCGAGCACCGCTCGGTCCCGCCTGCCCCGCTTCTTCATCCTGCCGAGGCGGGTCCGTGCCGTGGCCGACAGCTTGGGCAGTGCGGCGCGGTCAGTCATAGCCTCACCCTCGGTGCGTGCATCGTTGCTTTCTCACAGCAGCGCCCGGACCGCGGCCGCAGCCAGCTCTCCCGCGGCGGGAGCGGATTTGACGCCGCTTCCGGAAAACACCCCGGCCGCCACGACCGGCAGGTCGCCGCAGACCGAGCCGAGCAGGGGCCCGTCCCCGGCGTAGAGATCTGCGCCGAACCTCCCACCCAGGTATTCGGCATCGGCGAGCCACGGCCAGCGCCTGGCCGCACCCGACCGGATGTAGCTGATCTCCTCGGGCGTGAGCGAGTCGCCCCCGCCCGGCGGCACGTCCCATTCGTTGACCGGCCTCCCGGCGAGGAAGGACTCTCCCTCGGCGTTGGGGCGCCCCCACATCCCGGTTACCAGGTCGGCCACGGCCGGCAGACGGCGCCTGCGGGCATCGAAGTAGCCATAGCGGATGCGCTTGACCCGTGCAGACGGGCCGATCGGCGCCCCGTTTCTGTTGCGCAGGTCCGGAACTGTGGAGCCGGTTGCGACCACGGCTGTCCTCGCCGTTACCGGCCCCCACTCGGTCCCGACCCGGACGCCCCGCGCGTGCGGGCTGATCCCGATCACCTGGCCGTGCCAGCCTTCCGCGCCCAGCCGCAGCGCACGTGCGCGAAAGGCGCTGGCGGCGGCGAGCGAGGCGGTGTAGCCCCCGCCTGGTTCCCAGACGGCGCCGACGATATCGTCCACGACGATGTCGGGCCATCGTTCCTGCACTGCCTCCGGGCCGATGAGGTACGCCTCGATCCCGGCGGCCTGAAGCTCACCGACCCCGCGCTCGGCCTCATCCAGGTCGGCGGGGCTTAGCAGGACAAGCGACCCGGTTCTGCGGAACCCGTAGCTCCGGACCAGCTCATCCGGGCTCCCCCAGAGCAGGCGGTAGCTCCGCACCGCGAGCTCGCGCAATCGTGGATCCGGGTCGTATGCCCGGATCAGCCCACCGGAGTGGCGCGTGGCCGACTGGCCGTCGGGACCGGGGCCGATCAGGGCGACCCGGCAGCCAAGTTCCGCTACGGCGGCCGCGGTGGCCACCCCGATGATCCCGGTGCCGATCACCAGGCTGTCGACCTCCGGCACCCCGCCAGCCGAGACCGGCGCCCCGCGGGCCGGCCTTCCGCGGGCCTGCCTCTCCGCGGGCCGACCTCCCGCGGGCCGGCAGCGGCTGCAGCGTGAACCCCGCGCGCAGCCCGTCAACCGCGACGACCTCCCACCCTTGGCCGGGGCCGGCCGGCCGCGGGTCGCCGTCGGGTGTGAAGGTCAGCCCAGCGTGAGCCCGCACCATGGAAATCAGCCTGGATCCGGTCAGCGTCGGGTCCGCGATGAGCGCACCGGTGAGCGCGGCGAACGATTCGTCCACCGGCCGGGCCGCCCCTCCGGCCAGACGGGTGACGAACGCGGGCCGCGCGTTTTCGCCTAGCAGGTCATCGAACTCCGGCACCGCGCAATCGTCGGTGAAGAAGAACTCGCCGCGGAAGCCGGCCGCATGCAAGCGGTTCGCGGTCGCCGCGGCTCCGGCGTGGGTTCCACAGACGGCAAGCGCCCCGGTGCCGGGCGCGGCAGGCTCGCCTGCGGGCAGGCGGCGCACCGGCAGCGGGAGCCCGGCCGACCCGAGCAGCGCCGCAGCGAGAAGGCCACCGCTTGCGCTGCCGTCCTCAGTGACGTGCAGCGCGCTCGCACCGCGCCGGTGTGCGGTCCGCGCGAGCGCGGCGAGCTGCCCGGTGTCCTCAGCGCACCAGCGCAGCGCGCATCCCCCGCTGCTGTCCAGCAGGCCGGACCCGGTCGACAGCGGCAGCAGCACCGCGATGCCGGCCCTGCGGTAGAGCGGCAGCGCGGCAGCCGCTCCGAGGCTGTTGAAATGGCCGATCACCGCACCGTAACCGCCATCGGCGACGATCTCCCGCGCACGCCCCCGTGCGTCGCCGGCATCACCTCGATCGTCGTGCAGCTCCCACGCGACGCCAGGGGTCCGGTGCCGCCGCACGGCGCGGGTCAGCAACTCCCCCCATGCGGCACGCGCGCCGCTGAACGGGCCGACCACCGCCACTCGCACATCGCTGCGCCGGCCGACGGCGCCGGCCGGGGCCGCCCGCCCGCCAGCGACCTCAGTGGGTCGGACTGGGGGTCCCTCAGGCACCGAACACCGGTCCGGTAACAGCCTCGATCGGCGTACCGGGCGGCGGTGGCACCAGCGCGCCGGCATCCACGCGCCGACCCTGGTCCACCCCGAGCAGGCCGGCCAGCCGGGCACTGCCTCGCGGCATCACGGGGGCGGCCCAGGCTGCCAGCGCGGCGGCGATCGCCAGCTGTGCGTTGAGCGCAGCCCGGTAGCAGGGCTCCCCCCGCGGTCGTTGCCGCTCATGGTCGTGTACGTAGCCGTAGTCCTCCGCGCAGGCCACCACCTCGTTCAGCAGCGCGACCGCCCGGCGCGGGTCGAAACCCAGCACGTCGTAGCATTCCCGGAGCTCAGCGGCGGCGCGAACAGCGCGCGCACGCAGCCGATCCCACCCGGGGCCACGCGGGATCTCCGCACACACGACGCCCCCGCACGCCCCGGCCACAGCACCGAACAGGCGTTGCAGCCAGTCGTTCCACCGCTCGAGCTGACCGCGGCTGGCGGCCAGGTCCGCGCGGCTGAAGCTGGTCTGCCTGCCGTTGGGTCGGTCGCCAAGCACGTGATACCTGAGGATGTCCGAGCCGACCTCGGCCAAGGCCTCGTCTGCCCAGATGGCATGCCGTCGGCTGGTGGAGAACTTCTGCCCGTCCAGCCGGTAGAACTCGTTGACGATGAACGCGGCGGGCAGCGGGATCTGCGGATCGTAGGCCGTGAACACCGCCGGGAACAGCACGGCGTGGAAGTAGCCGTTGTCATAACCGAAGAACTGGACCGGGCCCTCGGGCGGAACCGCCGCGTCGGGGTCGTACTCGAGCAGGTACCCCGGGGCCATCTCCAGCCAGACGTAGATGCGGTGGTCCTCGAAACCCCGCACGGGAACCGGGAGTCCCCACGCCCCCGGGTGGCTCACTGCGATCTCCGGCAGCCCGTCGGCGAGCATCTGCTCGCACAGCGCGCGCAGGTGCGGGGGCATCGCGACCCGCTTCCAGAACTCGGCCAGCCTGCCGGCGAACGGCTGCAACGGCAGGAAGAGGCGCGTGCAGTCGCGAAGCTCAGCCGGCGTGCCACACAATACGCAGCGCGGATCAGTCAGGTCCCCGCACATGTTCGGCCGCCCGCACGGTTCGCAGGCGTTGCCCCCGGACGGTGCGCCGCAGTGCGGGCAGCCGCCGGCGACATAGGCCTCGTAGAGCCAGAGCTGGCACGGCGTGCAGTAGGGCAGCGGCCGGGTCCTGGCCACGAGGTGGCCGCCGTCGTAGAGGCGGCGGACGAAGTCCTGGACGAACCCGGCGTAGCCGGGATCTTGGCGCGGTCGCCCGATCCGGTCGAAGGCGACCTCGGCGTTGGCCCACGTGGTGGTGATGGACTTGCCGAATGCATCCGCGACCTCGGTGGCCTTGCGGTTGCCGTCCTTGGCGCCACGCACGGGGACGTAACTCTGGTGGTCGTCAAGCCCGGTGGTGTAGAGCACGGCCCGGCCATCCGCCTCGCTGAACCGGCGCAGCACGTCACCGGCGATGTAGGGCCCAGCCATGTGCCCGACGTGAAGGTCGCCGTTTGGTGTCGGCGGGGTGGCTGTGATCCAGCGCCGGGGGGTCATCGGGGCCCGCCCTTGGGCTGGTGCAGCGGCCAGTACAGAGAGACCCACACGAGCGGGGCGTCTGAGCGGTTGTGCACGACGTGCTCGTGGCCTGCGGGCAGCACGATCAGATCGCGGGGGCCGAACTCGGTGGTCTCGCCGGCCAGGTCGACGTCGCCGCGGCCAGCCAGGATGAGCATCACCTCGTCCTGGTCGTGGCAGTCGGGTGCGGAGCTGCTCGCCGGCTCCAGGAAACAAGCCATGAGGCCCGCCGGGGGCTCCTCGCCCTGCCCCGGCCACGGGATGAGTCGCTGGCACGCCAGGCCGAACTCGGGCTCGGCCAGGGCCTCGTCCACCCGGAACTTGCTGATCACCGTATCTGCTCCCTCGCGCTGGTGGGGGAAATGGGTTGTGCGACAGGCGTTGCGGCGCGGCTGCGGCGACCTGACCGCGCTTTCCCTGCGGCCGGCCCGCGCCCGGCGACCAGCCACATGAGGACCAGAAGTACGAGCACCGCCGGAAGCGCCATCGCGGCGCTGGGCACGAAGCAGGCCACCAGCGCAATGGTGGCGATCGCGCTGGTCCGCAGGGCCCGCGACGGCCGGCCACGCAGGGCCGCCACGGCGACCGGGATGTAGAGCACCAGGAACGTGGCGCTGGTGAACTGCAGCATCGGCTTCTCGTCCAGCCCGAACAGCGCCATCACAGCGACCACCGCCGGGTAAGCGACGGCCAGGACGAGCAGGGCACGAGCCGGGGCACCGGTACCCGCTCGGGTCGTGGCCAGGCCGCTCGGCAGCAGTCCCCGCCGCGCGGCAGACATGATCACCCGGGACGCGCCGAATACCCAGGAGTTGGTGGCGACAACAAGCACGGCCAGCGCCATCAGGTCCGCGACCACGATCGACACCCTGCCGAGCCCGTGGCCAAGCAACACGGGCAGGACGATCGTATCCCTGGCCGCGGGGACCGCCAGGTAAGCGGCGGTCGTGCCGAGGTACACCAGGCCGACGACCGGTACCGCGACGGCGATCGCCGAGCGGAACGCCTGCCGGGGGTTGCGCACGTCGCCTGCCACGAGGAGAACGTTCTCCCAGCCGAGGAACGCGAAGAAGGCGATGACGGCAGCGCCGCCGACTGGCCCCCAGCCGTGCGGGGCGACGGGGGTGAACCGGGCCAGGGACATTGACGGCGCCGCGTAACCGATGGCCGCGCCGAGGCACGCCAGCAGCGCGAAGAAGGCGATCCGCTGGATCCGGACCCCCACCTTCACGCCGAGCAGGTTGAACCCGACGGACAGCAGCATGAACGCCGCGCCGGCGGGCAGCACCCAGCCGGAGCCGACGCCGAGCAGTTGCGTCAGGTACCGGCCGGAGATGACCCCCATGACCGGGTTGCCGATCACGTAGACGGAGACGAGAACGAGCAGCGCCGTATCGCCGAAGCGCCGCCCGAGGGCCGTGCCGATCAGCGTGCACAGGCCGCCCGCGTTCGGGTTCAAGGTCGCCAGGTTCGCGAACATGTGGGCCATGGCGAAGGAGCCGATCGCCAGCACGCCCCACGCAAGCAACGACGCGGGACCGGCAAGCTGTGCGGTGATGCCGGGGATCACCAGGATCCCGGCGCCGATGAGGCTGGTGACGTAGAGGACAATCAGGTCCCGCGTTCCCATCATCGGGGCTGGGCGGGCGTCGACCGGTGGGCCGATGAGGGTCTCGGTCATGACCGCCTGCTCAGGCCGCGATCAGGGTGGCGGACTGGGCGCCACGCCGCGCGAGCACAGACGTGAGAATCTCTCCGGCCCGGACCGCCACGTTGGACAGCAGCGATGAGGTGATGCCGTGCGAGTGCTCGGTTCCGCCCTGCAGGTAGATGCCGCAGCCGACCTCGTCGGACGTGCGGATGCGGTAGTCGCGCTCCATGACCGGGTTGCCACGCGGGTCGCGCTGGCAATGCAGGCCGAGGTCGCCAAGTATCGGGTGCACGTCGGTGGGCACGTAGCCGGTCGCGAACACGACCGCGTCAGCGTCCAGGCGCGTGGTTGAGTCGTCCATGAGATGGTGAACTCTCACCTGCGCGCAGTCGGGGCCATCGCTGACGTCGATGACGCGGGACGTGTTGATCACGCGCAGGCGCCTCTCGCCACGGACCTTCTCCTGGTACTCCCGCCGGTAGAGGTCCTCGATCAGATCCAGGTCGACTACCGCGTAGTTGGTGTTGCGGTGGTAGGCCATGAGCTGTGCCTTCACGTCGTCTTTTGCGTGGAAGAACTCGTCCACCGCTTGCGGGTCGAAGATCCTGTTGGCGTAGGGGCTGTCATCGGCCGGGCTGTAGCCGTACCGCGTGATCACCGCGCAGACCTCCGCCTCCGGGTAGGTCCGGTGCAGGTAGTCGGTACATTCGGCGGCACTCTGCCCGGCACCGACCACGACGAACCTGCTGGGGTCCCCGTTCGGGAGACGATTCACCCGATGCAACAGCTCGGAGCTGTGCCATACCCGGTCGGACAGCTCTACCCCGGGCGGGACCGTCGGGCACAGGCCCAACGCGAGCACCACGTTCCTGGTCCGGTACGTCCGCGGCTGCGCGCCGCCGTCCGCGGGCCGGCAGAGGATATCGGCCAGTGGTGTCGAATCGTGGTGCGGAACCGGGCGAATCTCCACTGCCTCGTAGCCGTACCGCACAACGTGGCTCAGGTTCCCTGCCGCCCAGGAGAGGTAGTCGTGGAACTCCTCCCGGGTCGGGAAAAAGTTCTTATGGTTGATGAAGTCGACAAGCCGGCCCTGGCTGTGCAGGTAGGGCACGAAGCCGAAGCCGCTCGTCGGGTTGCGCATGGTGGCCAGGTCTTTGAGGAAGGAGATCTGCATGGTGGCGCCGCCGATGAGCATCCCGCGATGCCAGCTGAATCCCGGCTGGCGTTCGATGAACGCCGCCGCGACACGTTCCTCGGGCTGCGCACCGGCGTTGTGCTCCTCCACCGCGATGGCGAGCGCGAGGTTTGCCGGGCCGAATCCAATCCCGACGATGTCGTAGACAGGATTCTGGTTGGATTCACCAGTGAACAAGGCAAACTCCCTATGCGTAACGCTCCGGCAAGGTGGCCGTGTTCCTCCATTCAACCGACACGACCTTCGCTTGAGCGTCGCACTAGGGGGTGGGCGCCGCATCTTCAGAATTGCGGGAGCTGGCAGCGCGACGGGCGGTAATCACGCCGGCCCAAACTCGATCCAAGGCCGTTTGGCATCTTTGGGACTGCCGATGGGCCGGCGGCGAGCCTGCCTGCTGCCGTGGGGGAATGAGCGGGGCGGCGCCCGGCCTGCGCGCCGGCGCAGGGCCGGCCCACTCGACGGGCGCGGAATTGGAGCTTCCGGGTAGCCCGCCTGAACCCTAGGGTCCGGAATACGACCGATCGAGGTTCCAGGAGGCACCACGATGACGAACATGAACGAACCACAGGATCCGCGCCAGCCGGGCATGCCCGACCGGCCAGGCGATATCCCGGCCGAACGGCCCCCGGCGCTTTCCCGTCTGGATGCGCTGCTCGGGGAGTGGGAGATGGAGGCCATATTCGTCGCCGGTTACTTCGGCCCTGGGAGTCCCCCCGTCGCTGGTCGCGGCGGCCGTACCACGTTCGAGTGGCTTGAGGGGCAGTTCTTCCTGACCCAGCGCTTCACGGTCGACAATCCCGCCGCCCCGAGCGGCATCGCGATCATCGGTGCGGGTGCAGGGGCGGAGACCTTCTCGCAGCATTACTACGACTCGCGCGGAGTCGCCCGCGTCTACCAGATGAGCCTGAACGGCAGCGTCTGGAAGCTGTGGCGAGAGGCCCCCGGCTTCTGGCAGCGCTACACGGGGATGTTCTCCGCCGACGGCAGGACGATCAAGGGCGCCTGGGAGGGGTCCGCAGACGGGTCGCAGTGGAAGCACGACTTCGACCTGAACTACATCAAGGTGGATTAGGCGGGGATTAGGCGGCCGGAAGTCGTGCCGACCTTTCCTGCCCGGTATCGAGACGGCATTTCTTAATGATCGTCATATTATTAGTCAGAATGGCCGACGCGGTGTCGGCGAGGTGCCCGTGCTCATTCAGGTTCGCGAAGCGGCAGATGTAGTCCTCGATATTCGGCACGCGCATCGCCGCGGCGATCACATCACGGCTGGAGGCCAAGCCGTGGCCAGCCACCCGCTGATCGACGGCCACGTGGCATACCTGGGCCGCCGCCTGCCCGCGGACACGGTCGACGAACTCGCCGACGGCCTGAACGAAACGTGGCGGCACCACATCGCATCCGGCCTCCCCCCGGCGGATGCGGCCCAGGCCGCCATCGCCGAGTTCGGCACCCCGGACCAGATCGTCAACGCGTTCGTGACGCAGTCTCCTGGCCGGCGGATCGCCCTGATGCTGCTGGCCAGCGGACCGCCCATCGGGGCCTGCTGGGGCGCCAGCCTCATCGCCGCGCACGCCTGGATGTGGCCGGTATCAACGCCCGCTGCAGCCGCCTTCGGACTGACGCTGGTGGCCGTCATCACCGCACTGGTCACCGCCGCCACCAGCCGCCGCAGCTACCGCCGCACCAGGCTCGCTGCGGCCGGCGGGCTCGGCCTGCTCGCCCTCGACGCGACCATGCTCGCCGCCGCCGTACTCGTCGCACCGACCTTCGTGTGGCCCATGGCGGCGGCGATCACAGCCAGCCTCGCCCGCATCAGCCTGACCCTGCGGTCCCTGCCGAGGGTGCTCACCCGCTGACACCCCACGCGCGTGGAGGGCGCGCCGTCGGTGACCGCGCTGCGCCGGGTGCTGGTCCACCACTGAAGGAGGCTGAACTGGCCGCGGCGGCGGGTGCCTGGCCTGATCCGGTGGTCTGCGCCGGTCGCGAGGCCGTTGTGCCGGAAGAGGACAGGCTGCGGGCGGTGCACCAGCGGGGTGCTGCTCGCTCGGGCGCTCCCGTCCGAGCTGGCACCTCGCAGAGACAGGCAAGCCCTCAGCAGGTGGCGGGTGACGCGAATGGGGACTGACAACCCGCCGTTAGGGGACGAATGGCCCGGCTACGGCGTGGGCCATCCGGCATACCGTGATCTTGTGATCACTTCAACGGCTGTTGCATCAAATCCGGCTGTGCTCACCTGCCGTTTCGGCGCGCTGGCCGATCCGGTGCGCCTGCGCATCGTCGGGGTGCTGGCTGGTGGCGGCCGGTGCGTGTGCGATCTGCGCGAGGAAGTGCCGGTCGCGGCGAATCTGCTCTCCTACCACCTCCGGGTGCTGCGCGAGGCGGGCCTGGTGACCGCGGCCCGCCGCGGCCGGTGGGTCGACTACCGCCTCGACGGCGACGGGTTCGCCACGCTGTGGGCCGAGGCGTCCGCCGCCGGCCTGCCCCTGCCGGGCGACCGGGTCATCACCCAGCGGCGCGGGTCGGCGTGCGACGACGATGCGGTGCCGCGATGACGGACACCAGGACGAGCGAACTCACCGGCCCGGCCGGGCAGCGGCCGGTGGTGGCGCGGCTATCCAGGCTGGACCGGTTCCTGCCGGTGTGGATCGGGGCGGCGATGGCCGGGGGCCTGCTGCTTGGCCGGCTCGTCCCGGACCTGAACGGCGCGCTGAACCGGGTCGCGATCCACGGCACCAGCCTGCCGATCGCGCTCGGGCTGCTGTTGATGATGTACCCGGTGCTGGCGAAGGTCCGCTACAGCGAGATCGGGCGGATCACCGCGGACCGGCGGATGATGACCGCATCCCTCCTGCTCAACTGGGTGATCGGCCCGGCGGTGATGTTCGCGCTGGCCTGGCTGCTGCTGCCCGACCAGCCCGCCTACCGCACCGGGGTGATCCTGGTGGGGCTGGCGCGCTGCATCGCGATGGTGCTGATCTGGAACGACCTCGCGTGCGGCGACCGTGAGATGGCCACGGTGCTGGTCGCGCTGAACGCCGTGTTCCAGGTCCTGCTGTATTCCGCGCTCGCCTTCTTCTACCTGCAGGTGCTGCCCGGCTGGCTGGGCCTTCCGGCCACCAGTCTGCACGTGTCCATCGCCGCCATCGCGGGCACGGTGGCGGTGTTCCTGGGCATCCCGCTGGCCGCCGGGTACCTCACCCGCACGCTGGGCGAGCGGGCCCGCGGCCGGGAGTGGTACGAGACCCGGTTCCTGCCCAAGATCGGGCCGGTCGCGCTGTACGGGCTGCTGTTCACCGTGGTGATCCTGTTCGCCCTGCAGGGAAAGAAGATCACTTCGGAGCCGCTGGACGTCGCCCGGATCGCGCTGCCACTGCTCGCGTACTTCGCGATCATGTGGTTCGGCGGGTTCGCGATCGGCCGTCGGCTGCACCTGCCCTACCCGCGCACCGCCGCGCTGGCATTTTCTGCGGCCAGCAACGACTTCGAGCTGGCGATCGCGGTCGCGATCGGCGTGTTCGGGGTGACCAGCGGGCAAGCCCTCGCCGGCGTCGTCGGGCCGCTCATCGAAGTGCCCGTCATGCTCGCGCTGGTCTACGTCGCCCTGTGGGCCCGCCGCCGCTTCTACCCCGCCGAGGAGGCCGCCCCGTGAACTGCTTCGACTGCGCCGCGCTCGGCGGCCAGGCCGCCGCTGTCGCCATCTGCGCCGACTGCGGCGCCGCCGTGTGCCACCACCACGCGCACGTCACCGCCCGCTGGCTGACCCGCACCATGGTGATCAACCGCGTGGTCGCCATCGAGCCGCCCGCGCGCACCATCCGCTGCGGCATCTGCCAGGCCGCCCGCGACGCCGCGCCCGCAATCAACTCCGCGGTCGCCGGCTGAGCGCCGAGCGAGGGGGAGCTGAACTGGGTGTTCAGTTATCCAGCAACGGCCGGGATTGGCGGGTTCCCGAGAGCCGGGCTGGGGCGTCTACCCGTGCGTCGAAGGCGCCGGCCAGCTCGCAGACACACGCCTCACCACCGTCGTTGGAGGCAATCAGCGTCAGCGGCCGCAACCGCACCGGGTCGGCCAGCGCCTTGAACACGCGCGCCAGCCCGGCCGCTTCCGCTTCGCTCACCGGCTCAGCCGCCAGCGGCGAGCAGCACGCCCAGGTCCCGATCACCGGCAACAGCATCTGTTTCGACATATGTCTAATTTGACAGATACCTAAGCAGTTGGCAAACTCAGACCAGCGCTTAGACGGACATCTAACCAGGAGGCTGTGATGAGCCACCGCTTCAGGACCGCTGCCACTGGCGGCATCGCCACTGGCAGCATCGTCAGCGCCGGCCGCAGCCAGGCCCGCGTAAAAAGCGCTGGTGCCGGTGCCCTTTTGCCGCCGGCTTCCACTTCTGACCGCCACCGCGGGCCGGCCGCTCGCCCGGTTCGTTTCCAGCCCTTGAGGAAGGAGAACCTCATGTCTCGTGTCCAGCTCGCGCTGCGGGTCGCTGACCTGCAGGCTTCGATCGCGTTCTACTCCAAGCTGTTGGGCACCGGCCCGGCCAAGCTCCGGCCCGGTTATGCCAACTTCGCCGTCGCTGAGCCGCCGCTCAAGCTCGTCCTGCTGGCGGGCGAGACCAGCGAGGCGACCCGGCTTGACCATCTCGGCGTCGAGGTCGAGTCGGCCGGTCAGGTTACCGCGGCCGCCTCCCGCCTGGCCGGCGAGGGCCTGGACACCGCTGTGGAGGAGAACACCTCCTGCTGCTACGCGGTCCAGGACAAGGTCTGGGTCCACGGTCCCGGTGGCGAGCCATGGGAGGTGTACGTCGTCAAGGCCGACGCTGACGTGCTCGGCAAGGCCGAGGACTCGGTCTGCTGCGCCCCGGCCACCACAGCACAGACCCAAGCCGGCGAGGTCGGCGAGACGGCTGCGGCGGGAGCCAGTTGCTGCTGAACGGCACACCTTGCGGAAGACCGCCGATCACCGAGTGGAGCGCCGGCCTGCCATCTGGCGCCGGTGCTTCACCGGGCGCAGGCACAAGGGCCTGGGCCCGGATGGTGCCTCGGCTGATGGGCAGGACAGCTGCCGGGTTAGCTGTGGGTTAGCCGAGCAGCCGGGTTCCGCCCGGGCCGGTGATCTCGGCGAGGGTGGCGTGGGCGAGTTGCTGGATGTGCAGTCCGGCGGCTATGCCGCTGAGGTTGGAGCTGAGGGTCTCGCCGCCCAGGGCGACGGGCACCTGCACGACGCCGCCGCGGGCAGCGCGCTGTTGAGCGGCCGTCATGGGGACGTCGGTGGCACCGAAGCTGACCTGCCCGGCGGAGAACCGGGCGATGCCGACGCCGCTGCCGACAGCCGCGTAGTCCACGCTGACCCAGGGTTGAGCCGGTGGTAGGCGGCGAAGGCCGGGGTGAAGAAGGGCTCGTCGAAGGTGGAACCAGCGCCCGATAGCTGTGCCGGGGGCGTATGGAGGTCAGGGTCGCCGGTGACGGCGACGGGCGTGGAAGGGGTGGGCGTTGGGGTTGCGGTGGCGTTCGACGCGCAGGACGACAGCGCTATCGCGCCGAGGATCAGGCTGGCCCAGGCCAGCCAGCGGCGTCCCACATTCCGGCTGGCAGCGACACGTGACCGGATGTGGTGACGCATGGCTGCTCCCATTATTTCGACATCTGTCGATATAGACAGCTATCAATATAGAGGCTTATCAATCGTTCGGGTAGCCTGCGAACATGGAAATAGCAGCCAGAACCGGTTCTGCCCGGCCTGTGGCCGCCGAGGCGTGCGGCCCGCCGCCGCGGCCGGCTGCGCTGTCGGAGGCGGAGGCGGAGGCGCTGGCCCGGGCGTTCGCGGCGCTGGCAGACCCGGCCCGGCTGCGGCTGCTGAGCATGATCGCGGCGCAGCCCGGCGGTGAGGTCTGTGCGTGCGCCCTCGCCGAGCCGCTCGGCAAGTCACAGCCGACCGTCAGCCATCACCTGAAGGTCCTGTTCAACGCTGGCCTGGTGGACAAGGACAAGAGGGGCACCTGGGTGTGGTACCGGGTCGTGCCGGGGCGGCTGGCCGCGCTGCAACTGGCGCTGGCCCTGGACGGGGTCACCGTCGGCTAGCCAGGTGAGGTCGGCTAGCCAGGTGAGGTCGGCTAGCCCGGTGAGGTCGGCTAGCCCGGTGAGGATGGCTGCCCGGCAGGTGCGGCCCGCACCCACGCCTGCGCGCCGGCCTGCACTGCGTCCCATGGGCTGCCCAGCGGCGGGGTGTAGGACAGGTCGAGGTCGCTGATCTGCTCGACGGTCATCTCGTTGAAGATGGCGGCGGCGGCGATGTCGATCCGCTTGGCCACCTCGGCGTGCCGGTGACCGAAGAGCTGGACGCCGAGCAGCCGACCGGTGCGGCGGTCCCCGGTGAAGCGCATCTGGATCCGGTGGCTGCCCGGGTAGTAGGCCTTGTGGTCATCGGCCCCATGCGCCGCGGTGAACGGCTCGAACCCCGCGGCGACGGCCTCGTGATCGCGCAGCCCGGTGCGGGCGGCGGCGTGGTCGAAGATCTTCACCACCTGGGTGCCGAGGCTGCCGGCGAACTTCCGCTGGCCGCCGAGCGCGTTCTCCCCGGCCACCCGGCCCTGTTTGTGCGCGGTCGTGCCGAGCGGCAGGTAGGTCACCCCGGCGAGGCGGTGCCAGGTCACCACGCAGTCCCCGGCCGCGAATACGCCGGGCAGGCTGGTCCGCATCTCCCGGTCGACCTCGAGCGCGTCCTTGAAGCCCAGCGTCGCGCCCGCCGACGCGGCGAGCGCGGTATCGGGCCGCACCCCGGTGACCACCAGCACCACGTCGGCGACCCTGGAAACGGCGGTGCCGTCGGCGCCGCGCGCTTGGACGTGCAGCCGGCCCGCCGGACCCGGCCGGAGCAGCTGTGATCGCCTGCACAGCCGTCGAGGTGAGGACCTCGACGCCGTGGCCGGTGAGTTCGCCGCGCACCAGGGTGCCCAGCTCCGGGTCGACGGTGGGCAGTACCTCGGGCAGTTGCTCCATCTGGATGACCGCCAGCCCCCGGGCGGTCAGGGCCTCGGCCATCTCCAGGCCGATGTAACCGGCGCCGACAATCACCGCGCGGCTGGGCGAGATCTTGTCCAGCGTGCTCATCAGGGCGAAGGTGTCACCCATCGAGTGCAGGAGGTGCACCCCGTGTGCTGGGCCCAGCGCGTCATCGGTGGCCAGGCCGGCGATCGGCGGGCAGGCCGGGACCGCCCCGGTGCCGACCACGAGGGCGTCGTAGGACAGCAGCTCCTCAGCGCCGCCAGGGCCGGTGACCGTGACCTTGCGGCCGTTGGTGTCAATGCTGCGGGCGATCGTATCGAGGCGCAGTACCAGGCCGGCCGTTTCAAGGTCAGCGGCCGTCCGGTGGGCCAGGTTCCGCCAGTCGGTGACGTCACCGGACACGTAGTACGGGATGCCGCAGATGGAGAAGTTCGGGTACGCGTCCGCGGCGACAACGGTCACCTCGGCGCCTGGGCTCAGTTCCCTGGCGCGCAGCGCCGCGCTGATCCCAGCGTCGCTGCCGCCCACGGCGACCAGGTGCATCGCGCTCCCTTCAGATTGGTCCGTTGTGCCGTCCTCAGGCCGCCGCCTCCGGCGCCAGGCATCAGCGGGCGGAGCTCACCGATCCGCCAGGCGCGGTTATGTCGGTGGGGCGGGCCCAGCGGCCGCCGCGGGCCGCGTCCGCGCTGTCATGGGGGAAGATCACATCGGCGGCCTCGGCGGGCGTAACGCCCGGATACAGCGCCCTGATCAGCCCATATGCCGCCACACCGCCGGCCAGTTGCGCGGCGATGAATGCGGGCACCGACGAGGGGGCGATCCCGGCGAAGGTGTCAGAGAACATCCGGCCGGCCGTGATCGCCGGGTTGGCGAAGCTGGTCGAACTCGTGAAGAAGTAGGCGGCGCCGATATAGGCACCGACCGCCGCCGGGGCCGACCGTGCCCGGCCCGTCCGGGCCAGCGCGAAGATCACCAGGATCAGCCCCGCCGTGGCGACGACCTCGCTCAGGAAATGCGCCGCCGACACGCGGTGCCTGCCGGAGATACTGACCGCAGCCCTGGCGAACATCAGGTTGGCCAGCACCGCCCCGCCCACGCAGCCACCCACCTGGGCCGGCAGGTAGGCGGCCGCCTCCCGCCATCGCACCCCCCCGAACGCGGCGTCGACAAACGACACCACCGGGTTGAAATGACCGCCGGAGACCGGGCCGAACATCAAAATGATGGCGAACAGCCCGGCGGCGGTCGCCGCCGCGTTCTCCAGCAACTCCAGCCCGGTATCACCCGGAGACAACTGCTGTGCCGCGATACCCGAACCGATCACCGTGGCCGCCAGGAACGCGCTCCCTACTGCCTCGGCCAGCAGCCGCCGCCACAACGCAGGGCCGTGCGAAGGTGCCACGACGCGCGCCACGGCACCCTCCAAGTACATTGATGACTGTCGATAGATAAGTCTCGTGGCGATATCGACCGATGTCAATGGACGCAGGGGTCCCGGTCAGCCACATCGGGTATGGCCGATGCGGCTGAGCCCTTTCGGCAACAGCCGGCTGGCCTGTGGTCGCCTATGCCTGGTGCTGCGGCCCGGGACGTGAGGCGACGCGCCGCAGGAAAGATACGCGCTGGCATCGATCATCAGCACCCCGGGCCGGGAGCTTCCCGCCACGTCCCCAGGCACACCCGGCGAGCGAGCCGGCACGATCTCCCGGCCAAGCCTGCGATCACGTGCCCCATTCCCGTCTTCCGCACCGGTCACCCCGCCACCCGGCGGCCCGCCACCCGGCGGCCCGGACCGCAGACCAGGGCACCGGCCAGGGTTTTCCACGGGCGCGAGCGGCCGCCCGGCGCGCAACCGTGGATGCCAGGACCAGCCCCCGTGGCATGGACACAGGCCACTTACATGAAAAGGAGAGAAGTTGCGGTCGCGGACATGAAGCCTGAGGTTGTGGTGGTGCCCCCCGGCACGACGCGTCGTCCGGGCGCGAACGGAGGATCCCATGAATGACCTGCTGAAACCGGCCATCAATGCCCACGGCGGCAGGCAGCACTGGGAGCAGGAGCGTGTGCAGGTCGGCGGCGAAAGTGCCGTCGTCATATCCGGTGGCCGGCTGGCTGGACCTGCCGAACCCCGCGCCGGTCGTAGGTGATCACCCGGTGACCATCCTCCAGCAGCACCGGGACCTGCCGACCCCAGCCACGGCCGCTGAACGGGTAACCATGGATCACGACGACCGGGCCGCCCGAGCCATGATCTTCGTAGTACAGCTCGATCGGGCCCGAGTTCTCCTGGCCGACCTTGACATAAGGCATAGCTACTCCGTCCCGCCCCTGGCCCGCCGTTCGGGCCGCCCCAGTGCCGGTGTGCTCGGTGCTGAAGACCAGGATCGAGCACGTGACGCAAGGCGGACCGGAGGACGCATCGACCCGCTCGCCGAGCGTGCTCGGCGAGGTGCCGACCCGGGGCTATTCCGTCAGCTCGGCGATGCGGGCCCGCAAATCGGCGGCCTGCGCATGGATCGCCCGGAACTGAGGGTGATCGCCAATGCAGCCGGCCACGCTGATCGCCACTCACGCCGTGCCACAGCTCCCCCGCCGTCTCTTGCCAGCGGGCGAGCTTTGCGGGAACCGAACCCGGATCCGCCGGTATCCCGTGCGCTTCACCCGGGTGCCGGCCAGGGAGTACACGGGCGCGATGGATCCCCGAAACGCGGCCGTGAGCTAGGAGACATTCAACCGGGACCTGGCCGGAAGGCTGATCGCCGAGCCGGGGCCAGCAGCGCCCCGACGTGGCCGTTCAGCAGCTCATCAATCTCGGGCCATGTCAGATCCTGATGACATCAACATCGGGCATACCGTCGTAATCGGAATCCTGCGTCACGATGGGAACGCCATGAGCGATCGCGGTGGCGGCGATCCAGCTGTCGTTGATCGGCGCCTTGCGCCCCGCCGCACGGAGCCGGGAGACCAGCAGCGCCCAGGCGTCAGACACTGCTTCGTCTACGGTGAGCGGCTCGAATCGCTGCGCGAGCTGGTAGGTCGACAGTCTCCGGGAGGCAGCTTCCGGATTCTGGGCTTGCAGCACGCCAAGGCGCAACTCACCTAGAGTGACCGCAGAAACGCCCCACTCAAAATCGGCGAACCGGCCGACGTCGAACCGCGTGGCCTCAAGACCGATGAAGATGGAGGTATCGGCCAGCGCGCGCCGGGAAGTCACCACGAGATGTCGTCAGTCGTCTCAGTGAGGGCCGCCTGCAATTCCTCCGACAGGCCAGTGGTATCAGGACCCAGCCGCAAGAGTTCGTGGCCGATCTCTGCTGCGGGCAGCCACTCCCGCCGCCGCGGAAGCGGGATAATCTTCGCCACCGGGCGATTGTCCTTGAGGACTTCGATCTCCTCGCCCGCCTCCACTCGTCGCAGAACCTCTGCGGTGTGGTTGCGGAGATCGCGTGCAGGGATCGCAGCCATGAGACGAGTGTAGCATATTCGCTACATGCGTAGCAATGTAGCAGGCTTTCTCTGGGCGGTCCGCCCAGCGCTCGCAGCAGCAACAAGACCGGTCCGGACTGAGGCCTCCTTGGCGTCCGACACGCCAGAGGCCCCTTCTATGATCGGAAGGGGTCCCTGACCTTGGTTGGTTGGTAGCGGGGGCGGGATTTGCCCCCCCGACCTCTGGGTTATGAGCACTACGGCGCCCGCGAGAAATGGAAGTACTCCCGGTACTCCGACAACCCCCAGTTCTGGAGCGACCCAGCTCCCTCTACCGGCCCTGAGCGGGATGTAGTGACGCAGGTACACGGCAACATGAACCTGCCAGGGACCAAGAAAGCGGCCACGCATTACCGCCCTGAGACGATGGCGAGATAGCTATTTACAGCCGAGGAACCTTTTCGGATATAGATTCCCACCACCCGGTTCTTATACACAGTATTCCCGGTTGCGTGACTACAGCCGCCCGAGCACAGCGGGCTCTTGGTGACAGCGATGGGATACCACGTTGCAGTGCCGAAGGATTTGCCGTGGGCCTTGACCGGGATGAAGGCCATCGACACATCCTGAGCCGAGCTTATGGCCACTAGGTGGAAACCGCCCGGCACGGCCGTGATGCCGTCGAAGTGTGTCACCACCGCCGGGGCGTTGCCATAACGGTAGTACTTCGGCTTTCCGAAGGCACCGGTCCGTTCGTTGTATGCCATGAGGAACCCTCGCTGGGTTCCCCTCGCTGAGGAGCCGCCGGCCAGGGTGTAGTGCGGGCTGGCACCCCCGCCGTTCTGCCAGATGCCATAAAGCGTGGTCTCACTCGACAAGCTTCCGCCCAGACGCAGCAACGTCCACTGCTGCCTGGCCGTTGTAGATGAAGGCATTGCCCGAGACCACACCACCACGCACGCTGGGGTTGAGGTCGTAGTTGCCCACGACCAGATCGCCCATGGTGCTGTGCGCGATGGTGTCCATCACGAAGCAGTGGACCCGGGTCCTGGGGCAGGCCCGCACGTGCCCGGCCGTATGGGTGCCATCAGCGGGCACGTCGATGGATGTCCATGATCCACCCGATCCGCTCACCGGCCCGAGGTAGATCATGCCCTGGTTAATGACACCGGCGGGTGCGGACGACGACTGGTAGCTCCCGACGGCGCGAACCTGGCCTCTCGGGATGCTCGTCGGGTTGAAGGAGTGGGTATCAGGGCCGTAGAACGTCGCCGACGTCACGCCAGGGAAGGGCGGCGTCAACGCCGATACCACTGCTCCCTTTGCGGCCGTGGTGAGCGGGCCTTCGTAGAGGAACGGAGCAGTTTGCATGCCGCTTCCGGTTGCCGCTGAACCCGTCAGCACAACCTTGCCGCTCGCTGTGCTGCGTACCCCAGTGACTATGTCCCCAGTTTTCAGGATTGAGCTGATAGAGCCCATATTATTCGCGTTGTGACGGCCGGCCGGGCTGGCGGCGACGGGCATAGCGGCCGCCAGCAAGAGTGGCGCGGCGGCGGCCCCGCCGGACAGCATCGAAATAAATCGTGCGGTTTTCATGTTCGCCCCCGTTTAGGTCCCGGCGGGCTGTAACAATCGCCGCAGTTCCTTCTATGTAGCTGAGGCGTTCGTCAGCTCATCAGGCACCCAAGACATCGCTTCTGCCATGAATTATCATCATGGCAGTGCAAAGTGGTCACGTCAATCGGTCTGCTCTGGCGCATTCCCGCCCGCGTCTTCTATCGATCTAAACCGGGTAATAAATGGATACAACAGGAATTTTCGGGGCACAGCGAACGGCGGCCAGAACCCGCGCAGAGCCAACCGCGGGGCGACGGGATCATTCCTCGGCGATGCCACCAGCCCGTGGTCGTGCACTATCGGCGCTCGGCATGAGGGCTACCCAAACGCTCACCCCCACCGCACCATTGCTGGTCGTCACGCCCCACAGATCCTGCAAGTGACTCAGGGACTCCGCCACCTGGGCCAACTGCGCCGCCACGTCGGCGATTCAGCAGTCCCTCCAGCCAACCAGCCCACAGAATGACCGTTCGGGAGCGGCACGGACCGTCATGCCAGTCGGCGACACCCGCGCGCATAGCGGCGGCTCAAGCTGACACTGGACCGCCGAAGCGGATCAACCTCGCCGAGCACCGGATCCGCCGGAAACAAGTCCTGGGCGGACTCACACACGAACACCAGATCGCCGCCTGACAGCCTCGCGCCGCTGCAAGAAGAAGCAGGTCACCGCCACGATCGTGTATTCGAGCCCAACAACGTCCGGTTACCCGCTAACCCCGAAAATCCCACGCCCGGTGCGTAGGTTTGACGAGCGGCGGAACGCCGCGCCTTGGCTGGCGGGGTGGCCGTTGGCCAGGAGTTCGGGAGCCTTCAGCAGCCGCTCGAGGCATGCAGGTGGGTGCCCGCGGCGGGGGCGGCGTCTCGTCCGTCGCGCAGCAGCTCGCGCCACCGGGCTGGATCGTAGTGCGACGGCCGGGTCGCTGCGAGGAAGCTGTCCACGGCGGTGGCGAAGCCGCGTGGGTCGTCGTGGTGCGGGAAGTGGCCAGCGCCGTTGAAGATCATAAGGCGGCTGCCCGGCATCGCGGCATGCGCGGTTGCGGCGTGCTGGATGGGAATGACGCGGTCATGGTCGCCCCAGATGATGAGCGTAGGCATTCCAGCGGCCAGGTAGCAGCGGTCGAGCATCGTGATGACCTGGCCGTTCATGTCGACGCCTGCCCGCAGTGTCCGCAGGAAGGCAGCTCGTGCGGCTGTGGTCGTCAGTGACCGGTACCTGCCGAGCAGGTAGCTGACGTCCCGGCCCAGCACCGTCCGGCCCGCCCGCCGCAGGATCGGCTCGGCCAGCTGGATGACCTTGTGCACCGGGGCCGTCGTGGCCAGCGGCAACGCTGCATCCGCGGCCGGGCCTGCCGCCATTCTCAGCAGCGGATGCACCTCCCGGCCGGCGCCGCCGCTGCTGACGAGGACAAGGCGCTCACACCGTTCGGGAAATTGGTAGGCGAACTGCATGGCGATGCCGCCGCCGAGGGAGTGGCCAACCACACTCACCCGTTCGACGCCCAGGACGCTCAGCAGGTCGCGCATCCCGCAGGCGTAGGCTTCGATCGAGTAGCCGGCCCGCGGCTTGTCCGACTCACCGTGGCCAAGCAGGTCCGGCGCGATGACCAGGTGCCGGCGGCTGAGCAGCGAAAGCACACTGGACCAGGTTGTGGAGCTGTCACCGAACCCGTGCAGGAGCAGCAATGGCGAGCCGTTACCTGCCGTGCGGAACGCACGCCGGTAGCCGTGCACGTCAATGAACTGCAGCGGTGGGTCTGCCAGACGCAGCCGTGGGCGCCCGGACAGGTTGCCCCGCATCCCCGGTCCTGCGTTCTCAGCCATCCAGTACCGCCTTCAGATCGGGTGCCGCCTCAGCTACAGTAACCGGCCCAGGCTCCAGCGCCCGCGTCAGGCCGCCTCGCCGACTCAAACCGCCGGTCCGGCGGATCGGCCCGGCCGGAGCCCTGACGCAGGGCCTGGCGAGCCGCTCGCCGTTCCGCGCGCAGCACGGCGATGTAACGGGTGATTTCCGTCACTTCGCCCGCGTGCGGCAGCGTCACGAAAATGCGGCAGGGCCACTTGGTGCTGCCGCCAGGCCGCCACTGCGGACCAGCCCCAGTACCCGCCGCGGCCCGGCGGCGCCCACGACAACTCCACCAAGGTCCAGATCTGGGCCTGCAACGGCTGCCCCGCACAGCAGTGGGCTCGACCCCTGCTCGACCGCGACCCTCTCGACGTCGCGCTGGAGGCGGACGATGTCGAGATGCTTCGGACTGAGGACGTCCAGGTCGGCCGGCGCGGGCCGACCTGGACGTCATGATCAGACGAGGTCGAACCGGTCGAGGTTCATCACCTTGTCCCACGCCGCGACGAAGTCGTTCACGAACTTCTCCTTCGCGTCATCGCTCGCGTAAACCTCGGCGAGCGCGCGCAGCTCGGAGTTCGACCCGAAGACGAGGTCGACACGGCTGCCGGTCCACTTGACCTCGCCCGTGGCGGCGTCGCGGCCCTCGAACGTGTTCGCGTCCTCGGACGTCGCCTTCCACGTCGTGCCCAGGTCGAGCAGGTTGACGAAGAAGTCGTTGGTCAGAGACCCGGGGGTCGTGGTGAAGACGCCGAGCGGCGACTGCTGGCAGTTCGCGCCCAGGACGCGGAGGCCACCGACGAGGACCGTCATCTCGGGGGCGCTCAGGGTCAGCAGGTTCGCCCGGTCGATCAGCAGGTACTCAGCCGGCAGCCGGTTGCCCTTCCCGAGGTAGTTGCGGAACCCGTCGGCGGCCGGCTCGAGCGCGGCGAACGACTCCACGTCGGTCTGCTCCTGTGACGCGTCCGCGCGGCCCGGCGTGAAGGGGACCTCGACGTCGAAGCCGGCGTCCTTGGCGGCCTGCTCGACGGCGGCACCACCAGCGAGCACGATCAGGTCGGCGAGCGAGACCTGCTTGCCGCCGGTCTGGGCGGCGTTGAAGGCCTCCTGGATCCCCTCCAGGGTGCGCAGCACCGTCGCCAGCTGGTCGGGGTCGTTGACCTCCCACCCGCTCTGGGGCTCGAGGCGGATGCGCGCACCGTTGGCGCCGCCGCGCTTGTCGCTGCCACGGAAGGACGAGGCCGACGCCCACGCGGTGGACACGAGCTGGGACACCGACAGGCCCGAGGCGAGGATCTGGCCCTTGAGGGAGGCGATGTCCTCAGCGTCGATGAGCTCGTGCGTCACCGCGGGGAGGGGGTCCTGCCACAGCAGCGTCTCGGTCGGGACCTCCGGACCGAGGTAGCGCACGACCGGGCCCATGTCGCGGTGGGTCAGCTTGAACCACGCCCGGGCGAAGGCGTCCGCGAACTCGTCGGGGTTCTCGAGGAAGCGTCGCGAGATCTGCTCGTAGACCGGGTCCATACGGAGCGCGAGGTCGGTCGTCAGCATCGTCGGGGCGTGGCTCTTCGACGGGTCGTGGGCGTCGGGGACGGTACCCGCCCCGGCGCCGTCCTTCGGCTTCCACTGGTGCGCACCGGCGGGGCTCTTGGTCAGCTCCCACTCGTAGCCGTACAGGATCTCGAGGAAGCTGTTGTCCCACGTCACCGGGGTGTTCGTCCACGTACCCTCGAGACCGCTGGTGATCGTGTCGCCGCCCTTGCCGGTGCCGTAGGTGTTCTTCCAGCCGAGGCCCTGCTCCTCGAGCGAGGCAGCCTCGGGATCGGGGCCGACGTGGTCCGCCGGGCCCGCACCGTGGGTCTTGCCGAAGGTGTGACCGCCCGCGATCAGGGCGACCGTCTCCTCGTCGTTCATCGCCATCCGGCGGAACGTCTCACGGATGTCGCGGGCCGCGGCGAGCGGGTCCGGGTTGCCGTTCGGGCCCTCCGGGTTGACGTAGATGAGGCCCATCTGGACGGCGGCGAGGGGGTTCTCGAGCTCCCGGTCGCCGGTGTAGCGCTCGTCGCCGAGCCAGGTGGACTCGGGACCCCAGTAGACGTCCTCGTCGGGCTCCCAGGCGTCCTCACGACCGCCGGCGAAGCCGAAGGTCCTGAAGCCCATCGACTCCAGGGCGACGTTGCCGGCGAGGATCATGAGGTCGGCCCACGAGAGCTTCTGGCCGTACTTCTTCTTGACCGGCCACAGCAGGCGGCGGGCCTTGTCGAGGTTCGCGTTGTCCGGCCAGCTGTTGAGGGGGGCGAAGCGCTGCTGGCCGGCCCCGGCGCCGCCGCGGCCGTCGCTGATCCGGTAGGTGCCCGCGCTGTGCCACGCCATCCGGATGATGAACGGGCCGTAGTGGCCGTAGTCGGCCGGCCACCAGTCCTGCGAGGTCGTCAGCACCTCCGCGATGTCCTGCTTCACGGCCGCGAGGTCGAGGGTCTTGAACGCCTCGGCGTAGTTGAACTCCTCGCCGAGGGGGTTGGCCACGGCGGGGTTCTTGGCGAGGATCTTCAGGTTGAGCCGCTCCGGCCACCACTGGCGGTTTCCGCCGCCCTGAGTCGGGTGCGGGGCGCGCCCGAGCGCGACCGGGCAGCCACCTCCGCCCTCCGTCTTCGCGTCTACGACGATTGCATCATGGTTCTCAGACATGGGAATCCTTCCGGACTAGGCGGATCACGGTGCTCAGGAACTGGGGGCGGTGGAACAGCCGGGGCACAGGCCCCAGTAGATGACCTCGGCCTCGTCGATCGAGAAGCCGTAGTCGTCGGACGCGGTCAGGCAGGGCACCTCGCCGACCGCGCAGTCGACGTCAGCGACGACACCGCACGACCGGCACACGACGTGGTGGTGGTTGTCCCCGACGCGTCCCTCGAACCGGGCCGGGCTGCCGGCCGGTTCGATGCGGCGTACGAGTCCCGCCGCGGTGAGCGCGTGGAGGGCGTCGTACACGGCTTGAAGGGAGACATGGCCGACGCGATCGCGCACCCCGGAGGCGATCGCCTCGACGCCGAGGTGGTCACCGTCCCGGACGGTCTCGAGCAGTGCGACGCGGGCGGCCGTCACCCGCAGGCCGGCACCGCGCAGCTCTTCGGCGGTGGTCGGAGTCTGGGATGCGGTCATGGCGCCAAACCTACCTTCATAAACGCGAATTATCCAAGGAAACGAACCGTGCAAGTCTAGCGCCGCGTCAGGCAGCGTTTGCCCCGTTGTGGCGTGATGCGCTATCCGGATGACCTGGCGGCGGGCGCAGATGGTACTGCTGCCCGCGCAGGGCATGCCGGTGGCCAAGATCGCCGAGGTGACGTTCACCAGCACGGACCGGGTCCGGGAGGTGATCCACAACTTCAACGCCGACGGCTTCGACTCGCTCTACCCCAAGTACTCCGGCGGGCGGCCGAAGAGGTTCACCTTGTCCGAGCGCCGGGAGATCAAGAAGATCGCCAAGTCCAGGCCGGCCGAGCACGGTCTGCCGTTTTCGACCTGGAGTCTGGCTAAGCTGGCCGACTTCCTGGTCACCGAGGGGGTGGTCGACGACGTCAGCCACGAGGGCCTGCGGGTTCTGCTCCGCCAGGAGGGCGTGTCGTTTCAACGGGTAAAAGACCTGGAAGACCTCACACGAACCCGACTACGCCACCAAGAAGGCCCGCGCCGAACACCTGTACGCGATCGCCGACGGCGAGGTCATTGCCGAGGAAGACGAGCCCGAAGCCGTGTCCTGCCTGGATGAGTTCCGGCCGCTCAACCTCCGGCCACACCCAGGGCGGCAGTGGGCCGAGCGCGGCGGACGGCACGAGGACCCCGGCCGCCAGCCCACGCCCCGTCGACGGGCGACCTACACCGGCCCGCACGGGTCAGGCACCTGTTCGCCGCCTACGACCTGGGCACCGGCAAACTTTATGGCCACATCAAACCGACGAAGAACCGCGCGAAGTTCCTGGAGTTCTGCCGCTATCTGCGCAGCCTCTACCTCCCGCTATTCCATCAGCGCGGATTCGGGGGCCGAAAGGCGGCTGAGCCTCAAGGGCGTGACACGCGCGGCGATCATCGATGTGGTTCACAGCGAACCCGATCCTGCGTGCCGCGTCAATTTGAAGGTGTCTGACGCGGTGCTCTTCAACTGACGGCGCGACCGAGGTTTCCCACGGAGGTGGTAATCATGGGGCGAGCACGGAAGAGGCTGATCCTGCTCGTGAGCGCTCTCCTGGTACCAGGCACCGCAGTTCTAGCCGCTTGCGGGTCGGCGTCGGGCCATGTGCCGTCGGCCGCACGCCCCGCTAGCCACGGACCGCCCTGATCACCGGAGTTGCCACCGACCAGCCGGGGTGGAGCCCCCTGCTTGCCACCAACGGATCAGATAACCGAAGCGGGATTCGACATCGATTTGACCCGGTGGCTCGCACAACCCCACCAGCTGGGGCCCTGGACTCCCTCCTCGGCCGCCTCGCCGACATCCCCACCCCCGCAGGCGCCACACCTCGCGAGTCTCGGTCTGCCACCAGGTGTCATGGATCGGCCGGCCGAGGGCGCGGTCACCCCACACGACCGCCTCGGGAGGCTCAGATCGGCCACGCCCGCACGTGCCGCAGCAGCCATTTGGCGGGCCGCTGACCATGGGCTGACGGTGGACGCCGGGCCGGCCCCGTGCTTCGTTCTGCATCGGCGGAAAGAGGCTGGCCCCGGGTGGTGTGGTCAGGAGGGGGCCGGACGGGTGGGCGGGGCCCAGGCCAGCGGATCGAGGGTGCCGTCGACGGCGGATTCGGCGACCTCGGTGAGGCGGCGGTTGCGGTTGCGGGCGTAGTGCCGCAACCGGGAGAAAGCCTCGGCCAGGTCGACGTCGGCGCGCTCCGAGATGACGCCTTTGGCCTGCTCGATTACTACCCGGCTGGCTAGGGCAGCGGACAGCTGCTCGGTCAGGATCTGGGCTTCGGCGGTCGCGCGATGCTGCACGATGCTGAGGGTGGCGAGATCGGCGAAGGCCCGGGCGACGATGATATCCGCCTCGTCCATCGGGGTCCGCGTGACGCTGAACAGGTTCAGGGCGCCGAGAGTCATCTCCCGCCACCGCAGCGGCAGCGCGGACGCCGACTGGAAACCGGCCCCGAGGGCGGCGGCGGAAAACGACGGCCAGCGGCCGGACCCGGCCGTGAGGTGCTCGTGTTCGACGCGCTCGCCGGTGCGGAAGGCGTCCAGGCACGGGCCTTCCTGGGCCTGGAGCTCGAACAGTTCCAGCAGGCGCATCGCCTCACTGGAGGAGGCCACCAGCCCCAGGGTGCCCTCGGGAGCGGACAGCATCACCGGGGAGGCCAGCATCACTCCGGCGGCGGAGACGCCGAGCAGTGTTACGCACCGGTCCGTGAGCACGGTCAGCAGGTCGACGATGTCGTAGTCGCCGACGAGGGTGTCGGCCATCTCAACCAGAGACCGGACCACGTCGGCCTCTCGGCTCATCTCAGCTCACGCTCCTGAGCCCGGTGGCCCGTCGCGGCCAGGGGGACGCCGGATCGGGGCCCGGGCTGTGGCCCCATTATAGTAGCGGACCTGTCCCGTGCCAGCGGGCCGGGCGGGTGTGGGTTCATCCCAGCCGGAGCCTGCGGGCGACGACGTCCTCGGCCACATCGGCGAGCGGGCGATCGTTGCTGAAGGCGTACGCCGCAGGCGGATGAGCGCCTCGGCGACGCTGACCCCCTGCTGCACCGAGACCATGCCGGCCGCGTTGTGCACCACGAAGTGGAAGTCGGCGCCGATCTCCAGGGCCTTGGCCATCGCGTCCGCGGGCGCCCCGGCCTGGGCCTCCAGCACCCAGCGGGCCGCCACGTCGGCCACGACCAGCGCGTCAGCGTGCTGGTCGTCGCTCAGGGAACCAGGCCAGTCCCGGTAAAGGTTCAGCGCCCCCAGGCGCACCGTGCCCACCCGCAACGGGAACCCGAACACCGCCCGCACCCCAGCCGCCAGCGCCGGCGGCGTGAAGGCAAACCACTGGCGGGCCACCGGATCCGCCAGGTCGGGCTCGGCCACGACACTGTCCTGCCGGTAGGCGTCGACGCACGGGCCCTCGCCGAGGGTGTACCGCAACTCCTCGATCAGGTGGCTCACATGGTGCACAAGGACCCGGTTGGTATGTCACCCGACATTGAGCATGACCCCGGCGCCGTTCACCCCGACGATCCCCGGGCACATCCCGCACAGCCAGGCCGAGGACCACGCGTCTTCGCCGCCGGCGGACAGCTCAGCCAAGATCCGGTGAAGCCGGTCACCTGCCATTAGCGACACCAGCCAGCCGGGAGCAGGCGGAGACCAACCGGCAGTCGGCCCTCAGTGCACGCGAGCTGGCGCATCAACCGCATGACCCGGGCCAGCCAGCCGGGCCGTCACCGGTCACGCACGCGAAGGCGCTGCGGAAACAGCTCTGCGCCACCGCTGCCGAACTCGCCCGCACGGAAGAGCAGATCGCTCGCGTTCATGATGAGCTAGCATCGCGCGATCCTGCCCGGGCAAGTGCATACCGGCGTACCGCCGACGAAGCCCGCACGGCGGCAGACCATGCCCGGCCTCGCGCGCCATTTCAGGGGCTAATGCAGCGCTGCCGCCGCGAACTTGTATCGGATGCAGTAGCCCACCGCCGGTGTGCCGAGGGTGGCCAGCGAGCGGAGCAGACAGGCGGCCAGTGGAGGCGGACGGGAATCAAACCCCGTCGGCGGCGCTGAGCGTCGCCCACCGTTTTGAAGACCGGGCCCACCAGGTGGCCCGGACGCTTGCGGCGCAAGCCTGGCAGGCACCCACTGGCGCGGCCGGGCCGGTCAGCTGGCGTACAGCGAGTCGATGACGCCGGCGTATTTGGCGTGGATGACGCGGCGCTTGAGCTTCAGCGTCGGGGTGAGCTCCTCGCTCTCCACAGTCCACTCATCCGGCAGCAGCTCCCAGCGTTTGACCTGCTGAACACGGGCGAGCCGCCTGTTCGCTGCGGCGACCGCCTCCCCCACGGCCTCGATCACCGCGGGGTGGGCGGCCAGTTCCGCCAGCGAACCGGCGTCGATGCCACGCGCCCTTGCCCAGGCCGGCGCCACCTCGCCGTCGAGGGTGAGCAGCGCCACCACGTAGGGCTGACGGTCGCCGAAGGCGAGTGCCTGCCCGATCAGCGGGTGCTCCACCAGCAGGCCTTCGATGGCTGTGGGGGACATGTTCTCTCCCCCGGCCGTGATGATGAGTTCCTTCTTACGGTCGACCACGCTGAGGAACTGATCTGCGTCGAGTGCGCCGATGTCGCCGGTGTGCAGCCAGCCATCCGCGCCGAGCAGGCCGGCCGACGCCTCCGGCGGCCCGAGATAGCCGGGGGTGGTGACCGGGCCGCGGACCAGGATCTCCCCGTCTTCGGCGATCTTGAGTTCCATGCCAGGCAACGGCCGGCCCACGGTGCCGAGCCGGAACGCGTCGGGCGTGTTCGCGGTCACCGCCCCGGTGGTCTCGGTCATCCCGTACACGTCGAGGATCGTCATGCCGAGACCGGCGAAGAACCGGCCAACCTCCGCGGGCAGCGGCGCGGCCGCGGACAATGCCGTGACCGCCTTGCCCAGGCCCAGCAGCGACCGGATGGGCCCGAGCACCTCAGCGTCGGCACGCTCGAAGGCCCCGGCCACGTCAGGCGTCACCTGGCGGCTGAACTGGCAGCCCTCCACGTACGCCCGGCCCGCGTCCATGGCCCGCGCCACGGCGGCCTTCTTCGTCTCGTCCTGTTCCGCGGACATCAGGGCCACGATCCCGGCCTTCATCTTCTCCCAGACCCGCGGCACACCGAACAGCGAGGTCGGCTGCACGTCCTGCAGCGTGCCGGGAAGATCCCCCTGATCCGCGCAGAAGTAGATGTGCGCGGCCTCGTGGATCGGCACGTAGATCGTCAGCACCCGCTCCGCGATGTGCGCGAGCGGCAGGTAGGAGACCGACCGGAATTCCGCGGGCACGGCTCCGGCCACATGCAGGCTGCCCGTCTCGAACAGCACATTGCGGTGGGTGGTCACCACGCCCTGGGGATTTCCGGTGGTTCCCGAGCTGTACAGCAGGGTCACCGGGTCATTGGGCGCTATCGCGGCCACCCGGCCGGCGACGGCATCCGGGTCCGCGGCGTACCGCTCGGCGCCGAGCCGTTCGAAGTCCGCCCAGGTCATGTAGAGCTCGTCCGACGCCCATCCCGCCGCGTCGAGAACGATGATCTTGTGCAGCCTGGGCAGCCGCTCGAGCACCGGCTGCCACCGGCTCAGCTGGTCCGCGCCGTCGAGCACGGCCACCCGGGCCGCGCAGTCCGCCGCGACGTACGCCACCTGCTCGGGCGCGAAGGTGGCATACAGGGTCACCGGTACGGCGCCCGCGTGCAGGGCACCGAGGTCGGCGAGGACATGTTCGACCCGGTTGGGCAGCATCAGCGCCACCCGGTCACCGGGCCTGCAGCCGACCGCGGCGAAACCCGCGGCAAGCTCGAGCGCGCGCTGGCGTGTCTGCGACCACGTCAGGGTCTTCCATTGCCCGCCGGCCCGGTCGGAGAAGGCCGGTTCGTCCCCGCGCTCCTCGGCCGTCTGCCGCAGGTCGTCACAGAGCGTCCTTCCCCGAATCAATTGCCCGATCTTTGCCCGATCCTCAAAGGCCTGGTCTGTCATCGTGCGCCTCCTCCGTGGGGATCCGGTAACCGGGGCCCGCTGCCGACCTGGGACCACGGCGTACCCGATCCCCGGTTGCCGCCGGTGACAACGACTGTTGGCGCCGTGGCCTGGCCGGCGAGTTTGCTTTCGAGGGGTTCATGCGGGGAGTGTCCGTGGACCTCTACAGCGGGGCCTCAACCGCCCAGCGGCGCGTGCGGTCCGCTATCTCGGCGAGCCGGGCAGCGTTCTTGGTCTGAGCCAGCGCGTCACTGGTTGCCTTCAGGATCTTCTCCGCGACCTGGTTCCATGAACCGGCCAGTTGCTCCGCCATCTCGAATGCCGCCTCGATGACCTTGCCGCGAGGCCGATCCTCGCCCACGTCGGGGAAGACGCTGTCGACGGTGTCGAGGAACTTCCGCACGGCCCGCACGTGGACTCCTCGGCCTCGCGTGCCGACTCGATGACCCGGCTGGCGCCTTCGGCCATACCGCCTTGCTCTGTGCTGGCCATGATGCCGTCCTCTCGCTGAGCGCTGCAGGCAGCCCTCCCGGTCTGCCCATCACACTGACCGGGATGGCCCGGCGGAAACAGGGCCTTTTGTCCCATGCGCACGCTGGCCGCAGGCGACCCCAGCCAACGGCAGCAGAGCGTCAATCTCCCGGCGCGCGTCTCCTGACCTACCGGGCGGCCCGCTCCGCCCGCACCGTGACCGGCCAGCCGGCGCAGGGTCATCCCTCATGCCACGGCTGCGCTGGTGCAGCACCGCACTGATGGTGCGCGGCGCACCGTACGTCCCGCTTTGCGTGTAGCCAGCCCCGGCGGGGATCTCCGCGCGGGTGCGTGGCCCGTGCCGGGTGGCCTACCGTTCGCGGATGCGGCCGGTCCTTGTGGGAACGGCCGTCAGCGCAGCCGGCGCGGCGGCGCCAGGATCGGTCCCTCCTGCCCAGGTGGCCGGGAACACCTGAACGAGGCGCCCGTCCAGAGCCAGGCGCGGCGCGGTGTCGAGCAACTCCAGGTGAATCTTCGCAGCGCGCATCTTGACGAGCGCCTCCGCGGTCTCCGCTACCGTGTGCCAGAGCCGGTCAAGCGCCTTGGACACGACCACCGTGACCTCGCCGCGTTCCACCGCAGCTTGCATCCGGCGATACTCCCGGCGGCAATTCCCGCCACCTGCGCAGATGTCGTGGTCGACGAACACGCCGGGCGGCCACTGCTCCCCGCCCGGGTGCTTCGGGTCAACTGGCGAGCCCGGCAGCCCGCTTATCTGCCAGTCGCCACCAGGGCCGTCGACTCGCCTGAGCGCTTTCCTGATCTGCCGACGGGCGCCTTCCAGGGTGTTGCCGGGATCTTGGCTGATGCGCGCATAGATGGCGGCCGGGTGGGCGGCGGCTTCAGCGCGGGTTTTGGTGTCGATGCTGGTCATAGGCACACTGAGGTTTTCTCAGCAACTTTCATGTGATCATCTTGTGCTCGAATAGCAGCAGGACCAGCGCGGCCCGGGCGATGAGACCGATTTTCCCGGGACTGGCGGTGACATGCTGGAGGGTTTGCCAGCGCTGGGTCAAAAGCGCGAAGCCGCGCTCGCCCAGGCAGCGCGCCGACCGCAGCAACAGGAACGGCCGCAGCACCGCCAGGACCTTCTCCCGCGCCGCGGCCAGGTCATGAACATTGCCCGGCAGCACATCAGAAACCCACATCGGCCTCCCGTCCCGGTAGAACAGCGCCTGGATATTCGGGCCGTTCAGCCAGATCAGCGCGTATCCGAAGCCGTCCGTGTCACGGCTCCATGACTAGCCGTCGGCGGTCGCGGTCGTGCCGGTGTATGGCTGGTTGGAGTGCACCGGGAACAATTCAAAGGCCGTGGAATATTGGACCTACTTTCTGCGCCAAGGCAACCGGGATCCTACGGACTTGCGGGCTGCGTTTGGCCGCGAGCGGCTCGGTAGGGCAACCTTTCCCCGGTGGGCTTCTTCAGGAAGTTTTAGTCCCCTTCCGACAGCGAAGAAGTAAACGGGCCATCCGTTGGTAGATTCGGATGCTGGCGCACGTATCCCGTAGAAGTCCGGTGGATCTTTCGGAGTCTCGCCTTCCTCAATCACCCGCGAATATGCAGCACCCAGGAAAGACTGGGCCAAGGTGTCGAATGTGTCAACGTTCGTAGCAGCGTCTGGCACGAGCATAGAGACAAACCGCTCAGTGCGTACCGCACGCTCGGCAAAAGCAGCATACGAATCGCCAAACAACAGTTCAATGAGAAACGGCCCGTTTATAGACACCGCCCCGGTGGGTTGAATAGGCACAGCCGCTCGGGCCAACTCGTGGAAACGTGCGACCTTGCCGTAGATGGCACACAACCAAATGTTCTCAGGCATTTTTATCCCCAGTCACCAGGCACGATGAATTGGCCGAAAAAGCCCAATACATATGGGGTGGGCACACATATCCAGGCGAGCCAAGATGTCAGTCGATGCGTGTCGCTTGGGAAAACTACGGCCATAAAGGCTAGTACACCAGCCGCCACGACCAGGCTATACAGCCCTCGCACGCCAGCGCGCCTCCACTCATGCTTGAGAGCGAAATTAATGCTGCCGTGGAGGCAGAGGCCCCCAGTTCCTGTGATAGTTGTATAGACAAGGATCACAGCGCCTATTATGACGGCATCGATCAGGGACCCCAAGTCACCCGAAAACCAGGATGGCATTGCGAATTTAGGACCTCCTCCCCCTCATAGCAACAAACATTCCAGTACAGAATCCGCCGACAGCGCCGATGAAGGCGAATACTACCGCAAATTGCAGATTGGTAACCACGTAGTCGCCGAGACGTGACCAAAAGCCGCCAGCGTCATTCGTGGGAGAAATATCAAAAAAGACAAAGACTCCCAAGAACGGGACGACAAGTGCACCCCAGACCATATACTTCACCGGGGCCATTATGCGCACACGCCCAGGCATAATCGGGGCGTGCAAATGTGTCTTAACACTTTGATCGGGAGTCGAGGGTACGATGATGTAGCCTATAGAATGACGGTGAGGTAGATCGAGCTGGTTGCCGACGACCACCAGGTATAGCGTTGGGGAATAGTGTGACGTGTTGTGATGTAAAGCAGCCCGGGTCGTGGGAGTGCGCTCTTGAGGGCTTACTGATTCCAGGGATGCGACGCCATATACCTCGAACTTCTTGTTCGCTTCTGCATAACTGTTTTGACGCCGGGTGTACCAAATCGTCAAGAATTCGTCTGCCGCACTTTGCAAGGACCGTGAAGGTGCAGTGCGGCGTATGTCCAAGTAAAACGTTCCGTCTCTTATCGACTGCTGTACAACGGGTTTGTACAGCGGGTCAAAGAGGTGCTCGACCAGCTCGTCTGGGTCTAGTTTGATTTGTCCGTCTACCGTCTCAGTTATGGCGGTTGGAACGAGCGTCTTTGCCTCCGGCGGCCATACGATAAGCCCAACTGCCAAAGTCATAGCAAAAGCTTAGCTGAGTTGCGGCCTTGAGCGATAAGAGCCGAAGATCCCTGTCGGGCTGGACGTTCTACCTCAATCTTTCGTGACCTTTGGCCTCGGCTCTATGGCTTAAGTCGGCTGGCTTGCCCTTTTGTCGTCTGGCCGTGCCTAGTGGCCAGGCTGTCCTACCGGGTGGGCGGGGCAGTTCAGCGGGGCCCTTTCCCGCGCCAGCCGCAACACAGCCGCACCAGTGACCGGTGACCGCAGGGGAGCCCTACGATCGGCCCGGCGCCGGTCGCCACAATCAGCGAGTCGGGTAGTGTCCACGACAGGGAATGTGCAGGTACCTTCTGACATTTTCTCAGGCCGCGGCACGCAACGGGCGCGGACTGGCGCCCGGCTGGTGGTCCTTCTGCCAGACCTCCCCATTCCCTGATCGCCGCCAAACATGTGAGTCGGAGAAGGGAGTCAAGGCCCGCCCGTCTTTGCGTGTACGTTGACCAGGCACTTTGACCGGTGGCGGTTGTGCTGCGGCCATGGACGGGCTTGAAGCCATCCGGAGGCGATCCATAATTGCCAGGCGGCGGGAATCGGGAGTTCCTTGCACCTTCCCCGATCGTGTCGAGCGCGTCATCGTGGACCAGGTGGTCATCGTCAAGCCGGGGGTGCGGGGTCTCCCCTCGCGGGTTTCATCGAAGCGATGGCACGGCCGCCGCGTTAGGCGGAGGGGTCGAGCCTGCCGAATCGGGGCGGACCCCTTCGGGCACCGCCGCTGGGCATGGCAGGGGACTCCGCGCCGGGGTCGGGGGCGCGCCCCGGGCTTCTCAAACGCGCGGGCTGCACTGACGCGGCGCATGGCTACTGCGAGCTGAGACCGACCGAGGGAAAGACCGGGCCAGTAGCACGTATCTGGTTGGCGTGACCAATGAGCTGTGCTGATCTGGTGAGTCTTGCGGCGTGGCCTGGCGTGGGCCGCGCGTGCCTTCGGAGGTTGAGCGCGGCGCTGACGCCGGGCCAGTGGCGCCGCACAGCGGCGCCGCTCTTGATCTAGTAGTGCTACCGCCAGCACGGCGAGGACGATCCCGCGCTCGGACAGTCCATCGAGGTCAAGAAGCCACGTCGGCGCGCGACCGAGGACACCGGCAAGGCCGCGCCGAAGCGACCGCGGCCGGGCCTGGAACCCAAGACGGTCGTCAACGCCCACCGCATGCTGCACCGGGCCTGGGAGGACGTCGTGGCCTGGGGCTGGGCCAAACGCAACGTCGTCAACGACGCGCACCCTCCCCGCCTCGTGCGCAAGAGCCGCAGGGTCTGGACCGTCGCCCAGCTTCAGACCTTCGTGCAGAGAGCGCGCTCGGATCGCTTCTTCGCGCTGCCCCCGCCAGAGGCCACCGTTGTCAGCTTCCTGATCCAAACCTAGACTGGGCAGATCGCCTCGTCCGGAAAGAAGCACGCACCGAGCCCTCTTCACCAGGGCTGATGGCACGGTGATCTTGGATCTGAGCGGCGTGGACGCCGCTCCCTAGTTCTCCTCCGTCACCCTCGATATCTAGGTTGCCGTATCTGAGGCCGCGCGGCGCTGGGCGTCCTTGGCGTACTTTTCCGGCATATCGGCATGACCTAGCCCGAGCGCGTCCGCCCGCAGCTGCATCCCCAGGTCCCCAGTCACGATCCTGACTGGGCGCCCGATCACTCGCCGCATGACCGTAGCGCTGCTCAGCAACTCCTCGTCGGGATTGGCCTTGCGTTCATGGCCGGGATCGTCGAGAAACACTTCAAGCGTTGTACCGTCGGCGAACGTGGCCGCACTACCCGGGCGCAAGTCGCTGCTGTATTTGCCGAGCACCTTGATCGCCTTCGCCGCCCGCCCGGCCATGGTGTCCGACCCGGTCACACCGTCAAGGCACGCATCGTCCGGCTCGCCCCCGGAGCCACAGCTCACGCGATGCTGGCATACGGCAATGCCGTAACCGGCAGCTGCCCTAGCGCGAGCAAGCGCACGGCTTTCCTGCTCAGGGTCTACCCGCCCGGCAGGAGCACAGCAGACCATGCCTTCTGGGATCTCGCTGCCTGCACCGCCAAGGGCTCGTCACTCTTCATGAGTGTGCGGGTCATCACAGCCGGTATCGGCGTCCGGGGCGATAACGGCTAATCCCCTGGAAGGCATCCATGTGGCCCCGCTCCTGCCCGCAACTCCCGCCCAGGGCGACAGACGGCCCGCGAACCTGCGCCCAGGGACGGGCCACCTCAGCGAGGGCGCTCCCGGGGATCCACCATGATGAGCTGCGGATAACCCAGCTGATCCCCGAACATCCGCGTGATCTCCACGGCGACAGCGCCAGTCAGCCGACGCCCAACGTCAGCCGGGACCGTGAACGACACGAACCATAGCCCGACGATCATCCAGATCTGCGCACGGCGCGGGCTATGCCGTCGCACTCCGCTCCGCGTTCAGATCGGCGGCGGTGTGCGCCGCAGCCGCAGCCCAGGCGGCGCTTGGCAGGACGAGCCTGGTCTGATCGCGGCGAAAATCCTGTCGCTGGGGAGCTTGGCCGGTGGGTACGGTCGCACGGTGCCTGATGCGATCTTCGCGCACTCTCGCCTCGCACCGCTCTACGACTCGTTCGACGGACCTCGCGATGATCTGCCCGCCGACGTCCGCATCGCAGGCGAACTGGGGGCTGAACGCGTGCTGGATATTGGCTGCGGGACGGGAAGCCTGGCGATCCTGCTTGCCGCCACCGGCCGGGCCGTCGTAGCCGCCGACCCGGCGGCGGCCGCCCTGGACGCGGCGAAGTCGAAGACAGGAAAACTGCCGTCACCTGGATCCACGCCAGCGCCGCGGGAGCACCGCCGGTTCCGATCTTGCGGTGATGACCGGGAATGTAGCCCAGGTCTTCCTCACCGATGAGGACTGGGCGCAGGCACTCCAGGCCATCGGTGCCGCCCTTCGCCCCCGCGCGGGTTCTTCAGGGATTCGCCTAATGACGCGATGAAGCTCACGCCGGATGCCAATAGCCTCGCGGCGGATCGCGGCAGCGGAGTGCCTCTTTGTGGGTCTTGCCCTCGGCCACTTTCTTGTCGTAATAGACGCGGCCGTCGCTGTGCCGGTGCCGGATCTGGGTGACCGCGGCCAAGTGGATGGCGTGATTGATCCGCCGGTTCCCGCGCAGGCGGACCGGGCCCTGCTCGCGGCACTGCTCGGCGTGATACCCAAAGTGCGCCGCCAGGGACTGCGGCTGCTGGTCACCCCGGACACGATCGTGCACTGGCACCGCGACATCGTCCGGCGCCGCTGGGCGCGGTCCATGCGCGGCAGGACCGGCCGGCCGGCCACCCACCGCAACATCAAAGCCCTGGTCCGCCGGCTGGCCCGGGAGAACGCCGAGTGGGGCTACCGCAGGATCCACGGTGAGCTGGCCGGCCTGGGAGTGCGAGTCTCGGCGTCGACCGTATGGGAGATCCTCAAGACCAACGGCACCGGCCCCGCGCCGCGGCGGACCGGGCCGACCTGGTCGCAGTTCCTGCGCTGCCAGGCCGAGGCGATCCTGGCCTGCGACTTCTTCAGCGTCGGCCTGCCCGACGGCACCCAAGCCTACGTCCTGACCGTGATCGAGCACGCGACCCGGCGCATCCGCATCCTCGCCGTCACGCTGCACCCCACTGGGGAATGGACCAGCCAGCAGGCCCGCAACCTGATCATGGACCTCGGCGAACGGGCAGAGCGGATGAAGTTCATGATCCGCGACCGGGGATCGGACTTCACCGGTGGCCTGATCAACGAATATCGCCTGGTCGCATGATTTGGACGAGGTTTTCGGCACGCACAGCATAGTTCGATGAAGGAAACCCCAGGTCGCGACCCGAGTCGAGGTTTTCGAGCCCCACAAGATAGCCGAAGGTGACCTGCCGCCGGTGAATGTCAAATCCTCCTACGATGGCCATTACCGGGACCTCCTCACGTTCCCGAAATCTGCTGGCGCACCGGCGTGCGCTGAGCTGAGGAGGTCCCACCTCATGTCATCTCTTTGTGCTCCCTAACCTTGTCTCCAACCAGGGGATCGACCGTATAACCACTTCAGCGGACTACGCACAGCCACCACCGCGAGCCTCAGTGACTACACGGCGGGCAGAGATTGCAGCCACCAGCAGACAGCGCCGCGCAGATCTGCACCCAGAGCAGCCAGATATGAATGGGTGGCCGACAGCTTGGCACGCTGACCCCCGCACCCAATGACGCCTCTGCGGGCTGACACCCCTCGCAGAGCCCTGACACGCTCCGTGATCAGTCTCGAAGGGCCGTTTCGCGGCCATGTGAGCTGACGGGTGCAGGATCCGCCATCTGGGTGGGTACCGATCTTCTCTGTGTCCGGGTCAGGGGTTAGAGTTGCCCGTGTTCCTGATATCTACGGGGGGTGGGGAGTTGGCTTCGGACGCAGGAGGCACGGGAGGCCGTGGCCCGGGCGAGCGGCCCTTCCCGGACCGGCCGGAAGGCGTGGACACTCTTCCCCAGATCGACCACTTCCTCGTTGTGATGATGGAAAACCATTCCTACGACAACTATCTGGGCATGCTGGGCCGGGGCCCGGGCGAGTCGCCGCGGGGAGATGGTTTTACGATCGGGCCGGACGGGCGGCCGACGGCGGCCAATCCTGCCCCCGGCGGCGGTACCCAGCATGCCTTCCGGATGCCGACCACCTGCCAGCTGCCGGGCAAGCCGTCCCAGGAGTGGGAACAGGCCCATGACCAGTTCGATGGCGGCCGCAACGATGGATTCGTGCGGTCGGCGAGCGGCCCGGTCGCGATGGGCTATTGGACCGGCCAGGACCTGCCGTGGGCGTACTCGCTAGCCGCCACCTTCCCGCTGGCCGATCGCTGGTTCGCCTCCCTCTTGGGCCAGACCCAGCCGAACCGCCGCTACCTGCTGGCGGCCACCTCGGCCGGCATGGTTGACGACATCTTGCCGGAGAACCTCCTGCCCGCCCCCGAGGGGACGATCTTCGACCGCCTGGACGCCCACCGCATCCCGTGGCGGAACTACTACTCCAGCTTCCCCCCGACCAGCTATGTGTTTCTCGGCGACGCGATCCGCGACCACGCCAGCGTGGTGCCGATCGCGCAGTTCTTCGCCGACGCCAAGTCGGGCAGCCTTCCGGGGTTTGCGGTCATCGACCCCGACTTCGGTCACAGCTCCGGGGAGAACCCGCAAAACATCGTGCACGCCGAGGTGTTCGCCGCCTCGGTGGTGCAGGCCGTCATGGAGTCGCCGGCCTGGCCGCGCACCTTGCTGGTGTGGACCTTCGATGAGGGCGGCGGCTACTACGACCACGTGCCGCCGCCGGCAGCGGTCGCACCGGATCACATCCCGCCGCTGCCACCGGCCCCGCACTACGACGGGTTCGCCCGGTACGGGTTCCGGGTGCCGGCGGTGGTGGTGTCCCCGTGGAGCCGGGCAGATCATGTGACCAGCGTGGTGCACGACCACACCTCGATCCTGGCGATGGCCGAGCGCAAGTGGAACCTGCCGGCCATGACGCATCGCGACGCGGCGGCCGCTGACCTGTCCGACTTCCTCGATTTCAGCCAGCCAGCCTTCGCCGAACCACCCCGGCTGGCCCCGCCGCCCGCCGGTCCAGCCCAGCTCGCGTGCGAGAAAACCGGTCCCGGGCAAATACCGCCCCCGGGATCGGTTACCCCTGGCTAGCGGCCAGCCGGTGCAAGGCGCCGGGCACCAGCCCTGCGGTCGGCCTCGGAACAGCCTCTTCGACGACCCTGTACCGCTTCAGAACTCGCCGCAGGTTCTGTGACCTGCGGTTTGGCCCGATGTGCGGCAAGATCGCGGTTATGTCGCTTCGCCTGCTCTACCTGATCATGATCCGGGTCTTCGGCTGGCTGGCACTGCTGGGCCGCAGCCAGGGGTTGTGGGTGCCGGAAATCGTGCCATCCGCACCTGAGCTGAGATTCCCGCTCTCGGACTGGTCTCGGGGAACAGCAGCGAGGCGCGCTCCGGCTCAGGCACGATCAGCTCTCGTGACCTTCCGCCTGCTTTACCTGATCTTCGTCCGGCTGTGCGGCTGGCTGGCCCTGCTGCCGCGCTCGGACGATGTCAAGAACACCGAGATCCTGGTGCTGCGCCACCAGATCGCGGTCCTGCAACTCCAGGTCAGATCACCCCGGCTGACCTGGGCCGACCGGGCGATCCTGGCCACCCTGACCCGGCGGCTGTCCACCGCGCACCGCCGCCAGCTGTCCCTGATCATCACCCCCCGCACTCCTGCGCTGGCACGCCGACCTGGTCCGCCGCCGCTGGACCTACCGGCGCGGGACACCCGGGCGGCCACGCACCGGCCCGACGATCCGCCGGCTCGTGCTGGAGATGGCCCGCGACAACCCGACCTGGGGCTACCGGCGGATCTGCGGCGAGCTGACCGGCCTCGGCCATAAGATCGCGCCCTCCACCATCTGGGAGATCCTCAAGGCCGCCGGCATCGGCCCCGCCCCGCAACGCGCGGCGGCCAGCTGGAAGCAGTTCCTGTCCGCCCAGGCCAAGTCGATCGCAGCGGTCGATTTCTTCCACGTCGACACCGTTTTCCTCCGCCGGCTCTATGTGCTGTTCGTCATCGAGCACCACCATCGCCGCGTCCACCTGGCCGGCATCACCACCCACCCCACCGCAGCATGGACGGTGCAGCAGGCCCGGAACACGCTCATGGACCTCGGCGAGCGGACCGGTGGCCTGAAGTTCCTGATCAGAGACCGGGACGCCAAGTACACCGGCGCGTTCGACGCCGTCTTCACCGCGACCGGCACGCGGATCATCAAGACCCCGGTCCAGGCACCGCGGGCGAACGCGATCTGCGAGCGATGGATCGCCACCGCCCGGCGCGAGTGCACCGACCGCATCCTCATCGCCGGCCGACGGCATCTCCACCACGTCCTCAACGAATACGCCGATCACTACAACATCCACCGGCCGCACCGGGCCCTCGGCCAGCAACCACCCGACGGCAGGACCCATACCGCGCCTGCCGACGACAACATCCGCGTCCGACGACGCGACCGGCTTGGCGGCCTCCTCCACGAGTATTCGCAGGTCGCATAAGGTGACGGCATTATCGGCACCCACAAGCCTAACGAGCACAGAAAACACCAGCTCAGAGCCAGTGTGCGCGAGTTGTGGCACGGCACAGGCCTGCGGCTCCTGCAAGACCTGCGCCGCTCTCTGCTCGAACCACCCCGCCAGCTGCGGCCACGCTGTGTCACGGCGGCCCAGCCGATGATCAACCAGAAACTGTCGGAGCCACCGCCTAACCTGACCATGAAGCCGGAACCCGCGCCCGCCGATTTACACCGGATTCCGGACGCCACCGGAAACCCCAGGCGCATGTTGTGCCTGGTCGGCTCAGCCGCAGGTAACAGACGGGGCGCCGAATTCTGGAGCGGTACACGCGCGTCCGCCAACCGAGCGTCAGCTGGTCTTGAGGGTGACGATGCTGGCCATCCATTGGCCGCTGGTGGTGCCGGTGGCGGCGTAGGCGCCAGTGGCGGCGGCCATCTGGTAGGCGGTGTCGAGGTAGTCGGAGGAGATCGACAGGACAGGCAGCGGGGCCCATCCGCTGGTCCAGGTTGGCGATTTCCCGGACTCGATGCCGACCGTGCCGATGAGGACGTCTGTGGCCTGGGTGGTGGGTGGGGCCGTGCCGGAGGAGAAGGCCGAAGTGGTCCCGGTGGCGCCGGCGGAGGTGTCGATACCGGTGATACCGGAGAACTCGTCGACGCTGACATGGGTCTCCGCGGATGAGGGGTAGGTCAGCGTGACACTCCCTCCGGCTGCCAGTGCCTTCACCGCGACACTGACCAGGACTACGACACGGTCTCCGGCCGATCCGTCGTTGGTGTCGCGGGCCAGGGCGTAGCTGTTGCCCGCGGAGTCGGTGGCTGAGACCGCGCCGGTGAGCGATGTCGTCGAGGACAGCAGCAGGCTCACCACCAGCGTGTGACCGGCGACAGCTCCGGGGGCGCTGACCGGCACCGAGGTGGTTTTCTGGCTCGCCGAAGCGGTCACCGAACCCACCCGTCGCACGAATGCTGCTGCCCCGGGCGCCCGCGGGGTGGCCGGCACCTCACCGGACTGCGGCGACACCCCAACCGCGTTGACCGCCGCCACCCTGTAGAAATACGTCGTGCCGTTCACCAGGCCGGTATCGGTGAAACTCGTCGCGCTGACATTGGTGGCTGCTGGAGTAGCCGATTCTCCACCGGTACTCGTCCCCCGGTACACGTCATAACCCGTGATCGGCGAACCACCATTGGAGGCCGGAACGCTCCAGGACAGCGCCACCGACCCATTACCACCTGATGCCACCAGCCCCGACGGCGCGGACGGTACCGTCGCCTGCGGCGTGGCTGATGCCTCACCGGACTGCGGCGACACCCCAACCGCGTTCACCGCCGCCACACTGTAGAAATACGTCGTGCCGTTCACCAGGCCGGTATCAGTGAAACTCGTCCCGCTGACATTAGTGGCCACCGGCGTGACGGATTCACCGCCAGCACTGGTCCCCCGGTACACGTCATAACCATTCACCGCCGCGCCGCCGTCAGATGCCGGGGCGCTCCAAGACAGCTTCACCACCCCGTTCCCTCCGGCGCCCGTCAGCCCCTGCGGCGCCGACGGCACCGTCGCAGCCGGTTTCGGCGTCGCCGACGCCTCACCAGACTCTGCCGACACCCCGGCCGCGTTCACCGCCGCCACCCGGTAGAAATACGTCGTCCCGTTCACCACGCCGGTATCCGTCAAGCCCGTGGTCGCCACGTTGGCCGCCACCGGGGTAGCCGACTCACCTCCAGCACTCGTCCCCCGGTACACGTCGTAGCCCGTGATCGGTGAACCGCCGTCAGAGTTCGGCGTCGACCACGACAACGCCACCGACCCATTGCCACCAGACGCCACCAGCCCCGACGGCGCAGACGGTACCGTCGCCTGCGGCGTGGCTGATGCCTCACCGGACTGCGGCGACACCCCGACCGCGTTCACCGCCGCCACCGTGTAGAAATACGTCGTCCCGTTCACCAGGCCGGTATCGCTGAAACTCGTCCCGCTGACCTTGGTGGCCACCGGCGTGGCCGACTCACCACCAGCACTCGTCCCCCGGTACACGTCATAACCCGTGATCGGCGAACCACCATTGGAGGCCGGAACGCTCCAGGACAGCACCACCGACCCATTACCCCCCCTGGCAGTCAGTGACAGCGGAGCCGACGGCACAGTTGCCTGCACGAGGACGGGCGTTGCGCTGACCTCGTTGGACTGCGGCGAAACTCCGGCCGAGTTCACCGCGGCGACCGTATAGAAATAGGTCGTCCCGTTCACCAGGCCGGTGTCGGTGAAGCTTGTCGTGGTTATGCTTGTCGCCACTGGTGCCGCGGACTCGCCGCCCGCACGGGTGCCGCGGTAGACGTTGTATCCGGTGATGGCCGCGCCGCCGTTCGTGGCCGGCGGCATCCAGGTCAGGCTCACCGACCCGCTGCCCGCGGTGGCGGCAAGCGATTGCGGGGCTGACGGTGCGACCGGGGAACTGGCCCCGATCTGCACCCACGGATGCGACTCGTCCATGCGCCCGGAGACGAACTTCCCGTTGAGGCAATGACCGCTGTCGACGCCGCCCCCATTGAGGACCTGACCGCTGTCCAGGTACGTGGTTGTGGTTCCCGCAATGGTGATCCGCACATTGGGGATCGCACCAGAATTGACACATGAAGCCGTGTTGCCGCCGTTATACGAGTTGGGAGGGAAGTCGGATCCGTCGAAGTTTTCAGAGTTCGGTGAGCTGCCGGTCTCGGTGAGCACCAGCATCCCATGCGCCTTCACGGTCAGGGTGGAGCCCCACAGACCATAGGTTTTGCTGCCAATGATGACAACAGGGTGGACGCCCGTCACGTCAGCACTACCGGGATTATCCAATCTAATAGCGCTGGCATCCCAGCACGTTGTGCTGTTCGGATACTTGGGGCAAGGAGTTCCGACGTAGCTCGACGGGTCCGTATATGGCCACGGGTTCGGCTGGTTCGAGCTGAACGGGACCGTGTGGGTGTCCATGTACCCGACGAATACATTCAACGGCGATGCAGCTGAGGCCGGGCTGATCACCCCGGGTACGGACTGGAATAACGACAGCACCAGGATCGTGACCAGGACTACCACGCGCCGCAGCACCTGCCGGGCAGAATTCCCGGGCCGATCGGCATCAGGCACCCCCTGATCTGCCGGGGCCGGCACCGACTGTCCCTTGTTGGTCTCTGAGCAACGCATCACAGACCACCCCCTTGCCCCGACAACAGGCCCGCAGCCTCTCCTGGCCGTTACTTCAATGCACAGGCGTTTCCTTCCGGCCGGTCTAGGGGCGAACGTCCCCTCCTGGACGAGTCCGCCGGACCCTGTAGCAGGGGACCTCCGGCAGATTTGGTACCGGCTGCCCGGAACGTAGCCTCAAGTCAGGGTGGGGAACGCGGGCAACACGTGCACGAGGTGGCGGATGGACGCCGCTGTCGAACCGGCCGACCTCAACCTGACAACGGCTGTCGCGGCCTGCCGCGGCCGGATCTACCGGTATCTGCTCAGCATGTCCCGCGACCCCGACGTCGCCGAGGACCTCACCCAGGAGACGCTACTGCGGGCCCTGCGCGCAGGAGCGACGCTGCGCGAACCAGTCGCGCTGCTGTCGTGGCTGTACCGGCTTGCCACCAACGTCTTCCTCCACAAGATGCGCGCCGACCGGCGGCCGCTCGCGTACCGCGAGGCCGGGCTCCACCCGGGTGCCGACCCGATGGACGAAATCCCCGACCAAGGACCCCGCGTGGACCACCTCGCCGAACAGGCCGAGATGGGCGGCTGCATCCAGGAGTACGTCAACCTGTGGGGCTCGATTACTCGATCTGGCGTGGTTGGCCAGGCCAGTCTTGCCAGCTGAGATCATCGCTAAGTGATCTTCTCGGTCGTCTACCTGCTCACGCGCCGCCTGCTCGGCGGCATGATGATGATGATAGCCCGGCGCGAGGTGTCCAAAGATGCCGAGCTCCTGGTGCTCCGGCACGAGAACGCGGTACTGCGCCGCCAGATCAGCCAGGTCCGCTACCAGCCGGCCGACCGGCTGTGGCTCGCAGCACTGTCCCGGCTGATCCCCCGGCAACGGTGGGGCGAGGTGCTCGGGCGCGGTGGGCCACTCCGTGCCCGGTCAACGCCAGCGAATGCTCCATGGAAAAGGAGCGCAAGCACCATAAGGCCGCCATGGATCAGCGCACCCGGGCGCGCCTGCCGGTCCTGCCCGCACTCGTGCGGACAGCCGAGCAGCAGCGCAAGGCCGCCCGCGCCCGGCTTGACGCAGCGCTGGCCGTCACGCCGGGCGAGGTGTTCCAGGAAGGTGGCGGAAGATTCATCCGCCGGCCCAATGCCGCCGGGCGGATCTACGTCACCGATCTGGCCGACGGTCGCCGACGTGACCTCACCTTCGAAGAGGAACGCGCGTTCTGGGGCTGGGCGACCATCGAGGTTCTTCGCCACACCGGCGTTCGCATCGAGGAGCTGACCGAACTCTCCCACCACAGCTTCGTCGCCTACAAACTGCCGAGCACCGGCGAAATCGTGCCGATGTTGCAGGTCGCGCCGTCCAAGACCGACTCGGAGCGGCTGCTGCTGGTCTCGCCCGAACTCGGGGAGGTCCTCGCCGAGATCATCGGCCGTGTCCGCGGCGAGCGTGCCACCCTGCCCCTGGTGGCCGCCTACGACCCCTACGAACGGACCTGGAGCCCGCCGATGCCGCTCCTGTTCCAGCGCCCCCGCGGCCCTGAACACCGGCCAATATCTCGCGGCACCATCCGCCGGTTCCTCAACGACGTGCTCGCCGTCTCCGGATTAACGGATGCCTCGAACAGGCCGCTGGTATTCACGCCTCACGATTTTCGGAGGCAGGGTGTTCGCGACCGACGCCCTGCGCTCCGGGTTGCCGCCGCATCTCGCCGCCAGGATCCTTGGCCATGCCGATCTTGGAACCACGATGGGATACGCCGCGATCTACTCCGAAGACGTCGTTTCCCATCACCGGGCTTTCATCGCCCGCCGGCGCGCTATGCGTCCCGGCGAGGAATACCGCGACCTCACGCCCGAAGAATGGGACCAGTTCCTCCACCACTTCGAACTCCGAAAGGTCGCTTTGGGGGTCTGCACACGGGACTTTGGCACCCCATGTGCGCATGAGCACAGTTGCGTCAGATGCCCGCAACTTCGCCCTGATCCCGGCCAGCAACCCCGGCTGCTGGAGATCCGCGACAACCTCCAGGCCCGCATCACCGAAGCCCGCCGCGAGGGGTGGCGCGGTGAGATCGCCGGGCTGGAGGCCACCCTGGAGGCCGCCGAGCAGAAGCTGGGCGCCATGCGGCAAATCGCTGACCGCCACGGCGTCACTCATCTCGGGATGCCCGAATTCCGCGAAACCGTCGGAAGGACCGCCACCTGACGCCGCGACACGCCCAACATCCAACCGCCTGAATTTCAACGGCGCACACGGTCAGTCACGGACGAGAATCACAAACAGCAACTATCAATCACTCTCCGTGTCGTTCGGATAAGTGTCGCGCTCCAGCCACGACTCATACCGCACGTGCCCGCCCGTGGTCGCCGACCACCACCCAGGGAAATTCGACTGACCACGAAACGACGGAAACCCCCGCCACGGCACCACCAACTCAAACGCCGCCGCCCACATCAACGGCCACGGCCCGGACCGCACCTCACCGTCCGCCGACCGGAACTCCACCCACAACCGGCCGGCAGCCCCAGCAAGCGCCGCCACGGCCACCACACCCGTAACGCTACGCGCGATGCTTCAGACCGGGTGAGACAACCACCGGCGTGTCACAGATCAAGTGAGACAACCAGCTCACTGCTTCAAACCAGATGAGACAACGAACTCCCCACTTCAGATCAGCTGAGCCTGCTTCACACCGGCTGAGAACTGACACATGTTCAACAGGGCCCAGAGCTAGCCGCCAAATGTGCCCATCTGGTGATGATCTGTCCGACAGAATCTGGCACGCTGCCGCCCAGTCCTGCCCACATCCTGCCCCTCAAATGATCAGGGCCCGGCCGCCGTGGCTGGCGATCAGGCCTGTGACCTGGTGCTTCGTGGTAGCGGGGGCGGGATTTGAACCCGCGACCTCTGGGTTATGAGCAGTGCGACGCGCGTCGTCCGTGTCTCTGGCGTGCCCGTTCGTCTTATTGACCAGAGAAGGGGGCCGGAGGCGTCTCCTACACCCCGCTGCGTCTCCCCCGTCCCGCACGGCCTCGTTAGCGATTCCGTTAGCAGCACGATGTCATGGCCTGCGGCTTCCTGATCGCTCCCTGTCCTCAGAGTTGCGTGCCTAGGAGCAGTCGGCCAGGACCGGTCACTGTTGATGACATCGCCGCCCACCTGTACGTCGATGACCAGCTCGCCTCGGCATTGGCATGCGTCAGTCTCCGGGCCACGTCAGATCCTCATGACCTCGACATCGGGCATGCCGTCGTAGTCGGAATCTTGCGTCACGATCGGAACGCCATGAGCGATCGCCGTGGCGGCGATCCAGCTGTCGTTGATCGGCGCCTTGCGCCCCGCCGCACGGAGCCGGGAGACCAGCAGCGCCCAGGCTTCAGACACTGCTTCGTCTACGGTGAGCGGCTCGAATCGCTGCGCGAGCTGGTAGGTCGACAGTCTCCGGGAGGCAGCTTCCGGATTCTGGGCTTGCAGCACGCCAAGGCGCAACTCACCTAGAGTGACCGCAGAAACGCCCCACTCAAAATCGGCGAACCGGCCGACGTCGAACCGCGTGGCCTCAAGACCGATGAAGATGGACGTATCGGCCAGCGCTCGCCGGGAAGTCACCACGAGATGTCGTCAGTCGTCTCAGTGAGGGCCGCCTGCAATTCCTCCGACAGGCCAGTGGTATCCGGCCCCAGCCGCAAGAGCTCCTGGCCGATCTCTGCTGCGGGCAGCCACTCCCGCCGCCGCGAAAGCGGGATAATCTTCGCCACAGGCCGATTGTCCTTGAGGACTTCGATCTCCTCGCCCGCCTCCACCCGTCGCAAAACCTCTGCGGTGTGGTTGCGGAGATCGCGTGCAGGGATAGCAGTCATGAAACGAGTGTAGCCAACCCGCTACATGCGTAGCAATGCACCGGCACTATCTGGGCGATCCGCCCAGCGCTCGCAGCAGCAACAAGGCCTGTCCGGACTCGGGCCTCGTTAGCAAACGACATGCCAGAGGCCCCTTCCATGATCGGAAGAGGCCTCTGACCTTGGTAGCGGGGGCGGGATTTGAACCCGCGACCTCTGGGTTATGAGCCATACGACGCGCGTCTTCCTGGTCTCCAGCGTGCGTGCGTGTCTCGGCGACCAGGCCAGGGACCGCCAGTCGTCTCTTGCCTACCGCCGCGTCTCTCCCGTCCCGCGCAATCTCGTTAGCAAATCGGTTAGCGCAACCGCATCGTGATCTGCGGCTTTCTACTCCGTACGCCCTCTCCGTAGGCCCTCGCCCCAAGACCATGGAGCAGCGAGGAAGGCCGAACTCGCACTGTCAGCTTGGGAATCTGTGCCGTCCGGGCCTGTCACGTGGCCTGACCTGCGGGGCGGGTGTCCGCGAGCAGCCGCGAGAGACCGCTCTTCACCGGGGTTAATGGCCCGCTAATGGCCCGGCGATCCTGACCTCACCCATGCCGATTCCGTGCCCTGCTCCTCCCCCATCCTCCTCGATAGCTGCTGTCCCTCGGGCCGTGGTCGCCGTGTCCAGGCTCGCGAAGCGACCGCGTAGCGGCTTGGCCTGGACACGGCGGACTGTCACACTGGACACGGCGGACTCGGCCGAGACAATCGAGCGGCGAGGAGGACAACTGGGTGCCTGCGAGTTCGCCTCATGACCGCGCCACCTATGCGGCCCGCCTGGCAGGTACCTTGGCGGGGGTTCACGTTTCTTCGAAGAAATCTTCGTCCACGCGCTTGATGACGTATGTTTCCCGGTCTTGAACGCCGATGTTATGGGTGACCATGAGCTGCGCCAGTGTAATGCCGTCGATGAGAACGACCCGCGCGGCCACGCGGTCGGCGTAGGTGATGGCCTCGCTGGTGAAGCTGCTCGTGGTGATGAAGACACCGCGGTCAGCCTGGGCGCCGTGCAAGGCGCCGACGAACCCCTGGATCTCAGGGCGGCCGACCGTATGCGCGGCGGCGTACCGCTTGGCCTGCACGTAGATCTGGTCCAGGCCGAGCGGGTCCTGGCGGATCACGCCGTCCAGGCCGCCATCGCCGGATCGGCCTAGGTGCTCGGCGGACCTGGCCGCGTCGGCGGTATCCCAGCGCAGTCAAGACGTTCAGCACGAGCCGTTCAAGGAACGCCGGCTCTCGCTCTCGCACCCGCTCCAGGACTTCCGCGGCCACGGCGCTGTTGGCCTCCGCGACCGCCTTGATCTCGCGCTAGCGACGCGGCTCGCGGATCTCAGCAGAGCCCAGCCGCACGTCCCGCCGCTGCCAGGCGGTAACCGTGACGATCCCCGGCCGAACACGTGATCGGGCACGCTGGGCCTAATTGATCTAACGCGCAACAACCTCGCCGCCGCCTACCGGGCCGCGGGCCACACCGATGAGGCGTGGGATCTGAACTTCCAACCTCTAGATCTGTAGATCAGTGCAACCTGTCCGGCCAGTACGTCGCAATCCAGAACCGCAGGTCAGGATCTGCCGGATGTCCGGCACAGACGCCATAGTCCGGCGCTGTCCGGCCAGTCCGTGAGAAGGCTGTGAGAGATCCCTGCCCGAAGTCAGAGCCATGATCGCCAGATAGGCTAAGTGGCATTGGCCCTGGACCCGGCTGCCGCTCACCAGGGGACCGGCAGCTATGAGGAAGATGAAGGAGGACCAGGGTTGGCCGGGACCCTCTGAGCTGCCGGTTGCAACATCTCGGCGGGGGGTATCTGGACCTCCGGCTTCGACGTAGGGCTCTCCCTTTCCTCAGCTCGCCCTTTAGTTCGACCGGTGATGAATACGGTGACCAGCGCTACGAGGTCGACCGTGCCTATGATCGTACCGCTTACTGCATTTCCAGAGTTTATGAGCCAGGCGGATACAGCAAGAAACGAAAGCGCAAGAATAAAGGCCATTATAAGGCCGGTCCAGGTCAAGTAGGTTTCCTGGCGATCAAGCCACATGACGTGTTGTTCTGCGCGGGTAACTGAAGATTCTATGGTCGTGCTTGGCGGCTCAGTTGCTCGCACTTCCTTTGTCCGTTCCATTTCCTACCGCCTTGAACGGAGAAGTTCGTCAGATTGTCGGGCCTTGTCGGTGCCTTCCCAAACGATCTGTACATCTACGAAGATTTCGTCTACCATTGAACCGATTTCCTCGGCTTCCGACGTTTCAGCCGGTGGTTGGACCACCTCGGGCGTTTCGGCCGCTGGTTGGTCCCGCTCGGGCGCTATGTCAGAGAGTCTCAGGTTCCGATCGCCCTCGCCTGGGTACCACGAGGAGCGGGGGGGTCGCTCCGGCATCGCTTTGGCCTTGTTTATCTTGATTCGGCGACCCCCTATTGGGTGCCCGTCAAGCAAGAGAATATCGTCTATCGTAATATGAGCCATCTCGACAAAACCAAATCCTTTTGACCGACCCGTATAGCGGTCCATTATTACCTTAGCGCTCAAAACCTCTCCCGCAGCGGCGAACACTGCCCGCAAGTCGTCATCAGTAACAGTGAATGGGAGAGAGCCGACAAACAAGCGATTGGAATGAATTTGATTCTCAGCTCTTGCCTGTGTCTGACTGTGCTCAATCCTGGCGTCCTCGGCGCTCAGCTGCTCGGACGAGGACAATGCTCTTCGTCTTAGGCTCTCGGTCGCACGGGCAACGTCCGCAACGGATCGTGGCCGACGTTGCCTAAACTCAGTTGCGGCTAGATCGAAAGCATGCGAGGCCCCGTAAAAAAGTGGGCCGAACAATCGGCGCATGCTCCCACCTGACCAATGCGGAACTAGTCACTGACAGGTCTAAGGTACCCGACTGGTCGGTTGAACTGCTACCTGTCGGCAAGGAGGTTGCAGTGGCAACGGTCAACCACGGCCACAGACAGACCATCACATGCCACTTGTGGATTCCAACCGCCGAGTGCCCCAACCCGCGTTTGCGCTGGTCAGGCCCTCTTCAGTCGGTTGTTGAGCTGGTGGTCAGGGGCGGGGCCGGACTACCGACCTTCCGCTTTTCAGGCGCATACGTGGCGTCGCTGCATGTGGCTGGGCGCCGCCTGATAGGCCAGCTAGCTGCGCAAACCATGGCCGGTTGTGGCCCGGTGGCCTGACATCTGCCGGGCATTGGTTCCCCGTTTGGCTCCCCTGAATCGGCAGCGGCGGGGCGGCGGCCGACGCGCGTGGTGCTTGAGGCAAAGGGCGTGCATGCGATCCCCAGGGTCGACCGCTCTTGCCGCAGTCAGCGCGTAGAGGGTGCCGAGTTGACGCCGTTCGCCTGGCGACCCCCGTTGCGGCATTGAACCGGCGTTTCGTGTCGCCCACTACTGACCAGCAGGTAGAACAGCGGGATGACCCAGTTGTCGGTGGACTACGCAGGGCTGGTGCGTGGCCTCCGGAAGCCGCTAGCACCTGCCGATCTTGGCGCGGCGCTGCTCGACGCAGTGGCGGAGCGTTACGAACATCAATTCCCGGATTGCTCCCTGCTGCAATTCGTGCAGTCTGGAGCCACTTACCTGTTCGACCTGGCGAGTGCCGTGGGAGCAGAGCAGGAGGATCGCACACTGGCGGCCTGGACCATAACACCAGCCACAGTCGGCAAACGCGATGTCTCCTACCAGCGCGGATTCCCGCTGCCGCCCGACCCCGACGGCACATTGGTGGACCGCGGACGGCTCATCCCCCATCTTTCCGGAGGCGAGTTCGGCCCGAACATCTTCCGGCAGCGCCGGGAGCTGAACCGCGGCTGGTCCAGCCAGGGCAAACGGTTCCGGGCATTGGAACGAGAAGCGGCCACAACACCCGGCACCTTCTATTTCGGCCACCTGCTGTACGAGGACGGCACCACGTATCCCACCGAGATCGAGACTGGCCTGCTCCGCGGGCAGACATTGCATGTGGACAGGTTCCGCAACCGGTTCATACGCTGACAATCGGCACGGCGGCGCGAGCTAGCCCTGATCATTCACGCTGATTGGTCGCTGGCCTGGGATGGCTCCCGGGCCGCGTAGTGGATCTTGATTTTAGGGTGCGGTGATGACGGTGGCCCGGCTGGCGGCAGGTGGCCGGGGTTTCCACGGGCCCCCGGGTGTCCTTCCTTGATCGCAGGGACGGTTTCGTGCTGGTCAGGGGGCTTGCGGGAGGGCGCTGATCCGGTTCCAGGCGGTCACGATCGCTGCTGCCCAGGGCCAGTTGGCGGCGACTTTGAGGTGCCGGCGCCAGGCGGCCGGCGGCGTGGAGGATGCGGTAGCAGGGTCTTGGGTTCGGCTTTGGCGAGGTCGCCGTCGAGGGCCAGCATTTGAGCCAGGCGAGCAGGGTGGCGGCGGTCAGCGCGGCGGCCAGCCACGCGCGGTTGAGGGCGAACTGGTGGCTGGGGAACTTGCCGGTTCCTGGCGGAATTCGTTGGGGATGGTGACCAGGGTCTTGGCGATGTTGGCAGCGGTCGGCCGCAGCCGCTGTATGTCGGTCACGGATGTGGAGTATGTACTGGGTGCCGGGCCGCCGTACGTGTACCCCGACCCGGAGATCCGCACCGGGAAATATGTCTTGGGGTTCACGTACAGGGTCAACTGGTCCCGCGCCCAACTTTTCGCGCGCCTGCAACATGTTCGACCCCGCCTCCCTGACTACCCGGTCTTCCTGCCCTTCCCCGTTTTCCCCGCAGGCGCCAAGATCCGTGCGAGTGGGAACCGGGTCCAGGGTCGGTGTCAGCCGATCGCATGCGACGACCCGCAGGGCCGCCCTTGACCCGGCGACCGCGAGCTGGACACTAGACCGCCGAGGAAGAGGGCTGTGCCCTGCACCGGGCTGCATGGCCTGTGAGCCATTTGATCTGCGCGCCCTGCGGCCATGGCCCGGCTTCCGCCGGGCGGGCCTCCCCAAGGCTGAGCCCGGCGCGGGAGCCGGGCCAGCGGCGCCGCTTGCGGCGCCGCCTTGATCCAGATACGGCCTAATTCGGCAGCCGGCTGAACAAGGTGGACCTCTTCGTCTTGAACTAGCGGCAGTGCTGGGCATTCCGCCGTCGTGCCCGGCCAGCTCGGGCGGCCACGGTCGCCGCCGTCAGCGGTTGTGTGCCCCCGTTGCTGTACTTCCTGCGGTACGGCCCGTCGTCTTGACTGCGGCGTAGTAGCTGTGTCCCATCAGCGACCCGGCCAGCGTCACTTCCGCTGGAAATAACACGGGTCTGCCGTGACCTGCGATGCCTGGCAGCCAAGTGCTATGACCTGCGGCGTAAGGTCTCGGTGCTTCTCATCGCTTCTGGCTTGTTCCCGCTGCCATGTGCCCTGGATGTGCCCGCTGGTCCGCCGCGCACTCGGTGCTAGCGGCCTCTTCGTCCCGAAGCCAAGTCGTTGTGCCGATTACCAGGTCTGCATGACGCTTGACCTGGAGGCCACCGTCCGTCAGTGTCCGCGGGCGTCCGCCGCTGGCGGTGGCGGTTGTTACTCACTTGGTTACTCGATCGCTCGCGGCCAGTGCCGGGTTGCTTGGGACGTAGTTTCAGGCCACACCTCAGGTCAGGGTGTCACGGCTGGCTTGCGAAGCGCTATACCGGCTATAGCCGCGTTGCCCGCGAATCGGAGACGTAGATCCCGATCAGGGCTACCATTTCCGCGTGGGCTTCCTATCACGGCTTTTCATCCCGCGCAGCGTGCGTCGTGCCGCACATCCTGGGCGCGCCGTCAAACGAGCAGTCACCCCCAAGAGCATCAAGCGGGCCAGGCGCGCCATGCACCCGGTCAGCAACGCTGTATACGGTGTGGAGCGCTCGCTGAACACCAAGAAGCGGCGGTCGAAGAGCAGGTCGCCGATCTACCATCACGGCACGTGTACCGTGAACCACAGGTCGCCGGATGCGGCAGCCAAGTGCCGACGCACGACGTAGGCTGATCTGGCACCTGAGCCCATCTGATCCGTAGAGAGCTACAGGCGTATCCGCTACCTGTCCATTTGCTTGCTGAGCTGCTGAAACACTGCTCACTGGTGCGCAGTAGGCGGTGACGTTGAGCGTCCTTGTGCGGCCAAAATGCGGCGAGCTTACCTTGGATAACCTCGTCAAGCCGATCGTCGGCCGACTGTCAAGACGTAGTTGACAGCAGGGCTTTACGGCTCTGGAGGCGGATGGCCTTCGAAAGTCCTACTTGCCGCGTCTATGTCCGATAGACGCGGCCGCGGTCATCGGCAGCAACTATGGTGATCAGTTGTTCTCGTTTGGACACTGCCCAGACCAGGCGATAGTTGCCGGTGCGCTTCCTCCACTGTGCCTTTGTGCCCACCATCTTGATGCAACCGTCCGGCCACGGATTAGCAGCGAGATCACCGGCGATCTTCCGCAGTGCTTCCTGCGCCTCGGCGGGCAGCCGGGCAAGAGTTCGTTCAGCGGCACGATCCCACTTCACCTGATAACCCTCCGCCACGAGCGGAGACAATACAGTATGTTCGGGTGGGAACTAGTCTGCGTAGTCCGGATGTGCTGCCTCCCAGGCGGCAGCTGCGGCTGCATCCGACAGGTCTTCCACAATTTCCATGATCTTGTCTAGGCTGGCCCGAACCCGCTGCCGCACATCCTCCGGACTGTCGGCTACCTGCTCCCATACAGCGGCGCATGCATCGGCGAAAGCATCCTCCTGCGCCTTTGCTGTGCGGGCTGCGATCTGCTCCTTGGAAGCGAAGGCCAGCACCTTGGCTGTTGCACCTGGGATCTCAGCCGACAGCTGCTCAAGCTGGTCTGACAGCTGAGAGTAGTTGAGTGCGCCGACAGGTTGGCTCATGTGGGCACTGTAATACAGCTAGATACAAAAGTCGGCAGGAGATCCGGGACAGCTTGCAAACCATGCATTGACACTGCGTAGGTTTGCCGCGCGCCTCCGGGCCTGGCCTACGGCCTGGCCCTCGCCGTCAGGCCCGCTGGGCTGGCAGAGGTCTCCAGGGTCAACGGCGCGCCGTAGGCGCGTCCCGCGCAGCGGGATGCGAAGCACCGTTGAGGCTGGAGAGGCCAGCCCGGACAATGCGCGGCGTTCCGGGAAAGCACCAGACCGGCTAACGCGCGCAAAGCGCTGGCGCCCCCGTGACGGGCTAGACAGATCGGCAGACCATGGTGAAGCTGAGCGTCATTAGAGCAGCGCTATCACGTAGTCATGGAGGTCATCTGTGGCGCCCCGGTGACCAAGGTCGCCTGGCTCAATCACGCCACGGTCGCACCGCCCGTGGTGGGCGTTCCCGTGCTTTGCGCTCAGGTGACCCGCGCGGTGACCAGGGTCTCCACGTTGTAGGGCCGCAAGCCATCGGTCCGGTCGGCGAAATACCGCTGTTCGAGGTCTGCACGTGCTGGATGGTCGACGACCTTCAGCCCGCACCGGCTGATCAGCCGCTCGATCTCGATGACCGGCCAGCCGGGCTGCAGCGGCTCGCCAACTGAGGCCGCGAGCGGGGCGTAGATCCGGATGAACTCTCTGCCGACGCCATCGAGCACCGACTCCTCGGCCCGGTAGGAGAACACCACCTCCGAGCCAGGGGCAGCCCCCGCAGTCGTGCGCAGCGTCGACTCGATCGCCTGCGCGGTGAGATAGGGGGCAACGCCGGTCCAGGAGAACAGCGCCGGCTGGCCCCAGTCGAACCCGGCCGCGCGCAAAGCGTCCCGAAGAGGCTCGGCCTCGAAATCAACCGGGACGAACACCTGCGAGTCACTGAGCGGAAGCGCGAGGTCCCCGACCCGCTCCAGCTTCCAGGCCTGGGAGGCAGGGTGATCAACCTCGAACACCCTGACGGAGCGGAGCAGGTCCGGGCGCCGCCACGCGAACGAGTCAAGCCCCGCGCCCAGGATGACGTACTGCGTGAAGGCGCCAGCAGCCAGCCGGTCCTCGGCATACCGGCTGCGGGCGCAGACAGCCGCGCGAGACTCGCGAGCGACCTGGCCGGGGAACAGCGGATTTAGCTGGTCGTGTAGCTCCTGCCACACCGGGCCGACGAGCACCAAGGCCAGAGCGTCGTCCAGCACCCACGGCGGCGTCGCCTCCATGCGAAATAATCCCCGCGACACTGCCGCGAACATCGCCGTCCTGCTCGGTGCGGCCTCCATGTGCCCTCCCTGCGATAATGCGACCACTCCATGCCTGGCCTGGCGCTGCCCGGACTGCGCACTCATATGATGCGCCTGAAGCGCCCGGACTCTCCATAGCCACCCACGACGGCGACTGATGTGATACGCACTCCCTAGAAACCGTCAAGCGACACCTGAAGCCGATCTGTCAGCGATCACCAGAACCTAGGCACCCGGCGCACCCGGCGCTCCATACCTCGCCTCCGGCTGCACCGGATGTCACGGCCGGATGTCCGGGTGGGTGGTGGAGGCGTTAGCGTCGTGGCCGTGACTGGTGCGACGGGCGATGAGACGAGCCGGTGGAAGACGTTCGGCGAGCGGGTGATCTATGACAATCCGTGGGTGTGGCTGGGCCAGGTGGATGTGGAGCTGCCGGATGGGGAGCGGTTCTGGCATCACGTGGTGCGGCTGCACAGGGCGGCGATGATCGTGCTGCTCGATGACGAGGACCGGGTGCTGTTGCTGTGGCGGCATCGGTTCGTGCAGGACCGGTGGGGGTGGGAGCTGCCGGGCGGGCTGATCGATGAGGACGAGGAACCGGCCGACACGGCGGCGCGGGAGCTGGAGGAGGAAACCGGCTACCGGGCCAGGCACATCGAGCACCTGATCACGTTTCAGCCGATGGTTGGCATGGTGGATTCCGAGCATGTGGTATTCACAGGCCGGGGTGTGGAGCGGATCGGGGCGCCGATCGAGGTCAACGAGATCGAGCGGATGGAATGGGTGCCGCTGACCTCAGTACCGGGTCTGGTTTCGGCGGGGGAAATCTGGAACGCGGGCACGCTCGTGGCGTTGCTGCATCTGCTGGCGATCGGCCGTTAGGCGGCTTCGCCGATGCGGCGGGCCAGGTCGCGGATCCGGCTGCGCTGGCGTGCGGAGCCGGTGAGCTGGGCAAGCTCACCCGCACGCTGGAGGTGGTGGCGTGCCTCGTCGCGTTCGCCGCTGACGTGCAGGGCGGCGGCCAGATCGCAGCGCAGGCCCGCCTCGGCGCGGGTGAAGGTGCCGTCCATCGCTTCGAGTGCGGCGGCGAGTTCATTGGCCGCCGTCCAGGCCATCAACGGCGGGATCTGCGACGCGCTGTACGCCAAGCTGCTCGCCGAAGGGCGTGTCAAGGCTCAGCCCAAGAAGAAGCCGGCCGAGCAGCCGGTACACGCCCGCAGGCTGACGTCAGATGGCCGCGTGCTTCCGTGCCGCCCCTACCGCTACGACGCTGTGCGGTGCTACCGGCAGCACGGCGAGGACGATCCCGCGCTTGGGCAGCCCATCGAGGTCAAGAAGCCACGCAGGAATACGGGCCAGGCCGCGGGCAAGCCCAAGCCGAAGCAGCCACGGCCGGGCCTGGAACCCAAGACGGTCGTCAACGCCCACCGCATGCTGCACCGGGCCTGGGAGGACTTCGTGGCCTGGGGCTGGGCCAAACGCAACGTCGTCAACGACGCGCACCCGCCCCGCCTCGTGCGCAAGAGCCGCAAGGTCTGGACCGTCGCCCAGCTCCAGACGTTCCTGCAACGGGCCCGCTCGGATCGCTTCTTTGCCCTGTGGGTGCTCGAAGCGACCTCGGGCATGCGCCGCTGCGAGCTGGCGGGCGCATCGCGCGACGGTTTCAACCCGGAGACCGGAACCCTCACCATCGATATCACCCGCGTTGTCGTGGACGGCCAGGTCATCGAGTCAGACGGCAAGACCGAGAACGCACAGCGGACCCTCGCGCTCGACCCGTTCACCCTCGCCGTCCTCAAGCTCCACGTCGAGAAACTCGACCAGGAGCGCGCCGAGTTCGGACCCGACTACCAGGACCACGGGCTGCTGTTCTGCTGGGAGAACGGCAAACCCCCGCACCCAGACACGATCACCAGGCGGTTCCACCGCCTCGGCGAGCAGGCCGGACTGCCCAAGATCAACCTGCACGACGTCCGCCACAGCTACGCGACCGCGGGCCGCGATGCGAAGATCGACTGGAAAGCACTCAGCACGCGCATCGGCCACTCGGACGTCGCGTTCACGATGCGGCAGTACGTCCAGACAGACCTGGAAGCCGACCGCCAGGTCGCCAACACCCTCGCCGCCCTGATCATCGGCGGATCTCTCGCCTCCGTCCAGGTACCAGACGAGACCGGCAACGAGGACCAGCCGGACGACACGGACGAGAGCAGACTCGACAGCGGCGACACGGACGCGGCGGCCTGACCAAGATCCCGTTAGCAAATCCGTTAGCAACAGACATGCAAGAGGCCCCTTCCATGATCGGAAGGGGCCTCTGAGCTGGTAGCGGGGGCGGGATTTGAACCCGCGACCTCTGGGTTATGAGCCCAGCGAGCTACCGAACTGCTCCACCCCGCGTCGAGGTGCTTTTACTTTATGGGCGCCCGCGCCCACAGGCAAATCGAGAGCCACACCGCGGCTCAGCCGCCCCGCCGCCCGGCCCGCCCGCAGGGCGGCCCGGCCACCCGGCAAGCACACACGCTCCCGAGCGGCGACGGCGGCGCGACGGCGCCCGCGGATGGTGCCGGAGGACAGTCCCGCAGACGGTGCTGGAGGACACTCCCGCAGACGTGCCGGAGGACGCTCCCGCAGACGTGCCGGAGGACACTCCCGCAGACGTGCCTGAGGACGCTCCCGCAGACGTGCCTGAGGACGCTCCCGCAGACGTGCCTGAGGTCGGTCCCGCGGCCGGTGCAGACGGACCGTACCGGGCGACACGGCTGCGCTCGGTAGGCTTGCCGACGTGTCGCGCCACCTGCGCAACCTGACCAGCCTGCGCACCCTGAGCCGCCTGCGGACGAGCCCGTGGGTACGGTTCGGCCTCCTCGCAGTCGCCGTGGGTTTCTGCGCGTACGGGCTGACCGCACAGCGCACCGAGGTCGCGAACGCCCTGCGGCAGCTGAACTGGTACTCGGTGGCAGCCGCCATTCTCGCCGCGGCCGCCGGGCTCGGCTTCATGATGCTGGCCTGGCGCTCGCTCCTCGCCGACCTCGGGTCGCCGCTCAGGCTGCGTCCCGCGACGAGGATCATGTTCATCAGCCAGCTCGGCAAGTACGTGCCCGGCGTGCTCTGGGCGTTCGCCGCACAGATGGAGCTTGCCCGCGGGAACAACGTCCCGCGCAGGCGCGCCGCGAGCGCGACCGCGATCAGTGCCGCCGTCACCCTGGCCACGGGCCTGATCGTCGCCGCGGTCACGCTCCCGCTGACCTCACACACTGCCGCGCGGCACTACTGGTGGGTGCTTGCCTGCGCCCCGCTGCTCCTGCTCAGCCTCTACCCGGCCCTGATGGGTGCGGTGCTCGACTTCGTGCTCAAGCTTGCCCGCCAGCCGCCGCTTGCGCGCCGCGTCAGCCTGCCTGGCCTTGCCCGCTGCCTGGGCTGGGCCACGCTCGGCTGGGCCTGTTTCGGCTTGCAGCTCTGGCTGCTCGTCGCGGACGTCAGCGGGCGCGGCGCCGGGGTCCTGCTGCTGTCAGTGGGTGCGTACGCCCTCGCCTGGTCGGTTGGGTTCTTGCTCGTGATCTTCCCGAGCGGTGTCGGACCGCGCGAACTCGCTCTGATCGCGGCGCTCGCGCCGGTGATGCCGCGCGGGTCGGCGCTCGTCGTAGCGATCGTGTCCAGGCTCGTCATGACCGTGTGCGACCTGGCCTGGGCCGGGATCGGCCTCGCGCTAGGGCGCGCCCGCACCGAGCCGTCCGGCATGGCGCCATCAGGCACGGCGCCCCCCGGCACCGCATCCACCGGTACCGCATCCACCGGCACGGCGCCACCTGGGATCTCCTCAGCCCGCACCGCGCCCCCGAACACCGCGCCGCCAAGCGCCACTCCACCGAGCGCCACCGCGCCAGGCACCACTCCCCACAGCACAGTGCGCTCCAGCGCCACACCACCCCGCGCGGCGCCCTCCAGCGGCCGTGTCACGCCCTCGCGCCAGCGCAGGCCACCCAACTAGCTGAACGGCTGCCGCGAGCCACGCGTAACGTTACGTGGTCCCGCCGCTGGTGAGGCCTGCACGCCCATCACCGGCCGTGAGCGGACGTTGACCGAATAAACCTTTGACATCCTCAAATAGCTGCCATACGTTTGAGCAAGTCAACTATTGACGAAGTCATGTTGATGACGTTCAGGTGCCCTGACCCGCACCGTCGGCACAGCCCCACGTGAGCGCCAGGGCAGGACCAGTAAGGAGGGCATCGTGGCTGACAGCTCCGCAGCAGGAAGCGCGGTCGCGAGCCCGGTCACGGCCACATCGGACGCGGCCGCCGGCACGGCGGACGCGGCCATCCGCGCGGCCGGGGCCATGGGTACAGCGGCCGTGATTGGCAGCCCCGACTGTCCCGCGACCGGCCTGCTCGCGACAGCGGCGACGGAGGCCGACAAACTCGACCACGACATCCTTGACGCCATGATCAAGCTGTTCCGGCAGATTCTTGCGCAGAGCGAAAGGCTCGCCGAGCGTTACGGCGTGCCGCTGTTCTGCGTCAAGGCCCTGCACATCCTGGACACGTCCATGGCGATGAAGGAACTCGGCCAGCGGATGGGTTGCGACCCATCCTTCGTCACCGCTATTGCCGACACGCTGGAGAAGCGGGGACTCGCCAAACGCGAGGCGAGCGCCGCCGATCGCCGGGTCAAGAATCTCGTTCTCAGCACCGATGGCATCGAGCTCAAAGGGCTGATGGAAGCAGAGATGCTGGCGAGTATGCCGTGGTCACGCGCACTTGACACGGCCGAGCGCGAGACCTTCCTGTCGCTGATACGCAAGCTTGTCGATGCCAGTACCACCGGCCAGGCCGATTCGGAGCCTGCCGCGCCGGCCAAGGACGTCAACTGGCCGACCAGTACCGCGTTGCGCGCCCATCACGAGACTGCAGGGCCGCATGCGGGGGTCCCAGGGGGTCGTCCGCCTGGGCCAGCACTGTCCGAGGCGGCCCTGCCAGCCGACGCCATGGCGTCCTCACCCGCCACGCCAACAGGGGGCGGGCGCGCGGGGGAGGTGAGTGACGCGACAGACACCACTTCGGCGGGCTGAAGCTAACCGTGAAGCCGGGGAGCAATGCTCACGAGCTCAGAACCGAAGCCAGCAAGACTTTGACCACGCAGCCGATCAGCCTCTCTAGCCCGAACATGTCACATCCGGCGGCCCGAACGCGTCATTAGATGCGGATGGTGACCGCACAGCGGTCGGCTACTTCGCGAAAAGTCGTCACCACATCCTGCGCATCTCGTTGCGCTGCGGGCCCGCATGGCCGTGGCGCCGGATCTCTACGCCCTCAAGCAAGGAGAACCACCTTGTCTAGGACCCAATCCACAACCAGGCGCGCGGCCGGACCGGAGGCCGCCGCAAGCAACGGCGACGGCCACCGTAACCTCGGCCTGGCGCTCGTCGTCATCGCAACCGCACAACTCATGGTCGTGCTCGACGCGACCATCGTGAACGTCGCGCTGCCGCACATCCAGCAGGCGCTCGGCTTCTCAGGAACGGGCCTCGAGTGGGTCGTCAACGCCTACGCGCTCACCTTCGGCGGCCTGCTGCTGCTCGGCGGCCGCGCCGGCGACCTGCTCGGCCGCCGCAAGGTCTTCATCGCCGGGATCATCCTGTTCTCCCTGGCGTCACTGCTCGGCGGTTTCGCCACTTCACAGGCGTGGCTGCTCGGGGCGCGGGCCTTGCAGGGCGTCGGCGCCGCCATCACAGCGCCGACCGCGCTGTCCCTGGTCACCACCAACTTCCCCGAGGGACCGCCGCGCAACCGGGCGTTTGCCGTGTACTCGGCCATGAGCGTCGCGGGCGGCGCGGTCGGCCTGATCGCTGGCGGCCTGCTCACCAGCTACGCGTCCTGGCGGTGGGTGTTCTTCGTCAACGTGCCGATCGGTATCGCCGTCGCGCTCGCCGCACCCCGCGTGCTCGCCGAGTCGGATAGGCGCCGTGGCCGTTTCGACCTGCCCGGCGCGATCACCGCGACCTTCGGGCTCGCGCTGCTCGTCTACGGCCTTTCCAACGCGGCCACGGATCAGCATGGCATCTCGCACTGGGGCGACACGAAGGTCGTCGCCTCCCTGGCCGCGGCCGTGGTCCTGCTCGTCTCGTTCGTACTCATCGAGGCGCGCAGCGCGCACGCCCTGATGCCGCTGCGGCTCTTCCGTAACCGCAACAGGTCCGGTGCGTACCTGGTGATGCTGTCCCTCGGCACGGCGATGTTCGGCATGTTCTTCTTCCTCACCATCTTCCTTCAGACGGTCTGGGGATACAGCCCGCTGAAGACGGGGATCGCCTACCTGCCCATGATGGCCACCGTGATGCTGATGGCAGGGGCCAGCGCACAGCTTGTGCCGAGGATCGGTGCCCGCCCGCTGATGCTGGCAGGCTCGGGGATAGCCGCGGTCGGCATGTTCTGGCTGTCCCGGATCACCGAGCACAGCACCTACGCCGGCGGGATGCTCGGCCCGATGATCGTCACGGCCGCGGGCATGGGCATGCTGTTCATGCCGGTCTCGCTGGTCGCGCTGTCGAAGGTCGAGAACCGCGACGCCGGGGTGGCGTCCAGCCTGCTGAACACCGGGCAGCAGGTGGGCGGCTCGATCGGGCTCGCGGTGCTCGGCACCGTCGCCTGGACCGCGGTCGCCAACAGCGTCCGCAACCAGGCCGCGGCAGCGGCCGTGGCCGCCAAGTCCGGCCACCCGCTGCAGGCGAAGCCGGGAGTGTCGTTGCAGAAGGCGATCTATGACCACGCGCTTTCTATCGGTTTCTCGCGCGGGTTCCTCGTATCCGCGGCGGTCGCGCTGCTCGGCCTTGTGATCACGATCGTCATGATCCGCGTCAGGCGCGCGGACCTGGCAGGCGCGACACCGGAGGCAGCACTCGCCGCCGCCGCACCGGAGACGGAGAACGCTCTCGTTGGCGTCGCGGAGAGCGCATCTGCCGACGCGGCCGAGGCCGAACCGGAGCACATCAGCTCGTAAGGCCCGCCCGTGCGGGAGGGGTGCCTGGCGCCGCTGCGGCGAGCAGCGCGTCCAGGTACGCCTCCCAGAGCGCGTCAGGTGGGGTGGCCCGCACACCGCCGCGCAGCCGCTCCGCGATGCCGGGCTCGCCGAACCTGGCGAGGGCCGCCGCCAGGCTGGCCTCATCCCCCGGCTCGCAGAGCAACCCATCCACACCCTCGCTGACCTGCTCCTCGAACGTTGCGGTGCGCGTGGCGATGACCGGCACCCCATAGGCGAACCCCAGCCAGGCGTTCTGCGACGCGGTGCCGTGGCGGTAAGGAAGCACGAGCGCGTCGGCGGCGCGCATGAGCGCTCCGATCTCGGCTGCGGGCACGTATCCGGGGCGAAGTTCCACCCGGTCGTCGAGGCCGAGCTCGGACACCAGCGCCCGGGTGGCGTCGAGACCGCCCCAGAACTCGCCGGCCACCGTCAACGTGAACCCACCCGCCTGCGCCAGCGCCCGAAGCAGCATGTCCAGCCCCTTGTAGGGACGCACGATCCCGAAGAACAGCAGGCGGAGGGGGGCCGGGGCAGGCGCCGTGCGCCCAGCCGAAGCAGGTTCAGCAGCAATATCCCGAACGGCTGCGGCGTGGCGCGTCGATCGTGGGCTGCAGGGTCCAGCGGGGGGTTCCGGGCCATCGGGGTCCGGGGTCCCCACGGGCGGCACAGCGGGGGGTTCCGGGGGGTCGTCCCCCCGGGGAGGCAGAGCCCGAACGGCTGCCGAGTGGCGCGTCGATCGTGGGCTGCAGGGTCCAGCGGGGGGTTCCGCGGGGTCGTCCCCCCGGGCAGGCACAGTCCCCCGGGCAGGCACAGTCCCCCGGGCAGGCACAGTCCCCCGGCCAGACACGACAGGCAGGTGCGGCGGCAACGCCGCCACCCGGACGGGCGTGCCGGGTGCCAGATCCTGTGCCGCCTGCGCGAGCCGTTCGGTATGTGTAAGAACCCCGTCGACACGGCGGAGCAGGGCACGAGTGAGCCTGACGTCACCGGGCCTGCGTTCATGCGGTAGCACGTTGTGACAGATCACGACGGCGGCGGGGGTGGCCGCGCCGGACCGGCGCATGGCACGCAAAATAGCCAGGTACGCGGGTACCTGGACAGGCACGAGGAAGGCGAACACGGCCAGGTCGCGGTCGCGCAGCCGCCTGCCCGCCCGCAGCCAGCCGTCTGGGCGGCGCCAGGACAGCAGCCTGCGGGTCCGCGGATACGGCTCACCCTCGGCTGCCGGGGCCGTCTGCACACCCGGGTAGAGCGCCGCAGGATACATCGCCCGCCACGACTCGATCACCACATCGTGCCCGGCGGCCGAGAGCCGGTGGGCGAGTTCGGTCGTATGCCGCGCGCCGCCCCCCTTGTACGGATGCGCGGGCCCGATCAGTGCGATCCGCATCCGGTTCCCGCCATCGATGCGAGTGACACGGCCGTCAATGTGGCGTTGCGGGTCGTGTAGGACCCGCAACGCCACATCCACGGTCGCGCGGGCGGCAGATCAGTCGCCACGAGACCGGACGATCAGATCGGCGAGCAGTGCGAGCGAGGCGATGATCAGCCCGGTCACAAAGATGAGCACCGTGTTGATCGCGAAGTAGAGCGGGTGCACCACCATGTCGAACACGGCCTTGGCCAGGCCGAGGCCGAGCAGGAACAGCGCGGGCGGCATCAGCACCTTCAGCGGGTTGAAGTACATCACCATCCGCAGGACCTGAAGGATGTACCTGTAGGCGTCGGCGAAGAAATGGAACTTCGACGAGCCTGCCCGCTTGGCGTAGTCGATCGGCACGTACCGCACCTCGTGCTCGTTCGACAGGAACGCCAGCGTGATCGTGGTAACGCAGGAGAAGCCTGGCGGCAGCAGCCGCAGGTACGGCAGCGCGACCTCGCGGCGGAACGCACGGAGCCCGGAGTTGAGGTCAGGGATCTGCGAGTTGACGAGGTGCTCGGCGAGCTTGCGGATGAACCACTTCGCGGGGACCCGGAGCAGCTTGTGCTTACCCGCCTCCGACGTCCGCGCCCCAACCACCTGGTCCACCGTGGGGTCCTCGTCGAGCATCGCGACAAGCTCGGGTATCTGGCCGTTCGGGTAACTCATGTCGGCGTCGGTCCAGACGACGATGTCCCCCCTGGCCTGCTGTGTGCCGATCCGGCGCACGGTGCCCGAACCACCGTTGCGCGGGAAATGCACCACCCGCAGGTAGGGGAAGCGTGGTTCGGCGTCGCGCAGCCTCGCGAGCGTCGCGTCGGTCGAGGCGTCGTCGACCGCGATGAGCTCGTAGGAGGCGCCGCTCGCGTCCATTGACCGGCAGATCCGCTCCACCTCGAGCAGGACATGGTCCTGCTCGTTGAAGCACGGCAGGATGACAGAAACGTGCGGCCGCGACGGCGCGTCAGAAGACGGATCCGAGCGATCCACGGGCCATCCGGCGCGCTCGCCGACCGGCCGCGGCATGCGAGTGCTCACGCCGGGCGAGGATACCCCCGTCACGCACCCGGCTGCTGGGCAGGCTGGGACATCCACACCTGGTAGAGGATGCGCCACGTGGTGGTCGGGGGCTGGGTGAGCCGGTGCTCGTCCTGGCGGGTCGCGTAGAACACCACACGCGTGATGCTGCCGCCGTACGGCGCGAGTTGCGCGGCGTCGGCCGCGAGCAGGACCGGCCGCCGCCCCGCCCGCTGGATTCCCGCCACCACCTGCGTCACCGCGGCCTGTGTGGGTGAGTTCATGCGGGCGACAGGCACACCGCACATCCCGCGCACGATCTGGGTGAACCTGTCCGCGGTCAGCGGATCAAGGATTACCACCGCGGCGCCCGGCCCGATCGCGCGGCACAGTTGGTTCACCACGGCGATCTCACCGGTGTCGGTGCGCTTGAACGCGAGCCCGGTCGCGACAATCCTGACGCCCCCGTGCGGTGCACGCCCCAGGCCGATCCCGAAGGTGGTGACGGCGACAGGAAACAGCAGCGCGACCGCGCAGCAGGCGGCTACCGCGCCGCGCGCGACCCGTCCCGCACCGCGCGCCCGCGCCCGCCGGACCAGCCAGCCGCACGTCCAGACGGCGAAGAGCACCATCCCTGGCAGCACGAGGGGGACCAGGCGGCGGCTCGCCCACGGCTGATCCGGCACGATGCCCGGCTTCCAGAGCGTGGTGACGGTTGACCAACCGATGACCATTACCGGCAGGCCCCAGGTCAGGGCCGAGCCGCGCAGGAACCTGCGGGCGAGCAGCGCGGCGCCGAACGCGGCGAGCAGCACCGCGGGCAGCCCGACGTACCAGATGACCCAGTACAGGCTGTCCTCCGCGTAGGTGCGGTGCGGGTCGATCGGCAGATGGGCGAGCTTTTGCACCTCGGTGATGAACGCGACCGTCACGGGATTGGTCTCGCCGCGCACGGTCTGGACCAGGGGTCTGATCATAAAACCAACGAGGATGAGCACGACCGCCATCGCGGCGATGTCCGGCACCCAGCTCCACGTGCCGCGGCTCAGCCGCGGCAGCCCGCGCCACTGCGACAGCGCCACGATCGCGGCCGTCGCGATGACGAACCCGGCGGCGGCGTAACCGAGTGGCCGCATCAGCGAGGACAGCGAGTTGAGGTACGGGCGGGACAGCAGGTACCCGTCAGCGAGCCCGTACGCGGCACCAAGCACGAGCCCGGCAGCCAGCGGCGCCGCCGTCGTCCGGCGCGTCGCGTACAGCACGCCGCAGAAGAGGACGACGGGCAGGATGTCGCTGATCCCGTCGATACGCACCAGCGTGGACAGGCCGAACGCGAGGCCACCGAGCCCGGCCATCAGCCACGCCGCCCTGCGCAGCCGCACCTGCGCAGCGGCCGCGGACGCGGCGGCGAACGCGCTTGCCGCCGCAGCGGCGGCGGCCGCAGAAGCTGCGGCCGCGGCGGACGCGCTCTCGACCGGTGCGGTGGCAGCCAGCGGGGCCGTAACGGCCAGCGGGGCCGCATCGGCCGCAGGTGCGCCTGGTGCCATGGGTGCGCCCGGTGCTGCAGGTGCGTCCGGCGCGATGGGTGCGCCCGGTGCTGCAGGTGCCGTGGCGGAACCTGGTGCTGCAGGTGCTGTGGGTACACCCGGTGCTGCAGATGCCTCGGCTGCGCCCGGTGCTGCAGATGCCTCGGCTGCGCCCGGTGCTGCAGATGCCTCGGCTGCGCCCGGTGCTGCAGGTGCCGTGGGTGCGGCCCGAGATTTGCTCGCCGCCGCGCCACCGCGGGCCGCGGCGCGGCGCGGCGGTATCATCCGCAGCGCGTCGGTCACCAGGCAGAATCCGCCGAACAGCAGGATCTGCGCGAGCGGCTCACTGAACGCGGATCGGCTCGTATACAGCTCGGGGAGGCTGAGCGCGAGCATGAGCGCGCCGAGCGGCGCCCAGCGCGGACCGCAGAGCCGGCCGACGAGGCCGCCGAAAGTAAGGACCGCGCATGCGCCCAATACCGGCGCCACATAGACCGCGAGCCGGATTCCGTTGATCCACATCGCCGAGGCAAGCGTCATCGGCAGACCGGCCATGAACTGGGGCACGATCACGGTGCCGTGCTGATAGAAGCCGAGACTCGCGAAACTGAGGCCGGGCACCGGGGCACCGAACGCGGATCTGAGCTGCGGGACCGGCAGCGAACCGTGCTGCGCGATCCAGTAGGCGAACTGCAAATACGTGGCCGGATCGCGCCGCACGATGACCTGCTGTGCGGCCATCACGGCCTGCCACACGCCGAAAGCCACAGCGATCGCGGACACCGCGGCCACCGACCACCACGGCGTCGGGCGATGCGGCCAGGCGGCCGGAGCGAAGGCGAGCACCGCCACGGTCAGGGCGATGGCGAGCGGCACCCAAAGCGCCAGCATCGGCACGATGCTGAACTGCCCGACGAGAAGCAGTGGCAGGCCGGGCAGCAGCCACGCCATCACCAGAACCGTCGGGAGCAAGGTAACCCGGGCGAGCACCTTGCCCGGCGTTGCCGCATCGCCGAAACGGCGCGGCCGCAGGGGGCCCAGCCGCAACCCCGGCCTGCGCCCGCTCGCCCCGGACGTACCCGCCGTGGACGTACTCTCCGCTGACCCGCTCTCCACTGACCCGCTCTGCGGGGGCCCACCCTGGCCGGGTTCTGGCTGCTGGCCGGGTTTTGGTTGGCTGGGCTGTGCGTGGCCCGGCTCGGCCCGACCTGCTGTGGCCGAGCCGATCCCCAGCCGCACTGGGCCGATTCCAATACGCACGGGTTCAACTTTAAGGGGCCGCGCCACAGTGCACGCGACACCGCTCACACACGGCGATGCGTTTGTTCCGCTTGGTGTTCCGTTGGTGTTCCGCTGGGGGACGGCGATGTGGTCACGCTCAGGCCCGGCATTACCCCCCGTTCGGCCCCCCCGCGATGGCGATTTGCGATAAACCAGTGGAGAACGTGGCACATCTAGTAGGGAATGGCCCTCTTCCCTACCGGACCGACGCGGAGGTCGCCAGCAGCAACGGCCTGGCCCGGTATGACCTTGTACCCGGTGCGGATACCGCGCAGCCGGGACAACTGGAGACGCTCGAGGGAGCCGATGACACGCTACGACGTTCTCGACGACCGCTCAGGGCGCACGGCGGACCGCACGGCCGCGTGGCCGGAAAGCCCGCGCCGTCCGCGCAGCAGAAACGCGCGGCGCCTGCGGGTGCTCGGCTGGATCTCCGCCATCATGACCGTCGTGGTCGTGAGCACCTCACTCGCCGCCTACGCGGAGTGGCGTCACCTCCTGGGCAACATCCAGAAAGAGAACGTCAACGGCCTGCTCGGCAAGCGGCCACCCAAGTACAACTCGGCGCTGAACATCCTGCTCATTGGCTCGGACAGCCGGGCAGGAAGCAACAAGAAATTCGGCCAGGGCATTCAGGGCGCGCGCTCCGACACCATGATCCTGATGCACATATCACCGCAGCGTAACGGCGCCACGCTCATCAGCTTCCCGCGGGATTCGCTGGTCTCCACGATCGGGTGCCGCGGCGACGGCATGGGCCACACCGGCCAGCAGGCGAGCCAGCAGGTCGAGATGCTCAATGTGACGTTCGACTCCGGCGGCGCCCCGTGCACGTGGAAGACCCTCGAGACACTCACCGGCATCCACATCGACCATTTTATCGAGATCGACTTCAGTGGGTTCCAGTCGATGGTGAACGCCGTGGGCGGCGTGACAGTGTGCCTCCCTGAAGCGATCAACGACCCGGCTTCGAAGCTCAACCTGAGCGCGGGGGTGCACCACGTCGACGGCGCACAGGCGCTCGCCTTCGTACGTGAGCGGCATGTCGGGCAGGGGTCGGACCTGCAGCGGATCCAGCGCCAGCAGTTCTTCATGGCGTCACTGGCGAAGCAGGTCACGACGACCAACATGCTTGGCGATCCTGGCAAGCTCCTGTCCCTGGCCAATGCGGCGACACATTCGCTCACCACCGACAGCGCGCTCGACGCCGGCACCCTGCTCAAGATCGCCGAGAGCATGCGTGGCCTGCGAGCAAGCTCGGTCAATATGATCTCGGTCCCGGTCGTGGCCGATGCCAACGATCCCAACCGCGTCGACTGGGCACAGCCGGCCGCCAACGGCCTCTTCAACGCGATCAAGTTCGACAACGCGGTGCATGTCGCGAAGGCCCGCAAGAAGAAGAAGCCCGCAGCCGCCGCGAAGAAGACACCGAAGCCGGCCAACCCGAGCCGGGTCAACGTACAGGTACTGAACGGCACGCCGGAGAGCGGGCTCGCGGGCACGACCATGACGGCGCTCCAGCAGCGCGGGTTCAACGTGGTGGGTACGGGGAACGCGGACAACACCACGTACACCCAGAATGTGATCCAATACGCGTCCGCCAAGGATCTTCCCGCTGTCGAGGCCCTGAGCGCCGTGCTCAGCAGCGTCAAGGCGCAACTCGTGCCCACGCTGCAGCCAGGCACGCTCAACCTCGTGCTCGGCTCCGATTTCAAGAGCCTCAAGCCGCCGTCGAACCTGACGCAGGCCTACGGCGGCATCAGCGGCAGCACCAACATCTGCAAGGACGCCAGCGCGTTCTCGGGTCCGGACCGGCCGTCTGACTTCGCGCCTTAGGCACCCCAGGCGCAGGCGAGCCGGTCAGAAGCCATCACGCCGCAGCCGCAGAACGGCTGCCCTGGCCAGTCCGGTCGCGGCTCCCGGACTCTGATCAGCGCGCACCATGACGATCACCCGCCCGACCCGGACGACTACCGGGCCGACCGGAGTGCCAAGCTGGTATGCCTCATCACCAACCTCGGGGAGGCGCTCGGCCTCCTGATAGGTGGCGAGGACGTCCGCGACGAGCAGCGCCGCCTGCCGGGCGCTCGGCGCGACCCAGCCGACAGTAAGGTCGACATCCGCCGCGTCGTCACTCGCCTGAATCGGCTGAAAGTCGCAACCAGCACGCAGCGGTAGCCCGCCAACATTTACTTCGCCCGGTGTCCGCGTGTACGCGGCAGCGGGTATCGCCGTGGCCAGGTCCTGGCTGCTCAGGAGGGTGCAGGCGTCCGGCCACTGGCTCGCTGGCACGCCGCCGAGTATGGCGGGCCCGCGGCCGGAGGGCGCGCTGCGCAGCGCGATCAACCGGTAGCCGCCCGCGGGCCCGGCGAACTCGAGCGGATACCCGGTGTAAAGCAGGCCACCCCCGGCCGCAAGCCACGGCCGGTTGCCAGCCCCCGGCCGGAACGCCAGCGGCAGCGAGACGGTCGTAAGCTGCCCGCTCGCTGGGTCGATGACATCGAGCGCGGCAGGAAGCAGACCGCCGGTGAGCGTGCTTCGCAGCGCGTAGACGTGGCCGCCAGCGGCAGTCATGGCCTGGTACGCCGCGGCGGGCCGCCGCCACTCCGTACCGCCGCTTCGCGCGTCGATGGCCTGGAGCACCTCGGAGGTCCCGTCGGGTGAATAGTCGAGCAGCACGCGGCCGCCAGCGACCGCGATCCCGCAGATATCCCCGCAAAGACCATCGCCCTTGTCACGCAGCAGCCTCCTGCCACCGCTGCCGACCACCTGCAGCACCTCGCCGTCCCACAGCATGGTTATCCCGCCCTGCACGACGACTGACACGGGGCCCGCGCCCGGCGGCCGCAGCCGCCAGCGGACATGGCCATCGAGTGGGTTGACCGCGAGCAGGACCTGGCCGGCACCGCAAGCGACAGACAGCACATCGACCGCCGCGTCATCGCCGCCGGAGCCGAAGGGCTCGGGCGCGGAGAGGGAACAGCTTCGCGGCAGCGGCAGTGACCACAGGATCTGCCCTCCCCGGGCACCGACGGCGCGGGCCAGTCGGCCGTCCGTGCTGACCAGGAACGAGTCAGGGCCCGACAGCCAGCGCAGCGAGCCGGGCTCGACGCCGACCGGCTTGTCCCCCACGCTCTGCCAGAGCGTCCGGCCGGTGGCCGCGTCCAGCGCCACCAGAACGTGCACGGCGGACGCCGCGCCGCGTTCGAAGAAGGCGGCAACCTCAGTGTTCGTCGCCGCCCAGCCGGCCAGCGTCCAGCCCTGGCGGTAGTAGTGCCAGCGCGCGCCACCTGTGCGGGCATCCCGCACGTCCAGGCCAGCGCCGGAGGCGATGACGACCTGGCCGTCCACCAGACCGTAACCGGCCCGGTCGCCCTGTGGCGCCCGTTCTGGCACGTTGTCGGTGGAGACCTGCCAGAGCGGAAGCAGCGGACCCGACGGCGGCCCCTCGTCTATCAGGAAGGGCGGCGGCACCGACGATGTTGTGCGCTCGGGCACGAGCGGGCCGGCCTGCCAGGCCGCGCCGAGGCCGACCATGGCCGCGGCCGCCGCCGCCAGGCAGGCGAGCAGCCCGCCAAGCAGGCGCCAGCTGAACCTGCGGCCGGCCGCCACGAGCGCGCGCCTCGCGTGCCTGGACGCCCCTCGCACTGCCGCCATCGCCGCCATGACGTCCTTTCGTCAGGTCACGGCGGCCAGTTCTCCTACATCAGGCCCGCCCGGCCCAGGCGGCACCGGGTCGGCCTGACGCTCGGGTCCGGCCAGCCAGAGCCAGAACAGCAGTGCGGCTGGATAGCTGAAATAACCAAAGCGTGTCGCGGGCGCGAGTGTGAACATCAGCGCGAGGCCGATAGCCAGCCGCAGCGCCGCCGCACGCCCGTCGGCCGGCGGCCGCACGACGAGCGAAGCGGCGACCGCGAGGCCGGCGCTCACGAGCAGCGCGACCGCCACCAGATGCCCGACGGTGCCGGTCTGCGCAAGCAGGTGACCAGGCAGGGGGCTCGCCGCCTGGCTCTTGATCCTAGTAAGGCCGAGCGGGAACATGATGGTGTTCTGCACCAGGGCCCGCGGCCAGAACACGGCGAACGGCCCGACCACCACGGCGCAGACCGCGGCGGCGGTCCCCGCGAATTTGGCCACCGAACGCCATCCGCCGCTGGTCGCGAGCAGGGGCACGGCGATGATCAGGGCCGGCCATGCGGTTGCCTTCATCGCCGCGGCGATGCCGAGCGCGAGGCCGGCCGCCAGCGGCCGCGGTTCGGCGCGCAGGAACGCCAGGCCGAGGCACATCAGCGCGAGCACCGGCAGGTCCGTGCCGCCTACCACGATGGGCAGGGCGATCACCGGCGTGGCGATGATGAGCGCGGCCCAGCGCCACGGATCCGGCGCTCTGGCCCGTACCAGCGCGAACATGAGTATCACCGCGAACGACAGGCCGAACCACAGCCGCGGATCAGACACCGGCCGTGGCACTTTCAGCGCCCGGGGCAGGCCGAACACGGTTAGCCCGGGCAGGTAGGGATTGTAGGCGTTCGGGTTGCGGGTGGGCGCGATCTGAGCCTGGCTCTCGTACGGGTCACCGTGTGACACGAGCAGACCGGCGGAACGTACGACCACGGTGACCTCGGGCTGACCCTGCCCGGTCGCGGTCATCCAGGCCAGTGGCCCGAGCACCGCGCCGCTGATGGCGATGACCAGCGCGAGGTCGACGCCGCGGGACCGCCATATCAGGGCGGCCACCGCGGCCACGCCGTACGCTCCCGCAGCGGTAAGTCCCCAGAGCCTGTGCAGTGAGTTGGTCGTGAACAGGGCCGTAGCGCCGGCGAACAACGCGCACGTCACGAAGACAGCCGCCACCCACGGGCGCCGGACGGGCCCCGCGGTCAGCCACGGGTACCTAAGCCTGTGCGCGGTATCGCGGGCCGGAGGTGGCCGCAGCAAGATCACAGACATTCACATCCCCTCCCACGAGGGCACCGGACCCGGCCGGCGCGGGCAAGGGAGTACCTGACGAGAGCTTGGGCCGCAGTACCGTCATATCACCCCAGTGGCAACATCCGTGCAGGCTACATACCCGCCGCATAGCCGCCGCTGCCCACGTACGGGGGCGGCGTGCCCATGCGCCACAAACGCACACATCCTATCGGCTCATGCCAAGGGAGTTTTCAGATCACCGGTGGCCGGCCCACGGCGGTCATCCGCCAGATCGTGCGCCACGAGATCGGCCGGCGCACGCCCGGCGTCGGCCCGCCATCCCTCGGCGAAACCCGCGAACCACGGCCGGAGCGCGCGGATGGACCGCTCGCGCACGAGCGTCAGCAGGGCCCAGTCGAACAGATACGCGGCCGCCACCGGCCAGGGCAGATTCCGTCTGGCGAGCAGCACGCGGTTGCGGGCGTTCAGCCGGAAGAACTGCGCGTGCCTGCCGGGAAGCACCGCCGGGTGGAACATTTCGGCCACGGCGTCGTACTCAAGCCGGTACCCGTCGTCCATGAGCCGCCACGCCAGGTCCGTCTCCTCGTGCGCGTAGAAGAAGTCATCGGGATACCCGCCTGCCCGCTCGTAGGCGTCGCGCCTGATGGCGCACGCCCCACCGAGGAATGTCGTGACGGCGGACGAACGTTCCGGGTCCCCCGCGCGCAGCCGCGGCACATGCCGACGCTGGCCAGGGCCGCCGGCCGGATCACGGACGCGGAAGGAAAGCACCGCGAGCGATGGGTCGGCGGCGAACCTGCGACGTACGTGCGCCGCCAGGTCGCGGCTGGAGTACCAACCGTCGTCATCGAGGAACAGGATCACGTCCCCCGTGCATGCTGCCACGCCCGCGTTCCTGCCCGCGGGGATTCCGACGTTGCGCGGCAGCAGGACGGTCTGCACGTCGTCCGGCAGTGGCGCGAGTTCCGCGCCGTTGGCGACCACCACGGTCTCGACCGCCGCGCCGGCCTGGTCGAGGACACCGCGGACCGCACGGCCGAGTTCGTCCGGCCGGTCTCCCATCGTCAAGATCACGCAGGAAAGTGCCACCGCATCAGCCCGCGCGGGGCCGCCGTCTCCCGCCCGCACCCGGGCTCCACGGGGCCCGCCGCGCACCGGCGCCTCCCTCGGCCCGCTCACGCGAGCCTCCGCGAGGCAAGGATCGCCGCCAGGTGAGCGGCCACCATCACCACGCCGACGACCAGGCACGCGGCGGCGAGCACCCGCGTAGCGGTCAGTCCGCCCCGCAGGGCATCGATCGCGGCGGCGACCACCACGAGCAGCGAGAGTTCCACCGCCTGAATGATCCTGTGCATCCGCAGCGCGCTGGCCAGCCGCCGTGCCCGCGCCAGGCCGGCGTGCACGGGCTCGAGCACATCGGTGCCGGCCGGGCCCGCCGCACCTCCCACGTTTTCCGCGCCGTCCGCGCCTTCTGTGCTTCCCGCGCTTTCGGCGGCCAGCCCGGCCTTCGCGCGCGCGACGATTACGTTGTCGGTCTCCGCCTTGATGAGGATCGCGCAGATCGCCGCGGCCAGGCCGACGCTCACATAACTGCCGGAGAGCGCGTAATGCCCCTGCGCGCGGATGCCGAGCCCGGCGAGCAATGCGGCCTCGGCGAGATAGTGGCCGACCCGGTCGAGATAGACGCCCGTCACCGAGGTGCGCCTGCTCCACCGGGCAAGTTCGCCATCTGAGCAGTCGAGCAGGAGATACACCTGGATCATCACGGCCGCGGCGACCGCGGCGGCGAACCCGCCGACAGCGACGACGGCACCAGCGCCGACGCCAATAACGATCATCAGCCAGGTCACCGCGTTCGGCGACCACCCCAGGCGGGCAAAGACCCAGGTCCCGTACGGTGACAGGCGCCGCATGTAGCGCCTGCCCGCCCAGTGCTCCTCGTTGCGCCGCCCGATCACGGAATCCGGCTGACCGGCGGCGCGCAGTTCAGTCAGTGACGGCCCGGACATACTCCTCCACTCGTTCGCCAGCCGCGTCCGCGTCCAGCCCGAGGTGCTCAAGGATCGTGTACCGCCCGGGGCGGGTGGCGGGCGCATGGGCGACCGCCTTCGTGAACTCGGCCGCGGACAGGCCGAGGTCGCCTGGTGTGCGAGGCAGGCCGTGCCGGGAAAGGCACGCCGAGATCATCTCGCTGCGGCGGGCGTCACCGCGCAGGAACGTGCAGAAAAGGGCACCCACACCGGCTAGCTCGCCGTGGTTGCCCGTGCCCGGGTACAGATGGTCGATCGCGTGCAGGATCTCGTGGTCACCGCCGCTGCAAGGGCGGCTCGACCCGGCCACGGACATCGCGATGCCGGACAGCACGAGCGCCTCGGCGAGCACGGTGATGACGTCGTCGGACTCGATCGAGCCTGGCTGGTGCAGCATCGCCTCGGCGGCGGTGCGGGCAAGCATCAGTGCGAGCCCGTCGATCAGCTCACCGTTGTGGGCGGCGGCAAGCTCCCAGTCAGCGGCGGCGGACAGGTTGCTGATCACGTCACCGATACCCGAGCGGATCAGCCGGGCGGGCCCGGAGAGGACCCGGTCGAGGTCGACCACAACCGCCACGGGCATGGCGACACCGAACGATCCCCTGCCCGACTCGTGCTCCAGCGAGCTGACCGGCGAGGCGATGCCGTCATGCGACAGGTTCGTGGCCACCGCGACCATCGGGATTCCCGCCATATGGGCCGCGAACTTCGTCACGTCGATCGTCCGGCCGCCGCCGATGCCGGCCACCGCCTCGTACGACCCGGCGCGCAGTCTCTTCCCGAGCCGCACCGCGGTATCAACTGTGCCGTCGTCGACACGGAAGACTTCTCCTGACCCGAGATGCAGTTCCGCCGCGATGCTGTCACCCTGGCCAGGCCCGAGGGCCACCGCGACGCGTCCCTCCGTCGCGATACGGCGGTCGGCGAGCAGGGCCCCGAGGTCCGCTATCGCGCCGCGGCGCACGTCAATGCTGAGCGGCGCGGGGATCATCCGCGCGAGCAGCGGCATCGCCGCCTCCCTTCCAGATACTACCGCTCGGTACTCGTCGCCACTGCGGGCCCGTTACCTATGTCTGTGCTCATGATCGGGCTGCACCATCGTGACCCGGCCACCGCGGCAGCCGTTCGGGACCTGTCTTCTGCCGGTGCTCATCGGGCGGTTGCCTACGGGCAGTGCGCCCGGCACACGGGTCAGCACCGCGGCGCGATCGCCCGCGCCCGGCGCAGGTCGTTATGGTCATCGACTTCGACCCAGTCCACGGCACCGATGGGCGCGACCGCGATCGCCCCACCACGGTCGGCGAGTTCCTGGTAACCGTCCTCGTAGTAGAGCCCAGGATCGCGCCGCCACGTGGCCTCGAGCGCGTCCGCGAGCGACGCTGCGGCCGCGGGCTCGATGAGCGTGACGCCGATGTACTCGGCATAAGCCTGCGCCGGATCCATCTGCTTGGTGATCCGCGTGAGCAGGCCGCGTTCGTTCAGCGTTACCTTCATCTCCTCGTCACCGAGGGCCTTGATGTCGTCAACCGCGAGCACCAGATCGGACGGGTGCCGGTCCCGGATGGCCAGCAACTCCTTCTCCACGGACACCGGATGGACGGTGTCCCCGTTCGTGAGCAGGACGCCCCGGTGGAAGAATTCGCGGGCGAGCCAGAGTGAGTATGCGTTGTTCCAGTCGCGGGCGCGTTCGTTGTGGACAAATTCCAGCCGCACCCCGTGCGCCCGCTCCAGCGAATCAGCCCGTTCCCGAACGACCTCCGCGGCGTGCCCAACCACAACGACGACGTCGCTCATGCCCGCCGCGGCGAGATTCCGCAACGCGATATCCAGGATCGTGGTCTCACCGTCTACCGGCAGCAGCGCCTTGGGCAGGGTGTCTGTGTCCGGGCTCAGCCGCCGGCCCACACCTGCCGCGAGCACCATGCCGATCATCGGCTGCCTCCATCCTTGACATCGGCCGCCCGCGCCGCGGCACGCGGCACAGCGGAGAAGCCACCGTTCGGACCGCCATTTTCGTGCTGCACGGCAGCGGCCCAGCCGGTCAGGCTCTCCCACCCGAAGAGCACCCAAAGATACACAGCAAGGACAGCGAAGGCGAACACTTCGACGCCAAACACGGCGCCGAGCGCGCCGACGAGCATCCGTCCCTCCCAGCCAAGGCCGGCCTTGGCGATCCAGCGGGCCGGCGCGGCTGTGTCGCCCACGGCCGCGGAGCCGGAAGTCGTGGCCCTGGCATGCGCGGCGGCCATGGGCATGGTGTCGCGCCGAACCCGGTAGACGATGTCGTAATGATGCAGGACCATCACGCCGATCAGGGCGAAAAGGAGCGGTATAGGGACATGACCCGCAAGCGCGAGGGCGGTCAGGAACACGTATTCACCCAACTGGAGCAGGGGCGGCACGAGCCAGTCGATGCGGCCATCATGCGGATGACCTGAACCGAGCCCGGCCAGCGCCATGGCCACCACGGGCGCGAACACCATCGCACCGGGCAGGTGCGCCACCCCGACGCCGGAAAGGACGATGGTGACCGTAACCCCCACGACCGCTGGAAGAAGCGGCGGAAGCTGCCCATCGACGAACCTGCCGAGCGCCTGCGCGATGATCCCATCGTCGCGGTAGGCGACAAGGTTCCTGTCGCTGCGTGTCGTCGTGGTCATCCGGACAGCGACCTCACAATCCTGCCGATGATGGTCAGGCACGCGGACACCAGGCCCCAGGCGAGCAGCACGAGGAACGTCATGCGGGGACCCGCGACGATAGCCGTAACCCCGATGACGGCGACCCGCTCTCCCGGCTGGAACTCGATGATCCGTGCCAGCCACCGCAGCCCGTCGCAGGCCAGGCGGCGCACCCTGCGGACCTGCACCCGCAGCCAGCGGGCGCGCGGGCGTCTTTTCACGCCGGCCTGGCCGGTCGGCACTGGCGCGGAGACTGCGTAGTCCGCTGGTTCGTCGAGCGGCAGGCACATGGGAGCGGCAAGCCCCGCCAGGTGCGGTGATACCGGCCGGACACAGAACCCGATCATGTCACGAAGCGACTGGAGGATCATGGCCGCGAGCGCGAGCTCCCACACACTCGGCGACTGCGATACGGCGGCCCCGGCCGCCAGGCCGGCGTAAACGGCGAACTCGCTCAGCCTGCCACCCACCGCATCCAGCCAGGCACCGAACTGGGTCTGCGCCCGCAGATACCTGGCGAGCTGGCCATCCACGCAGTCGAGCACGAAAGCCGCGGCGAGGAGCGCGGCACCGAGGATCATCCCTGCCCTGCTGCCCGTGGAGAACCAGACGGCGGCGAGCGCGCCGAGCCCGATCGACATGCCGGTGACCGCGTTGGGGCTGAGCCGCCTGCGGGCCGCCCAGAGCGCGATGTACCTGGAGTACGGGCTGACGAAACACGTCGCGAAAAGGCCGTCGCCGCGCTTGACCGCGCCGTCAAGGCGGACACGATCTTCGTCTACGGCGTTGAGTTCGGCAGCGGCTGCCCGTGCTTGCTGCGCGGTCTGGACGCGCAGACAGACGAGCGGGCCGGCGTCGACACCTTCGACGCCGACCCCACTGCGCACGAGCCCCACGAGCAGCAGAGCCACCGAATCGGTGAATCCGGACCCGTGGCGCGCCGCTGGTGGCGGCGCCCACGGACCGGGGATGGCGTGGGTGGCCAGGCCGGCCGCGCCCGGATCGGGCTCCCCGGCGATCCGGTTCCCTGGCTCCGCCGAGGTCAAGTTCTTCGTGGGACGGCTGATCGGCGCGCCCGCGCGGCCGCCGGCCAAGCCCATGGCAGGGTCCCCCACAGGCTCCGCGCCGGGGCCAACGGCAGGGCCCAGGGCCGGCTCCACCGCAGGGCCCGCAGCCGGCCCCACCGCAGGGCCCGCGGCCGGCTCCACGGCGGCGACGTTGCCGTTCAGGTCACCGGCGTGGCCCGCAGGCGGATCCGTCGCCGGATGAGCAGCCACGTCACTCGGCGGCCTGCTGATGCTCGGCGGTCCCGCGATGTTCCCCGCAGGTCCCACGATGTTCTGCGCCGGTCCCGCCGCCCCGTTCTGCGGCTGCCCGGCCATCAGGCTCTGCGGCTGCCCGGCCGTCAAGTTCTGCGGCGGGCCAGCTGCCATGTTCTTTGCCTGACCTGGCACCAGCCGCGTCGCCGATCCTGCCATCAGATTCCCCGACGACTCTGCCAGATCCCCTGCCAGGTCGGCGGCGGCGAGGTCATCGGTCAGATCGCCTGCCGCCAGCCCAGCAAGCTCGTCCGCCGCGTCGGCCAGTGGGTCCCCATCGTCGGCGGATACGAGGAAGACCCCGCAGCCGACCGCGTCTGGCGCGTGCACGCGATGGAAGGCGGAACCGGCCGCCACAACGGCGCGACGGCCACCAAAGCGGGCGTCCGTGCCATCTGCACGGACGCCGCCATCAGCGCCGCCCCAGGTGGCGCCCTGCCCTCCGCTATCCCCGCCGCTGCCCTGCCGTCCGCCCCGCTGCCGTCCGCTGCCCGCGCCGCTCAGCCGGAGCGCGGGTCGCAGGTCGGGCCCTGTCGCGGCGCACGCTGAACCGCTGGCGGCGGTGAGTGCGGCGGTGCCCGCGCTGCGATGAAGACGGGCCAGCGCCTCGGTATGCGCCACCAGGTCACCGGCGCAGACGAGAACCGCGTTGCCTGTCTCACTGAGGCGACGCGTGACCGCTGCTACCGCCTGCAGCTCGACGGCGACGGAGGCGCACTCGATCACGTCGATGTTCGCGACCGCGGCCAGCCCGGGTCCGGCCAGGGACACCCCTTCCCACGCCATCACCGTGAGGAGATCGCCACGGCCGGCTGGCGCGATCAAGATGATGTCGCGGACACCGAGCGCGCATAGCTGGCCGCAGAGCCTGGTGAGCAGCGGCTGCGTTGTGACCTGTCCGCTGACAAGGCTCGGCAGCGGCAGGCACGCCGCGAGCTGACCCGCGCCACCTGCCTGCGCTGACGTGGACTCGCCGCTCGCCGAATGCCCTGCCGTGGAAGGTCCTGCCGTGGAAGGTCCTGCCGTGGAAGGTCCTGCCGCGGAGGTCCTGCCGCGGACGGCCCGGACGTGGACGGGCCTGCCGTCGACTGCCCGGCGGTGGAAGGCTCGGTCGTAGACGGAATCGACCCGCGGTGGCCGCGGCCCGGGCGTGCGCCAGCGCCGCGTCTGCTGACGGCTTGACCGCTCTGGGCCACGCTGCTCGCGGGCTTGGGAGCACGGTCGCACGCCGTCGCGGTCGCCAAGACCAGCGCCACGGTCATGCCCGGCCTCCGCGCGTGCAAAGATCACCCCGGCTAGTCACCCCAGCGTACCGGCGTACGCACGGCCTGGTACGTCAGTCCGTTTCCCGTTCGAGTAGCGCCTGTGGCAGCCATGGCTGGTGGGACGGTATGAAAGCCGTTGGGCGCGGCCGAGGGGCGCCAAGCCCTCCGGGCGTGGCGCGCCGCCTCCCCGGGCGCGGCGCAAAACCCGCCGAGACGCCCCGGTCCCGGGTGTGACCCACGCCCGGCCTGGGCCCTCCCGCCGCGGATGCAACCGTGGATGTGCCGTTGCGGGTCGCCGGCGACCCGCAACGGCACATCCACGGTCCTGTGCCGTCAGAGCCGCCGGCCGCCATCCATTCCACCGGCACGGATAGGGTCCTGCTCATGCGCACGGTCGCGGCGGTACTGGCGGGAGGCACGGGGCAGCGAACCGGGCTCGGCGTACCGAAGCAGCTGCTCATGATCGGTGGCAAAGCCGTCATCGAGCACTCCGTCGCCGCGTTCTCCGCCGCGCCGCAGATCGACGAGATCATCGTCGTGATGACCCCCGGCCGCACGGGCGACGTCGCCGAACTGCTCTCACGTGGCGGCTATCACAAGGTGTCGCGGGTCCTGGAGGGGGGCGAGACACGCAGCGCCTCCGCGCAACGGGCCCTCGGCGCCCTGGGGGCGCAGGAGTGCGACGTGCTCCTGCACGATGCCGCACGGCCGTTCGTCAGCCAGCGGATCATCGAGGGCTGCGTGACAGCGCTCAAGGCCTACCAGGCGGTCGGGGTTACCGTCCCGTCGTCGGACACGATCGTCGTCACCACGGACGGCGTGATCACGCAGATGCCGAGCCGCGACAGCTTGCACCGCTGCCAGACTCCGCAGGGCTTCCGGCTCTCGGTGATCCGCCGCGCCTACGAACTCGCCGGTGCCGATCCAGGATTCGCGGCGACCGACGACTGCGGTGTCGTCCTGCGGTATCTGCCCGACGTTCCGATCGCGGTGGTAGCGGGCAGCGAACGCAACATAAAGATCACCTACCCGGATGACATCGCCGTGGCCGAGGCGCTGCTCAGGCGCCTGGATGACCGCCACGGCCGGGGATAAGACCGCCGGGGCTGGTCAGGAAGCCAGTGCCCCAGCAGATGTGCATGAGGGCCAGGACGACGGGCAGCCACACCGCCGCGGCAGGCCGCAGGCCGCGCGCGGTCGCCGCGGCCGCGGCGACCACCCCGCACAGGTAAGCACCCGTGACCGCGAACCCGAGGCACAGCCAGGCCAGTTGCGGCCACGGGCCGACCACTCCGCCGATCAGCCCTGCGACGCCTGCGGCCAAGCCCGCCACCATGGCGATCACCGCAACGGGCGGCGCCAGATAGCGCGGGCTGATCGTGCCCCGGTGCTGGCGGGCCACGACGCGGCGCCACCGGCCATAGTGGAAGTACTGACTGCCGAGCGCCCGCAGATCCGCGCGTGGCCGGTAGCTGACTCGCATCTTCGGCTGGAACCAGACCGTGCCGCCTTCAGCGCGGATGCGGTGGTTCATTTCCCAGTCCTGTGCGCGCAGGAACGCCTCGTCGTAGCCGCCCACCCGTTCGAGTGCCGAACGCCTGAAGACCCCGAGGTATACCGACTCGGCGGGCCCCGCCTCGCCTCCGGTGTGGAATCTGGCCGCACCCACGCCCACCTTGGAGGTCATCGCCCGCGCGACGGCTTGTTCGAACGGGGTGACGCCTTCGGCTGCCATGATGCCGCCGACGTTGTCCGCGCCCGTCTCCGCCAGCGTCTCGGCGGCAATCCGCAGGTAACCGGGTGGCAGCAGCGCATGCCCGTCCACCCGCGCCACGATCGGGTTGTGCGAGGCGGCAATGGCCGCGTTGAGCGCGGCGGGTGTCTGCCCGCTCGGATTCTCCACCACGGTGATGCGCGGATCGGCCGCGGCGAGCCGCTTCGCCACGTCGAGGGTGCGATCGCGTGACGGGCCGACCGCGAGCACCACCTCGACCGCGGCGGGGTAGTCCTGCCCGAGCACATGAGCCACGGCGTCCGCCAGGTGCCGCTCCTCGTTCAGCACCGGCATGACCACCGACACGGCAGGCAGCGTCGGCGCGGCCGTACGTTCCCTGGTCACGCCGCCGCGCCCGGATGGCCCAGACGGCATGGGCTCACTGGGGACGGCGCCGGGCGGATTGGTCATGACGCAGGTACGGTACTGCAAACCCCGCGCCCGTGCGTCCTGGCCACGGATCTGACCTGCCAGCCCAGGGGGCCTATGCGCTAGAGCCCGGTGTCCTCCAGCATCTCCGTGACCAGTGCCGCGATTGGCGAACGCTCCGAGCGGACGAGGGTGACGTGCGCGAAGAGCGGATGGCCCTTGAGCTTCTCGATCACCGCCACGACGCCGTCGTGGCGGCCGACGCGCAGGTTGTCGCGCTGCGCGATGTCGTGTGTGAGCACGACCCGCGAACCGGCACCGACCCGGGACAGCACCGTGAGGAGCACACCACGTTCGAGCGACTGCGCCTCGTCGACGATCACGAACGCATCGTGCAGCGAGCGCCCGCGGATGTGGGTTAGCGGGAGCACCTCCAGCATGCCGCGGGTGAGGACCTCATCGATCACTTCCTGCGTGGTGAGCGCGGACAGCGTGTCGTAGACGGCCTGCGCCCACGGGTTCATCTTGTCCGCCTCGGACCCGGGCAGGTAGCCAAGTTCCTGGCCGCCGACCGCGTACAGCGGCCGGAACACCACCACCTTTCGGTGCTGGCGCCGCTCAAGCACGGCCTCGAGCCCCGCGCACAGGGCAAGCGCCGACTTCCCCGTCCCCGCACGCCCACCGAGGGACACGATCCCCACGCCCGGATCGAGCAGCAGTTCGAGGGCAATCCGCTGCTCCGCACTCCGCCCGTGCAGCCCGAACGCCTCACGGTCGCCGCGCACGAGCTTGACCGACTTGTCCGGCATCACCCGGCCGAGGGCGCTGCCCTGGTCGGACACCAGCACGAGCCCGGTGTGACACGGCAACTCCGCCGCCGCGAACAGCTCCGCCTTCCCCGTCTCGTACAGGCTCTCGATTTCGTCCGCTGGCCGCGGCGAGCTCAGCCATGCCCGGTCCAGCCCGACTCCACGACAAGCTCCGCGCGGTATTCCTCGGCGGCCAGGCCGATCGACGCGGCCTTCACCCGCAGCGGGAGGTCCTTGCTGACCAGGACCACGTCGCAGCCCTCCGCCGCCAGGCCGCACGCGACAGCGAGGATGCGGGTGTCGTTGTCGCCGAGCCGGAAACCGGCAGGTAGCACCTGCGGGTCGGTATGATTCAGCTCCACCCGGACCGTGCCGCCCTCGTCGCTGATCGGCAGCTCGGTGTCGAGCCTCCCGTGCTTGACCCGCAAGTCGTCAAGATGCCGCAGCGCATGCCGGGCGAAGTAGCCGAGCTCGGGATGATGCCGCTTGGCTTCGAGCTCGATGACAACGACCACCGGAAGCACGACATGATGCTCTGCGAAGCGTCCGAGCGCACCCGGATCGGCTAGCAGGACACTGGTGTCGAGGACGTAGGTCCGCCGCTGCTTGCGGGGAGTGCGCCGCGTGCTTCTGGCGGGCTGCTTTTGGCTGGACGAGGAACTGGCCACTCGTTCTCCCTCAGGCGCCCAAGCGGCGCCGCGCTCGGAGACAGATGTCAGACCGGACCGGGGCTGGCCCTGCACGGGCCGCACACCGGCCCATCCGTCATCTCGCCGGCGTCCGGGGACGCGAAGCTCGAGGATGCCAGGGCCCTCCCGGACGAGCGGCTGGACACCGCCCGTCACTTCCGAAGGTACCTGTACCCCGTGCCGCTCAGGAAGTACCCGATCGCCGCGCCGGCCTGCCGCGGCCGCCGCCTGTGTCCTCGTGCCCGGGCTGGACCCGCGCCCGGGCGCCGGTCAATCCGCCCGGGCTCAGGGGCCGCCCACGCAGAGATCTGCCCGCGATCTGGGCCACGCCCCTGGCCTCGGCGAGCAGCACCCGGATTTGCTCGCTCCGAATCGCTTTCAGAACCAAGTGATCGAAGCTACGCGGGTCCCGTCCCTGCTTGCCGCACAGCGTCAAGGTGCCGATGGACATCGTCGGTCATCGCATCGAACGTGTCGCACTCAGGCGACACCCAACCGCATGAGCACCCGGCGGTGAAGCTGTCCGGGCTCGGCAGCCGATACCACTTGTGCGCCGGGTCATCCTGGAGCTCCTCGCCAACGACCCCACGGGCGTACGCCAGTTCCTCGGGATTGTCCCAGTACTCGCGTGCCGTGCTACTCATTTGAGCTTTATCAGCGGCCATTACTCTCACCTCCTACCGGCTATATTACCAGCCAGTAGAACGGGCTAGGGAAGATCAGCCGCGCAAAAAAATGTGAAGAATGTCTCCGTGCGAAAGATCTATTTGGGACACTGTCCGCATCTGAACCTAGGGCCTTTGTGTTTCACCAATATTTCGCGTGTTTCACCAATATTTCGCACCTGTTCTTGGAGGATTACCGGACTACGGTAGCTTGTGGGTGTACCCCGTCTCCTGGATGGCGAGGTTGACGTAGGCATGGCATATCCGCCGGCACGTCAGAGACGAGCGTCTTCCGGCTCATAACCCAGCGCTGGACGGCCAGCGCTTGTCCCGGAAACGCCGAGGCCAACGGTGCGCCGCGGGCCGGGAACGCCGTTACTTGCCGGGGGAGCCGCACAGCAACGAAGTCCCCCCGCATCAGCCGCTGCCGCACCCGCGGCAGCCGTTAAGGGCTGTACCGCCCCGGGGGGCGACCCCCCGGGATCCCCCCGCATCAGCCGCTGCCGCACCCGCGGCAGCCGTTAAGGGCTGCGCCGCCCCGGGGGGCGACCCCCCGGGATCCCCCCGCATCAGCCGCTGCCGCACCCGCGGCAGCCGTTAAGGGCTGCGCCGCCCCGGGGGGCGACCCCCCGGGATCCCCCCGCATCAGCCGCTGCCGCGGGTGCGGCAGCCGTTCAGGGCTGCGCCGCCCCGGGGGGCGACCCCCCGGGATCCCCCCGCATCAGCCGCTGCCGCACCCGCGGCAGCCGTTCAGGAAAAAGACCCGGCCGCCTATGCGCCGTACCTGCGCTGCCGGGCGGCGTAGTCGCGCAGCGCACGCAGGAAGTCAACCTTGCGGAAATCCGGCCAGTACGCGTCGCAGAAGTAGAACTCCGAATGCGCGCTCTGCCAGAGCAGGAAGCCGGACAGCCGCTGCTCACCCGAGGTGCGGATCACCAGATCCGGGTCCGGCTGGCCGCGCGTGTACAGATGGCCCGCGATTTGCTCGATGTCGAGGATCTCGGCCAGTTCCTCGATGCTCGTGCCCTTGCTGGCGTGATCGTGCAGCAGTGAGCGCACCGCGTCCGCGATCTCCTGGCGCCCCCCATACCCGACCCCGACGTTGACCACGAGCCCCCCGTAGCCGGCCGTCGCCTCCGCGGCACCCTTGAGGACCCGGGCGGTCTCGTCGGGGAGCAGGTCGAGCGCGCCCATCGGGTTGATGTGCCAGCGCTGCGCCACCAGCCCCTGGACCGTCTCCTCGATGACGCGAAGCAACGGTGCGAGTTGCTTGGCCGGGCGGTTCAGGTTGTCGGTGGAAAGCAGCCAGAGCGTCACGACCTCGACACCGGCCTCGTCGCACCATTGGAGAAGCTCGAAGACCCGGTCGCCGCCCTTGCGGTAACCACCGCTGAAGTCCGGCATTCCGGCCGCGCGGGCCCACCGGCGGTTGCCGTCCAGGATCACCCCGACGTGGCGCGGTACCGGTTTACCGGCCAGCGATGCCCCGAGCCTGCGTGTATAGAGCCGGTAGACGAGGCTGCGGAGTCTCATACGGCACCCTTCATGACCAGATGGACGACGAGAGAGTACCGGCCGAACCGCAGGCACCCCTCTTAGCACCGTATCCAAGGCCACAAGACGCTTGGGTTGCTTCGGGCACGCTGACGGGCCGCAACCCCGGCGCCAGCCGTGGCGCCGGGGCTGCGTCAGCCGATGGGCTTGATGCCCGCGTCAGCCGATGGACTTGATGACCGCCTCGTCCAGGCCGGCGAACGAGGCGAGGTACTCGCGGCGTTCCCGCTTGAGCCGCTCGACCATGGCCTCGTACTCGTCCATCCGCCCCTGCCGCTGGTACAGCAGCCGCGGCTGGAGGATCTCTGTGTCGTCGATACCTGGCACCGAGGACGCGACCTCGTAGCCGAAGCTCGGATCGCTGGTCCAGGTGATGGAGTCTTCGACGATGCCCTGCACCATGGCGGACGAGTGCGGGATCTTGACCTTCTTCGAGCCCTCGTGCGCCTCGCCGCCGCCGACCCGGCCGGTGTTGAGCACGTACACACCAAGTTCATGGCTGTCGAGCAGCTCGAGCATCCGGTTGCCCATGTCGGCCATGTCACGTGGGAAGAAGGGGTTCGTACCGGGGATGCGGAGGAACTTGCCCTCCTCGTCCTTGCCCCCGGCCGACGTGCCGGTGGTCTCACCCAGCATGAAGTAGGCCGCGGCCTGCGCGCGGTCCAGCCGTGCCACGCCGGGGACGATGTTCTCGTTGCGGTTGAGGATGAGCAGGAACTCGGCCGGGGCCAGCTGCTCGGGCGGCCACGGGTCGACGTACGCGAAGGGCCAGGTAGTCCGGCCGTTCTTGGTATAGGACGTGTCGAAGAAGTCCACCTTGCCGTCGCCGTCCACCGAGACGTTCTCCAGGTAGGCATCCGGCTTGACGGTGGCGTAGTAGATCGTCGGCTCGTAGTCAGGGCTCAGCCCGAAGGTCTTGGCGAAGCAGCCGTTCTCCGTGGTGTAGATCCTGCCCTCTGGCATCAGCGCCACGAAGTCGTCCTGTACGGGCTTGCTGCCCAGCTGGGTGGTGAAGGTGGTGGTGGTCTTGCCGGTGCCGGACAGCCCGACGATCAGGACGGTCTTGTTCTGGTTCCCGACGGGGATGACCTTGCAGCCCGCGTGCAGCGCGAGGCCGCCGCGGCCGTAGACGATGTCGTTCCACATCCGCAGCCCGCCCTTCTTGGACTCACCGAAGTAGTCCGAGTTGTGCACGCGGGTGATGTTGGCGCGGAGGTCGACGGCGATCAGGCGGTCGTCGGGGTAGCCGGGAACGGGCAGGTTCGGCGTGTAGATGACCGTGGTGTCCGGATTCCAGGTGGCCGGGTCGTAGTCCGCACCTTCAGTGCTGTCGGCGCCGCTCGGCGGGTAGTACAACTGCTGCTGCATTCCCGCCACGTTGGCGTTGGCCGCCTCGATGATCAGGCGGGCGCGGGTGCGGAACTGTGGGTCGGAACCGATGTAGCCGTCGACGACGACCATGTCCTGGCCGGCGATATACGCGTCCTGCGCCGCGGCCACCCGATCGTACTCGGCGCGGGTGATTGTCTGCTTCGTGACGTTCGAGGAGTCATCCACGACGTACGTCGAGCGTGCGCTGCGCGAGTCCACGCGCGCCTTTACCGCCAGGTTGCCGAACTCGGTTATCTGGCCGTTCGGCATTTCCTCGGCCAGTTCGCGCAATCGCTTGGCCGACGGATTCCACTCCGCCGACTTCGCTTTCAGCTCATACGCCACGTTCGCTCCTCCTCTTTAGGTGCCGCCACCGCTACGCTGGCCCTACGGCATACGCCTACGCTCGCATGCCGCCGGTACGGCCCTGGCACAAACGCCGTCGGCGTTCGCCAGTACAGGATTAAAAGAGTCTACCCCGGCAACATGGCTTCCAATTGTCCCGAGCCGCCGGGACAAGCGGAGTAGGCTACCTTCACGAAGAAGCCGAGCTTGTTCCTTTGTGAATCCGCGGCGGTTCTCGGGGCTATTTTGGTTTAGACCTTTGGTATAAACCTCAATGCGACGAGTTCTCAAATGCGCGGGGAATCGGGGGGCCGCATGCCTGGTCCGCGGCGCGGGCCGCGGGTCGCCCACCTGCGAATCCGCCGACCCGCCGCAGAAGCCCGCCGCGGCGCACCGCGGGGCGCCCTGGCCGTGCGCGCCGCCGAGGACACCAGGCCTGAAGCTGCCAGGCGCCCTGCGGGTCGCCCGCGCCCCGGCGCGTCGTCCCTACTTCTGGGTAACCACCCAAGGCGGAGACGGCGGTGCCAGCGAGCCGGTTGGGTGTGGCGAAAGTCACACTCGCGCCGCGGGCCAGGCGCGGCGACGCCCGCGCCAGGCCCGCCACCCAGTGCGCCGCTCAACCCCAAAATGGCAGACAATGGGCCGCGCCCAGGCTATTGAGGCATATTCAGCGGTCATACACAGCTTCAGCGGTCATACGCGCAGCGCGGCCCCCATCCCGGGCGGCGCGTCGCCGCCGGCTCAGGCGTCGGGGCCCTCCGCGCGGACCTGTTCTACCCGGCGCAGCGCGGCGCGCAGATCCTCGAGCCACGTATCGATGTTCTTGCCGACGAGCCGGACACACCAGGCAAGGGCGTCGCTTCGGCTGCGCGCCACGCCCGCGTCGACCAGTGTGTCGAGGACCCGGCGCTCGGCCTGCCGCAGCCGCGTCATCACGGGAACCGACAACGTGGTGAACATGGCCTTCTTCCCGCCGCACACGACACCCCAGGACACCTTGCGGTCGAACCGGTGCTCGGCCTCGCGCGCGATCTCGATCCTGCGGTCGCGAGTCTGCTCGCGGAACCGCCTGATGCGTCCCTCCATTGCCGCGGACCGTTCTGCGTCCGACGCGTCCGGGGCGACCTCGGGGTCGGCGATCGTCCCGACGACCGCGATCTCCTCACGATCGAGCGCGATTTCGACGGGTTCGGTGAACCACTCGGCAGGCAACCGGCCAGTGAACCAGCCACGCAACTCCTGCTCAGCCGTCTCCCGGCTGTCTTGTTCTGTAGTCATGTAATTATGATTACACCTTGACGAAGTAAGCGTCAAGGAGCGCGGCAGGGCCGCGCGGACAGGCACGTCAGGAGCGGGGCGCAGGGCCGTGCCGTCGCCGGCGAGAGGACAATGCCGGGGGGTCAGCCCGCGATCGAGACTGCTACCTGCGGACGAACCTGCACGACACCGGCGAACCCAGAGCCGAAGTCCACGGGCACCACTTCCACGTTCTGGCCTGGCTGCGGCGCCTGGATCATCTGGCCGTTGCCCAGGTAGATCGCGACATGCGAGATGTAGTTGGGCGCTGTCGGATCGGTATGCCAGAACAGCAGGTCACCCGGCTGCGCCTGGCTGGCCGGGACCAGCGGGCCCGTCCTGGCCTGATCGGCAGCGACCCGCGGCATGGCGATTCCGGCCTGGGCGAACGACCACTGGACGAGCCCGGAGCAGTCGAAGGAGGATGGTCCAGCCGCGCCCCACACGTACGGCAGCCCCTGCCTGCTGAGCGCCGCGGCGAGCATCGTGGTGACCTCGGCGCGGGTCAGCGTGGCGCCGATCGCCGCGCCGCCCGCGATGCCAGAACCACCAGCGGAGACGCCGCCCACCATCACGGTGTAGACGAGCGGTTGCACGGCCGTCCGCGCCGGGACGACGCGCTTGATCTGCGCCACCAGCGCGGTCAGGTCGGCCTTGGGCGCGCTTACGACGATCGCGTTCCCCGCTGGCAGGCCGACCGACGCCGCGGTCTGGTGCGACACGACCGCGTCGATCCCGCCGATTCCCGCGGTCGCGAACCCGGCGATGGGCAGATCCACCGCGCTGCGGCCCGCCACATGCACCACGCCGCGGAGCGGAAGGTGCTCCTGCTTGCCCATGTCATAGGAGACGGCGATGCCACCCTCGGCCACGTTCTGCCAGAGCCGGTTGGACGAAGCGGTCGGCCGTGCCGCGAACGAGCGGAACGAGGAGGGATCCACGCCCATCATCGCGATGACCGTGCCGTTCACCTGAATCCGCGCCGCGTCGACCGACGTGGCGGCGGTCACGCCTGCCAGCGCCCGGATCGGCGCCAGCGCGCTAGCGGGAAGTGAGCGCTGCGCGACCACGATGACGTCAGGTTCGTGCAGATGGCGCAGCGGCGCGACCACCGGCACCGCAGCGGCGGCGAGCGGCTCGGCGACGGGGACCGATGATGATCCATAACGGCTGGCGCTGTATGGCACGGCGGCTGGAACCGGCGTGCTCATACGTGGCGGGGAGACAGCAGCGGCGGCGTGCACGAGCGCTGGAGAGGCTCCGCCCGCGCCGCCGAGCAAGACAAGCGCCGCCGCGCCGAGCGTGGTGACGCGCGCCGCGCGGGCGGAGAACCACCGTCCCGGCTGGTCGCTCACGGTGGCTCCTCTCGCTCGCCCTATTCGTTCGACGCGCCGCAGCGGCCGCTGGTTCGGCGGCCATGGGTTCATTCAACGACAATTGCGGCCCACGTGCCACTGTGGGCCGACATAGCACCCTCGGCCACGCATGTGCCCTACCCCAGCGACATCGCCACAATCCCGCTCCCTGCAAGATCCGCCCTTGCAAGACCCGCCCCTTGCAAGACCCGCCCTCCCTGCAAGACCCGCCCTCCCTTGGGGGCGTTGCCCTACTGACGATCTTGGCAGGTTGTCAAGGGGGTGCGGGAGGGGTGAACGGGAGTCTGTGGATAACTCAGGACCGATCGGGATCCTGGGGAAACTAGGGCGCGATCGTGGCGCCAAGCGCGGCGGCAAGCTCGTCCGGGGTGGTCACGGGCGCGCGGCAGGCGAAGTCTCTGCAGACGTAGGCGGCGGGTGCGCCGCCGACCAGGCCACGCCCGGCCAGCAGGGGAATGCGCGGATCGTGGGTAGCACCGCCAGCACCGCCAGCACCGCCAGCACTGCCAGCTCCGTCTGCACCGCCGGCACCGCCGGCTCCGTCTGCACCGCCGGCTCCGTCTGCACCGCCGGCCCTGCCATCTGGCGGCCCGGCCGCGATCACCGCGCCGGGCGGTGCGGCGTGCAGCGCCATCCGGTGCAGTGCCGCCGTACGCGGGTCGGCCGGCTCGCCGACGACGGCGATCTCGACCGGGCCGGACAGGTACGCCTCACCGACCGCAAGCCCCCATCCGGCCGCGCGCGGAAAACGCCCGGCAAGCGCGGGCACCAGGGAAAGCAGGCCCGACGCGGCCTGCCGGTGCCGGGCAGAGCCGGTCAGCGCGCTGTAGCTGAGCAGCGCACCAGCCGCGGCGAACCAGCCGGAGGGCGTCGCGTTGTCCGCCGGGTCCTGCGGCCGGTAGAGCAGGCGTTCGGCGTCGTCCGCCGTGTCATAGAAGCCGCCGCCGCCGTCACCGAACCGGCCGAGGGCCGCGTCAAGCAGGTCTCCCGCGGCCTGGATCCACTGCGCCTCCCCGGTGACACCCGCGAGGGCGAGGAATCCCTCGGCGACGCACGCGTAGTCCTCGAGCACGCCGCCGCCCGGGCCCGTTCGCCCGTCCCGCGAGGTCCGGGCCATCACCGCGCCGCGGCTGCTTACATCCATGTGCACTTCCGCGAGCAACTGCGCCGCGCCGCGGGCTGCCGCCACCAACTCGGGCCGGTCCAAGCAGCAGGCCGGTTTCCGCCAGCGCGGCGATCGCGAGACCGTTCCACGCGGCGACGATCTTGTCGTCGCGCCCGGGCCGGATCCGGGTGGCGCGTGCGGTCAAGAGAGCGGAGCGGATGGCGCGCAGCCGTTCGGGATCATCCGTGTCGCGCCGGTACTGGAGCACCGAACTGCCCCGCTCGAACGTGCCGGCCGGCGTCACGCCGAACACCTGCGCCGCGTACGGCGCGTCGCCCTCGCCAGCCGCCTCGGCGAGCTGCGCCGGCGTCCAGACGTAGAACCGGCCCTCCGAACCCTCGCTGTCCGCGTCGAGCGCGGACGCGAATCCGCCCTCGGGGGTGCGCAGCTCGCGGATCATCCAGTCGCAGGTCTCCGCGGCGATGCGGCGGGCGAGCCGCGAGCCCGTGCGGCGCCACAGGTGCGCGTAGACGCGCGCGAGCAGCGCATTGTCGTAGAGCATCTTCTCGAAGTGCGGCACCACCCACGAATCGTCCACGGAGTACCGCGCGAAACCCCCGCCAAGCTGGTCGTACATGCCGCCGCGCGCCATTGCCTCCGCGGTCGCCGCTGCCATCCGCAGCGCGGCGGCGCTGCCGGTCCGCTCGTGGTGGCGCAGCAGGAATTCGAGCACCATCGACGGCGGGAACTTGGGCGCGCCGCCGAACCCGCCGTGCACACCGTCGAAGTCCCCTTCGAGGGACGCCACGGCGGCGGAAAGCGCGGGGCCGAGCTGGTCGCGAAGCGGCGCGGTGCCTGGCGGCGCGAGGGGCGCCGCCGCCCGCTCGGTGAGCGCCGCGGCGATCCGCTTCCCCTGGCCGGTGATCCGCTCACGCTCCTCGGCCCACGTGCGCGCGACCGCGGCGATCAGGCGCTGGAAGGGCTCGCGCGGGAAATAGGTGCCGCAGAAGAACGGCTCGCCGTCCCGGTCATGAAGACCGTCATCGGCCAGCCACCCTGGCCCGTCATTGCCTGCGTCGCGGTCATGTAGACCGCGTCGATGTCCGGCCGCTCCTCGCGGTCCACCTTGATGGCGACCAGGTTCTCGTTCATCATCGCGGCGGTCTGCGGGTCCTCGAAGGACTCGTGCGCCATGACATGGCACCAGTGGCAGGCCGAGTAGCCGACCGACAGCACACGGGCACGTCACGGCGCCTGGCCTCGTCGAAGGCTTCCTGCGACCATGGCCACCAGTCCACCGGGTTGTCCGCATGCTGCAGCAAGATAAGGGCTCGTCGCGCTCTTCAGCCTGTTCACCCGACCCACGCTATCCGGCCTTCGCTACACCTCTCCGGACTGATCACATGACCGCGGCCGTACTCAATCAGCCGGCCGCGGCCGTCCAACGCGGCCGGCCCGGCAGGATGGGTATACGGAACACCAACGATGAGGGAGTGGCGATTCATGCGGTTGCGCAGACTGGGCGGCACCGGCATCAAGGTAAGCCCGTACTGCCTCGGGGCGATGATGTTCGGCGCGTGGGGCAACGCCGACCACGCGGACTCCGCGCGAGTCATCCACGCGGCTCTGGACGCGGGGATCAACTTCATCGACACCGCGGACGTCTATTCGGCCGGGGAGTCGGAGGAGATCGTCGGCGAGGCGCTCGAGGGACGCCGCGACCAGGTGGTCCTCGCCACGAAGGCGCATGGGCCGATGGGCCGCGATCCGAACATGGCCGGCAACTCGCGCCGTTGGCTCGTGCGCGAGGTTGAGGCCAGCCTGCGGCGCCTGCGGACCGACTACATCGACCTGTACCAGATCCACCGGCCGGATCCGTCCACCGACATCGACGAGACGCTGTCGGCGCTGTCTGATCTGGTCCACGCGGGCAAGGTCCGGGCGATCGGCTCGTCGACCTTCCCCGCGGACCAGATCGTCGAGGCGCAGTGGGTAGCGGAGCGGCGCGGGCATGTCCGGTTCCGGTGCGAGCAGCCGCCATACTCGATGCTGGCGCGCGGCGTGGAAACATCGGTGCTTCCCGCGTGTGCCCGTTACGGCATGGGCGCCATCGTGTGGAGCCCGCTCGCGGGTGGCTGGCTGACCGGCAGATACCGCAGCGCGCAGGACGTGGACATGACCAGCGGCCGCGCGTCGCGCCTGCCGCTGCGTTTCGACCCTTCGCTGCCGGCCAACCAGGCCAAGCTCGCGGCGGTCGAAGAGCTGATCAAGATCGCGGAGGACGTCGGCTGCTCGCTGGCCCACCTGGCACTCGCGTTCGTCATGGCGCATCCCGCCGTGACCGCGGCGATCATCGGCCCGCGCACCATGGACCAGCTCACCGACCTGCTTGCGGCCGCGAAGCTGACCCTCGACGACGATGTGCTCGACCGGATCGACAAGATCGTCCCGCCGGGAACCAACCTCAACCGCGCGGACGCCGGGTACGACCCACCCTCGATCAGCGATCCGGCGCAACGCCGCCGCCCCCTGCCCGACCGGACCGCCAGCTCAGCCGGCGTCCGGAGCCGACGGTCACGAGGGTGGCAGCAGCCAGGTCAGCCCGGTCTCTCGCGCGGTGGCCGCCGCGATCGCCCGCAGCTCATCGGCTTGGGCGTCGAGCCGAGCGCGTCCGCCAGCGTGGCCCGGGCAGCAAGGGCTCGCGCGCCGCATGGATGGTGGCCCGGGGGCCCCGGCAGGGGGGAGGCCGGAGCCCCCGGGGGTCATTGGTGCGGACCGCCGCTGTGCGGCTTCGCGTCACCCGTCGGCGCGTCGCCGGACGCCTCGGCGAACCGCGCGTGCAGCCGTGCCCGGATCTGCTCCGGAGTGTAGGCGCGGCGGCGCCGCTCGGACCGGACGATCACCGCTCCGGTGGCTGCGACACCCACGAAACCTGCCAGGCCCAGTACTTTCCACATAGCGCACCTGCCTAGGCTACGACCGTGGCCGGCGTGAGCATCACCCTGGACGAGGCGCTCGATGTGACCCGCACCGGTGACGTGTGGCTGTTTCGCGGGCGCACGGCGGCTGACCGCGCGATCCAGGTGACCACCAACAGCCCCGTCAACCATGTCGGCATGTCCGTCGTCGTGGACGACCTGCCGCCGCTGATGTGGCACGCCGAGCTCGGCCGGTCCCTGCCCGACTGTGGTCGGGCACCCACCACCGTGGGGTCCAGCTGCACGACCTGCGCGAGGCGGTCATCGTCTGGGCCACGAAATACGGGCAGCGGGCGTGGCTGCGCCAGCTCGACTCCCCGGTCACCCGCGAGACGGAGGACGCCGTCCTGCGCACCATCGCCCGCCTCGACGGCACGCCGTTCCCTTCCACGGTCCGCCTTGCCTCACGCTGGTTGCGCGGCCGCGCGCCCGCCAGGTACCGCGCGCGGCACGGCGCGCCGGGCGATGCGCCGGGCGATGCGCAGAATGGCACGCGGGGCGGCGCGCAGAATGGTGCGCAGGAGGGCCCGCGCGGCGGTGACCTGGCCACCGCCTACTGCGCCGAGGTGGTCGCGGTCACCTACCAGGCCATGGGCCTGCTGCCGGATAAGCGCCGGCCGAACTGGTACGACGCGGGCAGGTTCTGGAGCGGCGACGATCTCGCCCTGTCCGCAGGTGCCCGCCTCAGCGGCGAGATAGCGCGTGGACGTCCCATTTTCCTGAACGGCTGCGCAGCCGTCACCTAGCCGACCACGTGGCCCTGGCATGTGGTGCATGCCGCGCTCAGCCCCGCCCGCCGGGCTCACGGTCACGGGGAAGCAGGGTGAAACTGCCGCCCGCCAATGGCGTGACGGCGCGGAACTCGCATTGGTGAAAGGTCAGCAGCCGCCGGGTACGAAAGCGTGAGCGATGGCCCGCTGGCCGCCACTGCTTTGGTGCGCGGCTGGACCCTGATCCCCCACACCGGCGCGCTCCTGCCAGGCCTCTCGCAGCCCGCAGCTAAGGGTGGCGCACTCTCGGGGATCTATGGGGTCTCTTCGGCCTCGCCTGGCGAGCCGCCTAGATACCACATCCGACGTCAACGGACGTAGCTGCCCTTGCCGCTTAGGGTACGGATCAGGCCACGCTCGCGTAGCTCCCGCATCGCACGCCGCACGGTCATGCGTGCCACACCGTAATGCTCTGCGAGAGCATCCTCACCGGGCAGCCGTGCGCCGGGCTGAAGCTTGCCGCCCTCGATCTGGCCAGCAATGTCGTCAGCCACGAGCATGTAGACAAGCTCTGGGCCGCGCGGATCAAAGCGCGGAGGATCACTCACACGATCATGCTAGGCATCCACTGACCTGCACAGATGTATAGCTAACGCTACAGCTAGATGTAGACCTCTATATACAGCTAGACTGCTGACATGAGCGAGTCAGCACAGACTCCACACCGGGCTCAGGCAGCCCCACCCAACGGCCAGGCCATGACCGTGACTGTCGGCGGCGCGCGAGTGAAACGCGGCGAGATCCCCGGCAAGGAAGAGATCCGCAAGCTTGCCGAGCTGCGCGAGAAGTTCTCTGGGCACCAGATCATCAGGGAAGCCCTAGATCAGAACGCGGGTATTCGCTACTGCGCGTATGGGGTGACCGTAACTATTCACCCGCACACCATCATTACGCACGATCTTGACGAGCTTGAGACCGAGCTGAAAAGGCACCAGGAGGGGCAGGATGCATCAACGGGGATTACGCCTCAATAGTCGGCTATGGATTGTGACGCTCCAGGAGCGCCCGCCATGCGCAAGACCATGACCCCAAGCAGCCTCGGCGCCGTGCGAGGCGCAGGCACCAGCCTAAGTGCCCGTACTAGTCCGGATTCGGCTGCAACCGTCGAGACCTGCCCGCGATCGCAGCGTGAGGATGCCGAACAGGGGACGCTGGGCGATGGCTGGCTGATCGCGGTCTTGGGCGCGGTCGCGGGCCACCTCCCGGATCAGATCACCAGCCGGGTCACCGAATGCCACGACGGCACGTATCGCGTCGCGCTCGCCGAGGCGCGGTGCACCGCGTCGGGCGCGGTCCCAACCGGGCGAACCATCGAATTGTCGATCACCCCGGATCTGCCGGTATATGACCACTCACCCGGTGAGCCCGCGTACGCGAAAGCGGACCGTGTCGCCTGGGCGGCCATCGCGGAGAAGTCCTTCGCCGGTGTGGAGACGTCCTGGACAGCGCGGCGCCGCACCCAATGGGCGCAATCCTGGGACCGGGCCTGCGCCGCCGACACTGCTGACCCGCAACTCCCCCGGCACCGCCACGGCCCAGCTCCCACTGGCTACGTGCGCCTCGGCCACAGCGGGACCGCCTTCGATCAGGCCGAGGCACTCACCCAGCTCACCGGTCGGCAGGCAGCGGTCCGCCACCTGCCGGTCCGGCGCGGGCCGATCCGCCGCACGATGCGGCGCCAACTCGCCGCCCGCAAGCCGGTCATCATCACCGCCCGGAAGGAAAGGGTTCCCGGCGAGGTCTTGCCGTACCGGCTGGTCGCCGGCCAAGTATACGAGATCACCGACTTCCGCTGGCGCACCGCCATCCTGCGCAACCCATGGGGGTATCACCACCCCAAGCCCGTACCGCTCACCGCTCTCGCTCAGCTCACCCAGCCCGGCTACGCCACGCTCACATGAACGGCCCATTACCGGATATGAACACCGGCACCCGGATCCACATCGCCCACGGCCAGGTCACCGGGCACCAGGGCACCCGATTCGCCGGAATCACCTGCGTCCCCGCGACCGGCAGCAAACCCGCCCGCGTCCACATCGCCATCCGTCATGGCGCCCGTGAGCTGACCGCCGAACTGCACGCGGGCGACACCGTCCACCTCGCCGACCACACCTGGCGGCTCGACGCCATCCATGTCAGCCGCCCCTGGCACGCCACTCTCACCCGCGTCGGGTGAGACTCGCCCGTGTTCGGGCCGCTGGCAGAATGCGGAGGCGACCACGTCATCCCGCCATGACTCCCCCCGCGAACGCGTGCCTGTGATGAGATGACCGCGTGGCGGAGTTACGCAACCGGACATCCGACCAGGCCGACACCACCGCCACACCCGCGCGCCCCGCCGATACGCCCCGCCGGGCTCCAGACACACCCCGCCGCGCTGCCGAAATTCCGCAGCGCCCGGCCGAGAATCTCCGTCGCCGCGCCGAGACGCCGCGCCAGCCGGACTCGCCGCGCAGCGGCGCCGAGCGGATGCGCGCCTTCTATGGCAATCCGGCTCGACCCGCCGATCATGCGGAGACCCCACGCCGCGACCGGCCCTGGAGGCCGGACCCCCCAGACAGCCGAGATGGCACCCGACCCGGCAGCGACCGCACCGGACGATCCAGCACCGGCGACCGCCGCGACCACCCAGCCAGTAACGATCACACGCCCGGCCAGCCAAAAGGCGACGCACCGCGCGATAGCGGCACTGCGTCCCCACATGCAGCTAACGGCCGCGACAAAGGCTCCCGCACCGCCGACACCGCCGCACCGGACGAGATCGATCCCCGCTGGCTCGCAGGCGTCCCCCGCCCCCCAGGAGCCCTCCCCGACGACACAGGCCGCGCCTACCTCCGCTGGCCCTGGCACCGTCAACCCAGCGACGACAGCCGCCCCACAGACGAACGCCCCAGCACCGATCCACCACCCGAGAAGGACGAGACAGACCGACTACACCCTCACATAGATCACCCCGCCTACCAGGACCGATTTGATGATACGCAAGCCACCCGACCGCTACGGCGACACCGCTCGACCACCCGATGGCACGCGCCTGCCGTACCTGGACGGACGGCCGACCGCGACCCAGGCGCAGCAAGGCTGATTAGCGGGACTGTGGATCATTGCGACGCTCGGCGGGGTAGCTGCGCACCGGCCAGCCGAGATCGCAAGCGGATCACTGAACAGCCGGACGGGACATACAAGGTGCGGTTAACGAGACGCAACGGACAGAGACGGAGCGATCGCAACCGGCCGGATGATCGAACTGACAGTTACGCCTGACCTACCGGTTTATGAGCGCGCCCGGACATTCAGCCTTCATTTGCTAGGACACATGCCGATGCGGCATGGGCTCCGGTACTGGAGAAGGCGATCGCTGGGCTTGATCAGACATGGACGCCGCAGCGGCGGGCCGACTGGGCTGGCATGTGGCAGCGGCTATGCGAAGACGACGCTGCGGATGACAAGGTTAAGAATCCGCGAATCGGACAGCCAGCCGGACGGGTTTACGCGGCTGAATCAGGGCTCAACGTCATGGGACCGCGCTGAGCTACTCACCCAGCTGACCGGCATGGAGTCAACGGTTCGCCCCTACCCCGAGGACCCAAAACAGCTTCCGAGCAGTGCTCGATCGGCAGTTACGTGACGGCAAACCCGTGCTGGTGGCATCCCGGCCGAAGAAACACGACCGCGAGGACATGCCTTACAACCTGGAACCAGCTCATGCTTACGAAGTCGTGGCCGTAACCGATCAAGATGTTCACGCTGTGGAATCCGTGGAACGGCCGACACCCTGAGGCGGTTAAGATCGGCGAGTTCACCGCGAATATGGAACTTAGGTACACCACGCTGAAATGAGGGAAACGTGTCGGACATTGGTTCGCGGGTCCAGGTTGGTCAGGGCACCGTCTCGCGGCCCGGAAATGGCATTCGTTTCGCTGGAAGTAACTTGTTCCCCGCTACGAACAGCGAGCCCACCATAGCAAAGATCGCAGTGTGGGATGAGAATTCCGCAGAGGAGTTCGTTGCGCGCATAGGCGAAGGGGAGACGTTTCAGATCGCGGGGCAGACGTGGCGGCTTGACAAGATCCACTCCGAGGGTCAGCGGCGCTGGTACGCCGACTTGACTCGAATTGCCTGAACGCGGCAGCTTCGCGCCTGAGTGGCGGGTGGGGCGGGTGCGCCTGGCCGAGTGGCGTTCAGCCACCGGCAGGCGCATTTGCACCACCTGCCCGCAGGCCCCAGTCGACCGCTCACCCCGCAATGCCGCACCAACCCAACCGATATACGCCTTTTGTCATGGTTTTCGGCACTCACAAGCCGGTGCTCCGCTGCCTATCGACACGCCCTTTTCATGATCGCGGTAACTTTTGGGAAGTATACGCCGAAAAGTTACCGCGATCATGAAGGCCCGGCACTGTCCGGGCCGCTGTCAGTGCCTGAATCGTGATCAATAGCACGTTGGGCGCCGGATATGCGGGCAATGCGGCACGATCAAGAAAACGCCGCCAGACCAGGCTGACCGGGGCCTCAGCGGAGGCGGTCGGCGACGGTGCGGAAGGCCCGGCCGATCGCGGCGAGGTCGTCAGCGTCGATCACGTCGATGAACAGGTCACGGACGGTGGAGACGTGGTCGGCCGCGGCGCGGCTGAGGGCCGCGTAGCCCTGGTCGGTCAGCAGGGCGTAGACGCCACGCTTGTCCGTGGGACAGTCGGTGCGGCTGACGAACCCCTTGGATTCCAGACGAGCCACGGTGTGCGTCAGCCTGCTGCGTGACTGGGTCGCTGAGGAGGCGAGTTCCGCCATGCGCAGCCGCCGGTCCGGCGCCTCCGAGAGCTGGACGAGGATCTCGTATTCCGCCAGCGACATCCCGTGCCGCGTCTTGAGATCCCGTTCGATCGCCTCATCGAGCCGCGCCCGGCCCTCGATGTACGCGCGCCAGTCACGCTGCTGCGATGCTGCCAGCCAGCGCCCTCCTGTCATACGCAGCAGGATACCCGGGGAATGATTGAAGTTTCAACTTCGTTGGCCACGGCAGACGACGCACCGCAGCAAGAAAAGCAGCGGCTCGCGCTGTTCGGCGCTGGCGAGGCGCTCACCGTGACGGCGGTCGGCAGCCAGCCGCTCGCGTCAACCCACGGCTGGGAGATGCTGCTGCTCGGCGGCCTGCCGATCCGCGAGCCGGTCGCACGGTACGGGCCGTTCGTCATGAACACCCGCGAGGAGATCATCCAGGCCGTGGAGGACTTCCAGGCCGGCCGGATGGGCACGGTTCCGGTGCCAAGCATGCCGCACCGGGGCAGCGCGGACGAGCCGCTGTCCCGCTGACGGCCGGGCGGTCCGGCGCCGCAAGGCCTGATCATCTGACCCATGAACAGACTTAACGGCTGCGCGGGCAGGCGCCAGGCAGCAGGCTCTGCGGCTGTCGGATGCCAGGTGAACGCCGAGCTTCGCTACTCAGCGACCGGGTTGGGCCCCGCCGGATGAGGTTGAGCCACCGGGCAGGCGCACATGCGCCCGGCCATGTCCGGGCGTCGAGCGCGATCACCTGACCGGCGAGTAGCCTTAACGGCTGCGCGGCGAGACACCCGATGGCCCGGACTCAGTGCCCGGGCCCAGAAATGTCCGGGGAAGACGCATGGCCAGCGACCCGATCATCCATCCCGGCGACGGCAAGATCCTGACCGCACGCGGCAGCGTGATGGCGTTCAAGGCAGTCGCGGCACAGACAAGCGGTGATTTCTCGCTGATGGAACGCACGCTGCCGCCCGGCGGCCGCCGGCCTCCTGCGCACAGGCACACTAACTGTTCGGAGGCGTTCTTCGTCCTTGAGGGGACCGTCGCTTTCGTACTCGACGGGCAGGAGTCGGCCGGCGGCGCCGGCGATTTCCTGCTCGTCCCCCGCGGGGCCGCGCACACGTTCGGCAACGGCGGTGCGGACACGGCGCGGCTGCTCGTGCTGCATGCACCGGCGATGGACGCGTACTTCGAGGAGCTGCACCGGCTGTGGTCCGGTGCGCAACCACCGGAACGGGAGCAGGAACGCGCGTTGATGACGCGCTTCGGCATGGAGCCCGCGTGACAGCGTGACCTAGTACTACAGGGCCAGTTGGACCAGGCCGCGCGGGAAGGGCCTGGTCACGCCCACGATCGGACGAGTTCGGGTACGGCATCACCGCAGGTCGTGGGTGGAAGTGTCCCTGTAGTAGCTAGCCCGTGGCTCGTCCCGGCGGATCGTTCCGGCGGAAGGGCCCAGGGCAGCGCTTCAGCCGATCAGGCCAACCAGCGCCTGGTCCACCAGCACTGCGCCACCACCAACCCACCGCCGGCCAGTACCCCGTCCACCGACCAACCCACCACCCGCCGGGCCTGCCAGCACCCGCGCACGAGCGCCGCTCGTCCCACCAAACCCACCGTCCCGCAGCCGGCCGCTACCACCAACCCTGGGGAGCCCCGCCCGCCAACACCCCGTCCGCCCACCACCCCGCCAGCACCGGGCCGCCCCTCCCGCTCGACCCGGCCACCCCTGCCGCTCGCCGCGGCCAGCTCCACTCAGCGCGGCCGGCCCTGCCTGTTCGGCGCGACCCGCCCCGCCCAGTCGGCGGGAACAGGGCCGTCCTCAGCCCAGGGCGACCGTGATCGGAGCGTAGAGGTGGCGGCGACCGCCGGGCGGTGGCCACTCACCGCGCACCATGAACGAGTTCACGTTCACCTCGGCCAGCCCTCGCGCCCGCGTCCACCTGGCCAGATCGGGGTGCCCGGGATCCGGATCCAGGCGCACCGGATCGTCCGCACCCACCGCCAGGTCGGTGATCAGAGCCTGGGCGCCGGCCACGTCACGGGCGATCACGGGTCCGATGACGCGTGTGGTCCGGTTGCGCCAGGCAGCCGCGTAGCCCGCGATCCGCTGATCCCGCTCGAGCACGTGCACTTGCTCGGCGAGGGTGAAAAGCCGCCGCACCACGCGCGCGCGGTCGCCGCCGAACCCGTCGGCGTCGACGTTCAGGATCGTGGCGAGATCGTGCTCCCTGGCCGGGCGCGTGTGTTCTAGGCGATTGCCGACAGTCGGGCGGAATTGCCCGACCATTGTGGCGGCGGCACCGATTGTCCGGAATCCAAGTTTCTCGTAGAGGGGACGGCCGTCTTTCGTCGCGTAAAGGAAGACCGCCGCGCCGCCCGCCTGGGTGAGCAGATGAGTCATCAGCGCCCGCCCCAGGCCCCGGCCGCCGTGCCGGGCCGCGACCAGCATCATCCCCACCGCGGCGAGAGTATGGCCGTACCGGGTCAGCACGACCGCACCCGCGAGTCCTCCGGCCGGATCATCTACACCGTAGCCGTCGCCGACCTCCAGCAGCAGCGACCACTTGTGCTCTTCGGGACTCCAGCCTCGGTCAGCCGCAAGTGCGAGGCAGTCCCGCAGGTCGGCGCCGGTGAGCATCCGAATCGGCCGCGCCACGATATCGGGCCCGGTGGGCACGGATTCCGCCACGGTCAACCTCCCTAGCGGCCCGCCGAACATGCGGTGCGCGGCAGCAGATGCGTACGGCGACACAGAATAGGAGCGGTGCCTGGCGCCAAGCCATCGAGTTTCCGGATCGACGGCTCGTCCCCCGCCGGCTCGTCCCCCGCCGGCTCGTCCCCCGCCGGCTCGTCCCCGCCGATTTTCGCACCAGCCGCCGAGGGCTACCTGCCGTGATTGCCGTTCCTACGGCCCGCGCCGCATTTGCCCCCCCGGCTCGACGCGGCTCACCGGCGCCGGGTGACTGCGGCGTTGCGACGTTCGGTCCACGGGTGGCGTTTCCCCTTCCAGGCAACAGGCCCGACGAATCCGTGGCAGCCAGTCTCCGCCGGGATCGACGACCCTCCCGCCGGGATCGACGGCTGTCCGCAGGGATCGACAACCCAACCTCTTGTTCTGTGCGGCTGACCCGCTGACCCGCTGATTGTCACATCATGGGCACAAGGACCTCGAACGACGGGACCATCAACCCTTTCGCCCGGCGGCGGCGGCGAGTGGCCTGAAGGTATGGACAAGCAGACCAGTGTGCTCGTCGCCTACGCGAGCAAACACGGATCGACCCGGGGTATCGCGGAGTCCATCGCGGAAACGCTCAGGCAGGGTGGGGCGCAGGTTGATGTCCGGCCAGTGGGCAAGATCAAGAATCTTGAGGACTACGACGCCTTCGTCGTCGGCAGCGCGGTCTACTTCGGGTTCTGGCGGAAGGAAGCCGTGCGGTTCGTCAGGGGCAACAGCGTCTTCCTGGCCAGCCGGCCGGTCTGGCTGTTCAGCAGCGGCCCGGTCGGCACGAAGACCACCGATCCTCAGGGCCGGGACCTGCGCGCGGTCGCGGAACCCAAGGTGATCAACGAGTTCAGATCGGCCATCGCCCCACGCGACCACCGCGTGTTCTTCGGTGCGCTGGACCTGAGCAAGCTCAGCCTCGCCGAGCGCATGGCGACGAAAATACCCGGCGGCAAGGAGCTGTTCACCGAGGGCGACTTCCGTGACCAGGCGGACATCCGCACCTGGGCCGCCGGGATCGGCCAAGACCTCGACGCTGCCCAGACGGCGGCGCATTAGAAGACCCATTGGGGCGGTCCTACCTGGACCACCCCAGCCGACCGGAACACGCACCGACCCGGACGCTGCAAGGCAGCTGGGTCAACCGGTTGGGGGGCAAAGTGGCGGGTGCGGAGCGGCGCTCACACCCGCCACTTTGCCGTGCCAGGCGCTGGCGGTGATGATCGGATGCGCGCCGACCGCGTTCGCCGTGGTCATAAAATTGGCGAAGCTGGTGTTCGGCGCGTCGACTAGAACCGGACAGCGAAAGTGTCGAGATCGGCCCGTCCGGCGGCGCGGGCGCCGCGTGTCCTGGCCAGGAAACACGAGGTCAAAGCGGTTTCATTGGATCCGGCACACCTTCATGAGTGATGTCATGAAATGAAAACCGGTTACATTACAGGCGCGGGCCCGTAGCGGCTCGCCGCTGCGGGCAGCTAATGATCTCGCGCTGGATCTGGCCCTTGCCCGCCGGTCATCCGCAGATACGCGGGGGCGAGCAGGGTGGCCAGATCCTTGCGGCGCACCACGATCGCCGGTGGCTCGAACGTCCGGAGCAGCAGGTCAGGTGCGGTGACCGGAGTCACCGGCCGGGCGCGCAGGCGGGCCAGGCTGATCCCCGGTGACCAGTAGTGGTCCAGGCAGTCGGCCAGCGGCGGGTCGGCCACGTCGATCAGCGGCGGCGTCTTCGCGGTCTCGCCCGCCGTCAGCTGCCGCAGCCTGGCCAGCAGCTCCTCGCGGCCGCGGCCACGCCAGGCGAGCACACCGAACGGGTCATCGTCGAACTTCTCGGCCAGGACGTAGCAGGTCGCGGCGAGGTGCTTGCACGGCACCTCCCAATCCGGGCAGGAGCAGGACATCTCCAGGTCGTGGGCGGAACGGGGGAACAGGGGCGTGCCGCAGTCAGCGAACACCTGCTCGATCTCGGCGGGCATCTCACCGGCCAGCAGTTTGGCACGGAACAGCGCCTGCCCGGCCAGCGCCTGCTCCACCCGCCGCCATTGCTCGGTGGTGAGCGGCAGCACCCGGATACGCACCCGGTAGGGCCGTGGCCGTGAGCCCTGCACGTGCGCTGTGACATAGCCGGAGGAAAGCTCGAAGTCCAGGATCTGCCCGGCGCGGGCGTAGCTTCGGCCCCGGGCGAGCCTGCTGCGCATGCCGAATGACTCCAGCACGTCGATGAACCGCCGCGACCACCACTGCTGGCCGATCGCGCCACGCTTGCTGCGGGCCTTCACCCCACCCTCGACCGGGCGCGGCCGTGACGGCTCGTACCACCGCGGCGGGTCATAACGGCTCATCCCGGCACCACCTCCGGCGGCTCCGGCGGCTCCGGGGAACTCATTCGGACACCGCCTCCGGCGACAGGGCGATCACCCGCCGCAGTTCGGCGACCGACAGCTCGGTGAGCCAGCCCTCGCCGGTGCCGACAATGCGCTCCGCCAGCGCCTTCTTCGCGTCGATCATGGCGTCGATGCGCTCCTCCAGGGTGCCCACACAGATGAATTTGCGCACCTGGACGTCCTTGCGCTGGCCGATACGGAACGCCCGGTCGGTCGCCTGGTCCTCCACCGCCGGGTTCCACCACCGGTCCACGTGGATCACGTGATTGGCCGCGGTGAGGTTGAGGCCGGTTCCGCCTGCCTTCAGCGACAGCAGGAAGAGCGCCGGCTCGCCGGACTCCTGGAACTGGGTGACGAGCGCGTCGCGCTGGCGTTTGGGTGTGCCGCCATGCAGGTACAGCACGGGGCAGCCGAGGCGGGCCGCCAGATACGGCTGCAGCATGGAGCCGAACTCTGCGTACTGCGTGAAGCACAGCGCCTTGTCCCCTTCTGCGAGAACCTCGTCGCAGATCTCCTCGAGCCGGGCCAGCTTCCCCGACCGGCCTGGCAGCCGCGAGCCGTCGCCAAGCAGGTGCGCAGGGTGATTGCAGACCTGCTTCAGCTTGGCCATCGTCGCGAGCACCAGACCACGTCGCTCGATGCCCTCCTCGGCCTGCTCGATCTTGGCGAGCATGTCCTCGACGGTGGCCTGGTACAACGACGCCTGCTCGGCGGTGAGGTTGCACCAGACCTTCATCTCCAGCTTGTCGGGCAGATCGGAGATGATCGACCGGTCGGTCTTGAGCCGGCGCAGAACGAACGGACCCGTAATCCGCTTGACCGCGGCGATGGCGTCATCGTCCCCATGGCGCTCGATCGGGATGGCGTAGGAGTTGCGGAACCTCTCGGCAGGCCCGAGCAGGCCAGGGTTGGCGAACTCCATGATCGACCATAGCTCGCTGAGATGGTTCTCCACCGGCGTGCCGGTCAGCGCGATCTTGCTGGCGGCGGGCAGGCTGCGGATCGCGCGCGCCTGCAATGTCGCGCTGTTCTTGATGTTCTGGGCCTCGTCGCAGACAATCCGGTCCCATTCGACCGCGGCCAGGGCGTCCTTGTCCCTGGCCGCGAGCGAGTAGGTCGTGATCACGAGGTCGGCCGCGGCCAGCGCCCCGGCAAGCTCTTCCCCCCTGAGCCGGTCCGCGCCGTGGTGGACATGCACGGTCAGCTGCGGCGTGAACCGCTCCGCCTCCCGCTGCCAGTTACCGGTCAGCGACATCGGGCAGATGAGCAATGTCGGATGATGCCGAACGGCCGTGCGTGGTTCACCGGCCCGCAATGCAGGACCACGCTGCGCGGCAAGCAGCGCAGGACCACGCTGCGCGGCGAGCAGCGCAAGCAGCTGGATGGTCTTCCCAAGGCCCATGTCGTCGGCAAGAATCCCGCCCAGCCCGAGGCCATTCAGGAATGCCAGCCACGCGAGGCCACGCTGCTGATAGGGGCGGAGTGCACCGCGAAAGCCGTCCGGGGTCCCGATCGGTTCCAGCCGCCGGTCCGCCTGGCCGGAGAGCAGGTCGCCCAGCCATCCGTCCGCGTCCACCTCGACGACGGGCAGCCCGTCGTCGTCTGGCCCGCCGTGCAACGCGGCGAGCATCGCCTCGCCCGCGCGCATTTCCCCGCCCCGGTTACGCTCCATGAACCGGAGCGCGGCCTGAAGCTGCCGCTGGTCGAGCTCCACCCACTGACCGCGCAGCCGGACCAGCGGGACCTTCAGCCGGGCCAGCTCGGCCAGCTCATCCGGGTCGAGTGCCTCGCCGCCGACGGCGAGGTCGTACCGGAACTGGACGAGATCGTCCAGCCCGAACCCTGGTGCGCCGGCCCCGCCGACCCCGCCGTTGGACGTATTTTTGGAACGCGTGGTGAGTTTCAGCCCCAGCCGTGACTTGCGCGCCCAGGCCGGGAGCAACACCCCGAACCCGGAACCCGCCAGCAGCGGCGCGGTGTCCTTGACGAACCTGTACGCTCCCGCGGCGTCGGTGCTGATCGCGGCCGGCGTCGCCGACCGCAGGCCGGCATCGAGCTCGGGGAAGAGCCGGGCGGCCCGGCCCAGGCCCGCGAGGAGCTCCTCCTCCGGGTGCTTGATGCCGGCCGCAAGGCCGGCCCACCCGGCCGTTGCGCCATCGACCCGGGCATCGGCGGTCCGGATGTCGGCTGCCCAGATATCGGCCGCAGAGATCACCAGGCTAGGGTCGTCGGTCGACTGGAGGGCGAACTCGATCGCCCAGGAAAGGCCGGCCGCCTCATCGGTGCCGCGTTCCTCGGCTCCCAGTCCAGGATCGGGCTCGACCAGGCGGAAGCAGGTCCGCACGGGCCCAGCCGGGATCTGCGCCGCCGTCCGCCATTCCGCGAGCGCGCCCGCAAGCTCCGCCAGCGCGGAGTCCTCCTCCGGTGTCACGACCGTGACCTGCGGATCCGCCGCGGTCAGTGCCCCGATCCAGCGCTCGGCGACTGGGCTGGGTGAGGGCGCGCGGCCGCGGCGCGGTGGCAGCAGTGTCCACGGGTTGTGGGAATCACCGTTGCCTGGGCTGAGCGCGGTGCGCACGGCAGCGTCGGTGAGCGCGTCGAGTGCCTCGGTGAGCACCGCCGCAGATGGTTCCCCATCGGCGTCGGTGGCACGGCACAGCGGCGGCATCGCCCCGGCGAGTGCTCGCGCCTGCTCGACGTCCGCCCCGGAAAGCACCGGCCGCCACCGCGCCACGTGCGCGCCGCCCTCACTGGCCAGTGCTGGCAGCACCCGGCCACGGCCGGCCAGGTCAGTCGCCATCCGCCCGACTGCGGCAAGGTAGTGCACACTGCCGCCGACCACCGCTTCGGAGGCATAGGCGTCTGGCGCGCCAAGAATGGCAAGCACGTCGAGTGCGGCAGCGGGCTCGAACGCGAGGCCGGGCACACGCCATGCCGCAAGCCGCGCGCGGCTGCGCGGTTGCCGCTGCGCAGGCTTATCAGGCTCACCCGGTTCGTCGGGCCCGCCCGGTTCGCGGCGCAGATCCGGCGAGGAAAGTGGTCCCTCCGCCGTGGCCGGCAGCCGCAGGGTCAGCTCGTCATCGACCGACTTGCGGACGAGGTCGGCGACTGGCCCGGCGATCTGGGTCAGGACGTCGGCGATGACACCAGGTTCAGCGGCGAACGGGTGCGGCCGGGGCGCCCGCGATGGGCGGCCCGGCCGTGACGGCGAATTCGCGGGGAGGGCGGCATCCTCGGCCCACAGGCAGAGGGAGCCGTCCGCCCAGATCCCCTGTATCACCAGCATGGCTTCGATCTCCCGGCACCGATCCTTGCCGCACCGACCCTTGCGGCACCGACCCTTGCGGCACCGACCCGTGCGGCACCGACCCGTGCCAGCAACGCCCGGTGAGCCGACACGCTACCAGCGCGCCGCCGCGCGGCACGAAGCAAATCACCGACCGGGCCCCGCCACCCTCCGCCAAAAACTGGCCGCCGCACCGGTTGCCGATGAAGGACCCCGCCGATGAGAGCCTCGCCGCAGCCCGCACCGCCGTTCCGGGATCGGCCCGGAGGGTTTCGCGGGGGTTCCGGGCCATCGGGGTCTGGGTTGCCCCCAGGTAGGCACGGTGCCCCCCGGGCTGGCAGAGCCTAACGGCTGCGCATGGTGGCCGCCGCGGGTTGGTGCGGCGCTGCGCTGGTGCAGGCAGGGGTTCCGGGCCAATCGGGGTCTGGGTTGCCCCCAGGTAGGCACGGTGCCCCCCGGGCTGGCAGAGCCCCAACGGCTGCCGCCGCGTGCCACCGCTTGGCACTGTGATATCTGCGATATCTGCGTTCCCGAGCTCTACCGCCCCGTCTCGCCCGGATCAGTGCTTGCCGCCGGGCCCGTGCCGTCTCCCGCGACGCTTGACGTGGCGCTGGCCGCCCCGTTGGCGGCAGCTCTGGCTGCCTGGCTGACGCCGGTGCTGCCCAGCTCACTGCCGGGTGCCAGACCCGCGTCGCGGACCGCCCTGACCCGCCGCAGATGCTTGTTCATCGAACGCAGCAGCAGGACAAGCACACCCCCCATGGCCGCGATCACCAGGAACCCGAGCACGCCAGGCGTGATGTCGTTGGTTGACGCGGGCGACGCGGCGGCCGCGTGCCACGCAGCCGCGGCGTGCGATATCGCCGCGTCCGATATCACCGCGTCCGATATCACAGGGGCACCTTCTCCCTGATGCCGGCGAACAGGTCGTCCTCTGGAAGCTCGGTGTCAACGAGCGACCTTGCCAAATGGTAGTCCTCGGTCGGCCACGCGGCGCGCTGCACGTCGAGCGGGCAGGCGAACCAGGAGCTGTTCGGGTCGATCTGCGTCGCGTGTGCGATCAGTGCCTTGTCGCGCACTTCGAAGAAGTCGCCGCAGGCGACCCGGGTGGTGATCTCAAGCTGCGGGCGGTTGGCCGCGCGGTCCTCCCAGCTCTCCATCCACTCCGTATACGGCGATTCGAGGCCGCGCTGCAGCATCTCGTTGTGCAGCGCCTCGAACCGCGCCCGGTGGAATGTGGCGTGGTAGTACAGCTTGCGTGGCTGCCAGGGCTCGCCGGTCTCCGGGTAGGCGTCCGGGTCTCCCGCCGCGTCGAATGCCGCCATCGATACCTCGTGGCATTTGATGTGATCCGGGTGCGGGTAACCACCGGTCTCGTCATAAGTGACCACGACATGCGGCCTGAACTCGCGGACGAGCGCGGTGAGCGGCGCGGCCGCGGCGTCGAGCGGCTGGAGCGCGAAACAGCCGTCAGGCAACGGGGACGGCGGGTCGCCCTCCGGGAGCCCGGAATCGACGAAGCCGAGGAACCGCTGCTGCACACCGAGGATCTCGCGGGCGCGGTTCATCTCGTCGCGGCGGATTCTGCCGATGTCCGACCGCACTTCGGGCCGGTCCATCGCGGGGTTAAGGATGTCGCCGCGTTCTCCGCCGGTGAGCGTCGCGACCAGCACCCGGGCACCACCGGCCACGTAGGCGGCCATCGTGGCGGCGCCTTTGCTCGACTCGTCGTCGGGATGGGCGTGCACCGCGAGCAGCCGCAGCGGACCTTCGTTGCCAGACGCGCTGGCAGACGCCTTGTCAGACCAGGACTCGCCAGACAACCAGACCTCCAAGATCGGTGCATTGCCGTCCGCACCGTGCAGTCCCCGTCAGCACCCACGGTTTGTGCGGGACGCGTACACGGGGTCAACATTATGGGCGCGGGACGGCATTCCCGCGTGTCAGCGGGGCCGCAAGATCGGAGAAGGGAGCAGATTCGGGCCAGGTTGGACATTGACCAGGACGACGCGGTGCCCGACCCTTGTTAGCCTCAGAGGATTACGCTCAAGAGCCGTCCCCGGGGACCCGGCGGATGGTATACGTTCCGTGCAGTACAGCAGTACGAGGAGTGCCCGTGACCGAAACCCGCGATGCCAACGTCACCTGGCTCACTCAGGAGGCGTACGACCGGCTCAAAAACGAGCTGGACTACCTCTCGGGCCCAGGTCGGATGGAGCTCGCCAAGAAGATCGAGGCCGCCCGCTCGGAAGGTGATCTTCGCGAGAACGGTGGCTACCACGCGGCCAAGGAAGAGCAGGGCAAGCAGGAGGGCCGGATCATCCAGATCCAGCACCTGATCGAGACGGCGCGGGTGGGCGAGCCGCCGCGTACCGACGGAGTGGTCGGCCCCGGCATGACCGTGACGATCAGGTTCGACGGCGACGAGGACGAGGTGACCTTCCTGCTCGCCTCGCGTGAGGAGAGCGGCAGCCCGATCGACATCTACTCGCCACGGTCACCGCTTGGCAGCGCGATCAACGGCAAGAAGGTCGGCGAGAAGGCGACGTACTCGCTGCCGAACGGCCGCAGGGCCACGGTCGAGATCCTCGAATCTGTTCCCTACGCCGGCGAGTGACCCACCGCGCCTGCGGCGGGGCTAGGGCCCTGCGGCGGGGCTAGGGCCCTGCGGCGCGGGCCTGCGGCCGCCGCGCCAGCAGCCGGGCTCGCGCCTGGCCGGGCTCGTGCCTGGCCGGGGACCCGCGGCGGCGCGCACCAAGGGCAGCACCCGGTACGGCACGGGCGTGGCGAGCGCAATCACCGTGGCTGCCCGCACCACCCCCTCTGCCGCCACGATCGCGTCGATCACCCGCTGCAGGTCGGCGTTGGTGCGTGCGACGACGCGGCAGAGCATGTCCCCTGTCCCGGTAATGGTGTGGACCTCCAGGATCTCGGGAATCCGCGCTAGCCGTTCGGCTACTGGATCATGTCCTCCCACCTGGCGGATCTCCAGCGTCACGAACGCCGTCACACCGTGCCCGATCGCCTCAGGGTCGACATCTGGCCCGTAGCCGGTCACCACTCCGCGCGCGTGCAGCCGGTCCAGCCGCGCCTGCACGGTGCCCCGCGCCACGTTCAGCCTGCGTGACACCTCGAGCACGCCGATGCGGGGCTCGGTGGTGAACAGTTCGATGATCCCCGCGTCCAGATCGTCGATCACGCCATGCACCCTTCGCCGTAGTCATGCTTCGATCGTGGTCACACCGTACACATCATCCGCCCAATTCCCACTCTGGCTATACAGATTGTCTATTAAATAAACAATCTATTGCGCATTTTGTGCTCAGTCATCACGATCACATTATCGGCGCGTATCGGCCGGGAGGGAGCACACCCAGATGACCGGACTCGCAGCACGCGACGCATCAGTCTCACCCGCATCAGACAGCTTCCCGCTGTCCGGTATCGACGCGATCGTCTTCGCCGTCGGCAACGCGAGACAGGCGGCGTATCACTACGTCAACGCGTTCGGCATGACCGTAACGGCCTACCGGGGCCCGGAAACCGGCGCACGCGACGAGGCAGCATATGTGCTGGTTTCCGGCACTGCGCGGTTCGTCCTCCGCGGTCCGGTCCGCGCGGGCACCGAGATCGGGGCGCATGTCGCGGCGCACGGGGACGGCGTTATCGATCTTGCCCTCGAAGTCCCGTCTGCCGAGGCCGCCTACGCGCACGCGATCGCCCTCGGTGCCCGCGGCCTCGCGGAGCCGCAGGTGCTCGAGGACGAGCACGGCAAGGTGGTACTCGCGGCGATCGCCACCTACGGCGACACCAGGCACACATTGGTCGAGCGCTCGAACTACAGCGGCCCGTACCTGCCCGGATACGTCGCGGCCCGCACCGCGGGTGGCGGCGCCCTTGGCACGGCCGGGACTGCGCTGTTCACCGAGATCGACCACTGCGTGGGAAATGTGGAACTTGGCAAGATGGACGAGTGGGCCGGCTTCTACCGCCGGGTGATGGGCTTCACCAACATGAAGGAGTTCGTCGGCGACGACATCGCCACCGAGTACTCCGCGCTGATGAGCAAAGTGGTCGCTGACGGCTCGCGCAAGGTGAAGTTCCCCATCAACGAACCCGCCGCGGGCAAGAAGAAGTCCCAGATCGATGAGTATCTGGAGTACTACGGCGGCCCGGGGGTGCAGCACGTCGCGCTGCGCACGGACGACATCGTCACTAGCGTCCGCACGATGACCGCCGCGGGCGTAGAGTTCCTCGCTACTCCGGACAGCTACTACGACACGCTCGGCGACTGGGTGGGCGAGACCAGGGTCGCCGTCGGTGAACTGCGCGAACTCGGCATCCTCGCCGACCGCGACGAGGACGGATACCTGCTCCAGATCTTCACCAAGCCGGTACAGGACCGGCCGACGGTCTTCTTCGAGTTGATCGAGCGGCACGGCTCACAGGGATTCGGCAAGGGCAACTTCAAGGCGCTGTTCGAGGCGATCGAGCGCGAACAGGCACGGCGCGGCAACTTGTGACAAACCCCCGGGGGGCGGCGCCCAAGATCGATGGCCTGCAGCGCGTGCTCTAGCACGACTGTGAACATGTACCACTGCGCCCATTAAAGATCCACTTTGGCTTAATCAGGCGGCGAGCAACGTCGCGGTTTCATGATCGTGATCGATAGCCCGTAAGGCGCCAGATCCCACGGCCGTCAATATGCACCATCGCTTTGACCCATGGCGAGCTTTCATGATCGCGGTAACTTTTCCGCACATAGTGCGCGTTCCAAAACAAGCTGAGTTTCCGGTGTGTCGATGGCTTTAGTGTGTCATTCATGGGGGTTTGTGCTCACTGGGGGGCCGGGGATGGTGATGCCGGCGGTGGCGGCGTATCGGTGCAGGTCGTGCAGGGTGGCGAGGCTTGCGGTCCGGGCGGGGATGGCGATGTCGTGCCGGGCGAGCAGGTCGCTGGTGTGCTTGATGGCGGTGCTGAGGGTGGCGGGGTGGACGCCGAGCAGGTAGGCCAGGACGTGCAGCGGCAGGCCGAGGCGGGCGCGCGCGAGGGTGGCGGTGATCTGGGTGGTGAGGGTGAGCTTGGGCGGGCTGCCGAACCGCCGAGAAGTTACCGCGATCATGAAGCCCGGCGTCGCCTGGGCCGCGGCCATCGCCCGGATCATGATCCAGGCCCGTTGGGCACATGATCTGGCACCGCGCGGGCCATTCGTGTACCAAGCCGCACTTATGGATGTCCCGTTACGGGACATCCACGGCAACTGATCTTGAAGTGAGCTCGATGGCGCGCGTTGCCAGGCGTGCTATGGGCCGCCCTTCGGACATCGATCATGAACCGGGCCCGCTGACTTCGCGCGGCCAGTACGTCAGGTGAAGATCAAGGTGTAGCCGGCCGTGCGGAGGCGCGAGATCATCTCGTCGCAGTGCGCTGGCCCACGGGTCTCCACCTGAAGCGCCACCTCCACCTCCTCGAGGCGCAGCCGGGGAGTCACGCGCTCGTGCATCACGTCGAGCACGTTGGCGCCGAGCCCGGCAAGCTCGGCGAGCAGGGTCGCGAGACCGCCAGGCTTGTCGGGGACGCGGCAGCGGAAAGCGAGGTAGCGGCCGGCGGCGGTGAGGCCGTACCTGAGCACCTTGGACAGCAGCATCGGGTCGATGTTGCCGCCGGAAAGGACCAGCACCACGGGCGGCTCGAACGCATGCGGGTGATCGAGCAGCGCGGCGACCGTGGCTGCGCCGGCCGGCTCGACAAGCTGCTTGGCGCGCTCAAGGCAGAGCAGCAGCGCGCGCGACAACGTGTCCTCGGATACGGTCAGCACCTGCTCGACGAGTGCGGCGACGATCCCGAAGGTGAGGTCGCCCGGCCTGCCGATCGCGATCCCGTCCGCCATCGTCGGCGCGAGCTCGACCTGGATCGGATGACCGGCCGCGAGCGAGACCGGGTAAGGCGCGGCGGCCTCGGCCTGCACGCCGAGGACCCGGATGGCCGGATCGGTCCCGCGTGCCCCGACAGCGACACCGGCCACAAGCCCGCCGCCGCCCACAGACACCGCGATCGTGCGGACCGCCGGGCACTGCTCGACGATCTCCAAGCCGAGGGTGGCGTTGCCCGCGACGGTGTCGTGATGGTCGAAGGGATGGATGAAGACCCCGCCAAGATCATCCGCGAGTGCCAGCGCCGCGGTGATGCACCCGTCAACTCCGCCGGCGTGGAAGACCACGTCGGCGCCGTACGAGCGGGTCGCCTCCACCTTGGGCAGCGGAGCTCCCTCGGGCATGACCACCGTCGCCTTGGTACCAAGCGCGTGTGCGGCGAACGCCACGCCCTGGGCATGATTGCCCGCGCTCGCGGCAACGACGCCTTTTGCCCGTTCCGCCTCGGGCAGCCTGGCGATCCGCGAGTAGGCGCCCCGCACCTTGAAGGATCCAGTGCGCTGGAGGTTCTCGCATTTCAGGTAGACCGGGCCGCCGAGCCGCTCGGACAGCACCCACGAATGCAGCATCGGCGTCCGCGTGATCACATCGCCGAGCAGTTCACGGGCGGCGACGGCGTCGTCAAGCCGGACCGGGCCAGGTGGCAGCACCATTCGTGCAGTGTCGCACGGGGCCGCAGGCCGTTGCGCCCAGGCTCACGGCACGCCAGAGGTGGCCGGCCGGGCAGGGTGGGCCGACCGGGAAGGGTTGGCCAGGCCGCCAGGGATGGCCGGTCCGGCAGGGTGGGCCGGCCGGGCAGGGTGGGCCAGCCCGCCAGGGATGGCCAGTCCGGCAGGGATGGCCGACCGGGAAGGGTGGGCCGACCGGGAAGGGTGGGCCAGCCCGCCAGGGTGGGCCGGCCGGTTAGGGTTGGCCGGCCGGGCAGGGTTGGCCGGCCCGGCAGGATTGGCCGGCCCGCCAGGGGTGGCCGGCCCGGCTGGGTAGCCGGCCCGGCAGGGTTAGCCGGCCCGGCAGGCTGCCAGGGACCGGTAGGCTGCCGGCGCGGCGGCGTGGGCGACATACCGGTGGTCGGCGCCAAGAGATTGGCCGGGCGCATGACAGGCATCGCCGAGTGACTGGAATACGGACCGGCCGGACCCCGCCGGGGAGCGTAGCCGCGGCAGTACGGCGCGATCCGCCGCAGCGTCCCTGAGACATAGGCGTGCGGCAGCCAGTTTCGCTGGCCGATCCGGTCCCACAAGTTGGTCCGGCCATGCGTTCCCCGCACCCACTGCCCGTGCGCTTCGCATGCGACGTCCACGTTTGCCCCGCTGACGGCGAGACCCACTTTCTGCGAGTACCACGTCGGCCTGGTGCGAACCGCTACAAGCCCGTGCCACGGGAATTCGATCAGTGTCCGGTGCCTGTACCGGCCCGTCCACAGCAGCGTGAGCCTGACCCACGCGCTCCCTGCCAGGTGCAGGCCCCGCCGCATCGTGCCGTCCGCGACATCCACTCCGGCGGGATTGAGCACGGCCCGGCCAAACTGATCACGCCCCCGGTTGAAGCCATGCAGGTAAGCCGACTCCGATTCTGGCATCCCGGTCGGCAGGCTCGGCCACATCTGGCGGGCAGACCGCGGGTCCCAGTAGTCGTCCCGTATGTTCCACGGGCCGACATCCCAGACCGGGGAGTACTCGCAGCGGCTCGTCTGAGGCGCGCAGATCCTGACCGTGTAGTCGCCGGAGCCGGGCAGGTCGAGGCTGCGCCTGGACGGAAGGGCGACGAAGTGATCCTGCGGCGAGATCACGTGGCCGTTGGCGGTGTCTGCGCCGGCAAGTCCCTCGCGAGTGGCGTAGACAACGACGGTGACCGGTGCCCGCACCGCTGCCTGCGTCAGGCGGGAAAGCCCAGGCCGGGCGGAGAGGCGGACCGCGCGCACAACCGGGCCGGCCCCCCATCGCCCGCGCCGCAGCGTGAGCCGGACCTGCACGGATGTCACCGGATCGGCGAACGCCGCCTGGCCGGCCCGTGTCACCTCGCCACGCGCGACCTGGCCCCACGCGGCCTGGCGCTGCGAGACGTGGCCCTGCGAGAGCTGCCCCTGTTCGGCTTTGCCCTGCCCGACCTGACCCGGTACAGCCTTGCCCGGCGAGACGTAGCCTGGCGAGACATGGCCCCACGCGGCCTGACCCTGAAGCAGTTGCTGCCACTGCGTCCAGGCGCCGTCGTCGGCGCGCTTGCCACGGACGTCGAGGCTCAGGGCGGCGCCAGGCGGTATCACCATGCGCGCGCGTGCGCTGACCTGTCCGGCCTGGAATGCGAGTGGGTGCGGCGGTAGCACCACGGTCGGCGCAGCACGCTCCGCGCCCGGCACGGCCGTGCCGGCCATCCAGTCCGGGCGGATCCACAGGCCCCGGCGGCCTGTAGCGACCCCGAGCAGTTCACTGTCGCCGATGGCAGGCACCTGGCGCACATGGCTCAGGTCTTGTTGCCATGTCGCCCAGGCAGGCGCGGTTCGCGGTGGGAGGTGCCCGACCGGCGCCGAGGTGCCAGCGGCGGTGGCGGCTACGGCCGACAGGGTGCAGGCCAGCACGATGGAGGCCAGCAGACAAGAACACGCAGCCGCGCGCGGCCGCGCGTTCCGGCCGGTTTTTCGTCGCGTATACGGCAATGAATTCCGTGACCGTCTCATGTGCGTTTCCCCCGATGTCGCGTGTAATGGCCGGTCAAATGCACCGGCCAAGAAAGATCGCTACCCGCGGAAGTGACCGGTGCCGCAACCTCGGGAACTGCTTTTGCCGCGGATTTACCCCAACTTGACGGCAAGGCAGGTCAATGGCTGAGCTAACGGGCTGACCAGCGGACAACGCCAGGAAGTGAGGCGAGCGGATGGAAATCTCCGCGGCAATACGCATGCGCCGACCGCGCCACGACAGCGACCGGCATGGCGGCATCGGGCTGCCGGTCCAACCGGTAGGCGCGACATTTGCCCACGCGGCAGCACGGCCCCAGGTGACGGGGTGAAGCGGATCACCTGCGCGCGCCAAACAGGCAGCACAGCGCCAGGTGGCGCGGGTGTGCCTGGCCGAGCGGCGTTATGCCGCCGGCAGGTGCACCTGCGCCGACCGGCCGCAGGCGCCGCCAGGCCGACCCGAGCTATGCCGCACCATCGCGCCGCCAGCAGGCGCCGCAGCCCAGGCGCCGCGAGGCGGCGCACCGCAGCCCAGGCACCGCAGCCCAGGCACCGCAGCCCAGGCACCGCAGCCCAGGCACCGCAGCCCAGGCACCGCCGGGCAAACGCCGCCGGGCAAACGCCGCAGGCTGGGCGCCGCGAGGCGGCAGGCCGCAGCCGTCGCCAGGCCGACCGGAACTGCCCGCACGTTGGGCAAGCTCGCATGTGCGGTCGCGCCAGGCCACTGGATCCGTGCGGCTAGCCGCCTGACCAGTAGCGGTCGCCGGCGAAAATCAGCGCAGCCGCCCCGACCAGGCCCGCATCCTGGCCGAGACCGGCCGGCACCACCCGCACATCACGCGCGAAGTCGAGCCGCGCGTAGATTCGCACGGTCTCGTCGATCGGGCCGAAGAGCAGCGAGCCGGCCTGGGCCAGGCCTCCGCCGATCGCGACGACTTCCAGGTCGCACAGATGCGCCGCAGAGGCGATCGCGATGCCGATCGCGCGGCCGGCCCGCCGCATGGCCGCGACACCCACGGCGTGGCCGCGCGCCGCGTCGTCCGCGAGATCCTTCGCGGTCACGTCGCGCTGCCCTGGCCGCCACCCCTGCTGCTGCGCCCACTCCGCGAGCGCGGGCCCGCGGGCGATCGCCTCAAGGCAGCCCTTTCCGCCGCATTCGCACGGCGGGCCGGTGTCCGGGTCCACGACGACATGGCCGATGTGACCACCATTTCCCGTCGCGCCGTTGACAAGGCGGCCGTCAAGCACGAGCCCGCCGCCGACCCCAGTCGACACCACCATTCCGAGCATGTCGCGGCGTCCACGCCCGGCACCCCGCCAATGCTCACCCGCGGCCATGCAGATCGCGTCATTGTGCAGCCGGACAGGCAGCCCTGGAAAACGATCCGCCAGCCTGTCCCTGAGCGGGAATGACCGCCACGCCGGAATGTTGAGCGGCGATACTTTACCGGCCGGCCATTCCATCGGCCCGCCGCAGCCGCAGCCAACGCCGCTGAGCCCGCCGGGCGCATCAAGCCCGGCGTCGGCGAGCACCTGACCGGTCAGCATGTCCAGAGTCCGCCAGAGCTGCTCCGCATCCAGTTCGCGCGGTGTCCCCGTCCGCGCCGCGGCGGCGAGGCGCCCGCCAGGCTCGACCACGCCCACCGCAATCTTGGTTCCGCCAATATCGATCGCAACCGCTGGATGTGCTCCCGGCACGCTCACCCTCCCGTTACGGCGCCGAACATCAGGATCGACGCGGTGAACCCGTGTACGTGATTCCGCCCGCCGATCGGGCCGATCTCGCCTGCCGCGAAGAACCCGCCGACCGCTTCCGGCGCGAGCGCGCGGAGGACGGCCCCTACATCATGATCGGCCGTGCCGAAGAACGCGGCCCCCCGGCCGTGGCAAGAAAAAAGCAGCGCACCGCCGACCGGGTCGATCCCGCTGACCGTACCGAACACGGCCAGCAGATGATCCAGATCGGCGGCCGCGGTCATCGCGTCCCGTACCTGGAACCGGACAGTCTGGCCCACGTCGACGACGTCTCCGATGGTAAGTGTGCCTGCCTGGGGGTCAGCGCCGATGACGGCGCGGATCAGGAAGTCGCCACGTTCGTGCTGATGCGCGTACTCATCCATGGCGATGCCGATGTGCAGGCCCTGGGTCGCGAGCACCCGTTCTGCTGCCGGCAGCGCGGCGAGGATCTCCTCCAGCTTGGCCAGCGCCCGGCGGCCGGCGAGTTCGGCGATTTCATTTCCCGCTACCCGCGTCACCACCATCGCCGGACCCACAGGCCGACAGCCCTGGCTCACCACTGTGGCCAAATCGAGCGGCCCCCCGATCAGGACGCCCACCGCCCCGCTCGTGTGCACCTCGCCGTCAAGGTAGAGCCGGACACCACGCGCCATGGCGCCGGCGAGGCCCCCCGTGAGCGGCAAGCCGCCGAGATGCTCGGCGGACTCCGCGACGAACGCGTCGGCGGGGAAACTGTGGGGATCGGCGAACAGCACGGCGATCCGGTCCTCAGGTGCGGGCACCGGCATCCCCGTCACCACGACCCCGTCGAGGGCGCGGGCGGATTCCAGCCGGAACGGCGTGAGGCTGGCCCCCGGCAGCACGGCGGCCCACGCGCTGACCGCGCCCGCGTCCTCCACGCCGCGCCCCGCGCCGATCACGCCCGATGCGGTGCAGCCGAGAACGGCCGGGTTCGGGCCGGCACCTGCCGGGCCGGTCGCGCTCGCGGCAACGGCCATCGCCGCGGCACCCGCCCGCTCCGCCGCGTCAGCCTCGGCGGCGCCGCACACGAATACGCACACCAGGCTGGGCGGGCCGCTGAGCGGTGCGAGGGCCTGCTCGACAGCCCGTCGGGCCGCACTCTCCAGGTCCGGGCCGACAGCGAGTCCATCGCCGAAGAACGCCACAGGCTCCTCCACCACGCGCTCGCAGGAGTGTCTTGAGAGCTGATTCTGCCGGCTGCGACGCAGCCGGGCCAGGTGGCGGGCAAGCTGGGGCAGATGCGAAGCAGTCCAGACACGACATAGTGTCGAACGGTGCAGTCACCGATCCAGCCTCAGCCCTCCGCCGCTATGCCGCACCGGACCCAGGCGCCCGCGGCTTCGACACTGCGCGAGCTGCGCGCCACCGGCCATGAGCTCCGCACCATCAAAGAGGAGATCCGGCAGAACCTGCTCGCACTGATGCGCAGGCGGTCGAGGACCGCTTCCCCGGCATCGTGGGGTTCGACACGACCGTCCTGCCACACGTCGAGCGGGCCCTGCTCGCTGGCCATGACATCGTGCTGCTTGGCGAGCGCGGACAGGGAAAGACCCGGCTGATCAGGACGCTCACCGGCCTGCTCGACGAGTGGACCCCTGCCATCGCCGGATGTGAGATCAACGATCATCCGTACGCGCCGGTGTGTGCGCGCTGCCGCAGGCTGGCCGCCGAGCGGGGTGAGGATCTCGACATCACCTGGCGGCACAGGGGCGAGCGGTACGGCGAGAAGCTCGCCACGCCCGACACCAGCGTCGGCGACCTGATCGGCGATGTCGACCCCGTCAAGGTCGCGACCGGGCGTACGCTCGGCGATCCAGAGACTGTCCACTTCGGGCTCGTTCCACGCACCAACCGGGGCGTCTTCTGCCTGAACGAGCTGCCCGACCTGGCCGAGCGGATCCAGGTGGCGCTGCTGAACGTGCTGGAGGAACGCGACATCCAGGTCCGCGGCTACGCGCTGCGGCTCCAGCTCGATCTTCTCCTCGTGGCGAGCGCCAACCCTGAGGACTACACCAACCGCGGCCGCATCATCACGCCGCTGAAGGACCGGTTCGGCGCGGAGATCCGCACCCACTACCCGCTCACGCTGGAGGACGAGCTCGCACTCGTCTGGCAGGAGGCCAGGCTGCCTGCCGCCGACGGTGTGTCCCACGATCCCGGCGGGCCGCTGCCGGGCCACCTCGTGGAGGTCATCGCCAGGTTCACGCGCCTCGTACGCGCCTCGAGCGCCATCGACAGCCGTTCGGGAGTATCGGCACGATTCGCCATCGCGGCGGCGGAGAGCGTGACCGCCTCGGCCGTCCGCCGTGCTGCCCTGACCGGAGAAGACCAGCCGGTGGCGCGGGTGTGCGACCTCCCCGTGATCGTGGACACGCTTCGCGGCAAGGTCGAGTTCGAGGTAAGCGAGGAAGGCAGGGAACAGGAGGTGCTGGCCCACCTGCTGCGGCGCGCGATCGCCGACACCTTCCGCTCCTCGCTCGGCAGCGCAGACCTTTCCGGGCTGCTCGCCAAGTTCGACCGCGGCGGCACGATCGAGTCGGGCGAGCTGACTCCCGCGCGCGAGCTGCTCCGGCGGGCGGGCGAGATTCCCGGCCTCGCCCGCATCATGGAACGTTTGGGTATGGACGGCGGCGAATCACCAGGCCACGCGGCCGCCGCGCTCGAGTTCACGCTCGAGGGCCTGTACCTGATGCGGCGGCTGTCGAAGGACAGCAGCGACGGCGCGGCGGTTTACCGGACCTGAATGGCTGACCCGATGGCAAATGACAGGCAGTTACCGCTACGGCCCCTATCACGACGGGCCCGACCCGCTCGCCCCGCCCTTCGACGTTAGGACCGCGCTCGACGCGATGTCCGACGCCATCCTGGGCGGATCTGCGCCTGACGAGGCGCTGCGTGACGCGCTGCGGCGCGGGCTTGGCGACCGGCAAGGGCTTGATGACCTCATGCGCCGGGTCCGCGAGCGGCTGCGGGAAGTGCGGGAGCGTGGCCGCGCTGACGGCCTGCTCGAACAGGCCCGCGCGCTGCTCGACACCGCGATCGGCCAGGAGCGCGCCGAACTGTTCCCCGACCCGAGCGACGAAGCGCGCATGGCCGAGGCGGAGCTTGACACGCTGCCCAACGAGACCGCGCAGGCTATCCGCGCCCTCTCCTCCTACCAGTGGCGGTCCGACGCCGCGCGGGAGACATTCGAGCGGCTCAAGGACCTGCTCAGGCGGGAAGTGCTCGACAGCCAGTTCCGCGGCATGAAGGACGCGCTCGCACAGCCGGATCCCGCGGCCATGCAGCGCGTCAAGGACATGATGTCCGACCTGAGCGCGATGCTCGAAGCCGACGCCCGCGGCGAGCTACAGCAGCGGGATTTCGACCAGTTCATGGGTAAATACGGTGACTTCTTTCCCGAGAACCCCCAGAACCTCGATGAGCTCGTCGACTCACTCGTGCGGCGGATGACCGCGGCCAACCGCGTCCTCGACTCCCTGTCACCCGAGCAGCGCGCCGAACTCGCGGCCATGATGGAGCAGGCCATGGCCGACGCGGGGCTCGCCGCGGAGATGGCACGGCTGGCCGGGGCGCTGCGGGCGCGCCGGCCCGACATGGACGCCCCACCAGGTGGGCGCGGCGACATGCTGACCGGCGACGAACCGCTCGGTCTTGCCGACGCGACCACGGCGATCGAGGAGCTCGCCGACCTGGCCGAACTCGACGCCACGCTCCGGCAGGACTACCCGGGCGCGCGGCTTGACGACGTCGACGAGGCAGCGGTGCGGCGTGCGCTCGGCCGGCGCGCGGTTGACGACCTGGAGAGCCTGCGCCGGATCGAACGCGAGCTGGAGAGCCAGGGTTATCTGCGCAGATCGGGCGGTCAGCTCGAACTGACCCCGAAGGCGGTCCGCAGGCTCGGGGACACCGCGCTGCGGCGCGTGTTCGCCGAGCTCAGCGAGGCCAGGTCGGGTGATCACGACCAGCACGACGCGGGCCACGCCGGTGAACCTACCGGGAGCACCAGGCAGTGGGAGTTCGGCGACGAGCAGCCGATCGACGTCTCGGCGACAGTGCGCAACGCGGTGCTGCGGTCGGCGGCAACCCGGCAGCCGCCCGCGCAACCCGCGCCGTCCGGCCAGCCCGGCCATGCGGCGGCCGGAGCGGCGGCCGAGGGGGTGGCCCCGGTGCGGCTGTCGGTGGACGATTTCGAGGTGACAGAGACCGAGCGGCGCACCGCGGCCGCCGTGTGCCTGCTTGTTGACCTGTCCTATTCGATGGCGCTGCGGGGCACGTGGGGCGTCGCCAAGCAGACCGCGCTCGCGCTGCACTCGCTGATCCGGACCAGATTCCCGCTCGACGCGGTCCAGATCGTCGGTTTCTCCAACTACGCCCGCGAACTGCGGGAGACGGAACTGGCCGGCCTTGGCTGGGACATGGTCCAGGGCACCAACCTGCACCACGCGCTGCTGATCGCGGGCCGTCACCTGGACAAGCATCCCGAGCACGAGCCCGTAGTGCTGATCGTGACGGACGGTGAGCCAACCGCCCATCTACTGCGCAACGGGCGGCCCTACTTCGACTGGCCGCCCGCCCCCGAGACGATAGAGCTCACCCTCGCCGAGGTGGACAAGATGACCCGCCGCCGCGCGGTGCTGAACATCTTCATGCTCGCCGAGGACGAGCGTCTCACCGCGTTCGTCGAGGAGGTAGCGCGGCGCAACGGCGGCCGGCTTTTCCGCCCGGAGCCGCAGCGGCTCGGGGAGTACGTGGTCGCGGACTTCCTGCGCACCCGCCGCGGCGCCGCCCGGCGCTGACACCGCAGCACCTGCCACTGCCGCCGCAGCGGATACCCCAAATGATCAGCGTTGAGCTGGCTCGCCGGTGCGCGGCTACCGAGCGTGAGCAGATCTCCAGCCGCTGTCCTGCACGCCGTAACTGGCACCCTCAGCCACCGCGGGTACCTGGCAACCGAACGTTTGACAACAATCCTGGCCGCCGGGCTGTCAACGGCACTCGGGCTGGCCGACGTGACAGGCGCCGCCGCCGCGGGGGCCGTGGGGATGCTCCGACGCCGACGGCCTCCTGTCCCGGTGACCGCCGGCCCGCGCCCGCGCGGCAGTGACGGGTCGGCGCTTGGCGTCGACGGACGTTCGGGGTGGATCGACCTCAACGGCCCAGTCCACTACATCGACTTCGGTGGTCCGGTCCACGGGCCGACTGTCGTGTGCGTGCACGGGTTGGCCGGGATGGCGGTGAACTGGTCGGCGATCGCACCGTTGCTGACAGCCCGCTACCGCGTGCTCGCGCCAGATCGGGCCGGGCACGGCCTTACCCCGCCCGGGGGACGTGGCACCAGCGTGGCGGCCAACCGTGCAATGCTGCACCGTTTCATCGAAGCCGCGGCGGCACCGCCCGCGACCCCGGTGATCCTCATCGGCAACTCGATGGGCGGAATGATCTCGCTGCTGGAGGCGAACGCAGCTCCCAGCGCCGTCGCCGGCCTGGTGCTGATCGACCCCGTCCTGCCGTTAGCGCCCGCGCTGCCGGACCGGTTCGTGTCCGGCCCGCTGCGCCGGATCAAGCCCTGACGCCAACTGATGACCGGAGGCGGCAACACTTTGCCCCCTCCGGCTCCTGCCCCTCCGGGCTCCTGCCCCCAGTGCCTCTGCCCCTCCGGGCCAGTGCCCCTCAGTGTCTCTGCCCTCCGAGCTCCTGCCCGCCTGCGCCGCACCAGCGCACCCCACGGCAGCCGTTCGGGATCAATAACGATCTCATGATGACCGTTGACGCGACTGGCTGCGGCGAGCGGTCTCAACGCTGATCAGGGCTTGTCCGCACGGGCGATATGACAAGATCGTGCCATGTCGTTCACCGACCGTCTGCTGCTGTGGCTGCACATCGGGTTCGCGATCTTCACCCTCGGCCCGGTGGCGGCCGCGATGATGGCGACGCCGCGCTACATCAGGAAGCGGGACCTCGCGGTGCTGCGGTACCTGTACCGCACGACACGGATCTTCGGTGTGCTGACCGTCTGCGTGTTCCTTTTCGGCCTGCTTCTCGGCCGCCACGATTTCAGCCAGGCATGGTTCTCCGCCTCGATGACGCTGTTCATCGTGGCTGCCGTCCTTCTCATGCTCGTCGTATTCGACCAGCGCAGGGCCATCACAGCGATCGACAAGGCGCTGGCGGTCGGCGAGGCGCGGTCCCAGGCCGCGGTGCCCGCGAACGTGGCCGTCGCCGAGCGTGCGGAAGAGCCCGCTGGGGAGGTGTCCGGTGCCGGTACGGCCGGTGCCGCGACGGCGCCCGCCACGTCCGGCCGGGAGAGCGTGACCGCGCGCGCGGAAGAGCGGGCTGGCACGCGGCCGGCGACGGCCGATCCGGCCGACGCTGAACGGGCCACCGAGGGTGCGCGAGCGGGCGAGGGTGCGCGAGCGGGCGAGGGTGCGGCCGGCGGTCCGCCACGGCTCGCAGTGGGAGGTGCGGCGGCAGAGTCTGCGGCCGCTGCCCATCTCGCCTCCGTGGAGCGGGGCCGGATCGTCACCATGGGCGGCGTGATCACCGCGATCTGGCTGGTGATCCTGGTCCTGATGGTCTGGCACGGCTGATCGTCACGGGTGTTCCTGGACGCGGCACACCTGGACGCGGCGCATTTTGTACGCGCCTGGTCGGATGCGCTAGGTTCCGTCCAGGAATTGAGCAGAACGGGTCCGCGATGAGGCAGTTGATCCGCCGTGGCTTAGCCGCTGGCATGGCGGTGGCCATGGCGGCGCTCCGGGTTTGCCGCTGGCGCCGGTGCATACCGAGGTCAGCGACATGGCGGGGAAGTCGGCGAACAACACATGGGTCGTCGGCATGAGCAAAATTCGGCAGGTGGGCATCCGGACGGTCTCCGAGCTTGTGGCCTACCGGTGGAACGGCTTGCGCGCATCCCTGGCTCGGCCACGGTGTGGGGAGTGGGCTCTACCTCGAGGAAGCCCGGCACCTGGTCCAGCCTGATCGCGGCTTACGGGCGGCTGCCCGCGTAAGGGATCAGGCGAGCGCCTGACGGAGATCGTCAAGCAGGTCGTCGCACGTCTCGATGCCGACCGACAGCCGCACCAGATCCGGCGGGACCTCCAGCGGCGAACCCGCGGCGGAAGCATGCGTCATGCGGCCCGGATGCTCGATAAGCGACTCGACGCCGCCAAGTGATTCTGCGAGCGTGAACAACCTGGTCCGGCCGCACATCCGGATCGCGGCATCCTCGCCTCCGCGCAGGCGCAGCGAGACCATTCCGCCGTATCCGCGCATCTGCTTCGCTGCCACCTCATGGCCAGGGTGGGAGGGCAGCCCCGGGTAGAGCACCTGCGCGACAGCGGGATGCGCGGCGAGCGCGGCCGCGATCCTGGCCGCGTTCGAGCAGTGCCGGTCCATCCGCACCGCGAGCGTCCTGGTTCCGCGCAAGGTGAGCCAGGCGTCGAACGGGCCGGCTACCGCGCCGATCGCGTTCTGGTGGAACGCGAGCCGCTCACCGAGCCCTGGGTCGGCCGCCACAAGCGCTCCCCCGACCACATCGGAGTGACCGCCCAGGTATTTGGTCGTCGAATGCACCACGACGTCAGCCCCGAGGGCGAGCGGCCGCTGAAGATAGGGTGACGCGAACGTGTTGTCCACCACCAGCAACGCCCCGGCCTCGCGTGCGCGCGCCGCGACCGCAGCGATGTCGGCGATGGCGAGCAGGGGGTTGGTGGGCGTCTCGACCCACACCACCCGCGCCGGCTCCTCCTCGAGAGCATCCTTGACGGCTGCCGCATCTGCGAACCGCACCGGAGAGTGACGCACGCCCCAGCGATCGAGCACCTTGGCGAACAGCCGGTATGTGCCGCCGTAGGCGTCGTCGGGGATGAGCACCCGGTCGCCGGGAGCACATACGGCGCGGAGCAGGCAATCCTCGGCGGCCATCCCTGAAGCGAACGCGAGACCGCGTGCACCGCCCTCGAGCGCGGCCAGGCACTCCTCGAGCGCGTTTCTGGTGGGGTTGGCTGTCCTGCTGTACTCGTAACCACCGCGAAGGCCGCCAACTCCGTCTTGCTTGTACGTCGACACCTGGTAGATCGGCGGTACCACGGCGCCGGTCCCGGGATCAGGCTCCTGCCCGGCGTGGATCGCGAGAGTCTCGAACCCGTCGCTGCGCGCCCTGTTCATGAGGTGACACTAGCGAGGAAGGCGAGCACATCCTGCCGGGTCAGCATGCCGACCGGCTTTCCGTCAACCAGGATGACCGCTGCACCCGCCTTCTCCAGTGCCTCGACGGCCCGGCTGACAGGTTCGCCGGAGCCGACCATCGGCAGCGGCGCGGACATGTGACTGGAAACCGGGTCACCGGGCCGCGCCCGGCCAGAAAGCAAGGCATTGAGAAGATCCCGCTCGACGATCGAGCCGACGACCTCGGCGGCCATCACCGGCGGCTCTGCCTTCATGACAGGGAGTTGTGAGACGTCGTATTCGCGCAAGATCCCGATGGCGGTGCCGACCGTCTCGCCCGGATGGGCGTGCACGAATTCGGGAAGCCCCGGCCCCCTCCTCGCGAGCACGTCGGCGACGCGGGGCTCAGCCGTCGCGGCGTCGAGGAATCCGTAGTCGGTCATCCAGTCGTCATTGAAGATCTTCGAGAGGTAGCCACGGCCGCCATCGGGCAACAGCGTCACGATCACGGCGTCCGGACCGGACGCCGCCGCCACCCGCAGCGCGGCGACGACGGCCAGCCCGGACGATCCACCGACGAGCAGCGCTTCCTCACGTGCGAGCCTGCGGGTCATGCCGAACGACTCCTTGTCGCTCACCGCGATGACCTGATCGCACACCGAAGGATCGTAGGTGCCTGGCCAGATATCCTCGCCCACTCCTTCGACCAGGTACGGCCGCCCGGTGCCGCCCGAGTAGACGGATCCTTCCGGGTCGGCGCCCACGATCTGGACCCGCCCGCCCGACACCTCCTTGAGATACCGCCCGGCTCCCGTGATCGTGCCCCCCGTGCCGATACCCGCGACGAGGTGGGTGACGGTACCGTCGGTCTGGGCCCAGATCTCCGGGCCCGTGGTGCGATAGTGCGACGCCGGATTCTCCTGGTTCGTGTATTGATCGGGCTTCCACGCCCCGGGCATCTCGGCGGCCAGGCGGTCCGACACCGAGTAATAGGAATCCGGGTGTTCCGGGGCGACGGTCGTCGGGCAGACCACGACCTCGGCACCGTAGGCGCGCAGCACGGCGATCTTGTCCTGCGCGACTTTGTCCGGGCAGATGAACAGGCAGCGATAGCCCTTCTCCGCCGCGACGATCGCCAGGCCTACGCCGGTATTCCCCGAGGTCGGCTCCACGATCGTGCCACCCGGCTTGAGCGCCCCCGATGCCTCTGCCGCGTGCACCATGTCCAGCGCGATCCGGTCCTTCACCGAACCGCCGGGGTTGACGTACTCGATCTTGGCAAGCACGTCGGCGGCGACCCCTGCGCTCACCTTCCTCAGCCGGACGAGCGGGGTGTTGCCCACGAGTTCGACCAGCGAATCATGAACCTGCATGTACGACCGCCCTTGTCGGCTACGGCACGGAGAATCGGTGCGGAGGAGGCGATCCCCAGCTGAGCTTCGACGGTATAGGACCGTCCGCGGCTTCCGTCATAACGGCCAGGCCGCCCGGCGCATACTCGCGCAATTATGGGTTACCGTTGAGTAATCCACCGGCTCGAGGGAGAGACGCAACCATGCCCGAGGCAGTCATCGTCGCCACCGCACGCTCGCCCATTGGCCGCGCGTTCAAGGGAACAATGAAGGAGATCCGCCCCGACGACCTGACCGCGCAGATCGTCCGCGCGGCCCTGGACAAGGTGCCGCAGCTAGATCCGGGTGCCATCGAGGACCTCATGCTCGGCTGCGGCCTGCCCGGCGGCGAGCAGGGCTTCAACATGGCCCGGGTGGTCGCGGTCCTGCTGGGTTACGACCACCTTCCTGGCACGACGGTCACCCGGTACTGCTCGTCGTCCCTCCAGACCACGCGGATGGCGTTCCACGCCATCAAGAGCGGTGAAGGCGACGCGTTCATCTCCGCGGGCGTGGAGTGCGTCAGCCGCCTCGCCTCCGGGAGCAGCGACTCCTGGCCGGACACCGGCAACCCCCTGTTCGCCGATGCGGAGGCGAGGACGGCCAAGGAGGCGGAAGGCGGTGACGTCAGCTGGCACGATCCACGCGAGGACGGCTCCCTCCCTGACGTCTACGTCGCCATGGGCCAGACAGCCGAGAATGTCGCCGGGCTGCGTGGGATCAGCCGCAGGGACCAGGACGAGTTCGGTGTCCGGTCACAGAACCTGGCCGAGAAGGCGCTGGCGGACGGGTTCTGGCAGCGTGAGATCATCCCGGTGACAATGCCCGACGGAACCGTGAACTCCAAGGACGACGGCCCGCGGGCCGGGACCACGATCGAGAAGGTCGCCGCCCTTCAGCCCGTATTCCGGCCGGACGGCACTGTGACCGCGGGCAACTGCTGCCCGCTCAACGACGGTGCCGCCGCGGTGATTGTGATGAGCGACACGAAGGCCGCCGAGCTCGGTATCACCCCGCTGGCCCGGATCGTCTCCTCCGGCGTGTCCGCGCTGTCGCCAGAGATCATGGGCCTTGGACCGGTCGATGCGTCCAGGCGTGCCCTCGCCAGGGCTGGCATGGCGATCGGCGACATTGACCTGGTGGAGATCAACGAGGCGTTCGCCGCCCAGGTGATCCCGAGCTACACCGAACTCGGCATCGATCTGGACAGGCTCAACGTCAACGGCGGGGCGATCGCCGTCGGCCACCCGTTCGGGATGACCGGCGCGCGCATCGCCACGACATTGATCAACAGCCTCCAGTTCCACGACAAGACGTTTGGCCTTGAGACCATGTGCGTCGGCGGCGGCCAGGGCATGGCAATGATCTTCGAGCGGTTGAGCTAAGGGATCACCGCCAGTTTCCGCGCCAACCAGACCCAACCCGCGGTCCATGCCTTGGGTAGCACGCGGTGCTGGGGTGGCGTGCGGCGCTGGGGCGGCGCGGTGCTGGGGTGATGCACGTGCCCCGTGGCGGTGCCCGTGGTGCTGGGGTGGCGCGCGCGTGGCGCGGGGGCGGCGCGGTGCCCGTGGCGCTGGTCGGCGCGCGGTGCTGGGGTGATGCGCGGTGCGGGGCGGCACGGCTGGGGCGGCACGGTGCGCGGTGCTGGGGTGGCGTGCTGGGGCGGCGCGGTGCTGGGGTGGCGCGCGGTGCTGGGGCGGCGCGCGGTGCGGCACGGAACCACGGGCGTGCGCGCAACGCACCGCCAAAGCGGCTTGCTTTCATGATCGCGGTAACTTTTCCGCGAATACCGCGGAATAGTTACCGCGATCATGAGGGCCCGGCCGCCTGAGGCGGCGCCCAGCTGCCGTTCTCGCCAGAAACCCACCGCGGCGGGCTTTCCAGGCGGCCGGCGCGTCAAGATCACACCTGCGGTGCTGCCAGGTAAAATCGGCGTATCTTGGAAAGCTGGAGGCTAGGGCTTGTCATGTGCTCGGCGCTGAGGCACGCTCACACAAAGAGGAGCTCACCCTGGAGGTGCCAATTGTCTCTGAACCACTCTCCGGAGATGCACAAGAACCTCATCGCCCGGATTCCCGGCGTCACGGGACGTGACCTACGGGAGTGGTTCAGAAGCCTCGAATCTGGCCCCGCGTTCCTTCGTCGTGCCGAGCGAGCGCACTGGCTGGCTGACGAGCATGGTCTCTCCAATGGCTACGCGACTGCGATCGTGCACGAGTATGAGTTGCGCCGCCGCATTCGCCTCTACAGTGGCTGAGTGGAACTAGACCGCGCCCGCGACTTCCTGCGGACCCATCACCGGGCAGTACTCGCAACGACCCGCCATGACGGCAGGCCGCAACTCTCGCCGATAACGGTGGGTGTCGACGCGGAGGGTCGGCTGCTGATCAGCACCCGCGAGACCGCCATCAAGACGCGCAACGTACGCCGTAACCCGTACGCCTCACTGTGCGTGTTCACTGACAGCTTCTTCGGGGAGTGGATTCAGGTCGAGGGAACGGCCGAGGTCATCTCGCTGCCCGAGGCCATGGACCTTCTGGTCGGCTATTACCGCTCGATCGCGGGCGAGCATCCGGATTGGGCCGACTACCGCGCCGCGATGGAGCGCGACAAGCGAGTCATCGTCCGCATCTCGATCACGCGAGCCGGGCCAGATGTGAGCGGCTGACAGGCGCGGGCACACCCTCCATGCTCCCGGCTTACGGGGACCGCCCGGCCGGCAAGGACACTGCTCGCCGGGCGGCCAAATTGCCTGGCGCCACGCCTTGGGCAAATGCGGTTCGCCTCTGCTGGTGTCGTACCACAGGACCGCGTTTGACCGGCTGAAGCGAGGTGGGTCGGCCTAACGAGCGCCCAGAGCATCTCGGCGTTGCGGCGCCCGCCGACGGCGGAACGTCCTCCTGTGAGGACCACGCGCCCCACTCGTCACCGCCTTTATGCAGCGCCGCACCGCTGCCTGCTCGATCCCTCCCCACACGTCAACCGAAACCAGCGACCTTGTCCACGCCGTTCAGCCGCCCGCGCCAGCCCGCAACGGCGAAGCCCCACAACGGCGCGTCCCGGGGCCATCCCTGGGGATCTGGGGCCACACAGGCGGGGGGCCAGCACGCCTGGACGGCCTCGGCCCGCACAACGGCGGGGCGAAGCCCCGCACTGGGGATTCCGGGGGGCCATCCCCCCGGCCAGACACCACCAAACAGCACCGCCGAACCGGAGACCGGCAAGCAGCAAGAGGCCCGTGCCCCCGGTCGGAGTCGAACCGACACTGGGGACCCTTTTAGGGGGCCAGCCTCTTCCCTTGGGCTACGGGGGCGGAGAAATGATACCTCGTGCGGATACTGCTGGCTCTTAGACGATTGGATAGGGTTCGCACATTTTTATGGATAGGGCCTTTATTCAATCCGGCTGATGATCGCCGGCGCCCTGTCGCGCCGGTCGCGATGTGGCCAGTGCCAGCTCAAACTCTTCTCGCGGTCGTTCCACGGTACCGAGGGATACGATCTCTCGCGGGAAAAGAAGCGCAAGCGTCCAGTCAGCGACGACGCGTACCTTCCTGTTCAGTGTGGGCACACGCGACAGGTGATAGGTGCGGTGCAAGAACCAGGCCGGCCATCCGGTGAGCTTCAGGCCATAGACGGAGGCTACGCCCCGGTGCAAGCCGAGGCTCGCCACAGAACCAGCGTAGGCGTGGCGGTATGGCATGAGCGGCCTTCCGCGCAGAAACGCGCGCACGTTGCGCGCGAGGGTCCGCGCCTGGCGGAGCGCATGCTGGGCGTTCGGTGCGCACATTGTCGAAACCCCACCGTCCTGGGCCGTCAGATCCGGGACCGCGGCGACGTCACCGGCGGTGAACACGCCAGGCATCCCGATCACTGTCAGCTCAGCCGTCGCCCGGAGGCGCCCGTGGGAGTCCAAGGGCAGGTCACTGTGCGCGAGCACTGGGTGAGCTCTCACTCCTGCCGTCCAGACGAGGGTATTAGCGTCGAACTCGGTTCCGTCGTCGAGCACGATGTGGCCGCCCACGGCGGATGCGAGTCTGGTCTCGAGCCGGAGATCGATGCCGCGCGAACGCAACTCCTCCTGGGCTCGCTGCCCCATTTCTGGACCAACCTCCGGCAGGATGCGCCTGGTGGCCTCGACGAGCATCCACCGCATGTCGCCCGGCTCGATACCCGGGTAATAACGGCACGCGTCCCTGGCCATGTCCTCAAGCTCCGCGAGCGCCTCAACGCCAGCAAAGCCCGCGCCGACGAACACAAAGGACAACGCTCTGCGGCGCACGTCCGGATCGTGCGCCGAGGCGGCGATATCAAGCTGCGTGAGTACGTGGTTGCGCAGGTAAATCGCCTCGCCAACGGTCTTGAAACCGATTCCGTGATCAGCGAGCCCATCGATCGGAAGTGTCCGCGAGATGGAACCGAGCGCGACGATGAGGATGTCGTAACTGATCCGCCGTGATTCGCCCGTTACGGCCTGAAAGTCGACCAGGCGATCGGCCTGCGAGATCGCTGTCACGCGGCCGTTAAGCACCTGAACACCACGAAGGATTTGCCGCAGCGGGGCGACCACGTGCCGCTCGGCGAGGTTGCCCGCCGCCGCCTCGGGGAGGAACGGCTGGTAGGTCATGTACGACTTGGGGTCGATGATGCTGATTTCTGCCTCTCCCCTGCGCAGCTCGCGCCGCAGGTGGAGCGCGGTGTACATCCCGACGTAGCCTCCGCCGAGGATCAGAATCCGTGGCGCGGCATGCGCGGGGCCCGATCCGAGCAGGGAGCTTCGACTGATCTCAGTCATTGTTTGGCCCTTCCCTTGACTGTGGTCGACACGCAACCCACAGATGGCAACGTCCGAAGCTCGTGAAACATTTCACAAGGTTCGGCTGGCATTCCGGATTCACCGCGCCTGGGCTGCCACCGCAGCAGGCGCCAGGTGGCGCCGCGGTAGGCGCCAGTGAGGCGCGCTGAGGGCGCCGGTGGGGCGCGCTCGTCTGGCGCTGGGTAGGCCCCGCGGGCGGGGGCACCGCGGGAGGCGTCGTGCGCGCTACATTGGTCCCGCTGCGGTAAGCGCCAGGCGACGCTACGTTCACGCTGGGCTAGACGCCAGGCGGCGCGCTGGGATAGGCGCTCGGGCGCACGCGCTGCGGTAGGCGCCAGGCGACGCCACGTTGACGCTGGGGAAGGCACCGGGCGCGCCCCGGGGTTGGGCACCGGGCGCGCCCTGGGTAGGCACCAGGCGGGCACGCTGGTCTGGCGCTGGGTAAGCACCGGGCGAGGCCGACTGCGGTAGGCGCCGTTCGGTGGCGCGTTGGCGCTGGGCTGGCACTGCGGCTGCGCTGATGAAATCAGGTTCCTGGCGGTGTCCGGTCAGGGGAACGCGACCTCCCTGGCCCGCAGGAAGATGCCGTCGAGCATGTCATGGGTCACGCGGCCCGTGAAGGTGTTCTGCTGGCTGGGGTGGTAGCAGCCGACGAGCAGCACCGGCCGTTCCGCCGCACCGACCGTGAGCCAGACCTCGCCCCCGTGCCTGAACGGCGGCCGCGGCCGTGGCAGTGCGAATCCGGCGGCGCCAAGCACTGACCAGGACGCCTGCCAGGCGAACCCGCCGAGCGCGACGATCACCCGCACGCAGTCCGCTATCTGCGTAATCTCGGCGGTGAGCCACGGCGAGCAGGTGTCACGCTCCTGTGGTGACGGCTGGTTCGCCGGTGGAGCGCAGCGGACCGCCGCGGCCATCCGCGTGCCAAGCAGGCGCTGGCCGTCACCCGCGGCGACGCTGTGCGCCTGCGCCGCGAGCCCACATCTGTGGAGCGAGCCGAAAAGCCAGTCGCCGCTGCGGTCGCCGGTAAAGATCCGGCCCGTGCGGTTGCCGCCGTGCGCGGCGGGCGCCAGCCCGACGATCAGCACCCTCGGCTGCTCCTCCCCCCAGCCTGGCACTGGCCGTCCCCAGTAGCGCTCGGCCTGGAACGAGCGGCGCTTGAGCACCGCGGTCTGCTCCCGCCAGGCGACCAGGCGCGGGCAGGCGCGGCAGACCGACTGGCGCGCGGCTAGCTCGGCCATCGTGGCCGCGCTGCGCGCAAGCTCACTCACCTCGCCGCCGTCGTGGGCGACCGGGGTCGCCTTGGTGGCCGGATCATCCGGCCAGCCACTGCCCGGCGGCACGGCCGCCCCCTCCGCGCCGGCGGGTGGATCCGGCTCCCCGCCCGCGCCAGCCGCCCCGCCCGACACACCAGTCGGCCCGCCCGGGGTCCCGCCCGCGCCAGCCGTCCCGCCCGCGTCAGCCATGCGACTTGACATGGCGCCTCCCCTCAGCCACCCGCAGGGGCGTCTCGCGCCGAGGCGAGCGACCACGCGATGCCGTCCAGGATGTCGTGCTCGCTCACCAGGACGTCGCGGAAGCCGAACCGCGCCATGATGCGGTCGAGAATCAGCGATCCGGCGCCGATCACATCCACCCGGCCCGGATGCATGACACCGATCGCGGCCCGCTCGGCGCGGCTTTGGGTGAGCAATCGGCCGGCAACCGCGTGCACCTGGCCAGCCGTGATCCGTGCGTGGTGGGTGGCTGACGAATCGTAGGCAGGCAGGCCGAGCACGATTCCCGCGACCGTGGTGACTGATCCGGCCAGCCCAACCAGCGTTGCCTCGCCCGCGCCGGGCAGCTTGCGCGCCACGGCATCGAGTGCCGCGTCAATGTCGGATCGAGCGGCCACGATCTCGCCGCGGCCGGGAGGATCGCTGTGCAGATGACGTTCGGTCATCCGGACGCAGCCGATGTCCACAGACACCGAGGCTGTGATCCGGCCGGCGGCGGCACCCGGCGCACCCGGCACGGCACGGCCGTTCCACCCGGCCTGCGCGCCGAGCACGAACTCGGTAGAGCCACCGCCGATGTCCACCACGAGGTACGGCCCCGCTGGGGTCGTGGGGTCTGTGGGGGACACCGCCGCCAGTTCTGCGGTAGCGCCCGCGAACGACAGCGCCGCCTCCTCGTCACCACTGATGACCTCGGCCCCGATGCCGAGGATCGCGTGCACGCCGCTGGTGAATTCTGCCGCGTTGACCGCGTCGCGGGTCGCGCTCGTGGCCACCATGCGTACGGAACTGGCCCCGGTGGCCGCTATCGTCTCCGCATACCGCCGCAGCGTGTCGAATGTCCTGCCGAGTGCCTCGGCTGCGAGCCGTCCGGTACGGTCGACGCCCTCGCCGAGCCGGACGATCTCCAGCTGCCTGACCACGTCGGCCAGTTCGCCACGCGCGGGCTCGACATCCGCGACGAGCAGCCGCAGCGAGTTCGTGCCGCAGTCGAGCGCCGCAACCCGTGTCATGACCCCGCCGCGGCGCCCGTGCCGTTCGGGCCGGCCTTCTCCGCCGCACCGCGGTCCTTCGGGCCGGCCTTGTCCGCAGCGCCCGCGCCGTTCGGGCCGGCCTTGTCCGCAGCGCCCGTGCCGTCCGCGCCAGTCTCATCCTGGGCGGCCACGCACGGCCCGGCAAGCCACCAATCGCCGACAGCGGCTAGCGCCTCCCGCCCAAACGGGTTCATCCCTGCCGCGGCGAGCTCGTGCGCGGCCAGCGCATGCAAGCACTTGACCCGGCCAGGCATGCCGCCAGCGCTCTGTGTGCCTGGCGGGAGAGGTTCCAGCCCGGCGGCGCGGGCGGCGGCGTCGCGCCTTTCGAGGTAGTCACGGTGTGCGGCCTGATACTCCTGACGAAGACAGGAATCCGACGCCAGCCGGTCCGTCATCCGCCTCATCTCACCACTGGCTTCGAGCGTGCCGATCGCGGCGACCGCCTTCGGGCAGGTGAGGTAGTAGAGCGTGGGGAATGGCGCGCCATCGTCCAGGCGCGGCGCGGTCTCGATCACGCACGGCAGGCCGCAGGGGCACCGGTGGGCGATCGCACGCACGCCCCGGGGCCTGCGGCCAAGCTGCGCGGCGATCACCGCGGTATCCTCCGCCGCGATTGTCACCGCGGCGCCTCGTGGTCCGCCTGCTGGACGGATTTCCACAGGGTCACATACCAGGCACCGGCCCGCTTCGCCCGCGGCGGCTGGGGCAGCCCGCTGCCCGTGCGGCCATTGATGATCACGTAGCAGGTCTCGGCCGGCATGCACATGTTCAGCCTGGCCCGCGCCTGATCCTCGATGTATGCCGGGTCGCTCAGGCGCTGCTGATCGGCTTCAAGCCTGCGTACCTGCGCCTCCGCCATCTTGTGCTGTGCTTCGAGCTGGTCGATCTGACGGTGCTGCGCGATGTATTCCCGCACCGGATAGGCGAGGCTCAGCGCGATCGCGCACATCACGACCGCGAGTACCGCGGCCCGGCTGGTCAGCCGCGGCCGCACGCGCCCGGCCGGATGAGCTGCGGCGGCGCCATCGCTGTCATCGCCGGGCGGGACGCTGCCGCCCGGCGGAACCGCTCCGCCGCCCTGCTCCCTCCCCATCAGCCGACCACCGCGGGATCCCTGCTCAGTCCACCCGTGCGAACCGCGGGAAGGCGCCCGCGCCCGCGTAGGCAGCCGCATCGTCGAGCATTTCCTCGATACGCAGCAACTGGTTGTATTTGGCGACGCGTTCCGACCTGGCCGGCGCGCCGGTCTTGAGCTGGCCGCAGCCGATGGCCACGGCGAGGTCCGCGATCGTGGTGTCCTCGGTCTCACCGGACCGGTGACTCATCTTGCACCGGTAGCCGCTGCGGTGCGCGAATTCCACCGCGTCGAGCGTCTCCGTGAGAGTGCCGATCTGGTTGACCTTGACCAGGAGCGCGTTCGCCACCTTCTCCTCGACACCCCTGCGCAGCAGTTCAGGATTAGTTACGAAGATATCGTCGCCCACCACCTGCACCCGGTTGCCGATCGCCGCCGTAAGTTCCCGCCAGCCAGGCCAGTCGTCTTCGGCGAGGGGGTCCTCCAGCGAGACGATCGGGTAAGCGTCCAGCCACCCGGTGTAGATCTGCGTCATCTCCTGCGCGCTGCGCGGCTGCCCTTCGAAGACGTACGCGCCGTCGGAGTAAAACCCGGTGGCAGCCGAGTCGAGCGCGAGCGCGATGTCCTGGCCCGGGGTGAATCCCGCCTTGGCGATGGCCTCGGTGATCAGGTCCAGCGCGGCCCTGTTGTGCTCAAGATCCGGTGCGAAGCCGCCCTCGTCCCCGACGCCCGTGTTCAGGCCGTGCTGCTTGAGCACCGACTTCAGCGTGTGGTACGTCTCGGCGCCCCAGCGGAGCGCCTCCGCGAACGTCGGCGCGCCGATCGGCACGATCATGAACTCCTGTATGTCGACGTTCGTGTCGGCGTGTGCGCCGCCGTTGAGGACGTTGAACATGGGGTTGGGCAGCAGATGCGCGCTCGGCCCGCCGAGGTAACGGAACAGCGGCAGGTCGGCGGCGTCCGCGGCGGCCCTGGCGACGGCCAGGCTCACGCCGACGATCGCGTTGGCACCGAGCCGCGACTTGTTGGGGGTGCCGTCCATGTCGATCATTATTTGATCGATGATCCGCTGATCGTCTGCGTCGTTGCCAATCAGCTCGGGCTGGATCGTGTCGATCACGTTCGTGACGGCGCGTTGAACGCTCTTGCCACCGTATTCGCTCCCGCCGTCGCGCAGCTCAGCCGCCTCGGCCGTTCCCGTGGACGCGCCACTCGGCACCCCGGCGCGGCCCAGCGAGCCGTCATCGAGCAGGACCTCGACCTCGACGGTGGGGTTGCCCCTCGAATCGAGAATCTGCCTGGCATGGATGGCATCGATGCACGCCATGACGCTCCTTTGGCGGTCGGTAGCGGTCGCTGGGAAGGCCAACATATCCGCATTGGAGCCTAGTGGACTCCCGGCGATGGCCGCAGCGGCCACGCCGGGCGGCTGCGCACCCCGGGAGCGCAGGCGCCAGCGCGGTTCCGCGTCTCGGCGGGCGGTGGCGTCTGCCGGGCTGGCACCGCACGGGCACGGCACGGGCACGGCACGGGCACCGCACGGGCACCGCACGGGCACGGCACGGGCACGGCACGGGCACGGCACGGGCACGGCACGGCACGGGCACCGCACGGGCACCGCACGGGCACGGCACGGGCACGCGCACGGGCACCGCACGGGCACGGCGCGGGGGCGGCACGGGCACGGGACGAGCACGGGCACGGCGCGGGGGCGGCAGGAAGCTGTGGCGGGCCCGGCGTCGTGGCGGGCACGGCGTCAACGGCCGCCGTCTGCCTGCTCCCACGCGTGGACCCGGTCACGGAAGCTGCGCGCCGCGGCGCGCAGCTCAAGCTCCGGGTCCAGGCCGGCGGCGCGAGCCGACGCCACCAGCGCGAATAGCCGGACGCCAAGATCGTCCCCAGGTCCAGCACCCGTGGCAGCATTCACGGTCAGATCGGCGAGCCGCGGCGGCGCACCCGCGCCGGCGGCCCGGCCCTGCAGTTGGGCCGCCAGTGACAAGGCCGGCTGGCCGAACGGTACCCCGTCGAGCACAGAACCTGGTCCGCCGTCCTTCTGTTCCCGCTCCGCAGCCTTGATCGCCGCCCAGTTGGCCCTCACCTCATCGGCACCGGAGACCAGTACGTCCCCGAACACGTGCGGGTGCCTGCGCACAAGCTTGGCCACGATGGCATCAGCCACGTCGTCGATCGTGAATCCCGGTGCCGCCGGTGCGCTCGGCGGCCATGCGGGCGTGAAATACCACCTGGAGCAGCACGTCGCCGAGTTCGTCCCGCAGCGCCTGCGCGTCGCCGGCTCTCGAGTGCCTCAAGCGCCTCGTAGGACTCCTCGATCAGGTGCGGCGCGAGCGAGCGATGAGTCTGCTTGGCGTCCCATGGGCAGCCGGTGCGAAGCGTGTCCATGGTCGCGACCAGGTCGAGCAGCTGGCCGCCAGGCAGGTCGTGCGAGCCGCACAGCACCTCGGCTTCGACACCGGCGTCCGCGATCGCGGTCAGGAGTTCATCCTCGCCCGTGTGCGCGGCGAGCCACACGACCGGAGCGGCGGCGGCACCAGGGGCTGGCTCCTCGACGGGACCGAGACCGCCACCCGCACCCGCGCGGCCACCGGCACGCGCACCGGCGCCGGCCAGCGCTATCAGCCGGCCGGCCCTGGCGGCAGCGGGTTCCTCGGGGGCGAGCTCCCACGCTATCGCCCGCCTGATCAAGCGCGGCGAGCTGCGGATGATCGGGCGATCCGGCGAGAACCTTGCGGGCCGCGCGAAGCGCCTCCCATGCGGGCAGGCTGAGCAGACCTGGCGCCATCCGGGGCGTCGTGCGCAGGACGATCAGTCGGCTATCCGCGGGTCAGCCGCCCGGTTGCCGGGGTGCCGCCATTGATCTGCGCCACGCTGGTCAGGCCGCGGACTGCTGAGGCGCGCCGAGGGCGGCAGGCCGGGCAGCGAGTTGTGCGGCGCATTGATCGACGAGCTGCGCCGCGTCGAGCTGCCCGTACTGCGGATTGATCTTGATGCCGAGGTGCTTGGTGGTCGCCGCCACCTCCGCGCCGATCCGGGCCGCGAACTGCTGCTGCTGAGCCGTCGTCAACGAGGACGCGCTTTTCGCACCGGTGTAACGCGACGGCCAGCTTCTCGATGGTCGCCTCGTAACGCCCGTACGGGTCGGTGAGGTTCGGAGGCAGGGCATTGAACACGGCGAACTGCGACGGGGTGATGGCCGACCCGGTCTGCTGTTCGATCTGCGAGGCAGCCTGGACGACCCCCTGCTGCGCCTCGGCCGGCGTCACCTGCACGCCGTTGCGCGCCGCGATGGCGTCGAGGACGCGGAACCGCACCAGCCACATGAGCACGAGCCGGGGCATCTCGGCCGGCGTGTACTGCACCTCGCTGCTGCAGTGACGGGTTCGCCTTGTACACGTCGTCCAGCGCCGCGACGTCGTTCGACAGAGTGGAGGTCGAGACCCGCTCCGTGCCGAAGATCGCCGCGGCGCCCATCAGGATCGGGCCGCATCCCGTGAGCGAGACGAGCGCGGCCAGCGCGGCGACCGCCCCGGCACCCCTGATCGCAGTGCGGAACACGGCGATGTCCTTCCTCGCGCGCAATGGCGCGGCGGGTACGCCGCACCATCAGGTCCATCCGGCACTATCAGTGTTGAATACCGTCGAATACCGCCCTGACGAGTTCGCCGCACCAGGCGAGCAGCTCCGCGTCACGCAGCGGCCTGCCGCCCACGACCGCGGTCCTCGGCACCGGTACGAGCATGGTACGCACCTGTGGTTTGAGCACGGTCTTCGGGTACAGCCGCTGGGCGCGGACCTGGCGTGACTCGGGCAGCTACACCGGGGCGAACCGCAGGTAGCTGCCCTGAAGCCGCGATGTCGGTGAGCCCGACGCGGCGGGCCCGCGAGCGTAGCCGCGCGACTTCGAGCAGGTTCTCCACCGGCTCGGGAGGCATGCCGTACCGGTCGGTCAGCTCCTCCCGCACCGCCACGATCCCGATCGTCGGAGTCGATCGCGGCGATCCGCGTGTAGGCCTCGAGCCGCAGCCGCTCGCCGCCGATGTAGTCGTGCGGTATGTGCGCGTTGACCGGCAGCTCCACCCGGACCTCCGGCCGCTCCGCCGGGCCGTCACCCTTCAGCTCGTGGACCGCTTCGCCGATCATCCGCACGTACAGGTCGAAGCCGACCCCGGCGATGTGCCCGGACTGCTCGCCGCCGAGCAGGTTTCCTGCCCCGCGGATCTCCAGGTCCTTCATCGCCACGTACATGCCCGCGCCCATCTCGGTGTGCTGCGCGATCGTCGCGAGGCGCTCGTGTGCCGTCTCGGTGAGCGGCTTCTCCGGTGGGTAGAGGAAGTAGGCGTAAGCGCGCTCGCGCCCGCGCCCGACCCGGCCACTCAGCTGGTGCAGCTGCGAGAGCCCGTACACGTCGGCACGGTCCACGATGAGCGTGTTGGCGTTCGGGATGTCCAGCCCGGATTCCACGATCGTGGTGGCCACGAGCACGTCGTAGTTCTTCTCCCAGAAGTCGACCATGATCTGCTCTAGGGCACGCTCGTTCAGCTGACCGTGCGCGGACGCCACCCTCGCCTCCGGCACGAGCGCCGCGACCCTGGCCGCCACCTTGTCGATGCTCGCGACGCGGTTATGCACGAAGAACACCTGGCCGTCGCGCATCAGCTCGCGGTGGATGGCCGCCCCGATCTGCTTCTCGTCGTAGCAGCCGACGAACGTGAGCACCGGGTGCCGCTCCTCGGGCGGGGTGAGGATGGTGGACATCTCACGAATCCCCGCCACGCCCATCTCCAGCGTGCGGGGGATCGGCGTCGCGGACATGGCGAGCACGTCCACCTCGGTCCGCAGCCGCTTCAGGTACTCCTTGTGCTCGACGCCGAAACGCTGCTCCTCGTCGATCACCACCAGCCCAAGCCGCTTGAACCTGGTGTCGGGTGACAGCAGCCGGTGCGTCCCGATCACCACGTCCACGGACCCGTCGGCGAGCCCCCGCAGTGTGCTCGCGGTCTCGGCGTCGCTCTGGAAGCGCGAGAGGGGCCGTACCACGACGGGGAACGGCGCGTAGCGTTCTGTGAACGTGGAAAGGTGCTGCTGGACGAGCAGGGTGGTGGGGACGAGCACCGCCACCTGCATGCCGTCCTGCACCGCCTTGAAGGCCGCGCGCACCGCGATCTCGGTCTTGCCGTAACCGACGTCGCCGCTGATCAGCCGGTCCATCGGGACCTGCCGCTCCATGTCGCGCTTTACCTCGTCGATGGCCGCGAGCTGGTCGGGCGTCTCCACATAGGGGAAGGCGTCCTCGAGTTCACGCTGCCACGGGCTGTCTGGGCCGAACGCATGCCCCGGGGAGGCGGTGCGGGCCGAGTACAGCCGGATCAGCTCACCGGCGATCTGGCGGACCGCCTTGCGCGCCCGCCCCTTCGTCTTCGCCCAGTCGGCGCCGCCCAGCCTGTGCAGCGTGGGCGCCTCACCGCCGACATACCTGGTGACCTCGTCAAGCTGGTCGGTGGGCACATAGAGCCGGTCGGGCGGCTGGCCGCGTTTGCCTGGCGCGTACTCGATGACCAGGTACTCGCGGGTGGCACCGTGTATCGTGCGGCTCGTCATCTCGACATAGCGGCCGACGCCGTGCTGCTCGTGCACGACGTAGTCGCCCGGGCGCAGCCGCAGCGGATCGATCCCGCCCCGGCGCCTGGCCGGAAGCCGCCGCATGTCCTTCGTGCTCGACCGCTGGCCCGCGAGGTCGCTCTCGGTAAGCAACGCGGTCCGCACGTCCGGCCAGACGAAACCATGCTCGAAGAGCCCGGTCACGACGTACGGGACGCCCCGCTCCGGCGGCCCCGCCCGGATCGGCCAGGTCCGCGAGCCTGGCACCGAGACCTCCGTCGCGGAGCAGTTCCGCGAGCCGCTGCGCAGGACCGTGGCCCTCCGTGACGAGCACGACCCGCCAGCCGTCATTGAGCCAGCCCCGCACGTCAGCGAGCGCACGGTCGGTGTCGCCGCGATAGGCCTCGGCCGGTCTCGCATTGATCCGCAGCGGCTCACGCGCGGTATCGCCGGCAGGTTCGGTGGCACCGCCAGCCCGGGCGGACACGGGGCCATCTGGGGACACCCCAGACCCCGATAGCCCGGAACCCCCCGCGATACCGGCGGGCTGCACCGCGGCGCCGCTGGCGGTGGCGGTTGCAGTGCCGCCCGGCCGGTCGGTGCCGAAGGGGGTCAGCGTCCACCAGGCAAGGCCGAGCGCGTCGGCAGCGGCGCGGATCTCCCCGATGGGCCGGAATGCCGCGCCGCCGAGATCGATGGGCGCATGCCCGCCCGCGGCCGCGTTCACCCAGGACGCATCCAGGAATTCCTGGCTGGTCCGGACAAGCTCGGTGGCACGGGTACGGATGCGTTCCGGATCGCAGGCGAGTATCCGGCCGCCCGCGGGAACCATGGTCGAGCAGCAGTTCCATCCGCTCGGCGAGGGCCGGGCGCGAATGCCTCCATGCCCTCCACGGCCGACGCCTTCCGCCAGCCTGCCGAGTACATCAGCGAGGCCGGGATGCTCCTCCGCCAGCCGTTTGGCGGCATCACGGACCGCCGGGGTGAGCAGCAGTTCGCGGCAGGGCGGCGCCCAGAGCCCTCCGGAAGCCGCCTCCAGGCTGCGCTGGTCGGCGACCCTGAAGTACCGGATCTCTTCGACGGTGTCGCCGAAGAACTCGATCCGCAGCGGATGTTCCTCAATGGGCGGGAAGACGTCGAGTATGCCCCCGCGTACGGCGATATCGCCGCGGTTCTCGACCAGGTCGGCGCGCGTGTAACCGGCCTCGACGAGCCTGGTGAGCACCTCTTCGAGGTCGGCCTCGTCTCCTGGCCGAAGCCTGATCGGCTCGATGTCGCCGAGTCCGGCCACGATGGGCTGGAGGAGGCTGCGAACCGGCGCGACGACGACCTGGAGCGGCCCGGCGGCCGGGCCGGTGTCTTCCGGTTCCACGCCCCCGTTTCTTACGCCCTCGGCCGGTGCGGGATCCGGGTGCGCCAGCCTGCGGAGCACGGCAAGCCGCTGGCCGACAGTGTCAGAACGTGGCGAGAGCCGTTCGTGCGGGAGCGTCTCCCATGCGGGGAAGCACGCCACCGCGTGTCGTCGAAGCAACGAGCTCAGTGCGGCCGTCAGGTCCTCGGCCTCACGGCCGGTGGCGGTGACAGCGAGGACGAAACGCGTCGCGGCGGCGGGTGCGCCCGCGCCGCCGCGGCCGGCCGGCGAGCGGTCGAGGCTGTCAGGCGAACCGTCCAGGCTGTCACGCGAACCGTCCAGGTCAGGCGAGCCGTCCAGGCTGCTGGGAAGCGCGAGCGCGGCAGTGATGAACGGCCGCAGCGGTGCCGGTGCGACGACGTCAGCGCCCTCCTCGTGGGCATGCTCAAAATCCCGGCCCGCGCCGCGCGCGTATTCGAGGGCGCGGCGAAGCTCGGGGTCGTCGGCGATGACGCCGAGAAGTCCAGCAAGGCTCATGATTTCCGTTAGCAGGCAGCCAGAAAATCCCCGGTCCCTTGCGGCACGGGGGTTACCTCAAGCTTAGAGCGTGCCGCGCAGTGGCCGGGCATGGCGCCGGAACGGGGAAGATCGACTGTCCCTGTGCCGCTTCAGTACGCTAGCGCCTCAGTACGGTGGCGCCTCCAGTACGGTGGCGCGTCAATACGACGGCGCGTCAATACGACGCTAAGCATGTTAGTCGCTACTCTACGGGTTCGTGACTCGCCTTAGTGAGGACCCCGCCCCGGTAGACAGCCCACAGGTGCGGGGCGAGAGCCCGGACATCGGGCAGATATTCGTCCGGACCCTGCACGACTACGCCCGCCGGCGCGAGGGCAGCCCGGTCGCGCTGCTCGAGGCCGGGTGTGGCCGCCTCATCGGCGACCTCGACCTGGAGCCGCTGCGCGGCGACGGCTTCGACATCCGCGTCACCGGAGTCGATCACGACCATCCGCTCACCAGGGAGATTACCGCGCAACGCGCCGACTTGCAGTCATTCACGCTCGGCGACCTGCGGACTGTGCCGCTGCCACCCCGCTCGTACGACATTGTGCACTGCGCCGGCCTGCTCGAGCGGATATGGCATGTCGAACTGGTCCTCGACCGGTTCGTCGCGGCGCTGAAACCCGGCGGGCTCCTCCTGCTTCGCACGGCCGACAGGGAATGCGCGGCGGGTGCCGTCGACCGGTTCACCGCGGCGCTGCCCTGGCGGGCACGCGAACTGGCCTGGCGGCGGCTGCGGCCCACCGAACCGGGGCCCTACCCCGCGGTGTACGAGCGGATCGTGTCCAGCCCGGGGATCCAGGGGTATGCGCTGATGCGTGGTCTCGTGATCGCCGAGCGGCGCGCGACACGCGGGGATCCCACGGGCTGCGGGGTGTGGTGGCGGGCTCTCGCCGCCGCGCGGCGGTTTGCCGCAGCCGCGTCGCGCGGACGGTACACCGACGAGCATGACGAGCTCGTGTTCGTCTTGCGCAAGCCGGAAGACCGGTTCGCCCGGGTGCTGTGATCGCCACGCTCAGGTCCTGTCGCGTGCGAGGTCGTCGAGCTGGTCGTACACGTGTGGCCAGTGGGCCAGGTCCACCTTGCGCGCGAAGAAGGCGCCGCTGCCGCGGAGCCCGGCGAGATCGGCCGGTTCGAGCGCGGCGGGATGACGCGCTCCCGGCGGCCAGCGGATGTACCGCCGCGAGTCGTTGACCACCTCAAGCGCTGGTGAGCCGTTGAGCGCTACCGTGGCCGCCCAGGTCTCGTCGGGGTTCGGCGCCCATCGCAGGTAGCGGAGCAAAGGACCATTGAGCGGCGAATCGAGCACCTTGCCGACGGCGCGGGCGGACAGGTTCACCCACACGTCGCCAACGTACAAATGCACTCCGCCGTGATACGGGTGACGCCGCTGCCATGGCAAGAATGCCGACCGAACCGACGCGGGCAGCCGACGCCGGTACAGATACCTGCGCCGCGTCGCGGCCTGCCACGGGTGCACGTCGTCGGCAGGATCGCCGTCTGCGCGGAAGTGCCGCATGAACGCGTCACATCTCGCTGTGTCAAGTTCCGCCTCGATCGAGCTCAGCCCGCGGATGGGATAGTCCTGGCCGGAGACGATGAGCGCCCAGCTCAGCTCCGGCACATTGGCCCGCACCCACAGCAGCGATCTCCGCAACGCGGCGACCTGGGACAACCGGCCCCACTGGCATGGAGCAGGATCGGGGATGAGCGCCACGCGGGAGGAGGCTCGAAGGCGCAGCGGCTCACCTGACGGATCGTGGTGGACCGCAGCCATGGTGTCACCGCTCTCGGTGACCCTGGCCACCAGCCGTGTCACCTGCTCGGGATACCTGTGGGAGAGCACGATGACGGCGATGGGCCCGCGCCGCGTGTTGCTAGCCATCGGTCCGTCACTCTAGTGGTCTTCGGCGGTCCGTTGAGCGATCGGCGTCCAGGTGGGTGCGTCGCAAGGCCCTGTTTGCCTTTCGAAGAGCGCGCCGTGGCTCCTGCGCACGACGGCAACGCCGCGAGCTGCCCGCCCGGGCGTGGTCAGCGGCGGCTGGGCCAAAGAAGGCTCCGCCTACCGGCCACTGACCCCCCGGGCCGTGCGGGCCCAGCCGGCGGGTGGCCCATGGTAGCCACCCCTCGTAACCTGGACGGGCATAACCGCGGCCACGAGTTGGTTCGCCTTCATGATCGATGGCCCGTAGGGCACCGGATAGCCCGCCCTAGGAGCCATCGATCATGGGAAAGTGGGCATGGTGACCGCGTTAGCTCCATAGATCGCGGGGTACCAGCACGAGCCCGGGAAGATGCTCAAGCCAATCCGAGCGGAGAAGCGAGCGGAGATTACCGTGCCGGATCAGTTGTGCCGCGCCCGCTGGAGATGGCGGTGAGCGCGCTCACGGCGGGGCTGCCTGCCGACCTGGCTGGCTGGCCGGCCTGGGCACCGGACGACCTCCAGCTCGCGGACCTGGAACTCCTGCTGTCTGGCGCGTTCGCGCCGCTGAGCGGGTTCATGTGCGACGCGGACGCCGCTGCCGTGGCGCGCCATGGCACTCTCGCCGACGGCACGCCGTTCCCATTTCCCGTCACCCTGGATGTGCCCGCGGGCGCGCTGCCGCCTGATGCGGGCATGCTCGTCCTGGAGGATCCTGAGGGCGCACCGCTCGCCGTGCTAGAGATCACCGAGCGGATCCAGGCGGGCACCGGAGAACCGGCCAGGGTCGCAGGACCGGTCCGCGCGCTCCGTGAGCCCGAGCACGGCCCGTTCCGCCGGCTGCGGTTGGGACCTGCGCAAACGCGTGCTGAACTCGGCGGGGCCAGCTATGAATCCGACCACCCGCTGCCGCCCGGCCCGGTTCCTGCAGACCCGCTACCGCACCGTCAGGTTCCGCACATCCCGGGTCCCGGCCACCCCGCTGCGAACAAGCCGGTACCGCAAAAGCCCGTGCTCGCCTTTCTGACCCGTGCGCCGCTGCACCGGCGTGAGCTCGGTCAGCTTCGCTACCTGGCGGACGGCATGCGCGCACGGCTGCTGCTGATGCCCCTGGTCGCCGGGCCCGCGGAGCTGGTGACACGGCCCGAGGCCCTGGTGCGGGCGGTGCTCGCCTGTCTGCCCCAGCTACCCGCCGACACGTTGGTCGTTCCCGTCCCGCTGGCCCCCCGTGGGCGAGAAGGGACACGAGAAGAAACACTCGCGCGCGCTCTGGTCGCCGCCGCGTACGGCGCCACGCACCTGTTCTGCCCACCGGCCACACCGCCGGTGACCGGCGGCTCGGCCGGGCCGGGCCGGGCGACTCTGCCCACTCTGCCGCACACGACCGCGTCGATCAGGGAAGCAGGCAGCGCCGACGCGACCATCGCTGACCTGGCGGGCGCGCCGATACCACTTGTCATACCGGGAGAATGGGCATTCGACCTGGTGGCAGAGGTGTGGCGGCCAGCCGCCCGGGTCGAAGCGGCGACGCGGCGGCCGGGGCTGAGCCTCGGCGAGCTGACCGGGCTGCTCGAACGTGGTGAGGAGATCCCTGACTGGTTCACCCCCGCACCGGTGGCGCGCGAACTGCATGCGGCCTTGCCGCCGCGGCATGAGCGTGGGCTGGTCCTGTTCTTCACCGGGCTCTCCGGCGCGGGCAAGTCCACCCTCGCGCGTGACGTCGCCGACGCCCTCGCGGAACGCGGCGGCCGCACCGTATCGCTGCTCGACGGCGATCAGGTCCGCAGGCTGCTTTCCGCTGGGCTGAGCTTCTCCCGCGCGGACCGGGATCTCAACATCGCGAGGATCGGTTTCGTCGCGGCCGAGATCGCGCGCCACGGAGGCGTGGCGATCTGCGCACCCATAGCGCCCTACGCGGCGGCCAGGGCGCAGGTACGCGAGATGGTCAGCCGGACAGGAGACTTTCTGCTCGTCCATGTGGCGACGCCTCTGCAAGCGTGCGAGGCCCGCGATCGCAAGGGCCTTTACGCGAAGGCACGGGCAGGCGCCATCACGGGCTTCACCGGCATCTCGGACCCCTACGAGGAGCCAGCCGACGCCGACCTGGTGATCGACACCTCCGCGGCGACGCGCCAGGATGCGGTCGCCGCGGTCCTCCACCTGCTCGGCGCCGGCGGCTGGCTGGCGCCGCCGAAGGGAGGTCACCGTTGAGCATCCCCGACCCTGCGCTCACGGGTGCGTCGTTCGCCGTCGCCGTGGTCGTGGGCCTTACCGGGATGGGCGGAGGGGCGCTGATGACCCCGATGCTGATGTTCTTCTTCGGCATACCGCCGCTCGCCGCCGTATCGAGCGACCTGGTCATGTCGGCAGTCACAAAGCCGTTCGGCGCGCTCGTCCACCTAAGGAAGGGAACGGCTGACCTGCGGCTGGCGGGCTGGATGTGCGCGGGCTCTGTGCCGAGTGCGTTCAGCGGCGTATTCCTGGTGCGGCTGCTCGGCGGGGGCGGAGCCCTGCAAAACGTCGTCAGCGTCGCCACCGGCGTCGTGCTCATCGTCGCCGCGGCCGCGATCGCGGTCAAGGCGTACTCCGAGGCCCGGCCGTTCGGCAGCCGGGGGCGCCGACAGCACGGCCCGCGCGCCGGACAGGAGCGGGCCGAGGACCTGGCCGGGCCTGTTGCTTTGCGACCGTTCCTGACATTACTAATCGGTATTATTACCGGGCTCGGGGTAGGCATGACCTCCGTTGGCTCCGGTTCGCTGGTCATGGTCGCGTTGATGTTCCTGTATCCGCGCATGCCCGTGCGGCGCCTGGTCGGGACGGACCTGACGCAAGCCGTGCCCATGGTGTTCGCGGCCGCGGCCGCGCAGCTGATCGCCGGCGATGTCAGGCTCGGTGTCACCACCGCACTGCTGGTGGGCGGCATTCCCGGGGTATTGCTCGGTTCGACGCTGTCGTCCCGGGCACCGGGCCACGTGCTACGGCCTATCCTCGCCGTCATCCTGCTCGCATCAGGGCTCAAACTGGTCAAGCTGCCCACGCCCGTTATCGCGTGGCTGCTCGCCACCGCCGTCGTCGCTGTCGCCGCGCTCGCGCTCGTCATCCGCAGGCGGACGGCCCGCGGGCAGGGAAGGGCGCAGCCGGCGGCACAGCCACGCCCACGACGCGCCAGGGACAGCGCAAGTGACCTGGCCGGTCCCGTCTGACCCCGCCCGCGATGCCACGGCTCGGGCCACCGGACACGGGCACCGCGGGGCCGACCGGCATCGGCAAGTCCACCCTCGCTTTGCTGACCGCCGACGTTATCCGGCCGTCGCATGGACATGTGCTGCTCGGCGGCCAAAGCCTCGACGCACTCGGGGAGCACGGATCGTTGGCCGCCCGGTCGCCGCTCTACGCCGACCTGACCGGCCACTGGAACGCCGGGGGCCGCGAGCCCGTGCCTCGGGCGCGGACATCCTGATCATGATTGATCGCCCTGCCCGTGATCATGTCAGGCCATTTGATCATGAACAAATCCGCAGGCGGTGACCTCGTCGGCCATTGCACCCGCGCCAGCCTGCGTGATTGGCGTATGTTAGTCCGGTTCAGGGCCTTCGCTGGCGGAGAACACCTGTGGCCCCCCGAGCCCCCGAGCGATGAGGAGCCCACACGGGAAATGGAGCGATCACCGCAACCGGACTCGTTCGAACTCTCCGACTACGCCGCGGTGCTCCGCCGCCGCTGGTGGATCGTAGCGCTTGCCTCGTTCGCGGGCCTCGCCGCGGCGGCAGCGTACACCGTGCTCACTCCCGCCACCTACACTTCATCGGCTGCCGTCTACGTGCGCGCCTTGAGCACCGACGCCAGCCAGGCGGCGAACAAGTCCACGGGCGGCGTCGACCTCGACACCGAGGCGCAGGTCATCCAGTCGGCCAGTGTCGCCGGCCTGGCCAAGCAGATGATGAACAGCTCGCAGTCGGTGTCGTCCCTGATCGGCAGGATCAGCGTCACGGTTCCGGCAAACTCCCAGGTACTTCAGATCAGCTGCACGGGCCGCACGGCCAGGTCCGCCGCATCATGCGCGAACGCCGTCGCCGCCGCCTACCTCCAGAACCGCAGTGCGACGGCCACCAGCCTCATCCAGGGACAGCTCGGTACGTTGCAGCAGAAAGAAAGCACGCTGCAGCAGAAGATCACCACCGTCACGCTGAAGATCAAGGGGCTCTCTCGCGGGTCAAGCGAGCGCATCACGCTGAATACCGAGCTTGGCTCGTATGAAAATCAGCTGAGTCTGATTTCGGGCCATATAGCGAACCTCGTCGCCCAATCCGCGAACACGTCAGGCGGCAGGATCCTCACCGGAGGGGTCGCGCCGCGGCGCCCTTCCAACCCGCGCCCTTCCCTCTACCTGCCGAGCGGTCTTGCGGCGGGCCTGCTGATCGGATTGATCATCGCATTCTGGCGGGACAGGTCCGACAAGCGTGTCCGCGGCGCACGTGACGTGGAGACCGCGGCGCACCTGCCGGTCCTGCTCGATCTGTCGCGCGGCAAGGGCCGGACGCAACTCGCCCTCGCCGAGCCGAGATCGCGCACCGGGCAGGCATTCGCAGAGCTCGGGCACTCCCTCGTGGCCACACTCGGGCAGGGCAACCACGTCGTGCTGGTGGCGGGTGCGTCGCCCGGCCACGGCGGCAGCGTCGCCGCCGCGAATCTGGCGGCTGCCCTGGCCAGAACCGGCTCTGAGGCCATCCTGGTGTGCGCCGACCTGCGTGGCAGCATCACCCCGGTGCTGTTCGGGCTCAGTGCGGGCCCTGGCCTCGCTCAGGTCGTTCTCGACCGCGCCACCGTGGCTGACGTCGAGCGGCATCCCGCAGAGGTCCCGCAGCTGCGGGTCATCACGCCCGGCGTCGACGGCCATCTCGCGAACTACCACTTGCAGCGGGACGTGACCGAGCGGCTGGTGAACCGGCTGCGGGCCCGGGCACGCTACGTGATCTTTGAAGCGCCGCCAACGGCCGACGGCGCGGACGCCTACGCGCTCGCCCAGCTCGTAGATGCGGCAGTCATGGCCGTCGAGGTGCCACGCAGCCTGCGCGAGGAGGTGCTGGCGGGCGTCAGGCGACTCGACAGGATGGGCGCCGCCGTGCTCGGCGCGGTGCTCCTGCCATCGTTGGCTAAGGCCACGCCGCCACCCGCCGTGTCCGAGCCGCCAGCGGCTGAGCCGCGGGCCGCCGAGACACCGGCCGCCGACGCACCGGCCAGCGACGCGCCTGCCGCCGAGCCGCGGGCCGCCGAGCCGTGGGGATCCGAGCCGCGGGCCGCCGAGCCGTGGGGATCCGAGCCGCGGGCCGCCGAACCGTGGGGATCCGCCGCTGGCGCCGCCGAGCCGTGGGGATCCGCCGCTGGCGCCGCCGAGCCGTGGGGATCCGAGCCGCGGGCCGCCGAACCGTGGGGATCCGAGCCGCGGGCCGCCGAACCGTGGGGATCCGAGCCGCGGGCCGCCGAACCGTGGGGATCCGAGCCGCGGGCCGCCGAACCGTGGGGATCCGAGCCGCGGGCCGCCGAACCGTGGGGATCCGACGCTCGCGCCGCCGAACCGTGGGGATCCGAGCCGCGGGCCGCCGAACCGTGGGGTTACGAGCCGCGGGCCGCCGATCGGTGGGGTTACGAGCCCCGGGAAACCGAGGTCCGCGCGGCTGATCCGCGCACCGCCAGCCCCCGGGCCGCTAATCGGCGGGCCGCTGATCCGCGGGCCCCAGAGCCTGCCGCGTCCCGGGGCAAGGACCGGCGCGGCGAACGCCACGGAGCGGCGGATTCCGCGCAGGAGATCGAACCAGCCGACTACCTCGTGTACCCGCCGCGCGCAGGCGCGCTGTCCCCACCGGTCCCCGACGACGCGGCCGACGCACCGGCCAGGCACGTGCCCCGCGGAACCAGCGGCCGCACCAGCGGCCACGGCGTAAGCGATGCCGCGGCGGGCAGCGCCGCCGGCAGGTCGCCGGGCAGCACGGTGCCCGGCGCACCAGGGCCTCAGTCACGCCCACGGGGCACAGAGAATGGCATCCAGGCGGACGGGGCTCCGGACACGATCGCGCGAGGCTGACCCGGTGACCGCTGCCGTGCGCCGTGACCCGTCGGGGATCAGCGAGGGCGCGACGGACGGGGTCGGCCTGCTGTCAGCGGGCACAGCGCCCGCCGGCACAGCGCCCGCCGGCACAGGATCCGCTCGCACAGGATCCGCCGGCACACCGTCCGCCGGCGCAGCGCCGGCTCGCGCGGCTAGCGTCGCCGGGCCCGGGATCACCCGCCGTGCCCGTGACTGGATGCGCACACATCCGGCGTGGCCGGTCAACGCGCTCATCGCCGGCTACCCGCTCTGGTGGGCACTCGGCATCGCCGACGACATTTTCGCCATCCTCGCGATTCCGATGGTGCTCCGGATGTACGGCTGGCGCGCCCGCGGCCGGACGATCAAGGCGCCACCCTGGTTCGGGATCTGGCTGCTGTTCATGTTGTGGGTGCTTGCGGGCGTCGTGATGCTGAAGCTGAACGCCCCAGACACGATCCCGGGTTCGGTCGGAACGAGGATCCTGTCCTACGGCCAGCGGACAGCCAACTACGCGGGGGTCACCGTGCTCCTGCTGTACGTCGGCAATCTCACCGAACTCGAACTGCCCAGGCTCAGGCTGGCCAGAATGCTCGGCCTGCTCGCCATGGTCACGATCGCCGGCGGCGTCGCCGGGGTGCTGTGGCCGCATTTCCAGTACAACTCGCCGTTCCTCTACCTGCTCCCGCACCGGCTCCAGACCAACGGGTTCATCCAGGACATGATGGTGCCCGGCTTCTCCGAGGTACAGAACCTGCTCGGTACCGCGCAAGGAAGGCCGAAGGCCCCCTTCGACTACACCAATATCTGGGGCGACTGCCTGTCCATCCTGGTGCCCTGGCTCATCGTCGGCTGGTGGTCGCTCGGCACCCGCCGCCAGCGGCAGATCACCGCGCTGGCGCTCATCGCGGCCATCGTCCCCGCGGTGTACTCACTCAACCGCGGGATGTGGGTCGGCGTCGGGCTGTCCATCTGTTACGTCGCGGTCAGGCTTGCCGCGCGGGGGCGCCTTGCCGTACTCGGCACGCTGTGCGCTGGACTCGCGGTCGGCGGTGTGATCTTCCTGGCGTCACCGTTGCACACGGTGATCTCCAATCGGCTGGCCAACGGCCAGAGCAATACCATCCGCACGTCGCTGTCCACAAGCGCGATCAGGGCCGCGGAATCCTCGCCTGTGCTGGGGTTCGGCGGCACGAGAAACCAGCGCGGCAGCCCGCATTCGATCGCAGTCGGGCACACCGCGAGCTGCCGCCGCTGCGGCAACGCCTCCATCGGCAGCAACGGTCAGCTCTGGCTGCTCCTGATCTCTGACGGCTTTGTCGGCACCGCGCTCTACCTGGCGTTCTTCGCCCTCGGCGTGCTGCGCTACCGCCGCGACACCGGGGTGTACGGGATGGCAGGTGTGCTGGTGCTGCTCTTGTCACTTTGGTATTCGGTCGCCTACGTCGCCGTGGTCGCACCGCTCGCCTTCACGATGCTCGCCTACGCAATGCTGTGGAAAAACGAGGTGTGGGCGAACGAGCTGCGCATCGCCGAGCGGGAGGCTCCGGCATGACCGCCGTCTGGTCAGCCGAGGCCGACGCGCTCGCACGGGCGACCTACCTGCGGGATCTGGCCGCGTCTTTGTGGCCGCCGCCGGCGACGGTCACGATCGGCCGTGACCGGGCCGCGCGGCCGGCCGGCCTTGCGGAGGAGTACCTGATCGTGCCGCACGCGCGGCATCCCAGGCTGCTCATTCCGGCCGGCCGCCGGGCCGCCGCGACCGCGGTGGCCGGCTTTCATCCTGGCCGGTCGGCGCGGGCGAGATTGCTGTCGGGTGCGCTTTCCGTGGCACTGCGCACCGGCGCCGCCCACCCGATCCTGCCGGACAGGCTCACGGTGGCTGGCGCGACCGACACCTTCCGGTCCTTTCTGGCCGGCGTCCTCGGTCCCGCCGCCGGCCGGGACCTGGCCATCGCCGTGCACATCGGGCCTGCGCGCGCCAACCGCAAGCCGGTCGCCCAGCTCATTGACGCGGGCGGCAACACCGTCGGCTACGCCAAGATGGGCGCGGGCGAGCTGACCCGTGGGCTCGTCCTGGCCGAGGACGCGGCGCTGCGCCTGCTCAGCAGGACGCGGCTCGCGACGGTCAGGGTGCCGGCCGTACGCCACCGTGGGCAATGGCACGGCGCGGAGATTCTCGTACTCGAGCCGCTGCCCACATGGCGCGCCACCGCCGCGAGCAGCGAGCTCATGTCGGCGGCCATGCTGGAGGTCGCGGCGATCGGCGGGCTGCGGCACGGGCCGCTCACCGGCAGCCCCTATCTCCACGACCTGCGCCGTGGCCTGGCCGCGCTGGGTGAGCGCGGCGCACCGCTCGCCAACTGCCTGGACACGATCGCGGCGCGCGCCGGTGACACGCCGCTGGCGTTCGGGGCCTGGCACGGCGACTGGACCCAGTGGAACATGGCGCCCCACGGCGGCACGCTCCTTGCCTGGGACTGGGAGCGGTTCGCCACCGGCATCCCGGTCGGCTTCGACGCGCTGCACTTCCACGTGCAGGACGCGATCACAGCCCGCCACCAGCCGCCGGCCCAAGCCGTGGCCGGCACCTTCGAGGCCGCGGCGCAGCTCGTGCAACCGTTCAGGAACCTGGGCGGTACCAGCTACGAGGGCGCGGGCGGACAGCGTGCCGCGAAGCTGACCGCAGCGCTCTACCTCCTCGAGATCGCCAGGCGCTATCTCGACGACCGGCAGGACGAGGCAGGCGCGCACCTGGGCCGGCCCGCGGAATGGCTGCTGCCCGGGCTTACCTCAGCGGCGCTGACGCTGTGACATCGACGGTCCCGGTGATGGGAGGCCTGTGATCGTGAAGACACGGGAAGCACCGCAGCCGCAGGAGATGCTGTGACAAGTGACACGACCACCGGCGGCAGGAACAGCGTCACCTACCGCGGGGCGCGCTGGGCATGGCGGTCGGCGGGCACGCTGACCTCGCCCGCCAGGATGCTGCCCAGCTTCCTGCTCGTCGGTGGCCAGCGGTGCGGCACCACGTCACTGTTCGAGGCCCTGGCCCAGCATCCGGCCGTCCACCGGCCACCCGGCCGCAAGGGGATCCACTACTTCGACGTCTCCTACCACCACGGGATGGCGTGGTACCGCGGCCATTTCCCGCTCGCGATCCGGCCACCGTCACGCGCGATCACCGGTGAGTCCAGCCCGTACTACATGTTCCACCCGCTCGCGGCCGAGCGGATCGCCCGCGACCTGCCCGGGGTGAAGCTGGTGGTGGCGCTGCGTGACCCGGTGGAGCGGGCCTACTCAGCGCACGCGCACGAACTCGCCCGCGGCTACGAGACCGAGCCGTTCGAACGGGCGATCGAAATGGAATCGCGGCGGCTGCGCGGCGAGACGCGGCGGCTTAGCGCTGACCCCACGGCGAGCAGTCACGCCCATCGCCATCAGGCTTACCTGGCCCGCGGCCGTTACATCGAGCAGCTTGAACGCCTGGAGGCCCTGGTCGGCCGCGCGCGCATCCACGTCGTGGACAGCGGCGCCTTCTTCGCGTCGCCCGAGCCTGTCTTCGGTGCCCTGCTCGATTTCCTCAGGCTGGACAATTCGCCCCGGATCGCGTTCGGGCGGCACAACAGCCGGCCGCGCGACGGGCTGGCCCCTGGGCTGCGGAGCAGGCTCAGCGAGTACTACCTGCCGTATGACGAGAGGCTGGCGCAGTGGCTCGGCCAGCCGCCGAGCTGGCGCGGGTGAGGCGCCGCAGCGCGACGGAGGTCGCGCCGCCGCCGGGCAGCCGCTCCGCCGTGCCGTCACCGGGACTGGAGCGCGTCGCGCGAGGCGGGGCCGCCGGCCTCGCCGGCGCGATGATCTCCGCGCTTGCCACCGTGGCCGTCACGGTGGCCGTGACGCGGAACTTCAGCCGGGCGCAGGCCGGCGTGTTCTTCGCCGCCACCTCGCTGTTCCTGATCGTCTCCGGGGTGGCGAACCTCGGCGCCTACAACGGCCTGGTCTATTTCGTCGCCAGGTTCCGCGCGCTCGGCAGGCCGGACCGCATCGACGGCGCGCTGCGGGCCGCGATCCGGCCCGTTGCGATCGTGTCCTGCCTCGTGGCGATCGCCTTGTTCGCCCTGGCCCGGCCGGTGGCCAGGGCCCTGATCGCCGGGGGCGTGGCCACCGGGCACCTGCCGCTTGCCGCCACCACCACGGTGCGCGCTCTCGCGGTGGCCTTGCCGTTCGCCGCCCTGCTTGACACCTTCCTCGGCGCCACCCGCGGGTATCGCGAAATGCGGCCGACGGTCGTGCTCGACAAGCTGGCCAGGCCGGTCGCCGCGGTGCTGCTCGTCGGCGCGGCGGCGGCCGCGGGCAGCACGACGCTGCTCGCGCCATCGTGGGTGCTGCCGTACGTGCCCGCCGCAGCCATGGCCTGGCTGTGGCTGCGCCGGGTGCGCCGACGGCATCAGGGCGCCAGCCAGGCGCGCGGTCACATTCGGCCCACGGCGGGCGATTCGCGCGAGTTCTGGCGCTTCACCGCCCCGAGGTCGCTCGCCACCCTCGCCCAGATTGTCATCCAGCGCCTGGACATCGTGCTCGTCGGCGTGCTCCGCGGCCCCGCGGAGGCGGCGGTGTACACGGCCGCGACCAGGTTCCTGGTGGCCGGGCAGCTAGGCAACGCCGCCATCAGCATGGCGGCACAGCCACGGTTCACCGAGCTGTTCGCCGTCGGTGACCGGCGCGGCGCGAACACGGTGTACCAGACGACGACGGCGTGGCTCGTCGTGCTCACGTGGCCGCTGTATCTGCTCGCGATGATCTACGCGCCCGCGGTGCTCGCCGTGTTCGGGCACGCCTACCACACGGGCAGCGCGGTCATCCTCATTCTCGGCTTCGCCATGCTCGTCGCCACGGGCTGCGGCCTCGTCGACATGGTGCTCACCACCACGGGCCGCAGCACCTGGAGCCTGGCCAACGGGCTGCTCGCGGTGGCCGTGAACGTCGGGGTCGATCTGGCGCTCATCCCGGGATACGGGATGGTCGGCGCGGCCATCGGCTGGGCCGCGGCGATCGGCGTCACGAACCTCGTGCCGCTCGCACAGGTGGCGGGTGTGGTGCGGGTGCACCCGTTCGGCCGGGGCACGCTCGCCTCGTGCGGCCTGGCCACCGTCTGCTTCGGTGCGATCCCGCTGCTCGCGCGGATGACAGCGGGTGCCCAGGTGCCCACGGACGTCGCGGCGGTGGCCGTCGGGTGCGCGCTCTACGCGCTCGGGCTCTGGCACCTGCGTGGTGATCTGCACCTGTCGGCTATGCCCGGCTGGCCCGGCCTCGCGCGGGCCATACCACGGCAACGCGGCGAAGATCGGCCAAATCGTTCAGGATAATCCCGAACTTTCCGGTTGAACCGGGCTACCGAGTCTCCCGGATCGCCAATGCTGCGGCCCACCGGATCGCTACGATGTCCACCATCCCACGCCCTGCCCCCACTCGGCCTGAAATGGGAGCTTGAATGCAGAAGATCCTGATGATTTTGCTATGGCCAGCCGGTCTGGCCGTCATCATCGGGATCGGTGCCCTGCTCGCCCGCCGGAGCAGCGACGTGTTCAGCCCGTTCAGCCAGCCACCCGCACACCCGCGCACCCGCCGGGCCGTCCGACGCGACGGCGGCCGGCGCGAAACCGGCGGGCAACCGGCCGGCCCGCGTTCGCCCCGTGGGCGCTTTCTCGACGGGCGCCTTTTCCCTGGGCGCCTTTTCCCTGGGCGCCTTTTCCATGAGCACGGCGCCGTCACCAGGTTCCTTGTCACCCTCCTCGTGGGCGTCGGCGCGGTGTACCTGGCCAGCGTCGTCATCGGCTTGATCGCGGTGCACGGCGGACCATCGATCGACAAGCCGATCTGGCACTGGACCGCGTCGCACCAGGTGCACGGCTGGGTGAGCCTGATGAAGAAGGCAACGCAGACCGCGGCCACCTTCACGGTGCTCGGCGCCGCTGCGGCGGCCGCGGTCTGCCTGGTCTTCGTCTGGCGCCGTGACCGGTGGCTGCCGCCGGTGGCGCTCGCCGCACTCATCGTCGTGGACCACTACCTGACGATGGCGCTCACCGACACGTTCAACCGGGTGCCGCCGCCGCACAGCGGCGGGACATTCCCGTCCGGCGCCTCGGACCGCGCGGTCGCCTACTACGGGCTCATCGCCTTCCTCCTGTGGCGCGCCGTGAGCGGCCGCCGCAAGGCGGCGATCTGGGCAGGAACGACGGTGGCGGCGCTCGCCTTCACCGAGGCCTACAGCCGCGGCTATCTCATGCTGCACTGGTTCACCGACATCGCCAGCGGCCTGCTCTACGGCACGCTGCTGCTCACGGCGTTCGCCGTCGCCGTGGGCGCCGCCGCGAGCGAGCCGACGGGCGGCGACGTCGCTCGCGGCGCACCCGCGAACAGCGAGATCACCGATACGTACGCAGACGCCGCGTACCCCCCAGGTACACCCGTCGCGGGCGCACCGGCCGCGGGCGCACCGGCCGCGGGCGCACCGGCCGCGGGCGCTCCGGCCGCAGGCGCGGGGGCAGGGCCGGCGGGGCGGCCTGTGGGGGGCCGCCACGCAGCGGGTGAAGGGGTTGCATGACAAGCCGCCGCATCAGGCTGACCGCTGCCATCGCTGCCGCGGTCGCAGCCATTGCCGCGGTGACCGCGGGCTCTGTCGCCGCTATGGGCACCTTTACGCACGCGGGGCCGAGCCGTGTCGTCTCAGTGGTACGGGACGGCCGTGTCATCCGGCTGATCACCAGCGGCGGGCCTGATGTCCCCGCAAGGGGCGCGTACCTCGGTGCCTACGTGCGGCCGCCGGCCGGGGACAACGCGGCGCAGCGTATCGCGGCGGTCCTCGCGTATGAAAAGCAGCTCGGCCACCGGCTCGGTCTCGTCCACCTGTACCACCCGTGGGGATCGGTGTTTCCCGACGCTGCGGACGCGTACTTCGCCCGCAGGGGAACGACGGTGCTGATCTCGTGGGGCGGCGCGCCCGACGCCACGGCTATCGCCGCGGGCAGGTACGACACCATGATCCGCCAGCGCGCACTAGCGATCAGGCGGCTCGGCCGGCCCATCCTGCTCATGTGGCGCGGCGAGATGGACCGGCCCAACCTGCGGCATGCGATCGGGTCCGCCGCGGCCTTCGTGGCCGCGTGGCGGCACATCCGCGCGATTTTCGCGGCCGCTCACGCGGACAACGCCGGGTGGGTGTGGTGCCCCACCGCGGCCGGATTCGCCGACGGGCGGGCCCCCGCCTACTACCCGGGCAACAGCCAGGTCGACTGGGTGTGCGCGGACGGCTACGCCAGTTCGGCCGCGGAGCCGTTGAGCGCAGTGCTTGGGCCCTTCCTGCGCTGGGCGGCCCATCACCCGAAGCCGGTGCTGGTCGGCGAGTTCGGTGTGGGCACCGACGGCTCGGGCGGCCGGGCGGCCTGGGTCGCGGGAGCCGGGCAGCTGGCCAGGGGCAACCCGCAGATCAAAGCCCTCGCCTATTTCGACGCCGACGCGGTGAACGGCCGCGGCGTCGCGTACTCGCTCTCGCTGCGCGACACTCCTGCGGCGTTTGCCGTGTTCGGCAAGCTGCTCGCGGACCCTTACTTCAGTCCCGCTGCGGAATCGGCCGGGCAAAAATGACGGCGAACGTACACGCGACCACCGCGCCCAGGCACGCCGGCCCGGGGCGGCACTCCATGGCCGCGCGGCCCCGGCCGGTTCTGTTCGTCTGCTCAGGCGGCGGTCATCTGGCGCAGCTACAGTCGCTCCGGCCATGGTGGAGCACCAGGCAGCGCGCGTGGGTGACCTGCGACAACCCGCATAGCCGGTCATTGCTCGAGGGCGAAGACGTCAGCTGGGCCCACTTTCCCACCACCCGCAGCTTCGTGAACCTCGTCCGCAACACGCTGTTGGCCATCCGGCTGCTCGTGCGGCGGCGCAGGCGGCCCGCGGCGATCATCTCGACGGGCGCGGGGGTGGCCCTCCCATTCTTCGTGGTCGGCCGCCTGGTCCGCGTACCGACCGTGTACATCGAGGTCTATGACCGCATCGACATGCCGACCCTTACCGGACGTCTGTGCCGACCGTTCAGCTCACTGTTCCTGGTGCAATGGGATGATCAGCGACGAATCTACCCAGGGGCCGCTGTTGTAGGGCCGCTGCTTTGACACCGGGACTACTGATCGGCGATCAGGCGGGCGGTGCGAACGGGAGCCTGCCGCTGCTGCTCGTCACGGTCGGGACCGATCACCACCCCTTCGCCAGGCTGGTTACCTGGATCGACCGCTGGCTGGGCGATGGTGGCGCGGGCAAGGTGCGGGCGCTCGTCCAGCATGGCCCGGCGCCGGCGCTGTCGTGGCCGAAGCGGTCGCGCACCTCGGTTACCTGGAACTGCAGGCCGAGGTCCGCCGCGCAGCCGTGGTCGTCACCCACGCGGGTGCAGCGACGATCATGGAGGCCAGGCGCGCGGGCCGCCTTCCGATCATCGTGCCCCGCAGACCGGAACTTGACGAGATCGTCGATGCCCACCAGATCGCCTTCGGCCGCCGGATGCACGCGGCGGGAATGGCCGTGACCTGCGAATCCGAGGCTGAGCTCCGCCAGACGCTCGATGCGGCCGCAGCCAACCCAGCCGCGTTCCTGCTGGCCGAAGGCAGCGATCAGGCGGCCGCGAAGGTGAACGTTCCCGCGGGAGTCCAGCGGGCGGGCGAACTCCTCGACGGGCTGCTCGGGGGAGCACTCGGCCACGGCGCCCGGCGCGCTGCGCCCGGCGCCCCCGGCGTCCCCGAGGAGGGACCGACTGTCTCACTGGATGAACTGCTCGACGGGCCGGGGGCACACGACGAGGAGGGTGCGCCGCCGTGGCCACCCGAACCGGAGAGCTGGCCATCGGTCAGCGTCATCGTGAGCACCCGCGGCGACAGGCCAGAACTGCTCGCACGCGCGGTCACCGCGATCGCGGCCCAGGACTACCGCGGGCGCGTCGACTGCACCGTCGTCGCCGACGCCGGCGCTGACGGCGGCACCCGCGTCCCGGCAGAACGTGCGCGGGTCATCCACAACACACGCACCCCCGGGCTCGCGGGCGCGCGTAACACGGGGATCCTGGCCGCGTCCGGCGAACTCGTGGCGTTCTGCGATGACGACGACGTCTGGTTGCAGGGAAAACTCCGGGCCCAGGCCGCCGCCCTGGCGGCCACGCCGTCCTCCGCACTCGCCTGCTGCGGAATCGAGGTGGAATACGGCACGTCGGTCAGCGTCCGCGTGCTGCCTGACCGTGAGGTGACTCTGGCGGACCTGCTGCGGTCCAGGCTCACCGAGCTGCATTCCTCCACCTTCCTTGCCCGCCGCTCCGCGCTTCTTTCCAGCGTCGGCCTGGTCAGCGAGGACATCCCCGGCAGCTACGGCGAGGACTACGAACTGTTGCTTCGTGCCGCACGCCACGGCCCCGTCGTCAACGTCCCGCAGCAGGGCGTGCGGGTGCTGTGGCACGAGCGATCCCACTTCGACAGCCAATGGGCCACGATCGTGCCTGCGCTCAGCTGGCTGCTCGGCCGGTATCCCGAATTCCGCTCCGAGCCCGCCGGGTTCGCACGCGTGGCCGGTCAGATCGCCTTCGCCGCCGCCGCCTCCGGCGAACGGAAGGCCGCATGGCAGTGGACGCGGCAGGCGCTGCGGGCGCGACTGCTCGAGCCGCGCGGCTACCTCGCGGTCGGTGTGCTCGCCGGCGTGCTGAGACCCGACACCCTGGTGCGTGCCCTGCACCGCCACGGACGCGGCGTCTGAGCCCTGGACAGCTTGATCGTTTTGCGCGCTTACCTGCTTGGGTGCCTGAGCGATCAGCCGGCCACGGAGCCTTTCATGATCGCGCTACTTTTTCCGCGTATGCTTCCGAAAAGTTACCGCGATCATGGAATCGGGCACAGCACACAAGCCTTGACACGGCGTCAGGCCCGGCGCAGGTAGCCGTAGCGGGCAAGCAGTGGCAAGGTCAGCGCGGTCACCAGGGCCCGGTCGGCCCGGCCGAGGTGGGTGCGCCACGCGTCATCCAGCCGGAACGCCATGCGCCCGGCGGCAAAGCGCATCGGGTTTCCCGACGCCGTGTGGGCAGGGATGAGATCGGCGTGCTCACCTGTCATGAACGACAGGGCTGCTTCGGCGCCGGTGAACTCGGCGAGCGCGCGCATGGCCGTCACCGGCGCCGCGACGAAGTCCTCGTAGCGGACCAGCGTGGTCGAGGTACCTCTGGCCGAGAGCAGATGAAAGCCCAGGTTGAGGGTGTTCCACAACATCGCCGACCGGCGCGGGGAGAAGGTGTCCATGTACTCTTGCCCGCCCGCGCCGCCCTCACCTGCCGGCACCTCGGGGCGCCGCACCCGCTTGGTCCACGAGTAGGCGACGGCGCGGCTGTCCCTGACCACGTGCACCACGCGGAGATCGATGTCGTCCGACGCCCGCAGGCAGAATGCCAGCGACGCGTGCTTGCTCGAATCGACCAGGACCTCGCACCCGCTGACCGCGCGGATCGCGCGGTACAACCGCACATAGGCACCCGCGTACTCATGCGCGCGAGCCACGACCCCGCCATCGGAATCACCCGAGCGGACCGCCAGCGCCGGAATGAAGCGATTCCGGTCAATCGATTGCTTGAGCGCGAGAAACCTGTCCAGATCGAACGAGTCCCAGCCGCCGAACGCACGCTTACCCACCTCGCACCAGAACGGGCACTCCGGCACCGGCACACCGCACCCGCACAGCTCGCCACGCTGCAGACCGCGTTCCCAAAAGAACACGACCTCACCGACGTTGCACACGCCGGGCAACTGGCCGAGCAGCCGTTCGATGAGAGTTGATCCAGTGCGGCCAGATCCGCCGATGAAAATGACCCGCACCGGCGTGTCGGCGTCTGGCAGCATCTGGCCATTGTGGCCGACGTCCCGGCTGCACATGCGGCAAACCGCGCCAGGTCCCATGGTTTTGCTGCAGTCACGCACGGGCGTCGCGCCTGTGGCGCCTGGCGTTCCGGAGGTGCCGGGCGCCACAGGCACACGCCCGGGCGATCCGCCCTTGCAGTTTGCCCGCGGCAGCCGTGCTTCAGGGAACACGCCGATGTCGCCAGCCCGCGTCGGGCAGCGTTGTCTACGCCAGCAACGTCAGTGGGCTTCGGTGATCATGCCGGCGCCGACCGTCGCGTTGGTGGACTCGTCGATGAGGATGATGCCGCCGGTGAGACGGTTGCGCGCGTAGGGATCGCAGAACAGCGGCTGGGTCGCGCGCAGGCTCACCCGGCCGATCTCGTTGAGCCGCAGCTCTGTCGCGGACTCGTCCCTGTGCAGCGTGTTCACGTCGAGCCGGTAGTGCAGGTCGCGCACGATCGCCTTCGTCGCCCGGGTGGTGTGCTTTATTACCAAACGGCTGCGCGGGCTGAGCGGCCGGTCAGCGGTCATCCAGCAGATCATCGCCTCGATGTCCTGCGCTGTCGCCGGCTGGTTGTGCGGCCGGCAGATCATGTCACCGCGCGAGATGTCGATGTCCTCGTCGAGGAGCAGCGTCACCGACATCGGCGGGTAGGCCTCGTCCACGGCGCCGTCCGCGGTGTCGATCCGCCTGATCCGCGCGGTAAGACCCGATGGCACGTGCATGACCTCGTCGCCAGGCTTGAGGATCCCTCCCGCCACCTGCCCGGCGTAGCCGCGGTAGTCGTGCAGTTGCGGATCGGTCGCCTGATGCGGCCTGATCACGTATTGAACGGGGAACCGCACGTCGATCAGGTTCCTGTCGGAGGCGATGTGCACGTTCTCCAGATGGTGAAGCAGCGAGGGACCGTCGTACCAGGGCATGTTGACCGAGCGCTGGACCACGTTGTCTCCGTGCAACGCGGAGAGGGGTATGAACGTCAGGTCGCCGATCTCCAGCTTCGTCGCGAACGCCGTGAACTCGGCCTTGATCTCTTCGAACGCGGACGCCTCGTAGCCCACAAGATCCATCTTGTTGACCGCGAGCACCAGGTGCGGTACGCGCAGCAACGTGGCCAGGAAGGCGTGCCTGCGGCTCTGCTCGGTCGGCCCCTTCCTCGCGTCCACAAGCACCACGGCCAGGTCTGCGGTTGACGCGCCTGTCACCATGTTGCGGGTGTACTGAATGTGCCCGGGCGTGTCGGCGATGATGAACTTGCGTCGCGGCGTCGTGAAGTAGCGGTACGCAACGTCGATGGTGATGCCCTGCTCACGCTCGGCGCGCAGCCCGTCGGTGAGCAGCGCCAGGTTGGTGTACTCCTCGCCACGGGCGCGGCTGGTCCGCTCGACGGCCTCGAGCTGATCGGTGAAGATCGCCTTCGAGTCGTAGAGCAGCCGCCCGATGAGCGTGCTCTTGCCGTCGTCCACCGAGCCCGCTGTGGCGAAACGCAGGATATCCATCAGAAATACCCCTCCCGCTTGCGGTCTTCCATCGCCGCTTCGCTCGTCCTGTCGTCCGCACGAGTCTGTCCGCGCTCGGTGATCCGTGTCGCGGCGATCTCCTCCATGACCTCGGCCACCGTGCTCGCCGTCGACTTCACTGCACCCGTGCATGTCATGTCGCCCACGGTGCGGTAGCGGACCATCGCCTCGAACGGCATCTCGTCGTCGGCGCGGTACACGAACGGGCTCTCGGCGAGCAGCACGCCGTCCCGTTCGAAGACTCTGCGGGCATGCGCGAAGTAGATCGACGGGATCGCCAGGCCCTCCCGCCCGATGTAGTCCCACACGTCCAGCTCGGTCCAGTTGGACAGCGGGAACACCCGGATGTGCTCGGCGTTCCTGATCCGGCTGTTGTAGACGTTCCAGAGCTCCGGGCGCTGGTTCTTCGGATCCCACTGGCCGAACTCGTCACGGAACGAGAACACCCGTTCCTTGGCGCGCGCCTTCTCCTCATCGCGCCGCGCGCCGCCGAAAACCGCACCGAACCGGTGCTCCTCGATCGCGTCGAGCAGCGCCGTTGTCTGCAGCCGGTTCCTGCTCGCCCACCGGCCCGTCTCCTCGGTCACCCGCCCGGCGTCGATGGCATCCTGCACCGAGGCCACGACCAGCCGGACGCCGAGTTCAGCGACCCGGCGGTCGCGGAAGTCGATCACCTCGTCGAAATTGTGCCCGGTGTCCACGTGCATGACGGGAAAGGGGATCCGTGCGGGCCAGAACGCCTTCTCGGCCAGCCGCAGCATGACGATGGAGTCCTTGCCGCCGGAGAAGAGCAGCACCGGCCGTTCGAACTCCGCCGCCACCTCGCGCATCACATGTATCGACTCGGCCTCAAGGACGTCGAGCTGTGAGAGCTGGTAGTCGCACGCAACTGCAGTCATTATCCAGTCACCCAAACACGTCTAATCGCAGGTCGGTCGCGTCCGCTGGCCAGCCGCAGGGTCAACGGCGGCCGGTTCACCTTACCGGCTGGCGCCCGCGGGACCCGTCCGCGGGGCGGGCGGACCGGATCGCCGCCAGCAGCATCTCTGCTATGGCCGGCCGACAAACCAGGATATCGGGCAATTTCGGGTCAGGCTGGTTGTATGCGAGCGGCTGCCCATCAATGCGCGAGGCGTGCAGGCCTGCCGCCTGTGCGACCACCACCGGCGCGGCCGAGTCCCACTCGTGCTGGCCGCCCGCATGGATGTAGGCGTCCGCGGCGCCAGTGACCACGGCGATGATCTTGGCGCCGGCCGAGCCGAGCGGGATCAGATCCGCGCCCATCCCCACGGCGAGCAACCGCACGAACTCAGGGGGGCGGGTGCGGCTGACCACAATCCGGAGCCTGGTGGCAGCGGTGGCGTCCTCGGCGCTCGCCGCGCCAGCCAGGCCGTGCGGCATCGTGCTGTAGGTCCGGCCCTGCGCGGGCAGTGCTACTGCACCGGCGACGAGGCGCCCGGGAGGCGCGCCGTACGGCTCCGCAGAACGGGCCGCGGCTGGGCCACCGGCCGGTACGCCTGCGGTGGCGTCCGCGACGCCGGCTTGGGCCAGGGGCCCGGCACGCTCCCAGAGCGCGACGTGGACCGCCCAGTCGGTCCGGCCCGGCTCACCGAACTCGCGGGTACCGTCGAGCGGATCGACGATCCAGACCCTGCGGGCCGTGAGCCGCACCGGGTCGTCCTCGCCCTCTTCCGAGAGCAGAGCATCGCCGCGGCGATGCGCCGCCAGCGCAGCCGTTAGGTATTCATGAGAAATCCGGTCACCTGCGGCGCGCAACGCCGTCTGCTCGCTGAAATCCGCACGGTCACGCAGGTCGAGCAGACACCGCCCGGCTTCGGTCGCGAGATCGTGCGCCAGATGATCGTCGTCAGCGATCAACTACGGCCTCCCTCGCGGGCCGGCCTGGCGAGGTCCGAGGCCCGCAGCGCTCAGTAGGCACCCGATCCGCGGGCTACCGCTGACCAGGTCTTCCAGAGGATCTGCAGGTCGAGTGCGAACGACCAATTCTCCACATAGCGCAGATCGAGCCGGACTGATTCCTCCCAGGATAGATCGGATCTGCCATTCACCTGCCACAGCCCCGTGATACCCGGCTTGACGGCCAGCCGCCGCCGCACATAGTAACCGTACTTGGCCGCCTCCTCGGGCAGCGGCGGACGGGGGCCGACCAGCGACATGTCGCCAAGCAGCACGTTGATCAGCTGCGGCAGCTCATCCAGCGAATGGCGGCGCAGCCAGGCGCCCGTCGGGGTGATGCGGGGATCTGAGCGGATCTTGAAGAGCAGCCCGTCATGCTCATTGTGCTCAGCGAGCTGCGCCTTCTGCTGTTCTGCGTCGACGACCATGGTGCGGAACTTGAACACCCTGAACGTGTGGCCGTTCTTACCCACTCTGGTCTGCCTGAACAGCACGGGGCCGCCCTCGCGGAAACGGATCGTGAGCGCGATCGCCGCAAAGAGCGGCGCGAGCACCAACAGGGCCGCTGCCGCCGCCACCTTGTCGAACACCGACTTAAGCACCTGCTTGGCGCCGGCCAGCTCCGGATGATCCACGTTCAGCAGCGGCAGCCCCGCCACCGGCCTGATCGTGGTCCGCGGGCCCGCCACATCCATCAGGGCAGGCGCGACACATAGGTCGGTGCCGGTCTTCTCGAGCTCCCAGGCCAGCGTGCGCAGGCGCAGGGCGTCCATCTCGGGGCAGCCGAGCACGGCGACGGTGTCGGCGCCGGTCTGGCGGACCGTGAACGCGACGTCGTTGAGGTTGCCATAGACGCCCACACCCTCGACATCCTGCAAGGTAAGCCGCCCATCGGGCAGGCACACGGCCACGATGTCCAGGCCGTGATAGTGGTCGCGCTTGAGCTGGGTGATGAGGCTGTCCACGGCCTCGCGGTGACCGACTGCCACGACCTTGTGCATGCACAGTCCGATGCCGCGCAGCCGGTGCAGGCGCTTGCGCATCCAGAAGCGCGCGGCCAGGTCCAGCACTGCCACGGTCGGCAGCGCGATGACCACATAGCCTCGGGCCACCTGCGTCTTCGTCGCATACGCGATGATCGCGACCGCGGCGGTGAGACTCACCGCCGTGTTCAGGATCCGGCGGAACTCATCCGATCCGACGCCGATGAACCGCGGGTCGTAGGCACCGGAAAGCCCCACTGCGAACACCCACACGACCGGCAGAGCGAGCGTGAACGCCAGATAGTCGGCGGGCAGCGGCGGCGCGGCGAACCGCAGCAGCAGCGCGAACACGCCTGCCGCGAGTGCGGCGAGACAATCCGCCGCCACAACACCACGCACGTACCTGCTGGTCCACGCCCCCTGACCTGCTGCCACGCCGACAGGGACCATCTCGGCCCGCAACTGCGACAGCCCGAAATCGCCGCGTTCGGCAACAGCTGTACGACTTCTCACGCCCGACCGCCCCTTCTGCCCTGAGCGGACTTCCCACACCGCGCCCCCACGGCCGCCCCGGCTGTCGCCGGCGGCTCTTGTCACGGCGTGCTGCCCGCCATGAAGACGCGCGCCACAATCAACCGGTTGACGTCATCCGTGCGATTCGTGGGTGAAAAGTAATACTAGGCACCACGAAGCGCGCCTAGCGGGCATTAAATACGTTCTGTGCCGCAACGAGACCATCCAGTAGCAATGTCTCGACCGCGTCCGCTGCCCGGTCGATCAGCAGCGGCAGCTCGCGGCGCTCGGCAGCGGAGAAGTCGCGCAGCACGAACGCGGCCGGATCCATCCGGCCTGGTGGCCGGCCGATTCCGAACCGCACCCTGTGGTAGTCGCCTGTCCCGAGGGCTTGCGTGACGGAGCGGAGGCCGTTGTGGCCGTTGTCCCCGCCGCCCAGCTTGACCCGGAGAGTCCCGAACGGCAGGTCGAGTTCATCGTGTATCACGACGATCCGCTCCGGCGGGATCTTGTAGAAGTCACGGACCGCGGCGACCGGGCCACCGGACAGGTTCATGAACGACCGGGGTTTGGCCACCGTCACAGGCGAGCCGGTCAGCCTGCCCTCGGCCACCTCCGCGCGGCCGCGGTGGACCTTGAAGCGTGCGCCGATCCGGTCGGCGACCAGGTCGGCAACCATGAAGCCGACGTTGTGCCTGTTCGCGGCGTACTCCGGAGCGTGGTTGCCGAGGCCGACGACGAGCCAGCGCTCAGCGGGCATCGCAGCAGATTCTCATGAGCGAAAGCCGCACCCGATTCGCGGGGGATCCCAGGGGGTCGTCTCGCCCGTGGGAATCAGAGCAATACAGCATCGTGGCGCCATTCGGCGTCAGCCGGACTCCGCCGCCTGGCCCGCTGGCTCGGTTTCCACCGGAGCAGGCGCCTCCGCCGCGGCAGCGGCCTCGGCCGGAGCACCGATCTCGGCCTCCATCTGCTCCGCGGTTGGCGCGGCGACCACGTGCAGGACGAGAACCTCCGGGTCGGTGGCGAGCGTGGCGCCGCGCGGCAGGTTCAGGTCACCCGCGTGCACCGAGGCACCGACCTCCATGCCCGCGAGGTCCACCTCGACGAACTGCGGGATCCTCGTCGCATCCGCCTCGACGGGGATCTGGACAAGCTGCTGGTCGAGCAGGCCACCTGGGGTTATCTCGCCGCTCAACTGGATCGGCACCTCGACGGTGACCTTCTCGCCACGCCTGACGAGCAGCAGATCCACATGCTCGAGGAACCCGCGGAGCGGGTCACGCTGCACCGCCTTGGGCAGGGCGAGCGCGCTGCCCTCTTGCAGGCCCTCCAGGCGGATCAGCACGTTGGGCGTCTTGAGGGCCAGCATCATCTCGTGCCCAGGCAGGGAGACGTGCCGCGGATCGGTCCCATGGCCATACAGGACAGCAGGCACCTTGCCCGCACGGCGGGTGCGGCGGGCGGGGCCTTTGCCGAATTCACTGCGCGGCTCGGCGACGATTCGTACCTCTGGCACGGTGATAACTCCTCATGCGGAACGACTGACTTGTTGAAGCCGGTGGACTCAGGCGAAGCCGCGGCATCCCCGCGGGCCGCAGCCTACGCAGTCTAGCCGAGAACCGCAGGCCGCGCGCGGCCCAGCCGCGGCACGCGCCGCGACGGGATCAGGCTCCGCCGTACTCAGCCGCGTTCGTCCCGGGCCGTCCTCGCCAGCGTCGATTCCATGCGGGGCACTCACCATTCCGCGGCCGGGCCCGCCGGCGCGCCCGGCTCGGTGACGTTCCATCACATAGCGCGGAAGAAGGTGGCAATCGTCACCTTCGCCCAGAAAAAGACTCACGGCCAGGGCTTTTCCTCTGGCCCTGCTACCAGATGCGACCCAGTCGGTGTGATGAGTGTTGCGCGGATGGCTACTGATGCGGAAGGGATGCGGTGGCCAAATTCATCTTGTGGTCCCTCACAGGGTGCTATCACAGACCGGAGGCTGCACCGTGGGCCACGACGACCGGCCACGCGGTGCAGCCTTCACCCCCGCAGCGCCGTGTGCGGGGCTTTGCAGCCTTAGCCCTGGTATTGGCTCTCTGGATCAAACCCTTCCTTGGGTTTGCCAGGTGGCGTTATGGGCTCGTCCTGCTGATCGGGCTCCGGCTGGACATCAACTTCGACATCGGTAGGTTCCTGCTGGTCGGGTGGTGACTGCCCAGCTGGCTGTTCGTCCCCCATGATCGTCCTTTCGTACCCCGAATCCCCGGAGTTGTATCAATGGTGATCAATTACGGACAGTTAGCATCGTACAGTGGACAAAGCGGGCGATTCTCGTGAACGCTCAAAAAAGGCACCCCACTGATACCGGCTGCTGACTCGTGGGCACAGCACAGCCGACGTCTTCATCTGGCGTACGGCGCGGCTCAGCAGGCCGCCGCTGTGAGTTCAGCGAGCCCGGCGCGGACCTCGGCCGCCTGCGCATGATCCCCGAGCTCCTCGAACGTGCCAAGAGCCTCGGACATCGCGTCACGGGCCTTCGCCGGATCCCCGCTGCGCTGCCAGGCTGAACCGAGGCGCTTGAGTGTCGCGGCCTGGCCGTGACGGTCGCCGATCACACGCCGGATGGCCAGTGAGTCGCGGAGGCAGCGGAGGGCTCCGTCGACCCGGCCCAGGCCCAGATACACATCGCCGAGATCGCCGAGCGAGTCCGCTTCTTCGGCCTGGACGCCGAGGTCGCGGAAGATGCTCAGAGCTTGCTGCAGCCGATCGACGGCGTCATCGAAACGGCCAAGCTCCCGGCATATGCTGCCGAGGTTGCCCAGCGTGATTCCCTCGCCGTAACGCATTCCTGCCTGCCGCTGAATGCCGAGGGACCGCTCCGACGCGTCGAATGCCTCCTCGAAGCGCCGCAGGTCGAGATAGGCCTTGGCCACGTTGGTTGCAGCCCGGCACTCGCCCTGACGGTCACCGACCCTGCGGTAGATGGCGAGTGCCTGCTCGAAGCAGCCGACCGCTTCCTCTCGCCGCTGCAGGCCGAAGGCCATGCCGAGGTTGTTCAGCATCCATGCCTCCGCCTGCCGGTCACCCACCTTCCGGGCGCTAGCCAGGCCGATCTCGTGGGTGACGACCCAATTCGCCCAATGGCCACGCCGGTAAAAGAAGCTCAATGAGGCAGCGGGGAGCTTCCAGGCGATCTCATGAAACCCGCACTCGGCAGCCTGCCCGGTCGCGGCTATTAGGCTGTGCCGCTCGGTTTCGCACCAGCCGAGTGCTTGCTCTAGCGAAGCGAATGAAAGGGCAGGCCGCACGAGATCGTATTCTTCGATCGGTACCCGGGCGTGGTGAGGGGAGATCACCCGGCCCGCGGTCTCGACCGCGCGGAGATACCAGCTAAGCACCCGGCGGACCGCGGCATCGCGCCCTTGCTGTGGCTCCTGCTCTATGGCTTGTTCGGCCGCGTAGACGCGGAGCAGGTCGTGAAATCGGTACCTGTCGGCGGCCGAGGATTGCAGCAGGTTCGCGTCCACCAGCACTTCGAGGGCATCGGCGACATCATTCCCGGACTCGCCGAGCAGCGCAGCCGCGGCCGGCAAGCCGATGGACGGCCCCTGCCACAGGCCGAGCAGCCGGAACGCCCGCGCCGGGTCAACACCTCCCGGACCGGCCGGGGGCAGGCTGGCGAAGCTGACCTGAAAGCAGGCCCGGACCGCCAGATCACCGACCTTGAGCTCGTCGATCCGGCGCCGCTCGTCGGCAAGCCGGTCGGCGAGCTTCTGAATCGTCCAGGTGGCCCGGCTGGCGAGACGGGCTCCGGCAATCCTGATCGCAAGCGGGAGACCGGCACACGCCGCGAGCACCTGAGTAGTGGCCCCGGGCTCCGCCTCCAGGCGCTCCGCCCCGACGATCCGGATCAGCAACGCGCGTGCCTCGTCGTCGTCAAGCACGTCGAGGTCGACGAGCCGGACGCCGGCCAGATCAGGCAGCCGCTTGCGGCTGGTGACGAGCACACCACATGTGGCGCTGCCAGGCAGCAGCGGCCGCACCTGCGCCGCATCGCGCGCGTCGTCAAGCACGATGAGCATCCGGCGCCCGCTCAGCCGGGTACGGAAGAGCGCGGCGCGCTCCTCGTCGCTGACCGGGATCTGCGCCCCATCGACGCCGAGTTCGCGAAGGAACCTGGCGAGCACGTCGGGCGCCGAGGCCGGCTGGCCGCTCGCACCCAGCAAGTTCACATAAAGCTGGCCGTCAGGGAACTGGGCACGCAGGCGGTGCGCGGCATGCACGGCGAGCGTGGTCTTGCCGAGCCCACCCGCCCCCGCGACGAGCGACACCACCACCGCGCCGGATTCGCCCTGCGTGGCGCCGGAAAACAGGTCGTACAGATGCCTCACGTGCTTGCCACGGCCGGTGAAGTCGGGAATGTCGGCAGGCAGCTGTGACGGCGCGACAGGCACCGCAGGCTCCACGGCCTGCGCCGCCGTGGCGGCCTGCGCCGCCGTGGCGGCCTGCGGGTGGTCAGGCAACGCCGCCAGCGCCGTGTGGTGGGCGTCGGCCGCCAGGATCTGCTGGTACAGCCGCTGCAGTTCGGCTCCGGGATCCACGCCGAGCTCCGCGGCGATCGCCTTACGTGCGTCCTCGTACGTTTCGAGCGCCTCGGCCTGGCGGCCCGCGGCGTTCAGCGCCCGCATCAGCAGGGCCCACAGTTCCTCGTGCAGCGGGTGGTCGGCGATCAGGCGGCGCAAGCCCGCCACCACGCCGGCCGCCCGGCCGCACGCGAGCTCAGCTTCGATCCGCAGCCCTTCCACCGCGATCCTGGACTCCTCCAGCCGATCAGCCTCGGCCTCGACCAGGGCCGAGGGCGGCACGTCGGCAAGTGGCTGGCCGCGCCACAGCGCCAGTGCCTCGGTGAGCAGAGCCGACGCACGCTCGGGCGCCCCGCTGGTCAGCGCCTCGCTGCCCGCGGCGGCAAGTTCCGCGAACCGCGCCGCGTCCAGATCACCAGACGCGAGCCGGAGCTGGTAACCGGGACTGCGGGTGACCAGGACCTTGCCTTCTGGGTCACCGATGATCCTGCGCAGCTTGAGCACATAGATGCTGACCAGGTTCGTGGCCTTCGCCGGCGGCTCCTCGCCCCATATTTCGGCGATCAGGCGGTCGGTGGACACCGCCTGACCCGGTTTGAGCAGCAGCGCAGCGAGCAGTGCACGCTGCTTGCCAGCGCTGATCCCGCTCCAGTCCTCACCTGACCGGACTTCAAGCGGTCCGAGAAGCCGAAACCGCACGATGCCGTCCTGCTCGTAGGGTCGCTTCGCCCGCCACGTCGCGGGAGCACGCTTAATCATGACTCAATCAGGAGGTAAGCGGATGGCGCAACGCTCTGTGCATGTCAGTCCCAAAAAGGCGGACGGAGCGTGGCGCAAGACGGCGAAGGACGGGGGTGCGAGCACCCCGGCCAGACCGCTCGGGCCGCTCAATCGCGACGCAATCCATCAGTAAGGCCTCGCTGACAAGCTCAGAACCGCAGCACAGCAAGCAGCGATAAATAAGCGAACGATACGACAAGAAGGCGGACCAGATCGAGACGGACGGCCTGCGGGGGCGCAGTCCGCGGTGTAGGGGAAACCCGGCACGAAGGTCCGCCTTTCCGCCCGCGAGACCAGTCGATACGCCCGGGTCTTCGTGGAGCAGGTGGCCGCCGTTCCCGTCAGGTACGTCGGGGGCGGGAACGCCGGTCACCTCCGAGGCCGCGCGGATGACCGCAGGAACGCGAGCCCTGCGGGGGGCGTTCGCGCGGCCTCACAGCACGTGTTCTGACGGGCGGGCCAATACTGGATCACGGTGCCGCCGGTTAGCTCTGACCGCCGAAGAGGCTCGTGACGGAGCCGTCGCTGAACACCTCGTTGATCGCCCGGGCGATCATCGGGGCGATCGACAGCACCGTGAGCTTGTCGATCCGCTTGTCCTGCGTGATCGGCAGCGTGTCGGTGACGATGATCTCGCTGATCCTCGAGTTCTTGAGCGAGTCCACGGCGGGCCCGGAGAGCACGCCGTGCGTGGCCGTCGCGATCACCCGCGCGGCGCCCTGCTCGAAAAGCGCCTCAGCCGCCTTCACGATCGTGCCACCCGTGTCGATCATGTCATCGACGAGGATGCAGGTGCGCCCCTTGACCTGGCCGACCACCTCGTAGACCTTGACGTCGTTCGGGACATCAGGATCGCGGCGCTTGTGGATGATGGCGAGCGGGCAGCCGAGCCGGTCCGTCCAGCGCTCACAGACCCGGACCCGGCCCGCGTCCGGCGCGACCACGGTGGCGTGCGCGATGTCGATCCTGCTCTCGATGTAATCGGCGAGGATCGGGAGCGCGAACAGATGGTCGACGGGCCCGTCGAAGAAACCCTGGATCTGGGCCGTGTGCAGATCGACCACCATCAGCCGGTCAGCGCCCGCCGTCGCGAACAGGTCGGCCATCAGGCGGGCGGATATCGGTTCCCTGCCCCGGTGCTTCTTGTCCTGGCGCGCATAGCCGAAGAACGGCGTGACCACAGTGATCCGTTTGGCCGACGCCCGCTTGAGAGCGTCGATCATGATCAGCTGTTCCATGATCCACTTATTGATCGGAGCGGTGTGGCTTTGCAGCACGAAGGCGTCGCAGCCGCGCACGGATTCGAGGAAGCGGACGAAGATCTCACCGTTCGCGAAGTCGCGCAGCGTGCTCGGCGTGGGCTCGATACCGAGGCACCGCGCCACTTCCTGCGCGAACTCGGGGAAGGCCCGGCCGGAGAAGAGCAGGAGCCGCTTGGCGCCTGTAGCGGTTATGCCTGTCAATCGCCCGCCCCCTCGTCGGCCTGGACTTCCTGCGTGTCCCGTTGCTGTCGCTGCGCCGCCTCGGCCGCGCTGGCCGAGGGAGTGCCCGCGCGCCTGCGCGCCACCCATCCCTCGATGTTGCGCTGGTGCGCGCGGGCAACCGCGAGCGCGCCCGGCGGGACGTTCTGGCTGATGACCGAACCGGCCGCGGTGTAGGCGCCGTCTCCGACGTGCACCGGCGCGACGATCATGGTGTCGCTGCCGATCCGGACGTAATCGCCGATGGTCGAGCGATGCTTGGCGACACCGTCGTAGTTGACGAACACCGTGGCAGCGCCGATGTTCGAATGCTCGCCGATCTCGGCGTCGCCCACATAGGACAGGTGCGGAACCTTGGAGCCGGGCCCGACGATCGCGTTCTTGAGCTCGACGTGGGTACCCGCCTTGGCACCTGGCCCGAGCAGGGTCCCAGGCCGCAGGTAGGCAAATGGCCCGACCGAGGCGCCGGGGCCGATCTGGGCCGAATCACAGACCGCGTGGGTCACGGTGGCACCCTCAGCCACGGTCGTATCCTTGAGCACACAGCCGGGCCCGATCCGCGCGCCCGCGCCGATCGCGGTCCTGCCCTCCAGTTGGGTGCCCGGCCAGATCTCACTGTCCGGCTCAAGGGTCACGTCGACGTCGATCCAGGTGGAGGCGGGATCGACGATCGTCACGCCGGCGAGCATCCAGTACGTGAGCAGGCGCTCGTTGCACAGCCGGCGGGCCCGCGCGAGTTGCGCGCGGTCGTTGACTCCCTCGACCTCGGCGGCATCGGCGGCGAGCACGGTGCCGGTCCGGTGCCCGTCGCCGCGCAGGATCGCCACGACATCGGTGAGGTACTCCTCGCCTTTGGCGTTGGCTGTGGATACCCGCTTGGCCGCGTCCGCAAGCAGTGCGCCGTCGAAGGCGTAGACCCCGGAGTTGATCTCGGTGATCGCGCACTGCCCGGGCGTCGCGTCCCGTTCCTCCACGATCTCGGTCATGGTCCCGTCCGTATCCCGGACGATGCGGCCGTAACCGGCCGGATCCGGGACCTGTGCGGTGAGCACGGTCACCGCGTTGCACGCGGCGGCGTGCTCGGCGGCGAGCCTGGCGAGCGTCTCCGCCCGCAGCAGCGGGGTGTCGCCGTACGTCACGACCACGGTGCCGCTGATCACACCGACCGCGTCGATCACCGTGCGGACGGCGTGCCCGGTGCCGCCGGTCCGGTCCTGCACGACCACGCGCGCCTCCGGCGCCTGCTCGGCGAGATGCGCGGCGACGAGGTCGCGGCCGTGCCCGGCGACGACGATCAGCCGCTCTGGATCGATCTGGCGTGCGGTCATCACGACATGGCCAAGCATGCTGCGGCCGCAAAGCTCATGCAGCACCTTGGGTACGCGTGACTTCATTCGCGTGCCCTCGCCGGCGGCGAGGACGATCACGGCTGCCGGACGGCTCACGCTCACTCCCCAGAACTCCTCGAGTATCGCGGCCGGCGATGGAACGGGCGCGGCGCGGAGGTATGGTTCACGCGCCCGACCACCGCAGGATACCGCCAGGACGGATGGCGACGCGCGGGACGCCGAACGCACCGGCGCGGGCCAGCCCCCACGGCCGCGGCGGCGTGGGGAAATGTCACCGGCTGCTGCTTCAATTTTGAGTATGGGGTCGAAAGATGATCCATTACGGCTGCGCGACGAGGCGGTTACCTTGCGCAGGGCCGGCCTGTCACGCCGTGAGATCAAGGCCATCCTCGGCATCGGCAACAGCACGCTCGGCCAGGCGCTCAAGGACGAGCCGCCCCCAGCCTGGACCCGCCGCCCCAACGCCAAGGACGACGCGCGGGCAGAAGCCCGTGAGCTCCGCGCGCATGGTCTGAGCTTGAGGGAGATCGTTGCCAAACTTGGCGTATCGAAGAGTTCTGTCTCCTTATGGGTCCGCGACCCCGAGTTGCCGCCGCTGAGCGACGAGGAGTGCCGCAGGCGCAAAGCCGAGGCGTCCCGGCGTTACTGGGCGCGCGAACGCCACTCCGCGACGCCAGGCGCCAGGCCGTCCGAGGTGCCGCCGCCGACGAGGTCGGCAAGCTTAGCGACCGCGAGATCGTGATCGCCGGAGCCATCGCCTACTGGTGCGAGGGCGCAAAGAACAAGCCGTACCGGCGCGCTGAGCGGGTCACGTTCATCAACAGCGATCCCCGGTTGATCAGGTTCTTCCTTCGCTTCCTCGAGGTGGCGGGGATCGCGCGCGAGCAACTGTCCTTCCGCGTCCATATCCACGAACTCGCGGATGTGGGGGCGGCGCAGCAATTCTGGCTCGGCGTCACCGGAGCGAGAGCGTCCCAGTTCCGCAGGCCGACGCTGAAGCGGCACAATCCAAGGACCAAGAGTAAGACCGTCGGCGACGACTACCACGGCTGCCTCTGCATAGACGTGCGCCAAAGTGCCGAGCTGTACCAGAGGATCGAGGGCTGGGCGGGCGCTGCGATGCACACCATGGATAGCGCTGAGCAAGTCCGGTCAGCTTCCGAACCTCATTAGCTAGTAAAGCAACGCTCCCGGGGGAGGATTCGAACCTCCATCTCAAGGCTCCAAAGGCCTTTGTCTTGCCATTAGACTACCCGGGAATAAGCTCGCAGCCCTACCCTACCGGCGTCGACACGGGTCCTCGCGATGTCGCGCCGACGATGGCAACGTCGGTGCCTCAGGACTACCGCGCTCCGGCGCAGCGTCTTCGTGCACACCATCTGTACCCTGTGCCGCCCGCTCGCGCCCCTCGTGAGCCGGTTTCGCCGGCCTGAGCGCCGGCCGGATCGGCCAGATCTGTGTGAGCGAACTCAGACAGCAGCGAGTCATATACACAGAGCTTGGTCGTGCCACGATCGGCGTGAACCGCCCCGGCCGCCGCGCGCACATCGCGGTTCCGCGCCGCGCCCGGGGAACGATTCCGCCGTCATGTGCGGGCGCTGCGCCGCGTGGGCCGTGAAACACGGCGCGTCACGCCGTCTCAGATGTTGAGACCGCGCGGCAGCCGTTAAGGATAAGACCGTCGACAACTTCGTGAAATCTGCGTCACGCCACTTGCACAACCTACGGATGCGTAGCTTACGGTGACGTAAGGTAGATCCCAGGGATCCGCGAACCCACCCGGCAGTGCAGCAACACAAGGCCGCAATGCTACGAAGGAGCGCAATGACACCTAAGTCTCCCCTGACCCCCGGCAGCAGCGCCCTGCTCGAACCGCCGCACACGACCGGTGGTCCCGCCACGTCACAGACGGCACAACCGCCGCGGACGGCGTCATCAGCCGGGCCGTCCCGCACCTCGCCGCCGCCGGAGATCGAGCCCGAGCCCGCGGGCACCGGCGCGCGCCTGCTGGTGGCGATCTTCGTCGGCGTGCCGTTCCTCGCATTGCTGGCCGCGATACCGCTCGCGTGGGGCTGGGGGCTGGGCTGGAGCGACGTGGTGATCGGGCTGGCCTTCTACATCGTCTCGGGGCTCGGCATCGCGGTCGGCTTCCACCGCTACTTCACGCACGGTTCCTTCAAGGCGACCAGATCCCTGCGTATCGGTCTCGCCATCGCGGGCAGCCTGGCCATCGAGGGTCCGGTTCTGACCTGGGTGGCCGATCACCGCCGCCATCACAAATATTCCGACCGTGCGGGCGATCCGCACTCACCCTGGCGTTTCGGCGACGACTGGAAGGCGCTCACCAAGGGCCTCGCTTACGCCCACATGGGCTGGATGTTCGACGCCAACAGGACGTCACAGCAGCGGTTCGTGCCCGACCTGCTCGCGGACCCCGACATGCGCCGTGTCTCGCGCGCCTTCCCGTGGATCGTCACCACCTCGCTCCTGCTGCCCGCCGTGATCGGCGGTCTCTGGTCGATGTCCTGGCCGGGTGCGGTCGCCGCGTTCTTCTGGGCCAGCCTGGTCCGGGTGGCGCTGCTCCACCACGTGACCTGGTCGATCAACTCGGTCTGCCACACCTTCGGCCAGGAGTCCTTCGACGTGCGTGACAAGTCTCGCAACGTCGCCTGGCTGGCGATCGCCTCGTTCGGTGAGTCCTGGCACAACCTGCACCACGCCGATCCGACCTGTGCACGGCACGGCGCGCTCAAGGGGCAGATCGACCCGGGTGCCCGTGTCATCTGGGCGCTGGAGAAGCTCGGGCTCGCCTACGACGTGCGGTGGCCGGACGCCGAGCGCCTGACCGCGAAGCAGACGGGCTCGGCCGGGCGGAAGCTCGGGTCGATGACCCGGCAGCGCGGCGATGCGGGCCGGGCGGCACAGTCGTCATGATTGACCGGTGAGCGACTCATCACCGAGATCCCGCAGAAAGCGGATGACAGGCGCCGAACGCAGAGAGCAACTGCTCGGAATCGGACGGCGCCTGTTCGCTGAGCGCGGCTTCGACGGCACCTCGATCGAGGAGATCGCGGCGCAGGCCGGCGTCTCCAAGCCCGTCGTCTACGAGCACTTCGGCGGTAAGGAGGGCCTTTACGCCGTGGTGGTCGATCGCGAGATGCAGCGGCTGCTCAGCATGGTCACCGCCTCGCTCTCCGACGGCCACTACCGGCAGAAACTCGAGGGTGCGGCGATGGCGCTGCTCGAGTACATCGAGGACAGCGCGGACGGCTTCCGCATCCTGGTCCGTGACTCGCACGCCGCGTCGGGCACGGGCACCTTCGCCAGCCTGCTGAGCGATATCGCCAGTGAGGTCGAGCACATCCTCGGCGCCGAGTTCAAGGCCAGGGGGTACGACCCCAAGCTGGCCCCGATGTACGCGCAGATGCTGGTCGGCATGGTGGCCCTCACCGGGCAATGGTGGCTGGACGCGCGCAAGCCCAAGCTGGACGAAGTCGCCGCGCACCTGGTGAACCTGGCATGGAACGGGTTGTCGGGCCTGGACGCGAAGCCCCGTCTTTCCGCCCAGGGCGACCAGCGGCGCCAGCGTAAGGAGAAGGAGTCACGGGCACGCGCCGCCGCGCGGCGCGTGCCCGTGGTGCCTGACCTGCCTGCCCTGCCTGCCGCGCCTGCCATGAACAACGGAGCTGAGGACCCCGGGCACTCTTAGCGGTGATCTCTGCAACGCGATCCTTGCCCTCAGCTCCTGTGGGCGACGACGAAGACGCGCCGGAACGGCAGCACGGTGCCATAGCTGCGGGCCGGATAGGCGACTGCCAGGCGGCGCGCGTACTCACGCAGAAACTCGGCGGCCTCATCTGGCGGCAGGGCGGCGATGACCGGCCGGAGCCCGGATCCCTCGTACCAGTCGAGTACGGGGTCCTCCCCCTGCAGCACATGCAGGTAGGTGCTCTCCCACGCATCCACCTCGCACCCCGCGCCGGCGAGCAGATCCAGATACTCGGCAGGATGATGTGTCTGACGGGTGACGGTCACGCCCGCGAGCAGGTCCCGCCAGCGGGCCGAGCCGGCGAGCTCTCGAAGTAACTGATGACTCGGCTGGTCGAAATTTCCCGGTACCTGGACGGCGAGCCAGCCCCCTGCCTGCAGCATCCCGGCCCAGCGCGGCAGCAGGTCCCGATGGCCTGGAACCCACTGGAGCACCGCGTTGCAGACGATCACGTCCGGGGCACGTTCGGGCGCGAAGTCCCTGACGTCGCCGTGGTGGAACGTGAGCGAGCCGGTATTCGCGCCATGCGCGCCAGGTGAGCCCTCGCTCTCGAACCCGGCCAGCGCCGCCCGGGCCGTTTCGAGCATCTGTGGCGAGTTGTCGACGCCCACCACCTCCGCGCCGGGCCAGCGCCCGGCCAGCGCCGCGGTGAGATCACCAGGCCCACAGCCAAGATCGACCACGAGGCGCGGCGACGCGGCGCTGACGCGGGCAAGCAGTTCGAAGAATGGCCGCGAGCGCTCGTCCGAATAGCGCTGATACTGGGCCGGATCCCACATGTCACCCTCCGATACCTTGATATCAAGATAAACTCTTGCCCTATAATCTCTCGATGTCAAGAGATATACTGTGCGGCATGAACGTCGCGGTGCGTGACGCCGGGGGAGATCAGGCCGGCCAGGTCACTGACGAGGTGGACCAGCTTGTCGAGGAGTGGCAGGCCCAGCGGCCCGATCTCGACGTGGCGCCGCTTCAGGTGCTGAGCCGGATCTGGCGGCTCGCCAGGCACCTGGACCGCGCGCGGGCCACCGCGTTTGCCGTGCACGGGCTCGAGCCTTGGGAGTTCGACGTGCTGTCCTCGCTTCGCCGCCAGGGACCGCCCTACCGGCTCAGCCCAGGGAATCTCCTGCGCGCCACCATGGTGACCTCGGGCACCATGACGAACCGGATCGACCGGCTGGAAGCGTCAGGGCTCGTCCGCCGCGCCCCTGATCCGCAGGACAAGCGCGGTGTGCTCGTCTCACTGACCGAGGACGGGCTCGCGCGGGTAGACCTCGCCCTCGGCGCCCTGCTCAGCAGCGAACAGGCGCTGCTCGCCGGCCTCACCGCGCGCCAGCGCGGTGAGCTTGCCGCCATGCTGCGCGCCCTGCTCGCACCCTTCGACGCCGAGCCGCAGTAAGAGCCCGGCCGAGAACCCTCGTTCGCCCCGATCGGCCCGGACCGCAGCCAGGACACCCAGCATCGGCCCAGGCGCCGCCCGGGTAGTTTCAGCCTGGGATCAGGGCGGGGTTAGGGCGGTGCGGTGGCTGGTGGTGAGCCAGGGGCCGGCCCCGAACATGAAGCAACGTCACAATCGCGTGCTCAGCCCTGGATTTCCTCGGCGAGCGCGAGCCAGCGCTCCTCGAGTTCGGTTCTTTCCTGCTGAACTCCGCGTAGCCGGTCGCCAAGCTCGAGGAGCCTGCGGTAGTCGCTCGTCTGCGCGGCGAGCGACGAGGCAAGCTCGGCCTCCTCGGCGGCAAGCCGGCCGAGGTGGCGCTCGACCCGCTGCAGTTCCTTTCTGGCCGCGCGGGCACGCCCCGCCGCGCCCGCGGGCACATCCGTGCCCGCGGCCTGCCGGACGGGCAGCGCCGCCCGGCGGGTGCCACGTTCCCTGAGCATGGCCAGGTATTGGTCCACGCCGCCGCCGAGAAAGGCGAGCGTGCCATCGCCTGGCAGCGCCAGGACATGATCGGTGACGCGCTCGAGGAAGTACCTGTCGTGGCTGACGACGACGAGCGAGCCCGGCCAGCCGTCGAGCAGATCCTCGACCTCCGTGAGCGTCTCGATGTCAAGATCGTTCGTCGGCTCGTCGAGCAACAGCACGTTCGGTTCGTCCATCAGCAGCCGCAGCAGCTGGAGCCTGCGCCGCTCACCGCCGGAGAGCATCGACACGGCCACCTGGAGGCGCCCGCCCGAGAAGCCGAGCTGCTGCAGAAGCTGGCTGGCGGACAGCTCGCGCTGACCGATCCGTGCCTGCCGGCGGACTTCCTCCGCGGCCTCGATCACCCGCAGCGACGGGTTGAGCTCGGCAAGCTCCTGCGAGAGATGGCCGATCCGCGCGGTCTTGCCCCGTACAACCCGGCCCCGCACCCGCATCCCTTCGCTTTCACGCAGGGTCCCGTCGAGCATGCGGAGCAGGGTCGTCTTGCCGCTGCCGTTGGCGCCAAGTATCCCCACCCGGTCGCCCGGCCCGAGCTCCCAGGTCACGCGGTCAAGCAAGGCCCTGCCACCGGCCTGTACCGTCACGTCCTGCAGGCCGACCACGGTCCGGCCGAGCCGGGCGGTGGCGAGCCTGGTCAGCTGCACGGTGTCGCGCGGCGCGGGCTCGTTCGCGATGAGGTCGTTGGCCGCCTCGGTCCGGAACTTCGGTTTGGATGTGCGGGCCGGTGGGCCGCGGCGCAGCCAGGCGAGTTCCTTGCGGAGCAGGCCCTGCCGCCGCCGCTCCGACGCGGCGGCGATACGGTCCCGTTCCGCCCTGGCGAGCACGTACGCCGAGTAGCCACCCTCGTACTTGTGCACCTGGCCGTCCGCGACTTCCCAGATCTGCTCGCAGACAGCGTCGAGGAACCATCGGTCGTGGGTGACGGCGACGACGGCGATGCCGCGCTCGCGCAAATGGCCTGCCAGCCAGTCGATGGCCTCGATGTCGAGATGGTTCGTCGGCTCATCGAGCACGAGCATGGTCGGGTCGGCGACGAGGAGCCTGGCCAGCGCCACCCGTCGGCGCTCACCGCCGGAAAGCTGGCCGGTCGGCGCGTTCAGCGTGACTCCTGGCAGCAACGCGGTAATCACGTCACGCGCGCGTGGATCGCCCGCCCAGTCGTGGTCGGGACGTTCCCCAAGGACCAGCTCACGCACGGTCCCCTCGGCGCCGTCATGTTGTGGCAGGTAGCCCACGCGGACATCACGGCCGTGGGTGACCCGGCCGGCATCGGGCCCGGCGCCCCCGGCAAGGATCGAGACAAGCGTGGTCTTGCCGCCACCGTTGCGCCCGACGACACCGATCCGCTCACCGGCCGCCACGCCGAGCGAGAGGCCGTCCAGCAGGACGAGCGGGCCGTACGCCTTGCTGACGTTCTCGAGATTGACGAGGTTCGCGCCGCCCGGGGTCCGGCTCACTGGATGCCGCTTCCGCCGGCGGTCTGCTGCGTGACCGTCGCACCAGCGACAGGACCGCTGACGCGGGCCACATGCCGGCAGACGCCCGCACCGGCCAGCGCGGCAGCCAGGTCGAGGGCATGCTCCTCGCCCCTGGTCAGGAAGGCGCAGGTTGGACCGGAGCCGGACACGATCGACCCGAGCGCGCCGTGCTCGCTGCCCGCTTCGAGGGTCTGGCGAAGCTGCGGCCTCAGTGACACCGCCGCGGCCTGCAGATCGTTGCTGAGCAGCGCCCCGACCGCGGCCGCATCACCTGACCGCAGCGCGGCGAGGAGGTCGCGGCTAACGGCGGGGCGGCCGGAGCGCGCCGGCCCACGGCTAGCCGCCGGCCCACGGCCGCCGCGCCTGCGGTCACCCACCGGCCCCCGGACGCCCGCGGACCCACCGCCCACAGATCCGCCGCCCACAGATCCGCCGCCCATAGATCTACGGCCCGCGGGCCCACCGCCCGCGGCGTGCACCGCGCGCAGCCTGTCGCACTCGGCGTATACGGCCGCCGTGGACAAGCCGCCGTCCGCGACCGCGAGCACCCAGTGATACCGCCCGCTGGCCAGGGCGTGGGTCAGCCGGTCACCTCGGCCGAGACCGACAGCGGTACCCCCGGCGAGGCCGAAAGGAACATCGCTGCCGAGCCCGGCCGCTAGCTCAGTCAGCTCAGCGGTGCTGAGGCCAGCGCTCCAGAGCTTGTTGCACGCGACGAGGGCGGCTGCGGCGTCCGCGCTGCCGCCTGCCAGGCCCGCCGCCACCGGGATCCGCTTGCGGATCACGATCTCGGCACCCTGCCTGATCCCCGTGGCCTTGCGCAGTGCGATCGCCGCCTGGACGGCAAGGTTGCCGCGGCCGCCCGGGACCTGTCCTGCGCCCTCCCCCTCGACGCGGGCCGTGATGCTGCCAGCGGGCCGTACGGTCACCTCGTCGAAGAGGGACACCGCGTGAAAGATGGTGGCGAGATCGTGGAATCCGTCCGGCCGCCTTGGCCCCACGGACAGCTGCAGGTTGATCTTGGCGGGCGCACGGGCGGTCAAACCGGTCACGATCAACTGATCGTATCTGGCCCGCGCGCCTGGTGGTCACCTCGGACTCCCCTAGCGGCCGCGATCCGGGCGAAATCCGCCACGCCGAGGGTTTCCCCCCGCGCGCCGGGGTCGACGCCCGCGCTCCGCAGCAATCTCTCCGCCTCGCCCCGGGAACCGGCCCAGGCGGCCAGCGCCGCGCGCAGGGTCTTTCTGCGCTGCGCGAACGCGGCGTCGATCACCGCGAATACTTCCGCGCGGCTCGCCGGGGTCTTCGGCGGATCCCGCCGGGTGAAGGCGACCAGCCCGGAGTCGACGCCGGGAACCGGCCAGAAGACCGTCCTCGGCACCGGCCCGGCGCGGCGCGCCGCCGCGAACCAGGCCAGCTTCACCGACGGGACGCCATACGCGGGGCTTCCCGGCGGCGCGCACATCCGGTCAGCAACCTCGGCCTGCACCATGACCAGGCCGCGGACCAGCGACGGCGTGGTGGCGAGCAGATGCAGCACCACAGGAACCGCGACGTTGTAGGGGAGGTTCGCGACCAGGACGGTGGGATGCTCGCCCGGGATGGCCGTCATCCTCGCCGCGTCCGCCTGCACCACCAGGAGGCGCCCGGCGAACTGCGGCGCAGCGGCGGCCACGGTCTCGGCCAGCGCTCCCGCAAGCGTGCGATCCACCTCGACGGCGACGACCCTGCGCGCATCGGGCAGGAGGGCCAGGGTGAGCGAGCCGAACCCGGGGCCAACCTCGAGGACCACATCATCGGGTGACAGGTCGGCGAGCCGGACGATGCGGCGTACCGTGCCGGGATCGATCACGAAGTTCTGGCCTAGCCACTTGGCGGGCCGGACGCCGAGGCGGCGGGCCATCCCGCGAATGTCCGCCGGTCCGAGCAGGCGGGGCGGGCCGGGCGGCCCGGATGCCGCGCCGGCGCGATCGGGATCACTCACGTGGCCACGCTACGATCCAACGCCGCGCAGCGCGTGCCCGGACGTGGTCGTGGACTACGTGGTCGTGGACTACGTGGTCGTGGACTACGTGGTCGTGGACTACGTGGTCGTGGACTACGTGGTCGTGGACTACGAGCCAAAGCAGATGCCCACAGCCGTACGCCTCGCTAACCGTCTGCCGCACGCGGCCAGGGCTCGCGGCGCGACGGCGCCGGGGTCGCGCTCGCTTTGGCTCGCACCCTGGGCGCACCTGCCGCGCGGCCGGTCCCGGCGCCGCGCGGACCGGGGCCACTCAGGGCGGCACCACCTATCCGGACATACAGCCCGCCCGCGGCACCGGGACCGCTGCCCCCGTATAGGGCAGGATGCGCCTGAACCGGCTGGTGAAGTATCTCGTCGAGCGCGCTGTTCCATGGAATTCGGCCGAATGTGGCGCCATCGAGCCACACGAAACGTGCCCGCATGAACCATGTTCGCCATGTCCCTGCGATGCCGCGGAGGATCCGGTTGCCTGCGTTCATGTTCCTGCCACCGGTATCGGCCATGAGGGTACCGAACGAGTCCACCACCAGCGGGCAGCCTGCCGCGTCAGAGACGAAACGGTTGGAGACGACGGTCAGCGACACGGTGTCGCTGACCACACATGCGCCGGGCGGGATGATCCGGTCGGCGATCGCGGCAGGGTCGGCCGCGGGGACCGTGTCCTCTTCCGCGCCCGCCTGCGTGACGGCCATGATCCCGATCACGGCCACCGCGGCGGCGGCGCCGAGCCTGGGCAGCCAGGTGCCGCCGCCCTCGGCCAGCCACTTGTGCCCGGTCAGCCAGCCGACCGGCAGGGACACGACGAGGGCGAGGAACGGGCCGAAGAAGGCCGCGTAATGCGCGTAGAACTCCGTTGGCCACATGAACATCGCGATCACCGCGGCGGCGCCGAGCAACGCGTACAGGTCGAGCGGGGCCGGTGGGCGCCGCCGCACCAGCGCTGCGCACGCATAGGTCACAAGCACGAACACGCAGATCGCCACGGAGCCGCCGACAACGGTCCCCACTGGCAGGTACAGGCGCCCCGCCGAGATGGTGCCGGATACGCCGGACAGGCCGCTCAGGTTGGCCAGGCGCGGCAGAACCATCCTCGGACCCGTCGTGGCGCGCATGAACTGGCTCACGATCACGTCCCGCAGGAAACCGCCGGGGGCCGCTATGGCGAACGGCAGCACCGTTGCCGCGATCGCCGCGGCGAGCCCGCAGGCGAACGCGGCGGCCCTGCGCGGGCGCGGCAGGCACAACGCCCCGGCGATCATCGCGGGCACGAACGCCCACAGCTTGATGGTGGCCGCGAACCCGAAGAACACCCCGCCAAGCAGTACCGACCTGTCGGACGCCCACCGGTCGCCGTTGAACATGGCGAGGGCGCCGAGCAGGCAGCAGAGGTTCAGCCACGGCTCGAGCATCAGCGTGTGGGCGGCGAAGATCCCATCCGGGTAGACGGCGAGAATCCCGCAGGCCAGCAGGGTGGCGAGCGGTCCGCGGTGGCGGACGAGCAGGCCCACGAGCGGCACGGCGACGACGTCGGCGCAGGTCGTGAGCACGCGCGTGATGACAAGTCCCCACGCCGTCCCCACCGCCTTGGCGACAAGGGCGGCCGGGAGCATCAGCAACGTGCTGCCAGGTGGTTCCACACTGACGAAGTCGCGGTATGGTATCGCGCCGTAGACCAGCCGGACTGAGTTGCCGAAAAAAGTGCCGTCGTCGTACTCGGTAACCCCGAAGAGGTAACCAGGACGGCTGAGCTGGTAGATCCTCAGGCCTAGCGCAAGTAACGTCGCCGCGGCGATGAGCCCGCCGGCCCGGCCGTCCGTAGCGATTGCCCGCCACGCCCGCGCACCCATCTTTTCACCAGGGCCCGAAAACGCGCTCGCCGGTCAGCATTATCTCGGCGCCAAGCTCACGCTGGATCCACACCTCTGACCTCGGCGATGCAGCGCAGCGTGTACGGGATCATGGCAGGCGCGTTCTGTTTGCCCCGATACGGCACCGGAGTCAGATAGGGCGCGTCGGTCTCCACGAGGAGCAGGCCGGCCGGAACGGCGCGAGCCGCCTCCCGCAGCGGCCGCGGCATTGGCGAAGGTCACGTTCCCGGCGAAACTCATGAAGTAGCCGGCGTCGGCGCACGCCTTGACCATTTCCTCGTCACCGGAGAAACAATGGAAGACCACCTGCCGCGGCGGGCCCTCGTCGGCAAGGATGCGCAGCACGTCGCCGTGCGCCTCACGGTCGTGGATGACCAGCGCCTTGCCCGTTTGCTTGGCGAGGCCGATGTGCGCGCGGAACCACTCTTGCTGCACGCCGCGCTCCGACCAGTCGCGGTAATAGTCGAGGCCCGTCTCGCCGATCGCGCGCACCTGCGGCAGACCGGCCAGGCGCGCGATCTCCTCGAACGCGCCATCTTCGGCGCCGCCGGTCTCGTTCGGGTGGATCGCGACCGCGGCAGCGACGGCGGGATGTTCCGCCGCGCACCGCGGCCGCCCAGCGCGACGACTCAAGACTGTAACCCACCGTCACGACACGGCTGACGCCGGCCGCGCGGGCGTCCGCGAGCACCTGCGGCACGCCCGGGCCGAGCAGGTCAAGATGGCAGTGACTGTCGAACGCCTCGGCGCCCGCCCGCGCGGGCGGGACGTCACCCCGCGAGCTAGCGACACTGCCCTGGCCGCCCGCGCCGCCCGTGGATGCGGGCCGCCCGGCCGCGCCAGCGGCGGGCCGCGTGGTCATTCCCCCGCCAGCCGTGCGACCTCTTGCTCGGCGATGGACGGGTCCAGCTTGGCGAACAACGGCGACGGCGGACGGCAAGCGGCGTGCCCGCACGGACCGGGCTTGATTCCCATCGCGCGGCCGTTCGGTAATCTCCCGTGAGTACCGGATAAGAGGATGCGCCGCCTGCACCGTCCGGTTCATCCACTTCCCGAACGTCCGGCATTCCGGACCAGGCACCTTCGCCGCCGAGCATCTTGTGTACCTTGTCCGCTGAATAGGGCAGGAACGGGGTCAGCAGCGTCTTTGCGTCGTCCACCAATTGCAGCGCCACGTGCATGATCGTCCGCATCCGTTCAGGATCGGACTCGCGGAGCTTCCACGGAGCCTGATCGGAGAGGTATTTGTTCGCCTCGGCCACGGTCCGCATCGCGTCATTGATCGCTTGCTTGAACCGGGAACGTGAAAGCGACGAGCCAACGACCCCGAACGACTGCCGCGAGTTCTCAAGCATTGCCAGGTCCACGCCCAAGAGGTCGCCTGGGGCCGGGATCTCACCGATGTTGCGTGCCGCGAATGAGACCGTGCGGTTGACCAGATTACCCCAGTTGGCCACGAGCTCGTCGTTATTACGCCGGACAAACTCGCTCCAGGTGAAATCGGTGTCCTGGTTCTCGGGCCCGGCGACGGCGATGTAGTAACGCAGGGCGTCCACGTCATAGCGGCCCAGGAAGTCGCGCACGTAGATCACGACGCTGCGCGACGACGAGAACTTCCTTCCCTCCATCGTGAGGTACTCGCTCGAGACAACCTCGGTCGGCAGGTTGAGGGAACCGAGCGCGCCTGCGTTGCCGCCCCGGCTGCCCCGGCCGTTGTAGCCGAGCAGGATGGCGGGCCAGATCTCCGCGTGGAAGACGATGTTGTCCTTGCCCATGAAGTAGTACGACTCCGCGTCGGGCGACTGCCACCAGGCCCGCCATGCGTCTGGGTCACCCGACCTGCGCGCCCATTCGATCGAGGCGGAGAGGTAGCCGATGACCGCGTCGAACCACACGTAGATGCGCTTGTCCGCGCGGTCCCGCCAGCCGGGCAGCGGCACCGGCACCCCCCAGTCCAGGTCGCGGGTGATCGCGCGGGGTTGCAGTTCGCTGAGCAGGTTGACTGAGAACTTCAGCACGTTCGGCCGCCACGTGCCGCTCTTGCTTTGCAGCCAGCTCCCGAGCGCCTCGGTAAAAGCGGGGAGGTCGAGGAAGAAGTGCTCGGTCTCGACGAACACCGGCGTCTCGCCATTGATCCGCGAACGCGGGTTGATGAGGTCGACGGGGTCCAACTGGTTGCCGCAGTTGTCGCATTGATCGCCGCGGGCGCCCTCATATCCACAGATCGGGCAGGTGCCCTCGATGTAACGATCGGGCAGCGTGCGGCCCGTAGACGGGGAGATCGCGCCGAGGGTGGTCTTAGGAAACACGTAGCCGTTGTGGTACAGGCCGGTGAAGATCTCTTGCACCACCGCGTGGTGGTTGCGCGTGCTTGTGCGGGTGAACAGATCGTACGAGAGGCCGAGCGCGCGCAGATCTTCTGCGATCACGCGGTTGTAGCGGTCGGCGAGCTCGCGCGCACTCACGCCTTCAGAGTCGGCCTGCACCTGAATCGGCGTGCCGTGCTCGTCGGTACCGCTCACCATCAGTACCTGCTTGCCCGCCATCCGCTGATAGCGGCTGAACATGTCGGACGGTACGCCGAATCCCGACACGTGCCCGATATGGCGCGGGCCGTTCGCGTACGGCCACGCGGGGGCCGTGAGAATGTGGCTGCTCGGCGAGGACATGCGGAAAGCCTATGGGCATCGGCGCAACGGCTCGAACCGATCAGACTGGGCCGCGCGGGCAGGCTGCTATACGCGTGAGCAACTTCCGGGTCCTCATCATCGTCTGTTGTGATGTGATGCGAAGATGACGCCGGTGCATACCTGGCGACGGGATATCAGGGGGGCCCCTCCTGGCAGGCATCGCCCGCCGGAGGGATGCAGGTGAGCGCGTTCACCCAGCCCCCGGCGCAGCTACCGGAGCACGCCGGGCGGACCGGCTCCGCCTCGGTCGGCCCCGCTGCTGGGAAGCCGGGCCGGTCGGCGACGCGGCCCGCGTGGATGCCGATCTTGCCGGCCCTGGTCACGCTGGCGGTAGCGCTGTGGGGAATTGGCGTCCCGTCCTTCTGGCGTGATGAGGCCGCCACGCTGACGGCGACCAGGCGGTCGCTACCCGAGATGATCCGCATGCTCGCCCACGTGGACGCGGTGCACGGTGCCTACTACCTGCTGATATGGCCCCTGGCGCACCTGTTCGGGACGAGCGAGTTCGTGATGCGGCTCCCGTCTGCGATCGCGATGGCCACGGCGGCCTTCGGGACAGCGGTGATCGGCCGCAGGCTCGGGTCGCCGCTGACCGGGCTGCTCGCGGGCCTTGTCTTGGGCGCGGCGCCGATGACCAGCAGGTTCGGCCAGGAGGCGCGCTCATACGCGATGGTGACGGCCGTGGCGGTACTCGCGAGCTATCTGCTCCTGCGCGCCATCGGCGAGCCTGGCCGCCGCTGGGCGGTGGGATATGGCCTGTCGCTCGTCGCGCTCGGCTTCCTGAACATGTTCGGCCTGCTGATCGTCCCGGCACATGCCCTCACGCTCGCCATGGCCAGACGGCACGGATTTGGTGATTCCGAGGACGAGCCACACGCGGCCCAGGCGGCCGGCCATGCGGCTGCACCCGCGGCCGGAATGACACGCGGCTGGGCGGCCGGCACCGCGCGTGGCTGGATGATCGCGGCCGCGGCGGCGTTCGCCGCGATCTCGCCGATCGCGGCGCTCGCCTGGCACGAGCGGAATCAGCTTGCCTGGCTGAAGAGACCCACGATCCACGATGTCCAGGTCCTCCTGACACTGCTGCCGGGTTCGGGCCCGTTGTTCGTGCTCATCACGGCGCTTGGCGTGGCGGGCGTCACCTACGGCCGGCGCGGACCCGCGGGCCGGCGCCTCCGCTGGCTGAGTGTGCCCTGGCTCTTCCTCCCGCCTGCCGTGCTGATCCTCGCGTCCGAGATCGAGCCGGTCTATGTCTACCGCTACGTCGTGTTCTGCCTGCCCGCGCTCGCGCTGCTGGCCGGTGCCGGGCTCGCCGCTGTCGGCCGTTACTGGCGCATCGCCGCCATCACCATGCTCGCGCTGCTGACGCTGCCCATGCAGCAGGCCATCCGCCAGCCGTCGGGGCATGGCGACAACATCAGGGCCGCCGCCCAGGTGCTTCGGGCACAAGCGAGGCCGGGCGACGCGGTGGTCTGGTTCAGGCCCGGATTTCGCGATCTCGGCGCCGTCTATCCGTATGGGTTCACGCGGCTGCGGGATATCGGGCTTGATGACTCCGCGCAGGCGGTGGGGAACCTCAGCGGCACGGAGGTCGCGCTTCAGGTGCTCGAGCAAAGACTGCGCGGCGTGCGGAGGGTCTGGCTGGTCGAGGTCGGCCAAAATCAGCCGGACCCCGCCGTCATCAGATCGCCGCAGTTCCGGCTGATCCGCGTGTGGTGGGTCGGGGACTTCGCGCTCAGGCTCTACAGCCAGCGCGGCCCGTGACATCGCGGCAGCGTGCCGCGCCGCGCCGCCGGTGCAGCGGAGCTGTTGCCGCAGTGCAGTCGTTACGGCAGTACCGCACCGGTGTGGATGACCCCGGCCCATCGGGGGTCCGGGCGCGGTCAGCTCGGCTGTGATCCTGCGCCGACCGACTCCCCGGAGGGCTTGTTCGCGTGTTTCGCGGCCGGCAGCCCGCGCGCGCCGGTCTTCTGCGCGGACGGGGTCTTCAGTGGCAGCGCTCCCGCCGCCCCGTCGTCGGCGAGGGCCTCGGCCGCTGGATGCCTGGTACGCCTGATGCCCAGAATGCTCATGAAGAACGTGCCGAGGATGACCTGGCAGCTGACCATGAGAGCGGTCGCGGATGGCAGCATGAGGCGAAGCGAGTGTGTGGGGTCAAGCGGGCCGAACTTCGCGACCTTCCACTCCGAGATGGACACCAGCGCGCCGACCAGGCCGGCCAGCCCGAGCAGCGCTCCCACGACAAGACCTCGCTCGAGGCTCCAGACCCGCAGCACCCGTTTCGCCCACCGATCCTGCGGCAGGAAGCCCTCGGCGCTCGCGTAGATCTTCGTGAACAGCGCGAACTGCACGGCCTGGAAACCGATAACCACCATTGCGGACGCCCCGACCAGCGTGTCGACGTCAAAGGAAACGCTGCCGATGGTGAGCGGCCCGGGCACGACCGCGGCACCGATCAGCAGGCCGATGGCGAGCAGCGCGATCCCGGGGATCAGGAACAGCCAGCGCGGGCTGAACAGCAGCAGGAAACGCAGGTGCCGCCATCCGTCGCGCCAGCTGCGCAGATGCGGGGGGCGGCTGCGGCCGTCGGGCGACAGCGTGGTCGGCACCTCCGCCGACCCGCTGCCTGGCCAGCGTCGCCTTGACCACCATCTCGCTCGCGAACTCCATGCCCGTCGCCTGCAGGCCGAGCGCGAGCATGCTGTCCCTGCGGAATCCGCGCAGGCCGCAGTGGAAGTCACCGATCTTGACGCCGGAAGAACAACCGCCCGATGAAGCTCAGCACCGGATTGCCGAGATAGCGGTGGAGCGCGGCGCATGGCACCCGGGGCAATGCCGCCCTTGAACCGGTTACCCATGACGAGGTCGGCGCCGTCCCGAAGTGCGGAGACGAACGGCATGAGGGCGGTGAAATCGTAGCTGTCGTCCGCGTCGCCCATGATGATGTACCTGCCCTGCGCGGCGACGATGCCGCCAAGAAGCGCATTGCCGTACCCCTTCGCCGGGACGGGAACGACGCGCGCACCCGCATCCTCCGCGAGCCGCTGGCTGCCGTCCGTGCTGCCGTTGTCCGCCACGACGATCTCACCGTCGATGCCATGCTCGGTCAGGAACCCGGCCGCCCTGCGCACGCAGGTCGCGACCGTCTCCGCCTCGTTGAGACACGGCATGAGCACCGTCAGTTCCACGTCGTCTCCTCCAGCGCTCCGATGGCGCGCCCCGGCTGGCGTCCGGGCACGACCTCGAGGTCGCTACCGTTGTGAATGTTGTCGCAAACTGCCGACGTTGTCCCGCCTCGCTGCGGAGCTTGGCCTCCGGGCAACCCACCGCGAGCTGACAGCTCGCACGAATAGAGCCCAGGCTATGTGGCACCTGTGGTCTGCGGTGGCTGGGCAGAGGTCGCTGACGACCGCACAGTATCAACCGCAGGGTGTGGCGGGGTCGGAAAGAGAGGCGGAGGCCAGGGGCGTGTTCGGCAGGCGAGGCGGTGATCCAGCGAGCACGGCTCAGCCGGCCCGTGCGGCTGACGTGCGCAATGGCGCGAACTGGATCGCGCGTCGTGCGGCAGCCGCGCGCGGCACGCTCAGCCGGCATCGCGTGTTCATCGTCACACTCGCCGCGGGAGCCGTGTTGCGCTCGCGACCGAGCTCGGTTACCGCCGCGCGATCTGGTTCAACGACTCGTTCGACTACGTCGCGATCGCGCTGCGGCTGCGCCCGGACCCGATGCGGCCGATCGGTTACCCGGTCCTGCTCTGGCTGGTCAAGCCGCTGCACAGCCTCGTCCTCGTCACTTCGCTGCAGCATCTGCTCGGGCCTGGCCACCGCTGCGGTTGGCTACCTGCTGCTGCGCGGGAGGTTCGGGCTGCCCGGCTGGGGCGCAACCGCTCGCCATGGCCCCCGTTCTCTTCGACGCGTTCCAGATACAGCTGGAGCAGATGCTCCTTGCCGACACGCTGTTCACTTTCCTCGCCATCGCCGCCGTGACCGTGCTGTGCTGGCTTCCCGCGTCCCGCGGCGAGCGGATGAGCGCCTGGCGGGCGGCATGGGCGGTGGCCCTTCTCGCCCTTGCCGCGCTGACCCGGCCAGTCGGCATCCCGCTGATCGTGATCGCGGTCGCCTATCTCATCATCTGCCGGGTGGGCTGGCGCGCCATCACGGCGGCATGCGCCGCCGCAGTGCGCACCGCTCGCGGGTTGCGTGTTGTGGTACCACGCCATATACGGCCAGTTCGCGCTCGACTCCACGGACGGGATCTACCTGTGGGGCAGGACGGCGGCCTTCGCGGAGTGCGACGTCATCAGGCCGCCACCGGCGCAGGCGTGGCTATGCCCACGGCTGCCACCGTCGCAGCGCGCCGCCTCCTCGGCACAGGTCTGGCAGCCCACGTCGCCGTTCCATTGGCAGCACGGCCAGGTGTTCAGCGCCAGCGAAAATGATCTCGCCATGCGCTTCGCGCTCCGCGCAATCGCCGCTCAGCCGGGTGGCTACGCGCGTACGTGGCGCTCGCGAGCATCGAGCGCGCGTTCACCTGGGATCGCACCTCCTATCCGACCGGGTATACCGCCAGCCTGTATACGTTTGCGGGAGCCAAGACCTGGCTGCCGACCTGGCCCGAGCCGGACGGGCGCACCGCGGCGGCCGTCGCGCGCGCCTATGCGGGCGGCCACGCGGCGACGGTCGTCGTGGCGCCATACGCGACTTTCATGCGCTCGTACCAGCGCTACGTGTACCTGCGCGGCACACTGGTGGCACTCATCCTGGTCATGCCGCCAGCGGCCGCGAACTGCCCGCTCGCCCAGTCCGGCGCCGGTCCGGCGCGCCTCGCGTGGCCGCGGCCGCAGCCGCCCTGAGCCTGCGCCCGGCTCGAGCGAACCGATCGCTTGACAGGCCGCCCGGCGGCATGGCTGTGCTGGTCAGCAGCCGTCGCATTGCTCGTCATTCCTCCCCTGACGGTGGATTTCGACTACCGTTATATGCTGCCCGTGGTGCCGTTCGGGTGCCTGGCGGCGGCGCTCGCTGCCCGGCGTCTCCTTGTGACTGCTGGCCGTTTCCAGGTCGGCCGGACGCCGTGGCGCTGCGGAAACTCTGCCGTGGCTAACATTCGTACTGATCGCGAGCTGACAAGATCCGACGGCTAGGCAGACAGGCACTGCGCAGGTAGGAGGGCACGGGCGTGAAGGTCTTGCCGGCGGAGGAAGCCACGCGGTCCCCAGCATCGAGGCGGCGCGCCACAGCGCTCCTCGCCGGGCACTGGCTGTTCGTGGCCGTCCTTGTGCCCGCGTCACGCTGCGCGCCATCACCATGTTCGGCTTCCGCTGGGCGCTTGTGGTTCAACGACTCCTACCAGTACCTCCAGTTCACCTCGGTCGCCCTCCGGCCCGACCCGACGCGGCCCTCCGGCTACTCCGTCTACCTTCGCCTGCTTGAACCCCTGCACAGCTACGGGGTCGTGACGATCTCGCAGCATCTGATGGGCCTCGGAATCGGCGTCATGATCTACGCCCTGCTCGTGCACCGCTTCAAGGTCCCGGCCGTGGATAGCGACCCTCGCCGCCGTGCCTGCGCTGTACGACGCGTACCAGATCGAGCTCGAGCACCTGCTCATGGCGGACACGCTGTTCGCTTTCCTGGTCACCGCGGCCATCACCATCGCGATGTGGCGCCGTAAGCCGAGCGTGACGCGGATGGCGGTGGCTGGCCTGCTGCTCGGGCTGGCGGCGGTCACCCGGTCGATCGGGCTGCCGCTGCTCGTCATCCTCGTCGTGTACCTGCTGATCCGGCGCGTCGGCGTGCGCGTCGTCGCGGCGGGCGTCATCGCCTGCGCGGTGCCCGTGGGCAGTTACGTACTGTGGTTTCACGCCTGGTATCAGCAGTACGCGATGACCCAGACGCACCGGGATCTTCCTGTACTCCCGCGTGATGGCATTCGCGGACTGCGGCAAGCTCAGCCTGCCGCCCGACGAGAAAGCCCTGTGCACGTCGGCGCCGCCAAGACCACCGCATGATCTCCCAGGACTACATCTGGAACGAGGACGCACCGCTGCTCCGCTTCCCGCCGCCTGAAGTTCTCGCCGCTGACCAATCTGCTGGCCAAGGGATTCGCGACGCGGGCGATCAGAGGCGCAGCCGCTCGACTATGCGCCGGGTCGTCTGGGACGACACCTGGCGCTCGTTCGCCTGGAAGCGCAGAGATCTTCCCTGATCCGATCACCTACGGCGAATACGTATTCGCGAGCGCGAGCAACGGCCCCGCGCGCAAGCCCGCGACGGGCCACGGCTTCGGCAACCGCTTCACTCTTACCGCGCTATGCGGACGGCAGCGGGATCACCCATATCGTCGCGCCGTACGCGGGCATCATGCGCGTGTACCAGAAGTATGTGTTCCTGCCCGGCACCCTGCTCGGCGTGCTGCTCGCGATCGGCGTGGGCGGGATGGTGGCCGCCTGGCGGCGGCTCGGCGGGGAGATCCTGCTGCCCTGGGCCATTGCCGTCGCCATGATCGTTGTCCCGGCCGCGACGGCCGAGTTCGACTACAGGTATCTGCTGCCCGCGGTCCCCTTCGCCTGCCTCGCCGCCGCGATGGTCTTCGGCCCGGGCCATCCGGTCGGCGACCGGATGGCTGGCGCGGCGGGATCGCCGCGCTGCGCCGCGGGCACCCCGCCGTCAGCCGATGCGGAACCGCGCGCGCCGCGGCCGGGACGCCATCCAGCCAGCCACGGCGCGGCACCCGGGCGCGAGGCAGCCGGGCGCCATCCAGCCGGGCGACGTCGCAGCCGGGCAGCATGCAGCCGGGCAGCATGCAGCCGGGCGTGTTATCCGCACCGATGCCGGCGCGTGCCCTGATGCGGGGCCGTGCCGTCATGCGGGGGCGCGGCTGACGCCGGTGCGTCAGTCAGTCGCGCTCTTGCTTGCGACTACCGCGTCGTAGACCGTCCGCCTCGGCAACCCCAGGTCGGCGGCGACGGCGGCGATCGCTTCCTTCCTGGTCAGGCCGGCCGCCTGGCGTCTGGCCACATCATCGGCGGCGTGCGCCGTATCCGCGCTGGCCTTGTGCCCGGGCGTGCGGCCCGCGACGACCACGGTGACCTCGCCCAGGACACCGCCCGCCGCCCAGTCCGCCAGTTCGTTCAGGCTGCCGCGCCGGATCTCCTCGTGGGTCTTGGTGAGCTCGCGGCACACCACCGCGGGCCGTCCCTGGCCGAATGCCTCGGCAAGCTCGCCAAGAGTGACGCCAAGCCGCCGCGGCGATTCGAAGAACACCAGCGTGCGCGGTTCGGTCCGCGAGTTCGGCGAAACGGCGCGCGCGGTCACCCGTTCGGCGCGGGGGGAAACCCTCGAAGCAGAAGCGGTCACTAGGCAGGCCAGCCACGGCCAGCGCCGCCGTCACCGCGGAGGGCCCAGGCAGGGCCGTTACCCGGATTCCCGCCTCGACGGCCGCCTTGACGACCCGGTAACCGGGATCGCTGATACCAGGCATGCCGGCGTCGGTTACCAGCAGAACATCGCTGCCGCCGCGCAGCTCGGCCAGCAGCCTGTTCACGCACGCCGCTGCTCGACGGCCTCGTAACACGATATGACCGGAACCGTCAGGCGCACCCCAAGATCCGCGGCAAGCCTGCGGATCCGCCGGGTGTCCTCGGCCGCGATCACGGCAGCGTCGGCGAGCGCGTCGGCGAGGCGCGCGGAGGCATCACGTGCGCACCCGATCGGCGCGGCGGCCACGAGCAGCGTACCGGTGATCATTTTCTTCCTATCGTTTCTCCTGACCGACCACGCTAGCGCTCACCCAGCGACCAGCGCCGCGATCGCTTGGCTCTCCTGACGGCCACCCGCAGCGCCCGCTGGGCCCGTACGATGGCGTCCGATGACTGATACTGAGGTCGAGCCTCCGGCCGCACAGCCGCGCAAGGGCCGTTCGCCGCGCGGCCGGCCGATACCACCGATGCCGCCCGGCCGGCTATGGGGCTGGGTCGGCCCGCTGCTGGTGACCGCGTTCGGTGCATACCTGAGGTTCGACCGCCTGTCGATACCGCGATCGATCGTCTTCGACGAGACGTACTACGTCAAGGATGCGTTCGGGATCCTGCACTACGGTGTCGAGCACAATCTGATCAGCGGCAACACCGACGCGATGGTGGCGCACGGCCAGACGCATATCTTCAGCGGCGGCGGCGAGTTCGTGGTGCACCCGCCGATGGGCAAGGTGCTCATCGCCGCGGGGGAAGGGCTGTTCGGCCTCAATCCCTACGGATGGCGGTTCGCTGTCGCGTTCGTCGGGTCGCTTTCTGTACTGCTCCTCGCGCGCATCGCCAGAAGGATGACCCGTTCGACCCTGCTTGGCTGCGTGGCGGGTCTCCTCATGGCGCTCGACGGCCTCGAGTTCGTCATGAGCCGCACGGCACTCCTCGACATCTTCCTGATGTTCTGGATACTCGCGGCGTTCGGCTGCCTTGTGATCGACCGCGACAAGGCGCGAGCCCGGCTCGCCAAGAGCACAGAGACCACAGAGAGCACAGAGACCACATGGGGTACGGGGGGCGCCGACGCGGCCTCCAGCGGCCCCGGGCCCTGGCTGGGCGTTCGCTGGTGGCGTGTGCTCGCAGGGGTCTGCCTCGGGCTGGCGTGCGCGTCGAAGTGGGACGGCATCTGGTACGTGCTCGGTTTCATCGGTCTCTGCGTCGCCTGGGACATCGGCGCCCGGCGTGCCGCGGGCTTCAAGCTCTCCAGCTACGGTGCGCTCGTCCGGGACGGCGCGTGGACGTTCTTGTCCATGGCGGTGGTCCCAGCCCTGGTGTATGTGGCGTCATGGAGTGGCTGGTTCGCCTCCAGCATCGGCTGGGACAGGCAATACGCGGCGCAGCACGGCGTCAAGACGCCGGTGATCTCTGCGCTCTACTCGCTGTTCGAGTATCACAAGGAAATGCTCAATTTCCACATCAACCTGCATGTGCATCATCCTTATCAGTCCCAGCCGTGGACCTGGCTGGTGATGAGCCGGCCGGTCGCGTTCTTCTACGCGAGCCCGTCAGCCGGGCACGACGGCTGCCAGGTGGCGCACTGCTCACAGGCGATCCTTGCGATCGGCACGCCTGCTATCTGGTGGGCGTCCATCGCCGCGATCACCGCGCTCGCCGTATGGTGGCTCGTGCACAGGGACTGGCGGGCCGGCGGGGTCCTGCTTGGCGTTGCCGCAGGCTGGCTGCCGTGGTTCGCCTTCCCCGACCGGACCAAGTTCTTCTTCTACGCGGTGTCCTTCGAGCCGTTCCTGATACTGGCCGTCACCTTGTGCCTCGGCCTGATCATGGGGGCGGCAAACGCGTCGCCCCTGCGGCGCGGCGTCGGCGCTGCCATCGTCGGCGGCTACCTGATGGTTGTGGTCCTCAACTTCTTCTACCTGTACCCGATCCTCGCCGCGAAGGTGATCCCCTATGGCGCGTGGCACGCAAGGATGTGGTTTTCAAGCTGGATCTGACCTGGTGCGCCCGGAAGCGCCGGTATCCCGGCCGCATGGAGCCCGGCTCGCCGATTGCCGGACAAAATGATCTACTTAGCCCAAAGTAGTTTGTTTGCGCAACTGTGGGAACCGTAACTATCGTTCCGGCGTCTTGCTAGCGAGGGCCCCGCTTGCAATGCGCCGACGCCGAGCACCATCTGACGGTGCTCACCGAGCGCGGTAGTGAGTGTTGAGGACGTGTGCATGACGGATCAGGTGCGCGGTGACCATCCCTACGGGGACGGTGACGCACGTGCCGTCGGCTCGTCCGTGGTACGCCAGGAAGACGACGGGCCCGCGCCAGACGACCCCTACCAGTGGGCTGCACCCGGTGACCCGTACGCCGGGCCCGGCCACGGCAACCTGCCCGGCGGCAACGGGGGCACGCTGCCCGCCTCAGGGCAAGCGGAGGGCATCGCCAGGGGGACCGGCGACGGCACGGCCCTCCGCCCCCCGGAGGCTGCTGCCACGGCCGGAGGCGGCGGTGGGCGCGGCACGCGCGGCACGCGACGCGCGCGGCGATTTGGCCGTCGCGGCAAGATCCTGATGTGGATTGCTGTGAGCACGGTTGGAGTGCTGGTCGTGAGCGGCACGCTTGTCTACCTGAAACTCAATGCCAACCTCCAGAGCGCACCATTGGACCTGGGTGGAAGCCAGGCCGTAGAGAAGATAGACCCCTTCGGCCGTGCGCCCGTGAACATCCTGCTGATAGGTTCGGACACCCGCTCCAACCGCGCCGACTGCAGGCTCGGCGGTGACTGCGGAACCGGGTCGAACGCCGACGTCGAGATGCTCGTTCACCTGTCCGCCGACCGGTCCAACGCCACCGTGATGAGCATCCCGCGCGACACTATCGTCGACGTGCCGCAATGCACGGACCTGTCCCACCACGTCTACCCCGCGCATGCAGAGCGTGCAGATCACCTCCAGCCTGCAGGACGGCGGCCCAGGCTGCACCGTGGCGACGGTGCACGCCCTGACCGGCATCACCATCGACCACTTCGTCATGATCGACTTCTCGGGTGTGGTGAACATGGCCGACGACGTCGGCGGCGTGCCGGTCTGCGTCAGCGCCAATGTCTACGATCCCTACTCCCATCTGCGCCTCACCAAGGGAACCCACGTGATCTCCGGCGTGCAGGCACTTGAGTTCCTGCGCACCAGGCATGGATTCCTTTACGGCGGCGACCTGTACCGCACCCAGGCACAGCACATGTACCTGAGCGCACTCATCAGGAAGATGAAGAGCGCGAGCACGCTGGCCAACCCGGTCACGCTCTATCACCTCGCCAATGACGCCACCAAGGCGGTGACGGTCGACCCCGCTCTGGACAGCATCCCCAAGCTGATCGGTCTCGCGAGTGATCTCAACAAGGTGGCGGCCAAGCGGATCACGTTCGTCACCATGCCGACAGCGCCTTATCCGGGCAACCCGACCGCGTGGCTGTCCCCGGCCATGCCCGCGGCACAGCAGTTGTTCAACGACATCGCCACCGACACGCCGCTGAGCCGCGCCGGTTCGGCTGCGCATGCGACCCAGACACCCGGCCCGACCGGGGCACCGGCCACGACGAGCCCGGCACCGTCCGTCGACAAAGCGGCCGTGGCCGTTTCCGTCGAGAACGGCAGTGGCCTGCCCGGGCGTGCGCATGACATCGCCGCCGCATTGGTCGCCGCGGGTTTCACTCAGTCAATGGGCGACATCAACGCGGCCTACACCACTACAACGAGCCTCACCTACGGACCGGGTGAACGCGCGCAGGCTCGCGCCCTGGCCAGCACGCTCGGTCTGCCCGCCAGTGCACTGCACCGCTCCGGCACAGTCGCTCACCTTGGTGATCGGCACCGACTGGTCGAGTGGTACCAGCTACCCGGCCAGCGCGTCCCCGAGCCCGTCCGCGAGCCCGTCAGCAACCACCGGCGCGGCCCAGGGCTCCGCCGCGCCACCGCCTGGCTCATTGCCTGAGAACGCCGCACGCGCCAGCGAATGCGCACAGGTGAACCCCGTGTACTCGTTCTGAGAGCCTGTTTTGAGGACCTCGGCCGTGCGGGGGCACAGCGGGCGGCCCGGCGCGCAGCGCCTGAGACGGCAGGGCCAGGCGGTGGCTGACAAGGCGGGAGTGAAGGGATCGGCAGGGCGGCAGAGCCGGAGGTTCTACGTGACCGAGCGACAACGCAGCCGGCCGCCGTCTGGGCGCCGCGCAGCAGAGCATGGGGTTCTCAAACAGGCTCTGAGTTCTCCTGGCAACCACGCAACCACGCAGCGGCGCGAACCTCCCGGCGTTGCCGTCTCGATGCATCCAGCGGTTGGTCACAGACCACTAGAGTGCGTTGCATGAAATGGCGTCGTCGTCAAGGAAACCGGCGGGCGGAACCCGTGACCAAGCTCGACCGTGAGGCGACCCCGGCCGATATCGCCGCGCTGATCGCCTTCGCACGCAGCAGGCGGGGCGTGGAGTTCTACGTGGAACCCGAGACGTTCGCCACCGATACCACCGCCGTGGCTGTCGCGGCTGACGGAGAGTGGACGCGGCGGCGGGTCGGTTCGCCTGGGGTGATCCGCAAGGTCGCCAGGGATCTCGGCCTGCCCGTGTACGACGCCCAGGTGGTCGGCTACCCGGAACGGATGCGCGCCTGGAACGAGCGAAAGAAGCAGCACCCGCACGGCAGCCTGTGACGCGCCAGCCGGGCGAGGTGCGCCGCGGCATAACCGCGCCGCCGCGGGTCCAGGCAGGTAGGTTCACGCCGGGGCGGGCTGCCTGGCAACAAGTCACGCGCCAGCAACAGTCACTCGCCGGCCCAGTCAAGCGCCGGCCCAGCCGCGCGGCCACGGCCTGCCACGTGGTGATTCGGCGCCCGTGGTGTGCCGCCTGTCACCTCAGTTCCCCGATTGCTACTAAATGAAGTGTTGTAAACTCGAAGAGTGACGATTTGAGGGGATTTCAGGATTTTCCCAGTTTCCCCTGATGACGAACGGATACGTCACCTGCAGAATCGCACGTAGGTGAACTCATTTTCGCACGCGGGAACTGGGTGCCACGAGGCGGCGGGACGGAGCAACGGATGCGCACGCCGGGCAGGCACATGCGAGCACTGGGGCTCGCGGCGCGCCGCCCTGGAGCGGGCGACGGCATCCGTCGTCGTGAGCGCCGCCCGAGGCGGGCGTTCCAGCGTGCCAGGAAGCTTGTCGCGCCGTCAACGTCCGTGATGAGCATCATGACGCTGCTCGTGTTCGTGATCGTCATGGCCTCGCCCGCCGGGACAGCCGCCGATTCCGCGGCGCCCGTCATGAGGCCGTCCGTGCCGCTGAACGCCATGTCATTCAGGGGCGTGCCCGCTGTCGGCGCGCTGTTCGTCGACGAGTACCGCCGCCGGTTCGCGTCCTCACTTCTGCACGGCAAGCGTCGTGCACAGCCCGAAGCGGAACGTGGTCATTACGGCCGCGCACTGCCTCGCGAGTTACGCGGCCAGCCCTGGGCAGGTCACTTTCGTGCCCGGCTATCACGACGGCGAGGCGCCGTACGGGGTGTGGACCACGGCCCGCGTCATCGTGGACAACGCGTGGGCGTCGGCCGCCGATCCCGATGATGACGTGGCCTTTCTCATCGTCACCGGCGCGCCGGGCGGCGCCAGGATCGAGGATGTGACCGGTGCCGAGCAACTGGGCATCGACCAGCCCGACCGGAGTCGCGCGGGCGATCGGATACCCCAATTCGCGGAAACGGCCGGTCAGCTGCCAGAACCGGACCACCAAGTTCAGCGCGCGGCAACTGCGGTTCGACTGCGGCGGCTTCACCAACGGCACGAGTGGCGGGCCTTTCCTCACCGACGTCAGTCCCTCGACAGGAAACGGGCTTGTGGTCGGCGTCATCGGCGGATATGAACAGGGTGGGTACACACCAGCGGTGTCGTACTCGGCCACGTTCGGCGCGAACGTCGCCGCACTGTACCGGTCCGCGATCGCGGCGAGCTGATCGCGGAGGGGCAGGGCGTGCGCGACCAGAGACGGGCCACCAGGACGCCACCGCGTTCGTGTGATCTCCGTCACTTTATGCCGATTTCACACACGTAGCGTCATAATCGATCAGGTTGAGGCGTCTTAACGTTAAGGAAGCCACCAGCGCCGGAGTAACGATGAGGTTGACTGACAAGACTGACCGAGCAGCGTGTCCGATTCGAGCGGGACGTCGTGCCCGAACTCGGCCTGCTCTACCCTGCCGCGCTCCGGATGACCCACAATCCCGCGGACGCTGAAGATCTCGTACAGGAGACCTCGGCAAAGGCGTTCGCGGCCTTCCATCAGTTCCGCCCCGGCACGAACCTCAGGGCATGGCTGCACCGGATCCTCACCAACACGTTCATCAACGGCTACCGCAGGCGACGGCGCGAGCCGCAGGAGGCGGCGTACGGCGAGCCGCACGAATGGCAGTTCCCCCTCGACCCCCTGGCGCCGGGGCCACGCTCGGCGGAAGTGGAGGCGCTGGACCGGATGCCCGACTCCGACATCTTCCGCGCGCTGCGCGATCTGCCCGAGGAGTTCCGGGTCGCGGTCTATCTTGCCGACATCGAAGGATACGCGTACAAAGAGATCGCGACGATCATGGGGACACCCATCGGCACCGTGATGTCGCGTCTGCACAGGGGACGGAGCAGGCTGCGGGAGCAGTTGACAGGCCGCCTGAGAGGCGGCGGGCTGGCGCCGGCCACCTGATGACCGCGGGCGCCGTGACGCCACCCGGCCCGCGACCGGCAAGGGGGACGCTGGCCACTGAGCGCGCTCTGACGCCCCGGCTCACCGCCTCGCGTACAGGAACATCGAGTCATTCCTCGTGTGCCAGGTCCCGATCAGCCGCATCTTCCGGGCCAGCGCCAGCTTCTCGATGTCCAGCGCATCGTGCACCGCTGGGCAGGACGGGCACGCTGTCGCTGATGACCCATACCCGGCTGACGCTCGGCGAACCGGCTGCCAAGCACGGCCGGTGTGACCTCCGTGCCGTTCAGCGTCGCGGAGGCGAGCGGTGACTCGGCCAGTGCTATGTCCCGCAGCTTGCGGAACGGGGCCGGATAGCCCTGGCTGACGATCCGCGCGTGGGACCCGACGTAGAGCACGGCGTCACCGGGCCGGGCGTTACCCGCACGATCTGGGAGACCTTGCGCAGGTAGTCCGGTCTCGACCAGGGCTCACGGACCGCCTGCTGCGGCGCCACGGACGCGGCGGCCATGAAGATGACCACGAGCAGTGAAGGGAGCCACGCGACGGCGGTCACAGCGGGCCCGGAGACAAGCCGTGCGGCGCCGCCTGCGCAGAACCACGCGAGCCAGCAGAGCCCGTCCGCGGCCAGCAGCGCCACGGCTGGCAGGCAGAACACCACGTACCTGAAGTCGTAGAGGGGATGGATCTGCGAGACGACCAGCAGGAGGGTGGGTGGCACCACGAGCCATGGCAGGGCGACGTCGGCGGTGGGCAATGGCCTGCCGCTCGCCAGCAGCGATACGGGCACCGATGGCAATCGCGATCAGGGCTGCCGCGGGCAGGACCAAGTCTGGGGCACCGGCGAGCGAGTTATCAGGGCGCCAACCTGGGGCCAGCCAGGCCGTCCCAGCCAGGAGGTCGCGCGCGCGCTCGCTGTACGCGGCGGCGAACAGAGGAATCAGAACCACCAGCGCGGCGACACCGCCACTGCCCAGGATCGGGCGCCCCACCGGGGTGGCCGATGCTGCCGAGCCCGCACGCCAGAGCCATGCGCCGCCGCGGATGCGGGCACTCGCCGGGGCCGCGCCCGGGCGCTGCCGCCGGAGCCGCGGTGCCAGGCCTGGACCTGCCCGGTTCATGCCGAGCGCTTCCCATGCGCGCGGCGCGCGATCGCCTGGACCACGATCGGCACGGTCATCCGTGCGCCGGCACGATCAGCAGCGAAGCAGGTTGAACAGCCGCGCCAGCGCGATGGCCGCGCCGTAACCCACCCACCAGCGGCGCCGCCGATCCTCGAGCGCACGCACGAGCAGGTAGGTAGCGATCACCACGAGCGCGCTTACGGTCGCGTACGACCTGGCTTCCTGCGCGTATCTGGTCACCGAGGGCGCGCCGCGTAAAGCAGGCCTGCGAGCAGGCCGGATGCACGCGGCCACGGCATGCCGGAGGTGCCGCGAGCCGCATTCCGACAGCGGCGAGGAAGCCGGCCGCCACCGCGGCGGCGACCGCTGACGGCAGCCGGACCGCGGTCTCCGACCGGCCGAATAGCGTGATGACGAAGTGCATGCACAGGTAGTAGGCGCCGTGCACGGCGTCGGCGTGTCCTGAGCAGGGCCAGGATCTGCCCAGGCGATCGGCTGGCGACCTCGATCGTGTACGCCTCGTCCCGCCAGAGTGACGGACGGGCGATGCCGTACAGGCCGACGGCGAACGCGGTGAGCGCCGGCACCGACGGGCACGAACCAGGCCGGCGACGGGGCGCCGCGCACGCCGGCTTGCCGTCGGCCGGTCCGGGCGTGGGCGACGCTCCGGCGCGTCCTGCGCTCGACAGCCCGGGCTCGGAACCCCCTGGGCCCCCCGCGACGCGGGCCCTGCAGCGGAGCTCTCGAACGCGGCAAGATAGACTCCTTGTGGCGCGACCCATGCGTGATTTGCTGCTCGATTTCCGTCATTCTAGTGGTACGTAAGGGGGGTCTCTTGAGCGAATGGCGGGCAGGAGGACTCCGCTGACACCCGAACTGCCCGCGTAGGTAGCTTGAACGACGAAAGTCGTGAAGATCGAGTCAAGTTCTGTTCAAAAGTCATATCTGAGCATGGCCCGTGGTGCTGGGACGGGCCCCGATAGTGATCGGTGCGGAATCGCTGCCGGTCTCTTGCCCGGTCGGCCGCGGACCGGTGCCCTCCGCGTCGCGGTTAGTGATCAAGGACAGGTGCTCGCGTACTTGGCGCGGCAGTGCCTGCGTCAGGCCGATGTGAGCCTGTCGCACATGCGGGCGCCCGCCTTGCCGTCATCCAGGGGGCAGAACTTCGCGGCAAAGGCCCGATACCCGGCGGCGTGCCTGGCGGCGACGGTCTCGATGTCCCCGATCGCCGCGATCACCTCGTCGGAAGTGGCGAGCAAGGGCCCGGGCGCCTCCGGCTCGAAGTCGAAGTAGAAGCCCCTCAGGTTGTCGCGGTAATCGGCCAGGTCGTAGGTGAAGAACAACATCGGCCGCCCGGTGCTCGCATAGTCGAACATGACAGACGAATAATCAGTCACGAGGATGTCGCTCACCAGGAAAAGCTCTGAAATATCTGGATAGCGGGTGACATTCATCGCGAAACCTGATGACACCGCGTCGGGCACGTCGTCCGCCATGTGGTGATGCCCGCGGATCAAGAACACATAATCGTCACCGAGCGCTTTCCAGGCGCGCTCAAGATCGAGCTCTGAGATCGAACCGGTAGCGGCCGGCCGCATAGAACTGATTGTCCCGCCACGTTGGTGCGTAAAGCACGATCCGCTTGCCCTCGGGGAGCCCGAGCCGCGCCGCGCACCGCCGCCGCGAGCTGCGGAGCGTCCGGACGGCTCAGTATGTCATTGCGGGGATAACCGTACTCGCAGATCTCCCCGTCGAACCGGAAGGCGCGGCGCAGGATCGGCGTGCTGAACGGGTTCTGCGACAGCAGCAGATCCCAGTTCGGTACTTCTTCGCCGAGATGATCCAGATAGGCGGCGCCGCTGACGAACTGCGGCCGGTCGACGTCGAAACCGATCCGCTTCAAGGGCGTGCCATGCCAGGTTTGCAGATAGATCTGCCCGTCGCGCTTGCGGTAGTGCGCTGGGCATGTCGTCATTCGCGATCAGGTACCGCGAGCGCGCGAGCGCCTCGTAGTACTCATGCGAACCTCTGAGCACGACGCGTGGATCCCGCCGGGGCGCGTACCGCCGGATCGGTGACCACCCAGATATGTTCCCTGTCGTCGCCGCGGCTGCGCAGTTCGGCGGCGATGCCCAGCGGATTGTCCGAGCACTGCTTGCCCTTCCAGCTGACGAAGACCACGGCATCGCGCAGGGGTGCGCGGAGCTTCAGCGGGTAGTAGGCCCGCCGGAGCAGGCGCTGGTTGAACCTGCCCCGTTCCATCCGTGACAGGTTGGTCGTCACGGATAGCATCGGCGTGTCTTCGTCGACCACGACCAGGCGGTACTCCTTGGCGCCGATGTCGACTGGCTCCTCGGTCACGTCGGCGAGCCGCGCGGGGTCATAGCGCGCGGCGATGAACCCCGTGGCGAGAGCGTCGCCGGGCCGCGCCGCTGTTTCAGGCTCCGAATCCGGAGAGCTTGCTTCTGCCCTGGTTTCTGCGGTTTCGGCAGCTACCGGTGCGCTGGCCCCAGCGCCACCTTCGAAAAGGAGGTACCAGCGCCCGTCCCGCAGCGGTAGCTGATCGCCGAACGACGGCATCCGGCTGACGTCGATCGGGGCCGTGAAGCGATCGCCGTCGCGCGTGCAAGCCAGCCGGTGCCTTTCGCTGGACCCGTGCCGCTGCAATACAACGCCGCCCAGGGCGGCCGCAGGTCCGGCGTAGGTGCCGCGAAGTACCAGCCGCCCGCCAGGTTCCCAGGCGTGCTCGGTGATGACGGGGGACGGAACGCGGTCGGAAATCACAAGGTCACCGTAGCGGCTCCAACCCACCGCTATCTCCCGTCCGCCGCGCATGTACCGCTGCCCGGCCACGGCTGCCATACCAGCGGTGCCGTGCCCGCCATCGCCATGCCCGCCGCTGCCGCGGCGCCCGCCTGCTACACGCCCGCCCGCCACGTGCCCGGCCGCCACCCGGCTGCCCTCGGCCCCGCCCTCCGCAGGCGGGCCTTCCACCGGCAGGCCTTCCACCGGCACGCTGCCGGTGGGCACGGCCACCCGGAGCCTGTGGCCGGCGAGTGACACGTACACGTCCCATGCGGCGTCGCCGGTGGAGACGCCCGCCGACGCGCCGCCGGTGTCGCCGGTGTCGCCGGTGTCGCCGGTGTCGCCGGTGTCGCCGGTGGTGTGACACCTGCTGGCACGCCGCCGGTGTCACCCAGGCCCGGCACCTGTGGCTCGGCCCGGTCCGCTCCGGCGGCCAGTGCGGCGAGGTCGACGGTGGCAGACAGCCGGACCGAACCCATGCCGTCACCGGCCGCGCCGGATCGTTCGTCAGCGCCGGGACCGGCCGCTACCGACGCGGGGAAGCTGACGGCAGCGGTGCCGCCCTGCCTGACCAGCACCACGGCGGCACGGTCCGCCGCCGTGGGCGGCGGACCGGGAACATCCACGTCGAGCTCGATCGTGCGGGCGCTGCCGTCCGGGCCGTGCTCCACGTGGTGGCGGGAAAGCACGGCGGGCACACGGATCAATTCGGCGACCAGATTACGGCCTTCCCATTTCGGGCGGAGCCGGATGCCGGGCGCCGCCTCCCCGAACTCTGGCCGCTCCGCCCGGCCGGGCTGCGGGGTATGGATACGCGCCGGCCGCCACACCCCGCGGCTGCGGACGAGCACGTAGCACTCCCAGGAACCGGTGAGCCAGCGCCCGAGCAAGCGGAACCGGCGCGGGCTTATCTCGCAGCGGAATCCGGCCCAGTCGTATGAGTAACGCTCCTGGCCTGATTGCTCGGTGGCGTCGGGGTGCGGAAACGACCGCGCTGGCACGATGATCGGTGGGCGGCGCCGGCGACGCGGGCGGAGCACGACGATTTTCGACGTGTTCCTGCGCTTGCCGATGTCGACCGACGGGATGTAGGCACGGCCCTCGATGACCATCTTGCCGCCCCGCCAGCCGATCCCGTCGACCCGCACGAAGGGATCGAGTTCGCGCCAGGCCGGCCGGAAGATCTTCGCCGGGATGCGCGGCCGCGCGTCATCGCGCAGCGGGATGTCGGCCAGCAGCCTGCCACGCCGCCTGACCAGCGGGACCGAGCGCACCGGCTGCCCTGCCCGCCACGTCAGGAGCGCGAGAAGCTCCGGCATCCGGCGCCGCTGGATCAGGTAGTAGGCAAGTTTCTGCACCGCGGGGAGCTTGGCCACCACGCGCGGCTTCACCTGGCCCAGATAGCGGCCCGCGAGGTCGAGGAATTCGGTGCGGTAGCCGTCGCCGACCTTGTACAGGTCACCCACATACAGCCAGAGGTCGTTGGTGAGGGCCTTGTGCTGGTGCCGGAGGAGCAGGTCGTCTGGGGCGTTGCCGGCGAGGAAACTGTCGATCGCGAGCAGCGCGTCGATCCTGTCCCTGAAGTTGCCGATATTGGCACGGCTCTGCGTAATGGACAGTTCGCCCAGGCCGCGCTCACGCCAGTGGTAGATGTGGTCGGGGATGACGTCCACGCAGCGGGCCAGAACGTGCGCCCGCGTCATGAGCTGAAGGTCTTCCCAGAGCATTCCCTCGGGGAAGGAAAGGTGGCGGGCATCCCAGAATTCCTTGCGGAACAGCTTGTTGAACACCGAGACGTCGTAGAGAAGTTGCGGCATCTTGGTGATGTGGGTGGCTGTCCGCCTGCCCTTGATCGCGCGGGCGTGCAGTGCCGACTGGCTGATCCCCCAGGGTCCGATGCGGTTGACGTTGCCGCAGACGAAATCCGAGCGCGATCGTTCCAGCGTGCGCACGAGCACCTCGTACGCGCCAGGTGGAACCATGTCGTCTCCGTCGACGAAGGCGAGGAACTCACCACGCGCCTTCTCGACACCGCGGTTGCGCGCGTAGCCTGGGCCCCCGTTGGGCACCTGGAGCAGGGTGAACCTTGGGTCGGTGGCGGCCTGCGCCTTGGCGATCTCGGCGCTCGCGTCCGTCGATCCATCATCGACCATGATCACTTCAAGGTCCCCGAACGTCTGCGCGGCGATCGACCGCAGGCAGTCGCCCAGCAGGTCAGCCACATTGTAGAAAGGGACCACGACACTGATCCGCGGGGCTGCCACCTCTGCCGGACCTCCCAGTCATCGTCGGCGCGCTCAGATGCTACTACTCCGCCGCCGTGCGCCACGTCTGCTGAACGTCCGGCGTGTACGTCACGTAAGCGCAAAGAAGCGGAAATCTTATCCTCACCGGGCTGCACGCCCATGATTGGCGCGCCACGCGAAGCCGTTATGGATAGGGCTCGGGCCGCATGCTACGGCGGGTCAGGCGACCGCCCAGCCGAGCGCGACCGGGTCGTAGACGCGCTCGACGTAGATCTGGTGCCAGAGCGAGAAGACGATCAGCACCCATAGCTGCCGCCAGTTCACGTCGGACTCGCCGGCCCGGTAGCGCCTGAGCATGTCAAGGGCCGCCGCGCGATTCACCCATTCGTCGGTGTGCGCCTCCCGCAGCAGCCGTTCGGAGAATTCGTACATCTGACCCTTCAGCCAGTGGCCGACCGGCACGGGGAAACCCAGCTTCGCGCGCTCCGCCGCCGACCGGGGAAGCAGCTCGCTCATCGCCTCGCGCAGCGCGTACTTGGTCGTCCCGCCGCCGGTCTTCTCCTCCTTGGCGAGCTGGCCCGCGACCGCCATCACCGCCGGATCGAGGAAGGGCACCCGCAGCTCGAGGCCGTGCGCCATGGTCATCCGGTCGGCCTTGACCAGGATGTCGCCGGCGAGCCAGGTGTTGATGTCCACCAGCTGCATCGTCGACACGTCGTCGAGATCTGCGCCGAGTGCCTGGGCGTAGATGGGATCTGTCACGTCATACGGGCTCGCCGTGCCGCGGGCCCCGCTGCCCGCGATGAGGTCGACCTGATCATCCATGAAGACGTGCGCGTTGCCGATGAACCGGCGCCGCAGCGGCGTGGACGTGCGCTCGAGCAGGCCCCTGCCCCTGACCCCGGCCGGGATCAGCGAGGCGGCCCGCTGCAGCGACGAACGTCCCCAGTCGGGCAGCTTCTCACCAGCACGGACGACGCCAGGCTGGTGATAGATGAGATAACCGCCGAACAGCTCGTCGGAGCCCTCGCCGGACAGCACCACCTTGACGTGCCTGCGCGCCTCCCTGGCCACGAACCACAGCGGAACCGCGGCGGCGTCGGCCATCGGGTCGTCCAGATGCCAGACGATCTGTGGCAGATGGCGCATGAACTCCTCGACGCCGATGACGTACGGGATGGACTTCACGCCGAGCGCGGCCGCGGTCTCCTGCGCGCGGTCGATCTCGCTGTAGCCTTCGCGCTCGAAACCGACGGTGAAGGTCAGCAGGTCGGGACGGCGCTCCGCGACAAGCGCGCAGATGGCGGCGGAATCGATACCTCCGGAAAGGAACGCGCCGAGCGGCGCGTCGCTGCGCAGATGAACGGCGACCGAGTCGCGCATGACCTGGAGGATCCGGTCCGCGGTTCCTTTCCGCGGCGCCGCGGCGGGCCGCAGCTCGGCGGCCCAGAACCTGGCCACCTCGACCGAGGCGTCCGGCGCCCCCGCGGCGGCGGGAACCTCGGGCCTGGCGCCAGGCCGCGCCATCAGCGCGTGCCCGGGTGGCAGCATTCTGATCGGCGGCGTGAGCGTGGCTGGCGCGGGCACGTACTGGAACGCCAGATACCTTCGCATCGCCTCCCCGTCGAGATGGGTCAGCTCGCCCGGCTCGGCGAGCGCCTTCTTCTCGGAAGCGAACCGGAGCATCCCCGCGTCCAGCCGGTAGAAGAACGGCTTGATGCCGAACGGGTCCCGCGCGCAGAACAACTCACGCCGGTGGCTGTCCCAGATGGCAAAGGCATACATGCCGCGAAGCTTGCGCACCACCTCCCTGCCGGTCCGGGCGTAGGTCTCGAGCAGCACCTCCGAGTCAGAACTGGTGCGCAACGTCACGCCCTGGGCGCGCAGTTCCTCCGCAAGCTCGATGTAGTTGTAGATCTCGCCGTTGTAGACCATCCAGTAGCGCCGGTCCGCCGAGCACATCGGCTGGTGGCCGCCCGGGGACAGGTCGATGATCGCCAGGCGCTTGAAGCTGAGCGCGATGTCGAAGTCGCTGTAGATGCCATCGTCGTCAGGCCCGCGGTGGGCGATACGCTTGGCCGCCGCATCCACCCAGTTCGTGTCCGGGCCGGCGGACGGCGCCAGCGCCAGGCAGCCTGCGATTCCACACATCCACGCCTCCATAGGTCGGTGACGGTGCCGCGGGACCGATCCTACGGGGGCTGCGCTGATGAGGCCGCCGTCTAGCTAGAGCTCACTCACCGCGCCAGACGGGCGGCCGCTTCTCCGCGAACGCGGCTGCCCCCTCGATCGCATCCTTGGAGCCGAAAACGGGTGCCGCGATCTCGGACTGCTTGGCGAACGCATGGGCGGAGGGCCAGTCGGCGGACTCGACTATGATGCGCTTGGTCGCGGCGAGCGCGAGCGGCGCGTTGGCGGCGATCCTGGCGGCGAGCTCGCGCGCCGCGGCCAGGGCCTCCCCCGCCGGGACGAGCCGGTTGATCAGGCCCCCGCTGTTCAGCCTGGCGGCCGGGATCCGCTCGCCGGTCAGCGCTACCTCCATGGCGATGTGGTAGGGGATCCGGTGCGGCAGCCGCAGCAGGCCGCCGGCGCCGGCTACCAGGCCGCGGGTGACCTCGGGCAGGCCGAACCATGCGTCCTCGCTCGCGACGATGAGGTCACACGCGAGGGCAAGCTCACAGCCGCCCGCGAGCGCGTATCCCTCCACCGCGGCGATGATCGGCTTGGCGGGGGGCCGCTCTGTGATACCGCCGAACCCGCGGCCTCCCGCCATCGGGTTGTCGCCGCTGAGGAATCCCTTGAGATCCATGCCGGCGCTGAACGTCCCGCCAGCGCCGGTAAGGATCAGGACAGAGACGTCCTTGCGGTCGTCCAGCTCACCGATCGCGGCCGAGATGCCCGATGCGACCGCGCCGTTGACGGCATTCCTCGCCGCCGGACGGTTGATGGTGAGCACGGCGATTCCCGCCGCCACCTCGAGTAGTACCGCGTTAGACGCCTCTGCCATGATCAGTGCTCACTTCGGCTGGAAACGGCAACGTAACGAGGTCACAGCCTAGCCGAGGCCCGAACCCCCACACTGGCCTGCATGGCGGTCGTTGGCGATCGTTGGTGATCACTGGCGTTGTTCGCCCATTTGACGGCCCCCAGACGGCCCAGCGTCATGCCCGCAAAGTCGCGTCCTCGATTCCCGGCCCAGCCCGTGCGTCCGTGAAGGCCGCACCTCGCCGCCGTCCTACGGCCTCAAGCCCTTAACGCAAAGCGGGCTGCAGCGATGCGCGAACACCGCTGCAGCCCTTGATCCCCAACCTGACAACACCAGGAGGAGACCCAAGTGGAAGCAAACCAGACCCCGGACCCAACCGGCTACACGACGATGGCCGCGCTCGACGCCGAACCACCCGGCGGGTTCTGCCAGCCCGAGGTGCGCTACCGGGCGTTCCGCGAAGCCCTCACCGGCGTCGAGCTGGGCTCCTGGGACATCCGGATCATTCACTGGCTTGTCGGCTGGGACGACGCCACATGCCGCACAGTCGTGTCCCTGCTGTGGCGTGCCCGCCAGGCCGGTGAGGCGGCGGCCATCGGCAGTGTCCGCGAGCACCTCGCCTCGCTCGCCGATCACGTCGGCCGGCGCCTGGCGGACGAGCACGCGGACCGGCAGGCCATCGCCGAGGAGACGGCCACGCACCTGCGGATGCTGGCCCGCGACGCCAAGCCGCCCGCGGTCGACAGCGAGTCGTGGACCTGCGCCGGATGCGGCGCACAGATGATCGGCCGCCGCCCGGCCGGTGACAGGTGCCCCGAATGCGCCACCCAGGCCGGTGCCCTGGAGGACGCGGCGCGTCAGGTCATAGCCGCGTGGCAATCCGGCGACTGCGACTGGGACTCGACTGGGCTGGGCAGCCTGACCGTCGCGGTCAGCAGCCTCCACGCGGCTTTGCGGCATGGTGGAGCTGCTAATCCGGCGGAAGTTAGCAGGTCGCCGGGCGCGGTCGTCCTGACCGCAGAACAGGCCGCCACGGCCCGCCAGGCCCTCGCTGACGCCGCGGCCGCGCGGCGCGCTGGCGGCTGGTGCCGGGACTGCCTCACCGGCGAGTGCTCCGACCACACGGCGGACGTGGGCCGCGCCGAGGTGTACGAGGCCCTCGGCCGTGAGCTTGGCCAACACCAAGACGATGACAGGGCCGGGGAGCTGGACGGCCTGGAGCCGTGCTGCACGGCCTGCGGCGCGAGGTGCGGCATCTTCCAGGGACACGGCCCCGGCTGGCACCACTTCCGGGGCGACGGGACCGCTGAACACCCCGCCGGGCTATTCGACGCCGGGCACGTCCCGGCCGTGGCGTGGCGGCCAGCGGAAGGCGAGACGGGAGGCGGCAGCGATGCTTGTGGACACTGACCAGTTCGCCGCGCTGACGGAGGCGGCGCTGCTCACGGCCGACAAGGTCCGCGCCGTCCACGCGCTGGGTTTCCGGCTCGGCCACCGCGCGGCCGAACGCAAGTACCTGCCTGTGATCCTGCGGCTCACCATCCACGTGGCCGCGCAGGTCACCCACGCGAGCGGCCTGCTGCGGGCCGCTGAGCTGATGTACGACATCGGTTTCGGGGACGGCGCGGGCCGGCACGAGGCTGTGCGCACGGCCGTGCACGCGAACGCGCCGCGCAGGGCCCGGCACCTGCGGCTGGTCAAGAGCGAGGGCCGTCATGCCCGGTAAGCGTTTGTGGATCATCGCCGCCCTGGCGTGGCTCGCGCACTGGGCCGCCGCGGCGGTACCAGGCGTGCGGCTCGGCGCGGTCACCGTGCCGGGGTTCGCCGCCGTGGTCGACGTGTCCCTGCTCGCCGCGCTCGCACTGGTCATCTGGCTCATGGTGTTCGGCCCGGTGCGCTCCGCTGCCCGTATCCGCGCGGCCTGCGGGACCGCGACAGCTCCCCCCTGGACGGTGACGCGATGAGCTTCCCCACGTGGCTGCCGGGGCTGGCAGGCGATACGCGGGCCCTCGCGGCTGCCGCGGCAGCCCTGACCGCTGCTGCGCTCGTGCTATGGCTGACCGTCCGGTGGGCAGTCCGCCGGATCGGCCGGGGGCTGCGGGGCACAGGGCCGAGGATGTGCTGACGCTGGTGGCCGCGAGCGTCGCCACCACGGTGGCGATGACCGGCATGTGGCGGTTCTTCGGCGTCACGCTGCACTTCAGCGGCGCCCTGCGCATCCTGCTGTTCGCGTTCATCGAACTGGCCGTCGTCACCTCGGCGGTCCGGGCCCGCCGCAACATGCGCGACATCCACACCGCGGGTATCGACGGCGCCGCGGTGTGGATCCTGACGGGCCTGTCGGCGGTGCTGTCGAGCCTGGACGCCCGCTCACCCGCCGAGGCCGTGTTCCGGCTCGCGGCGCCGCTGGTGGCCGCGTGGCTATGGGAACGCGGCCTGGCGGTCGAGCGGCGCCGGGCGACGGGCCGGCGGATCCACTGGCGGCTGACCGCCGAGCGGGTGCTTGTGCGCCGGCCTGGCCGAGCCCGCCTCCCGGACTACGGGCGAGGTTGACGCGCACCGCCGCCTGACCCGGCTCGCCCGGTCGGCGAAGCGGGCCCGGGTGCTGCGTGCCACGGCGGCGGCGGGCTGGCGGCAGCGGCGGGCCGGCCGCGGCTCGACGCGGCGATGGAGCGGGCCGTCGAGCACGCAGGCCTCGCCGACGACCCCGTACGCCAGGACGAGCTGATGGCACGGATGGGCGCGCTGTACGGGGCGGCCGGGCTGGCCGAGCTGACCCGGCCGCACCGTGGGACCGCGCCGCCCCGGCGCGGGCCGCATCCGAAGCCGCGGGGGTACGCGTACCGCGCCGGGGTGTACCTGAGCCCGCCGCCGAGGTGCCCGCTGAGGCGGCGCAGGACCCGCCGCAGGCGCCCCCGGAAACGGCCGGCGTCCCCGCTGCACCTCTGAACGGGTACGCACCTGCGGCCGGTGTACCTGCCGTACCCGCGGGCGGTGATGTGGGCCTTGACGTGCTCACATCGTTCGCTGACGACCTGAACGCCGGGCAGGTCCCTCAGTCCGCCGCATCAAGGCCGCCCTCGCCTGCGGCCAGGACAAAGCCACGGAGGTACAGGCGTACCTGAGGACATTGACCCGTACCTGAAGCCCCGGCCCGGGCGCCGCACTTGGCAGAGCAACGCCCCGGGCCGGGTCTCTCACCGAAGTGAGGAGACCATGATGTCAACCGATAGCACCGAGGGCGAAGCGCCCCGGGCTGAGGAACACCGCGGCGCCGAGATAATGCCGCTGCGCCCCGGCGAGATCGCGCCGGAGGTCGTTGACGGCGAAATCGTCCCCGAGACGGCGGCCGCGCCCGCCGCGGTGACGCTCCGCGTCGTCCAGGTCGTCCGCGTCGTCGCCCAGCACGACCACACGAAGACGGCCGGCCGGAACCTGGCCTACATCCCGATCGGCGTGGCCGTCGTCGTGCGCCGGCTGTGGGACGGCCGGACGACGGCCCGATACGAGCGGTTCATCCGCTCGGCCGAGACAGGCTGGCGACCACGAGGCCGCGCTGGAGTGGGAAGCCCGCATGGCCGACGTTCCGCAAGGACCGCCATCAGCGCCGGATTGACTGGATCGAGATGCCCCTCGAGATCGTGCTGGCGGTCCCGAAGATCGCGCTCGGCCTGTTCGCCGTGCTCGCCGCGATCGGCATCCTGCTTGGCATCGCGACGAAGCACATCGCCGAGATAGCCGTCCCGTTCAAGGTCGTCGCCGCACATCGTCGATGTGGGTCGCCATCGCCGTGTCGGTCTCGTGGGGGCCGATCGTGCTCGCGCGCGCCGTGGATCGCGCCTGGCGGCGCTGTGGTGGATCGGCCGCGGCTACGCGAACGCCGAACCTGACCGGGTGGGCTGGTCGCGCCCAAGGACGACGACGACGACGGACGATCGTGGTCACCGCCGACACGATCGTCCTGGCCCTGCAGAACCTGCGGATACCGCGCTGAGGCAGGCGTTCAAGGACGGCTGGCAGCCGACGTTCCACACGCTGCCGGTACGGGACGGCCGCGGCTATGCGGCGGTGTTCAGCCTGCCGCTCGGCGTCACCGCCGAGATGATCGCCGACCAGCGGCCCGTGCTGGCCCGCAACGTCCACCGCGCCGAGGTCGAGGTGTGGCCGTCCGACGCCGAGAAGGCCGGGACCGGCCCGGCCGGGACGGCCGCGGTGTGGATCGCCGACTCCGGGGTGCTGTCCAAGCCGGCGCCCGAGTACCCGCTGATGCACGAGGGCACCGCCGACGTGTTCGCGGGCGTCCCGGCCGGCGTGTCGCCGCGCGGCGACGTCCTTCGGTCCCGGTCGTCGGCAACAACTTCGTCGCGCGGCGGGCAGATGGGCCAGGGCAAGTCGAACGCCTGCCGGGTGGTGATGCTCGGCTGCGCACTGGATCCCCTCGCCGAGCTGGACGTGTTCGTGTTCGCGAACAACGGCGACTTCGACGCCTACGCGCCGCGCCTGGCCCTGTACCACAAGGGCGTCGAGGACGACACGATCGAGCGCCGCCGTCAACCGCCTGCACGAGCTGTACGCGGAGGTCGGCCGCCGGGAGGCCCGCTGGCCGAGCTCGGCGCCAAGAAGGTCACCGCGGCGCTGGCCAAGGCGCACCGGGACCTGCGGCCGATCGTCGCCCTGTTCTCCGAGTGCCATGAGCTGTTCGGCCACGAGGAGTACGGCGAGATGGCGGCCGAGCTGGCCGACCAAGACCGCCAAGCGGGCCCGGAAGACCGCGATCACGCTGCTGTTCGACACCCAGTCGAGCCGCAAGGAGGCGATCCCGCCCAAGCTCGTCGAGCTGGTCAGCGTCAACTGCTGCTTCTACGTCAAGACCTGGCGGTCGAATGACGGCTTCCTGGGCGACGGGTCGTTCGCCGCGGGTATCCGGGCGACCGAGCTGCGGCCCGGCCGCGACCGGGGCACCGGCGCTGATCACGGGCGTGTCCGACGCCCAGTTCGAGCTGCTGCGCTGGTACTTCGTCGAGGTCGACGACGACACCGGCTTCGACGCCGCGGCCGACGTGATCGCCCGCGCGGTGGACGGCATGGCGCCCGGCACGCAGGGCGCCGCCCCGGCGCCGCCGGCGATCGAGGCCCGCGACCTGCTCGCCGACCTGGACGCCGTGCTCGGCCAGGAGAAGGCGCGCGTCGCCGACCTGCCCGCGCTGCTGCGCGACCTCGCGCCCGGCTGGACGCCGTACCGGACGCTCACCGGCGTGCAGCTCTACGGGCAGCTCATGGATGCCGAGGTCCGGGTGACGAAGACCGGGAATGTCCTGCGGCTCGATCCGGCCGACCTGCGCCGCGTGCTCGCCGCCCAGGACGAGGGTTAGTTAGGTGGCCCGCACCTGTCACACGCGTCTCTCTGGGGCTGCCGCGAGGGGTGAACTAACCCCTCTGCGGGGCCTAACTTGCCTAACTTCCGCAGGTCAGCGGCCGAGTGAGGCCGCAGCGGCAGCGGGTGGGAAAACTAACCCGCGACGGGCCGCCCTAACTCGCTGGAGGTGCCCATGGTGTCCGTGATCCTGCTCGCCGTGATCGTGGCCGGGAGCTACCTGGTGTCGCTGCTGCTGTGGCCGTACACCGCGTGCGGGCGGTGCAGCGGCAGCGGCCGGAACGCGGGCAGCAGCCGGAAACGGTTCGGTACCTGCAGGAAGTGCGGCGGATCCGGCCGCAAGGAACGGCTCGGCACACGGGTCTTCCGGCGCCGCTGACAGGCGCCACGGAGCGAGGTCTCTACCGACCAGTAACGATCTTGAACCGGAGGAGATTCCGGGCCCGGAATCTCCTGTGCACCGCAGTTACCTGAGAGACGTCCACATAAGAACTCACCGTGAAAGGAACCGCACGATGCGACACAGACCCTTCGCCCTCGGCGCCGCCTTCCTCGCCGCGGCCGCCGCGTTAGCCGGGTGCTCCAGCGGCGGAACGCCACAGACGGCGGCAAGCGCGGCACCGGCGGCAGCATCCCAGGCGCCCGGCCAGCCCGAGACAGCCGCCGGAGCGCGCGCCACCGCGCAGCAGTACTTCGACCTCTACTCGGCCCGCCAGTACGCGGCGGCCTGGGCACTGCTCAGCCCGGCCGCCCAGAAGGCGATCCCGCAAAGCGTGTGGGTGGCCGTGCACGAGGGGTGCCCATCGGCGAGCGCCGGGCTCGCCTACGACGTCAAGCACATCACCATGGCCGGGAACACGGCTGTCGCCACGGTGACGCTCGCGGGCGCCCTGTCCAAACTCGCCACCGGCAGCGAGGCCTTCACCTACTCGGGCGGCCGATGGGGGTTCAGCCCGTCCGGCATGAGCATCTACGGCCACGGGAGCGTGGCCAAGGACATCGCGGCAGCCAAAGCCAAGGGACCGCGCTCGGGCTACCTGCACCGCGAAGAATGCCCCGCCGGTCCGGAGACTGGCGGGGCGTTCAGCGCATTGGTGTACGAGGCGTGAGCCTACACCGCGCGGACCGGCAGCGGCAGGATGAGCACGTCGTACAGGGGCGCATCCGGCCACCCTGGGCGCAGCCGGGCCACCTTCCGCCAGCCCCACGCCATATAGGCCCGGTAGGCCACGTCGTTGCCCGGTTCCACGAGCAAGGTCGCCCGCTTCTCGTTCCGGCCGCGCAGCAGCTCGTCATGCAGCGCGTGGGCGACACCGCGGCCGGTCCACGGCCGGCGGACGATGATGGACAGGGCGAAGGTCCGCGAGCCGTCCGCGTCAGTGAAGCCGGGCTCGGGCTCGGCGTCCAGGCCGTCCCACCAGGACGCGCCAGGGCGCAGCGGCCAGCCCCACGACTGGCCTACGGGCTCACCTTCCTCGAAGGCGATGACCAGGTCGAAGCCGCGGCCGGGCTCGGCGTAGGCGTCGAAGCGGCGCATGAACGGTTCCGGGCCGTTGAATGGGTCGCCGCTGGCGACCGCCTCGACGTAGGCGTCCCGGTAGACCGTCTCCACGGTCGCCCTGGCGGCCCGGGCCGCCTCGCCGTCGTAGCGCCGGAACGTGAGGTTCATGCCTGCGCCGCCACGGCGTCGAGGCGGACGGCGAACTCGCTGCCGGGCTCTGCCGCCTGCCGGACCGGCTGCAGGCGCCGCAGGGTCCGCGCCGACCTGACCGGTCCCTCGAGAGCGGGCAGTGCCCGCAGTCCTCGCGATGGCCTCGGCCCGGTCGCCGACTGCGAGCAGCGAGGCCGCCAGCAGCGCCTGATAGTAGGCGCGGTTGCGCGGCGGCAGGGCGGCGTCGGCCAGCACGTCGCGGAACAGCCGCGCGGCCACCTCCGGCTTGCCCTGGCTGAGCCGCGCCATCGCCTCGTGCCCGGTGATCTCAGACGGGGTGACGAACCCGGCCCAGTGCGGGTCGGCCGGATGGTCGCCCCGGTCGAGCTCGTGCCGCGCGCTGGCGATAGCGCGGCGCACCTCCAGCTCGTCGTCCAGCACGGCCGAGGCTGTCGCCCGGCGCATCCAGATCGCGCGTGCAGCCGGGGGACGGCTCGTGCCGCGCGGCATCCGCGGCCTGGCCGAGGAAGCGCAGCGCCTCGACGCGCCAGCCCTGCCCGCCCGCTGAGCGTGGCCAGGGAGGTGGACTGCATCGCGAGCAGCGCGTACGTGTGCGCCATCAGCACCGGGTCACCAGTGCTCCCGGCCAGCAGCGCCGACTCGCTGAGCAGGCTGCGGGCCAGCGGCTGGAAACCCACGTCGAACGCCACGATCCCGCCGCACGCCGCCAGGTCAGCCGACACAGCCTCCAGCTCGGGCCCCCGGCCGCCGCGCAGGAGCCGGGTCGAGCATGGCGCGCGCCGTGGCGTACTCGCTGACGGCCTGCCGCACACTGCCGACCCGCCCCCCCTCCAGCCTCCGTCCACAGCTCGCCGGCGGCCGCGCGCAGCCTGCGGACCTGGGCAGGCGACAAGGACGCCGGCGTGCGGGACAGGGGCACGGACACAAAAACACACACACACACACACACACACACACACACACACACACACACACACACACACACACACACACACACACACACACACACACACACACACACACACACACACACACACACACACACACACACACACACCCCCCACACACAAACCCCCCGCGCCGTCCCCTCCCTGCTGTGGTGCCCCCCCCCCCTCCCCGCCGGCCCCGGCCGCCAGGCCTTCCGGGCCGCACGACACGGCAGCATGGACTCTGGCCCGAGGGTAAGGGACAGCGCCCGCACGTCCGCAAGCCCGGAATCGGCCCTGCTGCGCCAGTGCGCGAGTTCCTGCTGCGCCGAGGACGTCGTCGATATCCGCGCCGCTTCTGGGGTTGGTCGCTGTTTTCCGCTGGCCACGCGGGACACGTACGCCTTATCGCGCTAGACGCGCCGTCCCAGCTCACGCACGCCGATCCCGCTCTCCGCCATGAGCGAGTGCAGCATTTCAGCGAGCTCTTGCGCGTACACCATCGCGTTGACCCTTCCGCGTCGACTGTCGATTATCCGCCGGTCACGGTTCCACCGTAGCCGCTCAGGCGCGCAAAGCGGCTGTTCATCGGTGTACGGCGCCGCGCTGGCACACGCGGCATGATCAGGGGTGGCCAGGCATGGCGGATGACAGGATCTCGGGCAGGCGCGGGGAGCTGGAAAAGCTCGCCGCCGAGCTGGACGGCCAGACGTACGCGGTCGCGCCCTCACCGGCGACGGGAGACGCCCCCGGCTGCACATCACCAACCGGCGCGCCGAGCAGCTCGCCGAGTACGTCTACAGCGACGGCGAGCACTTCTGGTGGGGCTGGGCGCAGCAGATCGCCCCGGTCGGCGACCTGACGGCCGCCGCGGCGGCGATCGACCGCGTCCTCCGGTTCCTCGGCGGGGTAACCGCGACCGTCCGCCGTGACGCCGCTCACCGGGGCACCTGCCGCGCGCGGCCGCGTTCGCCGAGGCGGTGGCCGATGTCCGCGGCGGTTCCGCGACAACGCCCGGCTGTTCACCGAGGCGCGGCCGGGCTCGCTGGCGGCACCCGATCCGCGCCGCCCTGTGCCGCGGGCAGGCCATCGCCTACCAGGCCGCGGCCAGATCTTGACGAGGCGTTCGCCGTCGCGTCGGGCCGCTGAGCCGCCGGCACATAGACGCCGCGCGGCCCGGCACTCCAGAAGGTCCCTCCGGCCGCGCGTCACCACGGCAGGGCGCGGCTGGCAGACCTTCGAGATAGCGCCTGGAAGTGTGCCTAGCCGTGCGGCAAATCCGGTACACCTAGCCCAAGGGGCTATCGCATGCCAGTCACCACCACCACCAGCGACGGCGCTGGCCGCGTCAGTGTGAGCATGAAGCCCGGAGATCGAGCGCCACTGTCCCGGCTGGGCGCTGTACGCGCCTCGAGAGCACATCCTCATGGCCTGGTTTCCGCAGGAGCCCGCGACGGCCGCGCCTGGGATTTCGACAGGGACGTTCAGGCGTGCTTGTTCGCTGCGGACATGGATGCGCTGATCGACGGCATGGGCGCGCCCAGCAGCGGATCGCCGCGCACGGCGATATGGCCCTGACTGTGGCCCTGACGGCTAAAACGCGGCGTGGCGTGACGATCCGGTGTGCCGGGCTCCCGGCGCCACCGTGGGCGGCTCAGCGCGCCCTGACGCCAGGCCGCGACCTAAGTCCCGCCCGCGGCGGTTGCCCGAATCCTCCGCCGCCGGGCGGGCTCAGCGGCGTACAAGCAGGCCGGCCACCCCAAGGCGTCCCCGCAGCGAGATCCAAATGCCCGAGGGCGCTCACGCCGGTGAACATGAGCGACGGGTGCACGGCGCAGCCGCCGGACTATCGCAGCGCCCCCAGTCACCGGCCGCGCGGCAGCCATCGCCGCAGCATGGCCGCCGCCCTACCGCAGAAATTTCCCTGTTGCTGCGGCGGCCCGAACGCAAGCCGTCGTCAGTACTAATAGTCGGAGCGGAGCCCCGAGCCGCTGAGGCCGCGGATCGAATAGCTCCGGGTGTCGCGCATGCTGCGAAGTGACCTAACGGCTCGCCGATTCGTCCACCACGTCGGGTCTAGGGCCTGCCGCGCTGCAGCCATAGGCCTCTGTCAGCTCGTCGACGAGTCTAGCATCAGTTCGGCGGCTTCGTGGTCCGTTGTTCTCTAACCGTCGACGAGCGCCGAGCATCTTAGCGTCGTGTTGTTCGAGGCCTTCTTCGCGTCTTCTTGAGTTCTGCTCGGGTGACCTCCCGGAGCCTTCGCAGCGCCTCGCTGGGACCGCCTCGCGCTGGCTTCCACCGGACAGGGTCTCGATGGTGTACCGCTCCAGCCGTTCGTCGACAAGGTCGTGATGCGATCGGAAACGAGATCAGGTCGGGGGATCTCGTGATCATTGTTCGTCATGCGCGTGTCGTAGTGGGAGCCGCCAGTTTGCTGCGCGGATGTGGACTATCTCGACGATGATCCGCCATCCCGGATTTACGCTGCAACCATGGGTTCGGGACATCTGGCCAGTCAACATAACCGCCGCTCAAGGTGAAGCGCGCGGCCCTGGTACCTCGTGAGAAATCGCATGGACCAGGCAACGGGGAGGCCTCCTGTCCGAGAAGGGCCCGCCCCTACGTAAGCGTCCGCGCGCCGCCACGCTACGCTCGTTCCCGGACTCAGGGCCAGGAAGGGGAACCAGGTCCACGGTCGTGGGCCAGCCGGAGCTGCCCGTCCTAGACGCGGCTGAAAGGCTGCTCGACGAGGGGACTACGCGGTCACCGTCAGGACGGCGCCGAGACAGGGCTGATTCGACGGGCGTGGACAGGGCACTGTACGTCCTGGAGGGCCCTTATGTCGTCAAATACCAGAGGTCGTACGGCGGCGATCCGAACCCGTGGTCGATCACAAGCGTCAGGTCTGCCGCCAGGCAGGCGGGCGGTCAGGGGCCGACCCGGAGAACGGCATCGACGAGTTCGCCGAGGCGCTCGGTGAGTGGGCAGGAGCCGAGACGGACCGAAGCGGCTCCGTCGTCCTCGAGGCCGAGCGTGTCGGTGAAACGGGCCGGGACCTAGTGGTCGAGGAGCGGCGAGGGTCATCCTGCGGCAGACCGGAATCGGCTGACAGCCGCGAAGGAACTTGCTCGGATAGGAAGATGCTGTGGCGTTGTCGGCTGGTGACACGGGCGGCATTGAAGATCGTGGATCGGCGCACCGTATGACCGCATGCACCGGAATCCGCGGCTGCTGACCATCTCGCGAGGCGAGGGAATCGCCGCCATCTCGGATGAGCTCCCGACGCGCTGCTCCACTTCTTCCAGGACGCAGTACCCGAAGGATCGGATCTGAACGAAGACGCGGTCGCGATCGACGGCAAGCGGCTCGAGGACCGCATCAGGCGGCAATGAGGCGCTCAGCCTCTGTACTGACCTCGGCAACGGCACCAGGCACCTAAGGCTCAGGGGAAGCCAGGGCCGTCGCCGCGGCCCGCGGACAGGAGACGCATCAACGGGCTTCGCGAGCCGAGAGCATCGTGGTGCGGCCGGCCGCCACTCGATCTGGTCAGCCGCTCGGCCGCGCCGCACTGGTGGACCGGTGCAATCCAATGGCAGGATCATGAGCAGTCACGCTGGCCGGCGAGGTCGTCCGCGCCTCGAGGTGCGCTTCGCGCGAGGCCTCCAGCCTGGCAGTCGGAGGGAACGCAGGCAGCCATCTGCGCGGTACTGTGTTACGTGCTGGCATGCTGGGTTCTGCGGCCTGGCTCTGACTTGCCCAGAGACCGATTCGGTCCTCGTTGTGCCGCTAGGTCAACCGCCACCCCTCTCGACCGGCGCGCCCATCGCATCCAGACAGCGGCTAAGTTTGCGAGCCTCTTCTACGACCGATTGCTCCTGGAACGGGGCATATTCAGGTCTTACGCTGGCCCGGCTGGCGCGTCGAGCCCCATCGTGCCTCCGACGGAACAGGATCCGCCTCGCTGGCAGACTCCGGCCGAACGGCGTGATGGGACCGGTGTCCCCTTCGCAGTTGCGGTGGCCCCATACGGGGCACCCGATGGATTCCCCGCACCGTCGTGTCCTCCGAAGCCTCGATCTCCTGGACTGCGACGCTCCATCCCTTCGAGCACGAGATGCCGCCCGGCACGGACTCCGGGGGTATTCGTCAAGTCTCTGGATCCGGAAGGCGAGGTCAAGCAACTCGCGCAGCAGTGGACCTGTGCTGACGAGCGCAACCCCTACCTGGAGCGAGCGATTCCCGTCCGATTCGTGCGAAACGCCGTCATCAAGAGCGCGAACCGGGACCTCGTGCTCGGTCTGGCGTCAGGATCTGCCGGAACTGTCGTCACGTTCCATTCGCAGGTCATCGCCCAGCGATTCGAGGACTACGACGGCTGGCGGCTACGCGGCGACGGTGTCCCGATCTGCTTCCGATGGTCGGAGATTTGCCGTGGAAAGATCGCTGCCTGCGACGTGACCGGAACTCGCCCAATTCCGCGCGGTCCTGCGACAGGTCGAGGAAGAGGCCATGCTGAAGCTGCGGGAGGTGACATTGAGAGAGCCGGATCACGTCTACGAGCGGGACCTCGCTAGCGCCGTTGAAGGGCTGGATGGCATGGGAACGATCGCTCATCGGGCCTTGACTGGGTTTGTCATCGAGTGGGGTTGCCCGGTCCACCACCTCGGGCATCATCGGTTCCTCAGGGAGGGTCGCCGGAGCCACGTCAGGGAACGCCACGACGACCATGGTCGATGTTCGGAACATGATCCAGCCAGACGCAGGTCGCGGGGATCAGGTGGCGGTACGCCGGCGGATCATCTCGGTCCGCGTGGCGAGGCCGCGAAAACGGATCGTCGATGAGAGCCCTTGTTGGCCGCGGCTTGCGGGCGTGGAGGTCCGTTCTCCCCGAACATCAGGTAGGACCCTCGGAAAACGCTCCCAGCGGCTGGATTCAAAAGATGGCCCAGCGCCGGTTATGCCATCGGGGAGGTGGGCGCAGGCCGCGCGCTCCAGCACGCCGGTCAGGGCGGCAGCGCGGGCCCGCTCGACAGGCGGTCCAAAGTTGTGAACCGGGGGACCACGCACGGAGGCACCAGGTGAGACCGTCTGCCCCTGTTCGACGTCGACGAGTTGAGGCAAGAGCTACCGGTCGCGGTGGCCGGTGCCTCCGAGAAAGCCTACAATGTCATAGAGCCGGTGGCCCAAGTTTGTGACCGCTCAGCCCCGCGAGCGCATCATTGCCGTTGACGCCCCGCTCCCGGTCACGCCGCCCCTGGTGACCAGGCGGCCCAGCGCGTTCGCCTTGACCGGTACCGCGCCGTCGCCGCCAGCAGTAGATCAGCACCCCAGCGCCACTGCTTGTCGGAGTCCACGGCCTCAGCCGGGCTGCCGTTGTCGCGATCGGCCAGGACAGCACTTGCATCAGGTCCAGGCCCGCGCCAGGGTCCCGCCCATGTACAGCAAGTCCCTGCTAGGGTGACCAGGTCATTCGGGTCCATGGTTTCTCCTCTACTTGCTGCAGGCTCCCGGCTGGCCGCTGGGCGCTCCAGTCACGTATGTGGTCATCCGGTAGCCATCGCCAATTCACGCTTGAGGTGGGCGATCTGCTCGGCGGTGGTCATGTAGGCGCCGTAAATGTTCACCGTCACCCCTCCCCCTGCATGGGTGGCTCCCGGGTGAAGCGTGGGCTCGTGGTGAGGGGTGGCCGAGGTAGCGGCCGTGGGTGAAGCGTGGGCTTCGTGCTTCTTACCGCCGCCGCCGTAGTTCGGCAGCTTCGACGCGGGGACGTGGAACCACTTCGCCAGCTCTTTCCCGATGGTGTCGCCGAGCCGGGCCATCTCCGCGTCGAGCGCGGACTGCTCAGACTTCAGCGACGCCAGGAACGCTTTCCCGGTGCCTTTCAGCCCGTACACGGCGTCGGTGGCCTGCTGCGACACCGTGGTCTCCGTAGAGCCGAGCGCGGCCTCGGTCGAGTTGATCTCGCCGATCAGCTTCGGCCTTCGGCCAGGATCGCCTCCGCGTACTGGTCCGCCCAGGCATCCGGGCCGAGGGACGCGACGTCCTGGATGAACGTCTTGTTCACCTTCGCCCGCTGCAAGGCCGACAGGGCGCCGGCGAATTTCCGCAGGCTGGCGAGCTTGGCCTGCAACTGCTGCTCGATCAGCCCGCCGAGCGACCCCTTGGGTGCGAAAGCCGTGTTGAGCGACAGGGACGACAGGCTGGAGTAGCCCGCCAGGTTCCCCTGGACCTGCGGGGCGTAGCCCTGCGCGGCCTTGAGCGTGGAGGCGACCGCTGCCTCTTTCGTGGCCAGGGCGGAGAGCTGCCGGACTGCCGGTCGATCATCTGCTCACGCCACTTGGCGTGGGAGCCGAATAGTACTTCTGGATGTCCTTAACCGCCGTGTCCTGCGCCGACTTGATCGAGGCCAGTGTGGTCACGAGACCGGAGAAGTACTTGTCGGCGATCGCCGTGCCGGTGTTCTGCTCGGCCGCGAGCCGCGACGCTGCCTTCCGCTGCGCCGCTGTCTGCTTCCGCGATGTGATGGTCACGGAGGACCCGCCCGCGTAGGAGTGCAGGGCGGTCATGTCCCCGGCGAGCTGCTTCGACTAAGCCGGGATGACCGGCTCCCCGCCGGCCATCGATCAGCTCCGGGCCTTCCTCGCCGACCCACGCCCAGCCGGGCTCCGCGCCGGGCGTGCCCGACGCGTACCCTCCGGCGCGGCGCTGCCCCGAGGAGATACCACCGGACACCGATCCCGTGCCGCTGCCCATCGAGTAGGTGCCCTGCTGCACGACGTTGATGTGGATCGTCTTGTTGTAGAGGGCGTCCTCGGCGGCCTTCAGCTCGCGGAGCAGCTCCGACGCGGGCCCTTCCCGCCGAGTGCCTGGATGGTGTCGATCTCACGCTGCAGGACGCCCGCGGCCTTCTGGGCGCTCTGGGTGTGATCCAGTGTCGCCTGGGCAGGTTCAGCGTGTCCTGCACAGACGTCTTGAGCGCATCCGACGCGGCCCGCTGCGCCGCCGTCGCGTACCCGGTCCGGTCGCCGGACGCTTTGAGCGCGGTGGCGAGAGAGAGGTTGTCGTTCTTCCACGTCACCGTGTCGCCGATCACCGCGAGCGTGGGGCCCAGGAGCGCGTTCTCCGCGTCGGTCAGGTCCTTCACCCGGGCTGTGAGGTCCAGGGTGCTGTTCGACGCGCCTGCCATGTCGGACTGCATGGTGGCGAGCTGCGCGTTGTAATGCGCGGTGATACCAGCCGCCGCCTGGTTCGCCTGCGCGTAGGCGTTGATCTTCCCCATCGCGGTCTGCGCGGCCGTGCCGCCCCCGGCGAGCTGCTGCGGGACACCCCGGCCTCCGTAGCGAGCTGCTCCGCCTGGGTACGGGTCAGCCCGTACGTGTTTTGCAGCGTCGTCAGGTGGCTGCCGAGGTTGGCCGCTGCGGAACTGGACTGCTGCCACGCCTGGTATTCCTGCGCGGCGGCCGTGATCGAAAGGTGCTGCGTGTCCAGGTTGTGCTGCATCTGGCCGGCGAGCTTTCGGTAGCCGGCGATGTTGTACCCGGTCGCCTGGTCCTGCTGGCGGAGGGTGTCGATGTACTGCTTCGTGCCGTCGTTGGAGCGGGACAGCCAGTAGACGAGGCCGCCGACTGCGGCCGCGCCGAGCGCCACCCACCCGAACGGGTTCAGCGCATCGGCCGCCACCTCGGCCGCGAGGAGCGCCTTCTCGGCGACGGTCGCGCCTTCGGTGGCGACCATGAAGTCCTTGACCGCGGTGACCGCGGTCTGGATCCCTTCCCACTCCGTGAACGCCTTATAAGCGCCCGCGAGAGCCATAACCGGCTTATACGCGGCCAGGGCGAGGACGGCGGTGTCGGTCAGCCAGGGCGCGGGCCCGGGTCAGCCCGGAGGCCAGGTCCGCGACCCCGGACACCACATGCACACAGCTCGAGCGCGACCGGGTTGAGGGCTTCCACCAGGCCCTCGGCGAGGTGGATTACGCTGCCCACGAGCTGCCCGATGGCCTGCATATCCGGGCCGACCTCGCGGGTGACGAACTGGAAGAACTGCTGCGCCTGCGAATCGGTCAGCGCGGCCCCGACCTGGCCGAGCAGCCCGGCGAGTGCTTTCCCGCCCGCCTGCGCCATCGGCACGATCTCCGGCAGGAGCTTGTTCGCGTCCGCGAGCAGGGTGTCGAAGACCTGCATGACCTCGGGCTCAACCGCCTGCGACAGGCCCTTGAACTCGGTTTTCAGCTCACCGAGCCCCCCGGCCATGATCTTCTGCTCGCCGGTCAGTTTCGCCCAGTCGGCCGCGGCCTTCTTCGTGTTCGAGGAAAGGTCCTGCTCGTACTGGATGACACCTTTGATCGCCGGGGCGGCCAGCGCGCCGAACGCCGCGGCGCCCGTGCCCGCGACGAGCATGGCCGGGGCGACCGCGGTCGCGGCTGCGACGAGGGACGTCATCCACCCGCCGGCGTCCTTCGCGGAGGTCGCGTCGACCTTCGGTTTGCTCGTCGTGTGGTCGAGCTCGGTGAGCTTGGCCTTCGTATCGTCGAGCTTGGCGTCCGCCTCGGCGGTATCGGCGCCGACCTTGGCCTTGACGCCCGCCGAGCTGCGCCTTCAGCTTCTCGTCGAAACCGGCGGCGTCCGGGTCCACCGTGACGATAGGCCGTGGCAACGACGAACCCGTCAGGCATGCGCGCCTCCTCTGCAGGCGCGGGGTCCGGCTGGCGGTCCCCGTCCGCGAAAAGCGGGGTGCCGAGCAGGGCCTCGGGCGCGGGCGGGTCGGCGAGCACGGCGACGATCAGCCGCTGAAGCCCCCGCGGGTACGGCACGCCCGGCTCCCACGCGCCGAGCATCGGCGTGAGGATCATCTTCAGGTCGGCCTGCTCGACAAGCACTCTCGGGGCGCTGACGGCGCGCATCAGCCCCGCGCAGGCCTCGGCGAGTTTGACCGCGATCTTTACCGGGTCCTCGGCGTGCTCGACGACACGGGAAATCCCCGGGCCGTCACCGGCCAGAACGGCACGCACTAGCCGCGCCGCGTCCTCCGCGGGGCTGGCGTCCTGCACGGCCGGGGTCTCGGTCATCGCGTCTTGCCGCCTCCCCGGCGCGCTGCGGTCTTCCGGGGCGCCGCGGGCGTGCCCTGCTTGGAAGCGGGCAGCCGTGGGGGTGCGCCCGCCGGCCGCTGCTGCCGCGTGGGCCGCGTGGGCCGCCCCGGCGGCTGCGGCACCTGCCGCCAGGCCCCGGGCCAGGCGAGTGGCGTGCTCCACGGCTTCCGCTCCGGCGTCTTCTTCTTGCCGCCTGCTGGGGTGCGCGCCTTGCCGGCTGTGGCGCGGGTCCGCCGTCACGCACACCCCTCCGCTTGCGGGCCGGCGGGTATCCCAGATCGACGAGGAGGCCCGCCTCCATCGCCGCTGCGACCTCCGACGGCTGCGGCCCTTCAGGTCGTCACGGGTCCACTGGCGCGGCGGCGCGGTGCCCGCAACGCCACCCTGGGGCGCTGCGGCCCGGTACCGCGGGTCGGACTCGGCTGCGGTCTGCATGGCGGTGGCCACGCGCCCGCCGAACCCTGGGGATGCCGGTTCGAGCGCCTTGATCTGGTCCATGAACGCGGCGCTGTCGCAGAGCGCCGCAGCGTCCGCCGGCAGCCCCGCGCGGCGGCGAACACCGCCAGTTCGGCCGCCGTGTCCAGCGCGCACCTGACCGTCAAGCATCAGGGCTCCCCGTGGTCAGGTAGCGGAGGATCTGGGCCTCGGTAAGGATCTCCAGTTCGCCCTCTGCGATCCGGGACTGCATGTTGGAGTTGAGCTCGTCAAGCTCGATGATCAAGCCGTTCGGGCCTTGCAGGTAGTGGCGGGCGCGGCCGCGGGGCTCGATCCCGGTCACTACCGCGACCTTGGCCTTCGTATTCGCTCAGATGGCCGACTGCGAGGCCGATGGCTTCCTCGGCGGCGGCGCCGATCCTTCGCACAGCCACCTTGCCGCGCATGACCCTGTCGTCGGTGACGGCCACGTGGCCGTGCCGGGCCTGTGGCAGGCCGGTCGGCGCCGTAGACCGACGCCGAGTGCCCGCGCCCCGGCCTGGAGTTCGCCGAGCAGGTGGTCTTGATCGGCGGCCAGGTCCCGGGCCCGCTGTGCCGCCTCGGCGAGGTCTGCGAGCGCCTGGGTGAGTTCCGCGGCCTGCTGCGCGACTGCGGCGAGCTTGCCGATCCTGGTGGCGAGCAGGGCGATGGCCAGGCGCTGCGCTTCGCGGGCATCGTCGGCACGCTTGCGCAGGCCAGTGACCCGGAGCCTCATCTGCCGCTGAAGGTCGAGTAGCTGGATGTGGCGCTCCAAGTCGACATCCTCACCGGCTGCAAGGTCACGCTCGATCATGTCCAGCAGGCCGTTGGTCTCCTCAAGTTCTGTCCGGCCTGGCGCAGCTCGAGCGCCGCGGCCTGGACAGGGCTAGCTGGCTGGCTGTCGTGGCGGCCCTTGACCGCCGGCGGCTTGTCGGCCGTCGCGACTGCCACGTTCACGCTCCCGTCGCCTCGTGCGGGCGTAAGCCTCGACGGACTCCGCTCGTAGATCCACTGCTTGCCGACCTTGCGGCCAATCACCGGCCCTTCGCCGTTGGCCTGGCGGCGCATCCACTGGGCTGAGCACCCAGCCAGACGCGCCGCCTCGGCCGTCGCAATCCACGAAGGAACAGCACGTGCTGGCAGTTTCGCAACGTTGGTTTCGCCTGCGAAACCAAGATCAGCCAGGAACTCGTCGAGGCCGTCGATGGTCGGCACATGCCCGTTCTGGGCGCCGAAGTCGCGGAGGGAGCGCGTAAGCATCCGGTCGACGAACCGCATCAGCTCTGGCGCGTACCGGGACAGCGGCGACTCGCCCGGGCGCCGGTCAGCCGCCATCCCCGGCCGCGCCCGGCGGTCAGCGGCCATCCCGGGCCCTACCCGTGGACTGCGGCGTCGAGTTCGCGAAGCAAGCGGCCGTAGGCGAGGCGTACACGCCCGCGAGGCGTGCGCTTGCCTGTCTCCCACCGGTGGACCGTCAGCGGGTGCACATCGAGTTCCCCGGCAAGCCGCGCCTGGCTTACACCGGCCGCCTCCCGGATCTCCCGCGCCGTCGCTGCGTCGGGCAGCGACAACGACTCCCGAACCTCGGCCACTAGCCCGCTCATCCGTGCACCTTCCCATTCTGATCGGCTGATGCTGAGGCTAGATCACCTGTTCCCGTCGCGGCTAGCGTGCACGAATGATGACCGGTCATATGTGCGCATCCCCTGTTGCCTAATGGCTAGGTGACCGGCTAGCGTCGTGGTCATGTGGGTGGTTGACGCCGCTGACGGCGTGCAGTGGCGTGACCTGCGGTGGGAGGGCCAGCCACACTGGCTTGCCGTGCGGGTGCGGTTCGCGCCGACCGGTGACGGCGTAGCAGTGGCGGGCGTCCAGATCGAGCGCAACGACGGCCGCGCGGTCACCGCGCGGGATCTGCGTGCGGTGAAGCTCCCGCCGAACTGGGTTCTGTTCGGCGAGGCCGCGGCGCGCTGGTGCAAGCCGGCCGGTGAGCCGATCAGCGCATCACGCAAAGGCCCGAAGGCCAAGGGTGACGAGCACTGGCGCGCGGTGTGGAACGCATGGCAGGAAGCCCGCCAGGTCGCGCCGAGGGCACCCGTGGCGTGGCTGCTCACCCGCTGGCCGGTCAGCGACGCCACTATGCGCCGATGGGTCAAGCGGGCCCGCGAGCGCGCCGAAGCGTGCGGCTGGCCGGACGACGCCGCGCTACCGCAGGAAGCGGGCGGATTTCCGCCATACCCAGATCAGCCACCAGCACCGATACCCGGCGGGACCGGGCCCGGCTCGGCCTGAATTTCCGCGATAACCGGAGGGGACGCATCCAATGGGCACCGTGCACGCGCTCACGGCGCGCGAGACAGTCACCCTGACTGACGCCGTAGACGCCTACCTGGCCACGCTCGCCGGCCGGAGAGCACCGGGACACGCCGCGTCTACAAGGGGATCCTGTGCGCCCTGCTCGGCGAGTTCGGCGACGCCGCGGCAAGCGATCTGGAGCCGCGCAAAGTCGCCGCCTGGTTCACAGGCCGGTGGGGGCAGCGGTCGCCATCGCGGTGGAACACCGCCCTCGACGCGCTGCGCAGTGCGTCCCGCTACTGGGCCGACCAGGGATGGCTCAGTGAGGACCCTTCGCGCCTGCTGCGCCGCCGCCGCAAGGCCCCCGACCACAGCCGCGCACTCGCCCGTGGCGACGTCGAGCGGCTCCTGACCCGCGATGACATCAGCATCCGCGAGCGCACCCTGTGGCGCATGCTGTACGAGACCGCGGCACGTTCGGCCGAGGTGCTCCGGCTCGACGTCGAGGACCTGGACCTCGCCAACCGCAGGGCGAAGGTGCGCCGCAAGGGCGGCGCGATCGACGTGATCGTGTGGCAGACCGGCACCGCGCGCCTGCTGCCACGGCTGATCAAGGGCAGGAAGCGCGGGCCGCTGTTCCTGACGGACCGACGTGCCCGCGTCGAGCTGCCACCGTGCGACATCGAGGCCGCCAGCGGCAAGGCCCGGCTAGTTACCGCCAGGCCGAGCAGTTGTTCAAGAAGGCCGCGGGCGGCGCGACGCTGCATCAGCTCCGGCACTCCGCGCTGACCCACGACGCCGAGGACGGCGCGTCTACGCCGATGCTGATGGCCAAGAGCGGTCACACGTCGGTCGCCTCGCTGGCCCGGTACGCGCGGCCGTCCGCCGAGGCTCTGGCACGCTGGCAGGCTCAGCGGGACCCGGCGCGGCGCCGGTGAGCAGTCGCGGGGCTCAGGCGCTGACGAGCGGGCGGACTTCTACGCTCTCACCCGTGTCTACCTCGTAAATCACCACACCATCATCGGCGCGGCTGTCGTCCCAGCCGTGGGTAGCGGCACCGGCCGCGTGGATGGCCGAGCGGATGCAGCTCAATCCGATGCTCAGCGCGTCCTCAAGACCGGAGGCTTCAACGGTTACCGCGAATTCCGCGGTGTCATCGGTGGCGTCGGAGTCGGCGGAGTAGTCCAGCAGGGCACCGTTGCAGACGTCGAGCTTCGCGAGCTGCTGGATCACGAGGTCGATACTGTCGCCTAGGTCACCCCGGTAGCCGCTCACCTGGACTGGAATGTTCACCCAGTACTTCATTGCGCGCCTCCCCCTCACCAGCACCCCGTGCGCTGAAGCTTCTGCCGCTTTTCCTGGACGTATCTCGGATTCGACGGCGTGAGATGTATCCACGTCTGATGCTTCCCACACGGGCAGCGCAGCCGGTAATACACCGTCTTTTTGACCTGCCAGCCTTTGCGCTCTGCCTCTTTGAGGAGGGCCTCCAGGTCCTTGATCGGATGCTTCGGCCTGGTCATGTGCCTACTGTCTGAAGTGTATGTTCCCGTTTACGTAGCCGCCTAGCGTCATTGCTGTCACACCTTTGCACATCGCCGCACGTCAGAGCTAAAGAACGCGCACTAGTCACGGTTCTGTAACTCACCACGGTACGCGGGATTCTAGCCCGGCCGCCGCATGCGACCTTGCTCGAGCCACTGCGGGATGAGACTTTCGTCAGCACCGGCCGCGATGAGCACCTCCGCGCGGTTCCCACCCGTCCGGGTCACCGGGCAGCCGCTTGCCCTTGGCCCGGTCGTGGAGACTGCGGAGCGCCCCAGTCTGCCGCTGGACAGGCCCAGTTCCCTCGCGACCCTGGCCACGGTCCGTGTCGAGCGGTCACGCTTCCCCGATGGTCGCGGGGTGCGACCATCGGCGACATATCGCCGCGCTTCAGGGTTGCCTCCTTCGCTTCCCGGTTCGCGGCTTCGTGCCGTTCCCACACCTCGGCGAACGACGCCAGGGCCGCCGCGTCTGCCCGGTCCCGGTTCTCGGTCAGTTCCAGCGCGGCCAGGTACGTCCCCGGTCAGGCGTCGGGCAACGGGTCGTCGCGGGGCGCCTCGGCCTTGCTGTGCTTCAGGAGGTCCGCGCCGAATATCTCCATCTCACGCATCGTCTTCGGCTTGGCCCGGCCCTGGCGGATCCGGCGCTCCCGCCGCGCCTTGTCGAACCCGCGCAGTTCTGCGCGGATCCGGCGGATGGCCTCGGCCCGTTCCTCCGGGCTCATGTCGGCGGCCGGTTTCGGCAGCGGCTCGTCTGGATCCGGCCGCGGAGGGCGGCGGCTCATGGGTTCCATCCTCTCGTGATCCGGTGCCTGCCGATCCACAGCGAGATCGGCGGCCCGGCCGCCTCCCGCAGCCGCCGCGACTCCTCATGCAAGCGGATCGACTCGTCGAGCATCTCCGCGGAATCGAGCGCGCCTGGCTTGTCCAGCAGTGCCATTGACGCCAGCCACAGCCGGTCCGCCTCCTGATGCAGCGCCAGCCGCCGTGCGATCTTCGCCGGCAACGGGACCTCGCCAGCCAGGATGCCGCGCTCGATCCTGCGCCTGCGCCAGCGCCGCGTGCCGTCCGTGTCCGGCGCGACCGACTCACCCGCCGCGGTGGCGATCTGCTCGAGGATCTCCTTCTGCCGGTCCGGGTCGATGCCCATCGCGACCGCGGACAGCAACGTCCGCCGCGGCCGGAGCTGGCCACGCTCAAGCCGCTGAATCGTCGTCCTGGCGGCAGCGGACCGGCGAGCCAGTGCGCGGGTGGACAGGCCGCGCTGCGTCCGCAGCGCCCGCACCAGCGCCGCCAGGCGTGCCAGGTCGGCGGTTCGACCGGTCGGAGCAACACCGGCCCCAGGATGGGAGCGCATCACGCCCGCGCGCGAGGACGAAGACTCAGCCGCCGCTCGTCAGGCCATTGAGCCGTCAGGTCTGCGCAGGTGCGGCATGCCGCGTACCTGCGTCTCCTCCGCATCGTCCGGCAGGTGGTGGAGCGGCGTCCGGTGCGCCTGCGCATGGTGCGGATCATGATGCCTCCCGGATGCGGAACAGTTCGGTGATGCGGCGGCGCCAGCAGCTCACCGCGTGGTCGACGTGCACGCGATCGTCTATGACGGCCTTGGCTGCGCACGACAGGCAGTGATACCCGGCGGCGTAGGCGCGGGCGATGCCGGTTTCGCTTGTCAGGGCTCGGGTCAACTGGTGGCCTCCCGTGTGGTCATGACAGCCCGGTCTACTCCGGATCTTCGCTGACGCCGTGCAGTTCGGCGAACGTGGCGCATGGCCGGTGTAACGCAGGGTCGTAGTGGCCTGCGTCCGGGTCACAGGGGGGCTCGCCGGTGGCCAGCTCGTGCTCAACCGGGCCGGCCGTCGCGGTGGAACAGCCGCCCGGCGGGCAGGTCGCTGGCGCCGTGGTCGAGGTCGGCGAGCACGGCGACGACGTCAGGTCGACCGCCTGGGTGGTCATGACTCGTCTCCGAGTTCGCAGTCGAGGGCTTCGCGGACGCTGCGGGCGAGCGCCTCGCGGTCGCCGGCGAACGCGCCGCTGTAGCGCATGGGTGCAAGGGATGCGGTGAGCAGGATGCTAGCGGTGTGGCCGGGGTCGCTCGCGTGGGCGACCACCGTGGCGACAGCATCGTGGTCGTCACTGCGGAGTGCGTTGACGATGGCGATCGCATCGTCGAAGGCGGCGGCTTCGATGGTCATTCCGGTGATTCCGCCGACGTTCCGGTGCCAGCCTGGCGCGCTCCGTCGTTGAGGCATTCCAGCGCGGCCGCGCGCGCTCCCGGGTTCGGCGAGGCCTCGGCCAGCATCCGGAAGCCGCTGGCGGACACCATGATCTCCGGCTTGCCGTCGACCTTCGCTATCCGCCAGTCCTTGCCGGGGACAGCGCCGAGCGATTCGAGCAGCTCTACTGTTTGCAGATCGGTCACGGCACCAGCGGCCTGTCCACCGGGGGGCTGTTCCACGGCCGGCTGTTCACTGCGGAGGACGCCGAGCTGTACGGCAGCGCCACCACCACCACCGCGGCGGCCAGGATGCGGCTGCGGGCGCCTGGTTTCAGCTTCGGCGACGGCTTGGGTGAGCTTGCGCCACTCGTCCCATGGGAGAAATATCGACGCCTCGGCCGGCTCGATCTGAACGCCCAGGCCGGACCCGGTTGCCGTCACGGCCAGGGAGTTATCCGGCCCGTCGTCGTAGGCGTAGATGGGGGTCAGCGAAGATTTCAGTTCGCGCATCAGGCGCGCCGTTTCCGCTCTTGACTCCGCGCGGCTATGGACTTCCACCGGGACGTCGCCGCAGACGACGTTTGTGAGGTCCTCGCCGCCGCGCAGTCCTTGCGCGCGCTGGATCGCCCGGATTGCGCCAGGGTCGCGCGTGCCGGCCATCGGCCTCATGAACCGCCCCCCGGCGTCGTCGGCAGATACGGCGCTGTGCACGAGTTCCCACGCCTCTACGCCGCTCATGCCGAACCGTGCGGTCAGCAGGTCCGCGATTGCCCGCATGCCTCTGGTACCGGCCTTCTGTTCGATGTCGAGGGCTGAGCGTGCCTGGTCCCGTTCGCCGCGCAGCCGGTTGTTGACTGCGGCCAGCTCGGCCACGCGGGGAGATGATGCGGCGTCCCGCTGCCTGCGCACCGCGGCGAGTTCGGCGCGCAGGGTGCTGGCCTCGGTTTCGCGGCGGGCGGTCACGTCGGCGAGTTCCCTGGCCAGGCGGTCGCGCTCGTTTTCCGCCGTGGTGGCGCGCTGCTCGAGCGTGGCCATCTCGCGGCGGCGGTCGGCTGCGTTCGCGTGCTTGCCCTTCACAGTTGCGTTCCCTTCGGGGTGGTTGAGCGCGGGGACTTCCGCTGGTTGCTGCGGTTCGAGCCGTCGTAGCCGGGCGCGGACTGCATCTGGATTTCCAGCTCCCGGAGTTCGGCGTACCGGCGCTCAACTTCGGCGCGCAGGTCATCGACGGCGGTCCTGGTGTCGGGGCTGGGCGAGTGCTGCATGCGGCGCTGCGCGCGGGCGAGGGCCTTCTGCGCGCCGCGCCAAGCCTTCGCGGCCTTGCGGACGGCGGCCGTGACTTCCGTCTCGTATCTGACGTCGACCGGGTCTGAGCGCAGCGGTGAGGCGGGGGGCGCCCACCCGTGGTTGATCTTGTGCTGGAGTTTCACGCCTCGGCTACCTCTGTGGTTGTGGCTGGGATTGCGGTCTTGCGGCGGCTCGTGGGCCGGATTGCCGCCTCGGCGCAAACCTTGTGAAACGGTGCGCGGTCCCACGGATCAAGCAGGTGGCAGGCGTGACCGCACCGGGTGCACGGCTGCGGCGGGTTCAGGACGGTGGTGTGGCGCCGGTCGAGGGCCGGCGAGCTGCCTGAGTAGAAGCGCACGAGCGCGATCACGTCGTGCTTGCGCTCGAGGAGTGCGCGGGCGAGCTGATCGGCCGCGGGCGGCCCGTTGACGTGGAGGACGCCGCCGGAGCTGACTGTGAGCTTGAGCCTGGCCCGGCGGCCTCCAGCTAGCAGCTCGATCAGTGTGCTCATGCGGACCACTCAGCCAGATTGCTGCCGCTTTGGCCGGCCCAGAAGGTCTGGTCGTCGTCGGCGTCGGGCGGTTCGGCCTGCGCCGGGCCGGTGAACGGCTGGACGGCCTGGCGGGCGCGCTGCGCCGGGGTGGATCTGCCATTGCCACGGGCCGGGGGCCCGCACTCGGGGCAGCTCGCCGGGCTGGGGAGCCTATTGCCGTCGAGCCGGAACCGGGTCCGTTCGTCGCACTGGCCGCACCACGGCGGCCGGGAGCTGCCGGGGCGTGCCATGCTGGGCGGCTGCCTGCGGGCCTCGTCGACCAGGCGCGGCGCACCGCCGTCCGCGATCTCGCGCCGCAGGACGGCCAGCGGTGACCTGGCGCCCCGGTTCTTGAGGTTCTGAAGGATGATCTCGGTCTCTCTCTCGGTCACGCCCGGCACGGCCGCCTGTAGCTCGGCGCACGCGCGAGAGAGAGACCCTCCTGTTTCCCCCTGTTTTACAGAAGGCGTACCACCATCTGGTATGTCGGTGCGACCTGCGGAAACGTGAGTTTTCCCAGGTGGCACCGACGTACCGCTTACCGACGTGCCACCGTCTGGTACATCGGTCCCGCCTGCGGAAACGTCCGTCTGTGCAGGTGGCACCGACGTACCACCACCTGGCACGCCGGCGCCTACCGGCGTACCACCATCTGGTACGTCGGTGCGACCTGCGGAAATGTCTGTCTGCCCAGGTGGGGCCGACGTACCACCATCTGGTATGCCGGTCTGTGGCCGGTCGTAGATGTGCATCTCTGTGACGACCCGGCCCCTGGCGCCGCGGGTCGTGACGCGCTGCATGTACCCCGCATTGGTCAGTTCGGCGAACGCGGCGCGCATGGCGCGGCGCCCCTCGCCCGCCTTGCCACGCTCGCCCTGGGCGCGGGAGGCCAGCGCGTCAGCGGTGACCTGCCAGCCGTCCGGACGGCTGAGGATCTCGGCGAGCACACCGCGCGCAAGATAGCTCAGCCGCGGATCGCGGAGCGTCTCGTCAGGGATGACCGTGAAACGGGACTCCGGGCGGGAACGGTGGATCTTCACGGGCGACCACGCTCGTACTGCCCATCAGTGCGCATGCGCTCCAGATCGGCCACGGCGACGTCCCGCAGGCCATCGGCGCAGGCTGCTACCTTGAAGCTGTCGGCGCCTTCACTGGGGACCCTGACAACGTTTGAGGCGGCTCGCCTGGTGTCGTGGCCAGGCGGGCCATTTCGATTTCTGATCATGTGTTGCCTCACTGGAACTCGGTGAGGCCCGGCGGGCCTGTCAGCAGGTTGTCCGCCGTACGCGCTAGTGTCGCGGGCTCGCCTCGTAGATACCGCGAGGGCTGCGAACCGCCAGGGAACGCCCCTCGCCCGGCCGTGGACAGCGCTAGCCAGGGAGGGGGTTACGCGGCTGGGCCGGCGCTGAACTCCCGCTCGGCCTGCTCCGCGAGTTCGTTGTCATACCGCTCAACCTCGGCGAGCGGGTACAAGACGGTCGTGCCGACCTTGACGCCCTTAGGTCCGGTTCCCCGGTGTCGCCAGAATCGGATCGTCGCGACCGGCTTGCGGTAGTGGGCCGCGACCTCCTCGGTGGTGAGATATTGGGTCTTCGGCATCGCTGCACTCCCCTGCGTCTCAGTAGCTCTGTCTCACTGCGCTTCCCACAAGTGCTTGTGATCTCCGCAGCGATGAGCGTAGCTTGCCACTGTTGACTGCTGCGGCGCAAGCACTACCCTGTGACTTATGCAGGACGTCGAGTACGCGTTCGCTCAGCGCCTCAAGGAGGTGCGCGAGTCGATGAAGCTCAGCCAGGCCCGGCTCGCCGCGCTCCTCGCCGAGCGCCGTGGCATCGACCTGGACCCCACGGCGATCACACGCATCGAACGGCACCAGAGAGGGGTCGGACTCAACGAGGCACACGCGATCGCGGACGTGCTGAGCGTGCGGCTTTCCGACCTGTGCAGGCCAGCGAGCGCGCCCGAGAGCATCCTGCTCCTGACGCTAGACCTTGCCGACGCTGAGTGTGAACACGCGAGAGTCGTGGAGGTCTCCCGGGAAACGGGGGCACGTGTCCGCGAGGTCGAGTCGCGGGTGAGTGAGTTGCGGAACAAGCTCGCCAAGGCGCTCGCCGACCTCGATGCCATCACGGTGAGTCCGCGCACATACAAGGACTTGCGTGCAGCAGGCGAGGCGTTTCGCTCGGGGCGTCCCGTCGTCCTCAGGCTGGGCACCCTGAGCGACGAGGACTACACCCGCGCGGGCTCTTTCATAAAGCGGCAGATCCGCAGCGGTAACTACAGCGCAATCACGCGCCTCGAGAACAGGGCGTTTGTCTTCTACCGGGCCCCTGTCGGCGAGGCGCAGCCTGCTGATGACGTGTTCGAGCGGGCCTTTGGTCAGGACGCGGATGGGGCAGACGATGGCTCACGTTGAGGACCGCTGGCTCAAGGACAAGGTCAAGACCGCCCGCTACGGCCGCGGGCTGCGCTACCGGGTGCGCTATGCCGACCCGGACGGCCGGGAGCGCTCGAAGAGCTTCGCAGACGGCGAGAAGCGCAAGGCCGACCAGTTTGCCGCCGCGGCGGAGGCCGACGTCAGGCGCGGGATCTGGACGGATCCGGCGGCGGGGCGGATGACGCTGCGCCGGTTCGCCGAGGACACCTACCTCCCAGCGCTGACCAGCGATCCATCGACGCGGGAGCGGATCGCGTCGCAGTTGCGGCTGCATATCCTGCCTGCGCTCGGCGGTAAGACGCTCGGCCAGCTCGCCGCGCACCCGTCGATCACTCAGCAGTGGGTGCGGGGCCTGCCGCTCGCGCCCAGCTCGGCCGGGGTGATGCTGGCGACGCTGAGCGGTGTGCTGTCGGCCGCGCTCGACGACGGCCTGATCCAGCGCAACCCGTGCAGCCTCAAGTCAGTGAGAGCACCGAAGGCTGAGCGCCGCCGCGTCGTGCCATGGGCCCGTGAGCGTGTCGCCGCGGTGCGGGCCGAGCTGGCCGCCCGGTACCGTGCGCTGGCCGACTGCGGCTCTGGCCTTGGGCTGCGGCAGGGTGAGGCCTTCGGCCTGGCGCCCGATGACGTCGACTGGCTGCGCGGGGTCGTGCACGTGCGCCGTCAGGTGAAGATCGTGGCCGGGCGGCCGGTGTTCGGGCCGCCGAAGGGCGGCAAGGAACGCGACGTCCCGCTGCCCGAAGTGATCAAGCTGCGGCTGTCGGCCCATGTCCGCGACTGCCCGGCGCGTAAGGTGACGCTGCCGTGGCAGACGCCGGGCGGCCCGCTTACGACGGTGGCGCTGATGTTCACGAGTGGCCGCGGCGGGGCGTTGCAGCGTGGGGCGTGGAACAAGGCGCACTGGCGCCCGGCGCTGCGCCGGATCGGGATCACGCCGCCGACCCGGGCGGCTCGCGCCAGCCAGGAAGACACCGGGTTCCACCAGCTTCGCCATGCGTACGCCTCGACGCTCTTGCACGCCGGGGTTGACGTCGTGTCGGTGGCCGCGTGGATGGGTGACACGACACAGACCGTCCTGTCGTACTGCGCGCACCTGATGCCGGATGCCGACGTCCGCGGCCGGAAGGCGGTCGATGGGGCGTTCGCTGACGAAGATCACGGCCCGGACGCGGCCCAGTCCGGGGGCGATCAAGCATGATGCCTGGTCAGATGCGCTTGGCACTCACTTCGGCTGGAAACGGACGCCGCCGTCGAAGCGGATCACGTCGGCGTTCATGTAGTCGTTCTCGATCAGCGAGCGCACCAGATGGGCGAACTCGCTCGGACGGCCCATCCGCTTCGGGAACGGCACCGGTACCGCGAGCTTGGCCTTGAACTCGTCGCTCTCCGGGCCTGTTCCGTAGATCGGCGTGTCGATGATCCCGGGGCAGATCGTGTTGACGCGCACGCCGATGGCCGCGAGATCACGAGCCGCGGGTACCGTCATACCGATGATGCCGCCCTTGGAGGCGGAGTAGGCCACCTGGCCGGTCTGCCCTTCGACGCCCGCGATGGACGCGGTGTTGACGATCACACCGCGCTGGCCGTCCGGGTCGGCGGGCTGTGTCCTGGCCATGGCGGCGGCCGCGAGCCGCATCAGGTTGAACGTTCCGATCAGGTTGACGTCGATGACCTTGCGGTAGGCGGCCAGGTCGTGCGGGCTGCCGTCACGGCCTACCGTCCGCGCGGCCCAGCCGATGCCTGCGCAGCTCACGGCCACGCGCAGCGGCGCGGCGCCGCCCGCCGCGGCGTCCACCGCCGCCTGCACTGACGCCTCGTCCGCGACGTCGGTGCGGGCGAAGACGCCCCCGATTTCGCTGGCGAGCGCCTTGCCGCGCTCCTCGTTCAGGTCGGCGACGACGACCGCTGCACCCGCCGCGGCGAGCTCACGCACGGTCGCCTCACCAAGACCACTGGCACCACCGGAAACTATCGCCGCTGCTCCGTTCAGCTCCATGGAGCGGAGCTTACTTGGCCTGCCGGATCCTAACCCGAACCGGGTTCGGTAATTCGGCACGAGGGCCGGTGCGTCGCCGCGGTCCGCCGCCGCGGGCCGCCGCGGTCCGCCGCCGCGGGCCGCCGCGGTCCGCCGCCGCCGTCCGCGGTCCGCGGTCCGCGGTTCCATGATCGCGGTAACTTCGCCGCGGTATGCGCGGAAAACTTACCGCGATCATGGTGGGCCGGTATTCGCCCGGCGAGCGGAGCGGGAGGGTGGTCGCCTGGCGGGGGCAGCGCGGGCCGATGCTCATCTGGCGGGGGGCGGAGCGGGGCCGGTGCTCACCTGGCGGGGGCGGAGCGGGGCCGGTGCTCATCTGGCGGGCGGAGCGGGCCGGTGCCCGCCTGGCGGGCAGCGCAGACCGGGCCGGTGCTCGCCCGGCGCGAGGCAGCAGGCGGGCGCTCAGCGGCTGGCGGTGCCGAGCAGGTTGCCCTCAACCCGTGCGAGATGGGCGCGCATGGCCTCGACCGCCCGTTCGGCGTCGCGCGCCCTGAGCGCCGCGACGATCGCGCGATGATCGCCGCAGTAGTCCGCCCTGCGCTGCCGCGAATCGTTGCGGCGCTTGAGGTCACCCCACACCTGCCCGTGCCGTGCCGACTCGATGACCTCGGCCAGTCGTATGAGCAACTGGCTGTGGCTGGCGGCGAAGACGCACCTGTGCAAGGCCAGATCCCATGCCTCGAATTCCTCGAACGTCTGCGCCGCTCCCCCGCCGGCCAGGCAGCGGTCCATCTCCTCGAAGTCGCGCGCCGTGGCCCACGCGACCACGAGCGGCATGACGAGCGGTTCGAGCAAGCGCCTGACCGCCATCACATCCGCGGGGCCGACGTCGTCCAGTCTCTGGGATTCGCCGCCACTCCCGGATGCGCCATCAGTGCCGGCTGGTTCGCGGAGGAAGGTTCCGCGGCCGACCTCACGGGATACCCGGCCCTCGGCCTCAAGCATCTTCATCGCGTGCCGGACAGCCGAGCGCGTCACGCCCATGTCGGCGGCAAGCTGACGCTCGGTCGGCAGTCGCCCACCCGCACCGAGACCGGCGCGCGCGGACTCGGCCAGGATCAGCTCGGCGAGTTGCCGGCCCTGGCTCCGAGGCACTGCGGGTGTCGCTGTCGCCATCCTTCTCCACCCCGGTGGGACCCAAGGTCCCTTATCGTACTGGGTCAACCAATCGTACCAATCGATACCGAGTGCGCCCATTACTTTGCTCATCGCCCGCCAGGAGCCCCTTGACCCCGTTTGCCGTCAGACCTATGCTCAACCAATCCGATTTGGGCAACCAATCTGGTTCTCAGACCCGCCCGGGTTGCCGTGACATCAGCGGCGCCGCCCCGCGCCCGACCGGCCAGGGCCGCCAGCGCGTCGCGGCACACGGGCAAAGGCGCCGCGACGACTGCCTGACCATCACCGGCCATCGCTGACTAATACCGACCCACCAGCGCCGGCCACCGCGAGAAGAAGGAGATCTGCCACGTGAGGCTCGCCACCATTGCCACCGGGGACGGACTACGGCTGCACGTACGTGGCCGGTCCGGGTACGTCGACCTCGGCGAAGCCAGCGGGGATCGCCGCCTGACCTCGCTTGGTTCGCTGCTCGCGGCGGGACCGGCCGCGATGGACGCCGCACGCGCCTTCGAGGACCGCGACGGCCGCGAATATGAGCCCTCCGATCTCGGGCCCGCGGTCCCGGCGCCCGGGCGGATTCTCTGTGTCGGCCTGAACTACCGCGAGCACGTCCTCGAAGGCGGGCGTGCGGTCCCGGCGTGGCCGGATGTGTTCGTGCGGGGCCGCGAGACGGTGCTTGGGCCGTATGCCGACCTGGTGAAGCCAGCCCTCACCGACCGGTTCGACTACGAGGCCGAGCTCGGTCTGGTGATCGGCCAGGGCGGCCGGTACATCCCGGCAGACAAGGCCATCGACGCACTTGCGGGCTACGTCGTGCTCAACGACGCGTCCGCACGCGACTGGCAGCGAGTCGGCACACAGTGGACGCCGGGAAAGAACTTCGACGGCAGCATGCCGCTCGGCCCGGAGGTCGTCACCACCGACGAGGTGGACGTCTCCGACGTCGCCATCACGGCGGTGCTTAATGGCGAGGTCATGCAGTCCGCGCGGACCTCACAGATGATCGTCGACGTCGCGAGCTGTGTCGAGTTCTTCTCGTCGTTCACCACCTTGCACCCAGGGGATGTGATCGCGACGGGCACCCCTGGAGGCGTCGGTTTCGCACGCAAGCCACCCGTCTGGATGACACCTGGCGACGTCATCGAGATCACGGTCGAGGGCGTGGGCACCATCCGCAACCGCATCGTCGCCGAGGAAGGCGACCACAACGGCTGGCGGTGGCGGCCAGGCGCGACAGCCACGAGCACGCTGAGCTGACCCTCGGGCCCGAACCCCATCGGCGACCCAGCCGCCGGCCGCAGCAAACCGCCTTCCCACCCCAGACGACTTCCCGCAGGGTCACCCCCTCGGAAGACCCCCCAAAGGGGAAAGGTGCGGCGACTGGCCGCGGGTGGTGCCGCGGTGCTCATGTGGAACAGCGCGCCAAGGCGGTCCTGGCCATTTCAGACGGTACCCACGTGCTGGCGGCGGGCAACTGCGGACGGAGGAGACGCCGGCGCAACTGCTGGCGAGTCCCGACTTCGTGGAATCGTTCCTCGGGCGGCGGCCGCGGAGGCGGAGGCGGGACCGGCCTCGGCTAAGGTGCTGCACACCGGCGAAAGCTGACCGGCATAGCTGTCCACACTGACGGCCCGCTGATATCCACCCGAAGTGGGTATCCACCGGGGCACAGATGGCGGATGCTGAGAAGAAGACCAGACGTTGTGGCGCTACGGAGCGGGCGATGGCGGGGTGAGTCTCCGACCTCGGATGCCGGATTCGAAGACCGATCCCGAACGGCTGCGCGGCGTGGCGGTCGCGTGAAGGGCTGATCGCAGCACGGGCCGGGCCCAGCGGGCCCATGAGACTGTCAGTGCCATGCGCAACGATGGAACGGCAGGCGGCCCTGCTCAGCCAGCGACGAGGAGATGCAGTGAGCAAGTTCCGCGGTAACCCATGGGCGATTCTGATTGTCGTCTCGCTCGGGTTCTTCATGACCTTGCTCGACCTGACGATCGTGAACATCGCCATCCCGAACATGATCGACAAGCTGCACGCCGGGCTCGACCAGATCTTGTGGGTGATCAACGCCTATGCGCTGGTGGTCGCGGTCCTGCTGATAACCGCCGGCCGGCTTGGCGACCTGCGCGGGCCGCGAAACCTGTTCGTCCTCGGGATCACCGTGTTCACCCTGGCCTCCGTGGCCTGCGGGCTGGCGGCAAACCCGGGTCAGCTGATCGCTTTCCGTGTGGTACAGGGCGTCGGCGCAGCGCTGCTCATGCCGCAGACGCTGACGATCCTGACGATGGTGTTCCCGCCGCAGCGGCGCGGCGCCGCTTTCGGCATCTGGGGCGCGGTCGCCGGCGTGGCCACCATCGCGGGCCCGACGCTCGGCGGCCTGCTTGTTACCGCCTTCGACTGGCGGTGGATCTTCTTCGTCAACCTGCCGATCGGCATCGTCGTGCTCGCGCTGAGCTTCATCGTCATCCCGGACATCCGGCCCGGCCGCAAGCACCGGCTCGACCTTGTCGGCGTGTTCCTCGCGAGCGGTGCGCTCTTCGCCATCTGCTACGGCCTGATCGAGGGCCAGAAGTACAACTGGGGAAAGATCAACGGGGTCCTGGGCATCCCGCTCGTCATCGGGATCGGCATCGTGCTGCTCGCCGCATTCCTACTTGTCGAGAAGATGCGGCAGGGCCACGAGCCGCTGGTGCCCTTCGCGCTACTGCGTAACCGCAACTTCGCCGTGATGAACTTCGTCACCTTCGCCCTCGCCATCGGCATGCTCGGCATCTTCTTGCCGTTCACGATCTACCTTCAGTCCGCGCTCGGCATGTCGGCGCTCCGGGCGGGCCTCACGCTCGCCCCCGCGTCGGTGATCTCGGTATTCATCGCGCCGTTCGCCGGGCGACTGGCCGACCGCATCGGCGGGAAGTACATCCTGATCACCGGGCTGACGCTGTTCGCCGCCGGCATGGGGTGGGCCGCCTGGATCGCGACGCCAGACTCCGTCTGGTATAGCTTTCTGCCCCCACTGATCGTGGCCGGGATCGGCATGGGCTGCATCTTTGCGCCGCTGACCACGGTGGCCATGCGCGATGTACAGCCACAGCTCGCGGGCGCGGCATCGGGCTTGTTCAACACCAACCGCCAGGTCGGCGCGGTGATCGGCACCTCCGCGATCGGCGCTGTGCTGCAGAACCAGCTCGCCTCCTCGCTCATCAGCCAGGCAAACCAGCGCGCCGGTCAGCTTCCGCCGACCTCGCGCGCCGGGTTCGTCGCCGGCTTTCATGCGGCCGCGAAGAGCGGCCTCCAGGTTGGCGCCGGCCAGAGCGGCAGCAGCGTACGGCTCCCGCAGGGACTGCCACAGCAGGTGGTGCTCCTCATCCAGCGGATCGGGCACGAGGTCTTTACGAACGGCTTTGTCGCCGCGATGCGTGTGACCATGGTGCTGCCCATCGTCGTGATCGGTATCGCCGCCCTGAGCTGCTTCGCCATCAAGGGCGGCAGAGCAGCGCCCAGCGGGTCACCGGCCGAGTCTGCGGAGATCAGCACCCCGGCCTGACTCCCGCCGCCCAGCCGCTCCGCCCGGCTCCGCCGCCAGCCGCCGCCCGCCGCCCAGCCGCTCCGCCCGGCTCCCGCCGGTCAGTACACCGCCGCTCAGTACACCGCCGCCACCCGGCCCCGCCGGGACCCCACACCGCCGCCACCCGGCCCCGCCGGACCCCACACCGCCGCCGCCTGGTGCTACCCGCCATCAGCACCCCGGCCCTGACTCCGCTCGCTCCGCCTCGACGGCCATCGATGGCCGGTCGTCCGCCAGATGTCGCGCCTCTCGTAGAGGCAGGATGCGCTCGACGTCCGCGCGCGACAGGCGCCAGGACGACCATCGATCATCCGCCACTGAACTCACCAGCGCCGACCGTCCCACCTGCAGACGGGTACGGCCCGCCAGGTTTGTCCTGGCGGGCCGTACCCGTAGCGGGAGGGTTGTTCGTCTACGGCAGCTCAGCGGAGAGCGGGCTGCCGCTCTGGTGCGGGATCGAAGGGAAAACGGTCATCGAAGGCCGGCTCCAATTCGGTCAGCCATGTCGCATCGGGGTCGTAGCGGGCAAAGAACGGCAGCCAATAGGCCAGAGACTTGGTGCCGATCCGGATGGACTCCACATGATCAAGCCGCGGGTCGAGCAGCGGCTCGATGTAGCGGCGGAGCACCGCCGCTCCCATGATCATGGGATCTCCGCCAGTGAGCAGAACGCTGGTCACGTCCGGATGGCTGCCGAGGTAGGCGACCACCCGGTCCATGTCGTCAGTTGCGATCTTCAGATCAGGCTCGCCCACGAACTGGGCCCACCGGAAACAGTAGGCGCAGTACGCGTGGCACGTCTGCCCATGCCTGGGGAACAGGAGCACCGTTTCCGGATATTTGTGCTGCACGCCTGGCAGCGGTTCATTCCCGTGGCTCGGCACGTTGAGAATCAACTGCCCGGCCGGGTGCGGGTTCAGCTTCATCCGCACGTTCCTGGCGGCACGCTGCACCTCCCCCTCGGACGCTCCCCTGGCGAGCAGGGATGACATGCGCCGCAGATCCTCCTCCGGCAGCATGTCGGCCTGCGGGAAGACCAGCCGGTAGATCGGGTCGTCCGGCGCGGCATCCCAGTCGATCAACTCTTCCACCACGTAGGTGTTCGAGCGAAACGGCAGCACAGTCGCCACCGCCCGCACCGCGAGCCGATCTGCGGCATCCAGACCTGCTCGCGCCACGAGCTCGTCAAGGTGTTTGGCGGAGTACGCGCGGAACCGGCGGCCTGCAGCAGGCGCCGTGGACGTCAAGTCCTGGACTGCAGTCACGCATCTCCCTTCGGTCGGTCGCGCCCGGGCGGTACCGCCGGCGCGAGTGGGCCAGCCCAAATGGCCGGGTGACCCTTACGACGCAGTTAGCGGCTGCCGCGCGTCTTGGCATAACCAAACGAAAGGATCACAATCATGAAACGCGGAGGTAACTTCGCGCGTTCTGTTGAACCCTCCGGGCAGCTCGGCGCGAGTAAGCCCCGCACGGCACCGTCTGTTTGGCGCCTTCCCCACCACGCTCGCCGCCGGCCGAAGTAGTGTGCCACATGATCTTCGCAGCGTCTCACCAGTGCCACCGCCCGCGAATCGCCAGGTCCGTGCGTGGCAGCCGGGCTAACGGTCAGGCCGGTGCTCACGGGGCCGGACCGCGCCCCGCACACGCGGCGCCCACCCGTGAGCCGATCGCCGCGCCCCCAGCAGCCCTGTTACCGGCCGCCCAGGCCGACACGGCCGATAATGGGGCGGATCATCCGGACAGTGAAAGGCTTGGCCGCATGACGGCTCACTCCTTCGTCACCCCAGTGCCAGCAAAGGGGCCGGTGACACCCTGACGCGACCCACCATCGCGGTTGACGGGATGGGCGGTGACCACGCCCCGGACCACGTCGTCGCCGGCGCCGTCATCGCCGTCCGTGAGCATCAGGTCCGCGTCGTGCTTACCGGGCACCCGGCCACCCTCCGGCCCATGCTCGCCAAGCACGGCGCCGAAAGGGACATCCCGATCGTGCCCGCCGATGATGTGCTCAGCATGGATGAGGGGGCGCTCGCCAGCTGGCGGCGGCCCCGATCAAGCGTCGCCGTAGGGTGTCAGCTGATCAGACGCGGCCAGGCCGGCGCGCTGGTTTCCGCGGGCTCAACCGCCGCGGTCGTGGCGACCGCGCGCCTGCGGCTGCGGTCCGTGCCGGGCGTGCTGAGGCCAGCGCTCGCCGTCGTGCTCCCCACCGAGCCGACACCGACGCTGCTTGTCGACGCCGGAGCAACGGCCGACCCCAAGCCAGAGATGCTCGTCCAGTTCGCTCACCTTGGCGTGGCATACGCGCAGCTCGCACACGGGATCGAACGGCCCAATGTTGGCCTGCTCACAATTGGTTCCGAGCCGGGCAAAGGGAACAAACTGGCCCGCCGCACCTACGAACTGCTGACCGCGGCGGCGGCTGAACGGCCGAACGAAGGGCTGGCACTCAGCTTCGCCGGGAACATGGAGGGCGGCGACCTGCTGGCGGGACGTGTCGACGTCATGGTCGCGGACGGCTTCACAGGAAATGTGGCGCTCAAGACCCTGGAGGGCACTGCCAGGTACATGGCGCAGCAGCTTCGTGGCGTCATTGCCAGCTCACCAGCGGCCCGGTTCGGCGCCCTGCTGCAGCGCGGCCACCTGCGCTCGCTCGCCACCCGTCTCGATCCGGACAGCCAGGGCGGTGCCGCCCTGCTCGGGCTGCACGGCATGGTGGTGATCGCGCACGGCGCGTCGACGGCCAAGGGGATCGCGTCAGCCTGCGTGCTCGCCGCGCGTCTCGCTGAGGTGCAGATCGCCGAACGGATCAAGGAGCGGCTGGGCCCGGCGCGCACCGGCTTCCTGCGCCGGTCCTGACGCAACGCCCGCTATGAGTCAGGACCGCAAACGGTCCTGATACGCGCGCCGCATCGCTCGTCCTGACCCGACATCGTTCGTGAGCCGGCGGCGCGCTTGCCGGCCGCCCCGGTGCCGGAGGGCTGGGCCCCAGCGCGCCACTGCGCGCCGGGGCCCGAGGTCAGCCGATCGACATGGCGAAGAGGTGCAGCGCAAGCGGCGGCATCGGACTGCGATGCGGCCGGGCGGCGCGCCGCCGACCGATAAGCTGTGGCCATTGACCGCGCACCCATGATTGCGTAGGGTCACCGCCGCAAAGATGAGGGAAGAACGCCGCATGGCCGATCCGCAGGAGGTTCTCGCGCAGCGCGTGCGGCGTGCGCTGGCCGCGGTGTTCGGCGCCGGGGAGGCCAGCACCGACCCGGTGATCCGGCCGTCACAGTTCGCCGACTTCCAGTCCAACGTGGCACTTCCACTCGGCAAGCGGCTCGGCCGCCCGCCGCGCACGGTGGCAGCCGAACTGGCCGAGCAGCTCGACGTAGCCGACGTCTGCGCCGCTGTCGAGGTGAGCGGGCCCGGTTTCGTCAACTTCACGTTGCGCGACGACTGGATCGCCGGCCAGGCGGACGCGGTGCTTGCTGACGACCGCCTCGGTGTTCCGATCGCCCAGCCCGCCGAGCGGGTCATCGTCGACTACTCGCATCCGAACGTCGCGAAGGAAATGCACGTCGGCCATTTGCGCACGACCGTTGTGGGTGACGCCATCACCAGAACCCTCGAGTTCCTCGGGCACGACGTCATCCGTGCCAACCATCTCGGGGACTGGGGCACCCAGTTCGGCATGCTGGTCGAGCATCTGCTCGACGTGGGTGAGCAGGCCGCGGGCGAGCAGTTGTCGCGCGGCGAGCTGACCCCCTTCTATCAGGCGGCCAGGGCCAAGTTCGACAGCGATCCCGGCTTCGTCGACCGCGCACGCAAACGGGTCGTGGAGCTGCAGTCCGGCGACCCCGAGACGCTGCGGCTGTGGCAGATGCTTCTCGATGACTCCAAGCGGTACTTCAACACGATCTACCGGCGGCTTGGGATCACGCTGACCGACGACGACATCTTCGGTGAGAGCTTCTACAACCCGATGCTCGCCGACGTGTGCGAGGAACTGGAGCAGTCCGGCGTCGCGGTGATCAGCGACGGCGCGCTGTGCGCATTCCCGCCCGGGTTCAGCGGCCAGGACGGTGCCCCGGTGCCGCTCATCCTGCGCAAGAGCGACGGCGGCTACGGCTACGACACGACCGATCTGGCCGCGATCAGGTACCGGATCAGGCAGCTGCACGTCAACCGGTTGATCTACGTGGTGGCATCCGAGCAGTCGCTGCATTTCCGCATGCTCTTCGCGGTGGCTCGGCAGGCCGGGTGGCTGACCGACAAGGTCCGTGCCGACCACGCGGTGATCGGGCTCGTGACCGGGCCGGACGGTAAGAGACTGCGGTCGCGCAGTGGCGAGCAGATCAAGCTGATCACGCTCATCGACGAGGCGGTCGAGCGGGCGGAACGGGTCATCGCCGACCGCTATGCGGACCAGGAAGTGCGCGCGCAGATCGCGGAGGCCGTCGGCATCGGCGCACTCAAATACGCTGATCTGTCGGTGGCCAGGGACAGCGGCTACGTTTTCGACTTCGACCGCATGCTCGCGCTCCACGGGAACACCGCGCCATATCTGCAGTACGCGGCCGCGCGGATCCGGTCGATCTTCCGTAAGGCCGGCCGTGACCCGGCGCAGGCAACAGGCCCGATGATTTTCGGCGAGCCGACCGAACGGGCGCTCGGCCTGCGGCTGCTCGAATACGGCACCGCCGTCCAGCAGGTCGCGGACACCGCGGAACCGCACCGGCTGGCCGCGTACCTGTTCGACCTGGCCAGTGCGTTCACCACGTTCTACGAGCACTGCCCCGTGCTCGGCGCGCCCAGCGAAGCCGTTAAGGAGTCTCGGCTCGCGCTTTCCGAGCTCACGCTGCGGGTCCTGCTGGCCGGGCTCGGCCTGCTCGGCGTCCAGGTGCCTGACCGGATGTAGGGCAACGCCCCCATGGGCGGGCGGGTAGTGCAGGGGAGTTTGGTTACGGCCGGGCGGCGCGCTCGCAGTCCTCCGGTACCCGGGCCACGCAGAGCACCGTCTGCCCGAAAGGCGGCCGGACCAGGCGCTCGATGAAGCGTGTTGTGGGCACTACGAGCCGGTCGTAGACGCGGACGATGCGCGGGTTCGGGTAGCCGACACCTGCCCGGCGCACCGCGAACCACCAGGCGATCCCGCCGAGCATGTTGATCGGCCGCAGGATGTCGATGGACAGCCCGGCCGCCGTCACCGCCGCCTCCATGGTTTTCGGCGTGTACCGGCGGACGTGCCCGACCTTCCGGTCGAAGTCACCGTAGAGCTGCGGATAACCAGGCACCCAGAGCACGATCTTGCCGCCAGGCTTCGTCGCGCGCGCCAGACAGCGCAGCGCGGCTACGTCATCCACGATGTGCTCGAGCACGTTCATCGCGACCACGGTGTCCACCGGCTCGCTCACCGGTATGTCCGCGGGAAGGACGAGCTCGAGGACCTGGACGCCCGGGTCACCCTCGTAGAGTTTGGCGAGCTGCTCGACGCAGTACGGATCGCTGTCGCTGACCACCAGGCGTTCCAGGCGCGGCAGGAACTGCGCGGAGAAGCTCCCGAGCCCGGACCCGATCTCCAGCATCGAGCTGCCGACATGGGGTGCGATGACGTCGTGCTCGTACCGCCGGTAATTGCGCGCCTCCTCACCCCCGAGATGGTTCTCGAGGGCATCTGCTCCGGCTTTGGGCTGTACGGGATTTGATCCGTCTGCAGGTTCCGCCATCCCCGTGCTGTCAGTCATCTTTTCAGGCACAAGTGTCCCGTTCTGGGTTGGTTCGTCTTTCCGGGCCCGGGCAACGTGGTGCGCACTCCCAGCGATCTCCCAGGTTACGCCGCTCGTCGTCCCAGGTCAGCCTGGCAGTCTACAAGGCTATGGACGACATGAACTGGGAAAATCAGCCAACCCACGATGGCTATCGACCATACGGGCCCACTGACGCGACCCAGCCCGTACCCGCGATGACGGGCCCGGCGGGCCGCCCCGCGAAGCATTGCCGTAAGACGCTGCGGTGGGCAGCAGGCATCGCCGCTGCCGTCGTGCTCGCGGGTGGCGGGGCGATCGCCGGGCTCGACCTGTCGAGCAGCGGTTCACCCTCCAGTGGGCAGGCCGCGCTCCTCAGCGCGGCGCTGGGCGGCGCCAGTTCGCCGACCCCGGGGGCAAGCGCCCCATCTGGCGCAGGCTCAGGCAACGCCGCGGGCGCCCGGGCCAGGCGCGTCGCCCGGATTCTGCGGCATCTGCGCGGCGTGCACGGCGAATTCACGGTGCGGGTGAAGGGCGGCGGGTTCCGTGAGATCGCATTCGAGCGAGGCGTCATCACAGGGGTGAGCGGCAAGGACGTGACCGTGCGTGCCGCTGACGGCACCACCTGGGCGTGGACGCTGGTGAGCGACACGGTCGTGCGGAAGAACGGGGCCAGGTCCAGTGCGTCGGGCCTCGCGACCGGCGACCCGGTGTTCGTGGGCGGTCCCGAGCAGGGTACGGTGCGCGACGCCCGGCTGATCATCGTGCCGAAGAAGGGCGCCGCCGGCCAGTCCGGCGCGCAGCAGGGTGGCGCGCCGGACCCGTCATCAAGCTGACCCGTCCAGCTGGTGGCTTCCGCCGAGGCCCGCCCGCACGCAGCCAGCCATCCCGCCCCCACGTGGGATGGCTGGCCTTCGGCGCTGCGGCGGTGGCGCGCGCCAGCGATCGCACGTGGATGGCCCCTTCGGCCATGATTGGCGGTGTTATGACAGCAGGTGACCGGCTTCCCAGGGTGCTCGTGGTAGACGACGAGCTGAACATCCGCGAGCTTGTCCAGGTCGCGCTGCGGTTCCACGGCTTTACCGTGACCACTGCCGCGACCGGAAGCGACGCGCTCCGCCAGGCTGCGGAAGGCCGGCCTGATCTCGTCGTACTCGACGTGATGCTGCCGGATCTGGACGGCTTCGAGGTCTGCAGGAGGCTCCGCGCCGGGGGGAACGAGGTGCCGGTCATCTTCCTGACCGCCCGCGACACCTCGTCGGACACGGTTACCGGTCTCGCGCTCGGCGGAGACGACTACGTCACCAAGCCGTTTTCCGTCGAGGCACTGGTGGCGCGTATTCGCGCGGTGCTGCGCCGGGCGGCCGTCGCGGACGGTGCGGCAGGGCCGGGCGACGACGGGCTCGGCTCCGCCGACGTGCTCCGGGTGGCGGACCTCGAACTCGATGAGGCGCGGTGGACAGCACGGCGGGGCGGCACGGAGCTCGAACTCTCGCCCACCGAGTTCCGGCTGCTCGCGTTCCTGATGCGGCATCCGGGGCGGGTCCTGACCCGGGCACAGCTGCTCGAGCACGTCTGGGGATGGGACTACGGCGGGCAGTCGCAGATCGTGGAGACATACATCAGCTACCTACGGCGTAAGCTCGACCCCCTCGGCTCACCGCTGATCCACACGCAGCGCGGAGTCGGCTACGCTCTGCGCCCCGGTGTGCCAGCTGTGCCGTCCGCGGCAAGCCCGCACGCACTTGGCACGGCGGCCCCCCCGCGGGACGGGGGATGAGCTCGGCTGGCCCACGATACCCGCCGGCCGACGGGCGGCTGTCGCTGCGCGCCCGGCTGCTCATCGGCCTGATCGCCATCACGACCGTATTCCTGGTGATCATGGGTACGGTCAGCGCGATCGTGCTGCGCAATCATCTCGGCGAGCAGGTCAACCTGCGCCTCGCCGCCGCCATTGCACGCCCGCAACTGGCCGGCTCGCCGCTCATCGTGGTGTCCGTCAACCCGCGCACCCATGCCGGCCTCGTGGTCCGCGGCGAAGCTACGATCGGCGAGCAGGTGGCCGCGAAGTTCGAGAACATGCCCCTCGCGCAGCTGACGGCGCTCGCGCGTCAGGTGCCGTTTCCTGTCACCACGGATGCCGGCGGGCCCAGGCTGCGCGCCATCGTCAGGTACGAGCCGCTGAGGGGGCGGTTCGTCGTCGCCGCGTATCCAATCGCCGAGGTGACCGCCGCGGTACGGAATCTCGTCGTGACCGAGATCATCACAGGCGCCGCGCTGATCGCGCTGCTTGCCGTCGGCGGCCGCTGGCTGATCGGCCGCGGGCTCGCGCCGCTCAGCCGGATGGCCACCGCCGCTGACCGCATTACCGAGAGCGGCGATCTCACCGCCCGGATGCCAGACGCCGCCGCGGGGACGGAAACCGGCCGCCTGGCCGGCGCCATCAACACGATGCTGGACCGGATCCAGCACGCGTTCGCCGCCCGCTGGCACTCGGAGCAGAAGATACGCACGTTCGCCGCCGACGCGTCACACGAGCTCCGCACCCCCCTCACCACCATCCGCGGCTATGCCGAGCTGTACCGGCAGGGCGCGCTCGGGCCGGACGAACTGCCGAACGCAATGCGCCGCATCGAGGAGGAGGCCGGCCGGATGAGCATGCTCGTCGCCGAACTGCTCGAACTTGCCCGGCTCGACCGGACGTCCTCCCTCGACCTGACGGAATGCGACCTCGCGGCGGTGGTCAGGGACGCTGCCGCCGACGCGGCGGCGGTCGAGCAGGAGAGGCCGATCAAGGTCGAGGCCCCGGACCCGATCATCGCGGTGGCCGACGAACCCCGCATCCGCCAGGTGCTCGCCAACCTCCTCGCCAACGTGCGGGAGCATACGAGCCCGACCACGCCGGTGGCGGTCCGGCTGGCCAGGGCCGGGCATGGCGCGGTCATCGAGGTCGCCGACGCGGGGCCGGGCATGTCCGCGCAGGACGCGGCCCAGGCCTTCGACCGGTTTCACCGCGGCTCGCGTGGCTGGCAGAGCGACGGCGCGCACTCGGCGGGATCAGGCGGCGCCGGCCTCGGCCTGTCAATCGTGCAGGCGATCGCCCGGGCACACGGCGGCCAGGCGGTGCTGGAATCGGCACCGGGCCGCGGCACGATCGTGCGGATCTGGCTCCCCAACGCCTCCTGACCGGCGGCCCTACGTCAGTTCGGGCTGGTGGTACGCCGCGGCAGCCGCTCCGGATCCGGTATGTCCCGGTTATGGTTCCCCATAAACCCTACCGGTGGGTACGACTGAGGGGTAACTTAGAAGTACCACCTATACCAAGAATTGGGGGCAGTCATGGCTGCCGTGCAACCCGTCGATGAACGTCAGGCTCGCAAGGTCGCCGAGGACGCCCGCGAGACCGAGTGGTCCAGGCCCAGCTTCGGCAAGCAGTTGTTCCTCGGCGACTTCCAGCTCGGGCTCATCCATCCGCATCCGCAGTCGACCGCGGACGCCAGCCGTGAGGGCGAGGAATTCTGCGCCCGGATGCTCGAGTTCTGCCAGACGCGGGTGGACGGTGCCGTGATCGAGCGTGACGCGGAGATTCCGGTCGAAGTGGTCAAGGGCCTCGCCGAGCTGGGCGCGTTCGGGATGAAGATCCCGAAGAAGTACGGCGGGCTCGGGCTCTCCCAGCTCTACTACAACCGCGCGCTCATGATCGTCGGATCGGTGTCACCCGCGATATCGGCCCTGCTTTCCGCGCACCAGTCGATCGGTGTGCCCCAGCCGGTCGCGATGTTCGGGACCGAGGAGCAGAAGCAGAAGTTCCTGCCGCGATGCGCCCGGGGTGAGATCAGCGCGTTCCTCCTCACCGAGCCTGACGTGGGTTCCGACCCGGCGCGGCTGAACACCATGGCGATCCCGTCCGAGGACGGCACCGAGTACGTGCTCGACGGGGTCAAGCTCTGGACGACCAACGGGGTGGTCGGCGACCTGCTCGTCGTCATGGCCCAGGTGCCGCGCAGCGAGGGGCACCGGGGCGGCATCACCGCGTTCGTCGTGGAGGGCGACGCCGAAGGCGTCACCGTGGAAAACAGGAACGCGTTCATGGGCCTGCGCGGCCTGGAGAACGGCCTGACCCGGCTCCACCAGGTCCGGGTGCCTGCGGCGAACCTCATCGGCAAGGAGGGCCAGGGCCTCAAGATCGCCCTGACCACGCTGAACACGGGACGCCTGTCGCTGCCGGCGATGTGCGCGGGGGCAGGGAAGTGGGCGCTCAAGATCGCCAGGGAGTGGTCCGCGGAACGTGTCCAGTGGGGCCGGAAGATCGGCGAGCACGAGGCCGTCGCGAAGAAGATCTCGTTCATCGCGGCGACCAGTTACGCGCTCGAGGCCATGGTCGATCTCGCCAGCCAGCTAGCCGACGACAAGCGCAACGACATCCGCATCGAGGCCGCGCTCGCCAAGCTGTACGGGTCAGAGATGGCATGCGTCATCGCGGATGAGCTTGTGCAGATCCGCGGCGGCCGCGGCTACGAAACCGCGGCATCGCTCGCCGCCCGCGGGGAGCGCGGCGTGCCCGCCGAACAAATGCTGCGTGACCTTCGGATCAACCGGATCTTCGAGGGATCGACCGAGATCATGCACCTGTTCATCGCCCGCGAGGCGGTGGACACGCACCTGGCCGTCGCCGGTGACCTCATCGAGCCGGGCGCGAGCGCGGGCAAGAAGGCGCGCGCCGCGGGGAAGGCCGGCGGATTCTACGCACGCTGGCTGCCCACGCTCGTGGCCGGTGAGGGCCAGCGGCCTGGCGCGTTCAACGAGTTCGGATCGCTCGCGCCGCACGTGCGGTACATCGAGCGGACGTCGCGCAAGCTCGCGCGCGCCACCTTCTACGGCATGTCGCGCTGGCAGGGCAAGCTCGAGCGCAAGCAGGGCTTCCTCGGCCGGATCGTGGACATCGGTGCCGAACTGTTCGCGATGAGCGCGGCCTGCGTGCGTGCCCAGATGGACGCCACCGGTGGCGGGACTGACGGCCGCGCCACCACCTCGCGCGAGCTGGCGGACGCGTTCTGCCAGCAGGCTCGGGTGCGGATAAGCGAGCTGTTCTCCGGGCTGTGGGACAACACGGACGCCCTCGATGTGCGGATCGCAAAGAAGGTGCTCGGCGGCCGTTACACGTGGCTCGAGGAAGGCATCGTCGATCCGTCGATTGACGGCCCGTGGATCGGCGGAGCCGAGCCGGGACCTTCGGTGCGGGAGAACGTGCACCGCAGCTTCAGGTAGCCGGCGAGCGTGCGACCGGCCGGCTGGTGCGTGATCAGCCGGCCGGGTGCGATGCGGTGCGGCCCTCTGGGGCCGGGGCCCGGGGTTCCAGGGAACCCCGGGCCCCGTCTGTTGCCTGCCGTCACACTTACGTCACGGGCCAGAAGCACATCGGTAACAAACCTCCCACACTGTTAAGTCGTAGCAAGCAGGCTCGACGGCCGGGAGGTTGGGGTATGCCGCTGTACAAGCTCCGGGTCGATCTGCCCGACAATCCAGGCGGGCTCGCCACGCTCGCGACCGCACTCGCCGAGCACGGCGTGAACATCTTGAGCCTTGCGGTGCACGGCAAGGACGCGGCCACCGTCACAGACGATCTGGTGGTCGACATGCCCGATGCGACCAAGATCGGCTCGCTGATCTGCGCTCTGCACGAGATCAGCCCGCAGGTGTCGATTACCAGAACCGACCCGCACGCGCTGGTCGATGCCCCTGCACGCGCGCTCGATATCGCGGCCTCGCTTGCCCGGCGCCCGGATCAGCTCGGCCAGGCGCTGGCCAGGCTGCTCGGTGCCGAGGAGGCGCACAAGGTGCCGGGAGAGCCGCCACCGCACCGGCTGACGGTCGGGGTGCCAGGATCCGGCCGCGTCAGCGTCTGGCGGCGGTGGGCACCTTTCACGGTCACCGAGCACGCCCGTGCACAGGCGCTCGCCCGGCTGGCGGGCGAGCTTCGTGGCGCGGCCGCCCGGCAGGGGCCCCATCATGGCGCCGACAGCCGGGATCGCCGTTACGGCGCCGACCACGGAGATGGCTGAACCCTGACGCCGGCACGGCAAGCAGGCCGTCTGGCCAGACGTGCCTGACCGGATCAGCTCCCCGTGAAACGCGGCGGGCGCTTTTCCAGGAACGCCGCTATCCCCTCGCGGGCATCGTCGGTGGCGGCAAGCACCGCGAGCTGCTCAAGCAGGTGAGCGAGTTGATCGCGCAGCGGCCTTCCCTCAATGTCGAAGAAGGCCGCGCGGCCGAGCCTGAGCGCGGCCGGGCTCTTTCCCGCGATCAGGTCGGCGAGTTCGTCCACGCGCTTGTCGAGGTCGCCGCGCGGGACAGCTTCGGTGAGAAGACCGATTCTGACGGCCTCGTGCGCACTGACCGGCTGCCCCGTGTAGTACAGCTTGAACGCCTGCTTGGGCGCTACGTTCCTGTTCAGGACGGCCATGATCATCATCGGCCAGAGGCCCACGTTGATCTCTGGCGTGCCGAGCCTGACGTCGTCGGCCGCGATCGCGATGTCACACGAGACGGCGAGCCCGAGCCCACCGCCGAGCGCGTGACCGGCGATACGGGCGATGACCGGCTTGCCGAGATCGCGGAACGCGGAAAACAGCCGGAACGGCCCACTGCGTTCCACTGCCGCGTCGGCGTCCGCATCGAGGCCCGCCGCGCCCAGTCTGGCGAGATCGCTGAGGTCGCCGCCCGCGCAGAACGCCTTCTCGCCCGCACCGGTCAAGACCACGGCCCTGACCGCGTCGTCCGCCCGCACCTTGTCGAACGCCGCGAGCAGCCCGTCGATCACCTCCGCGCTGAGGGCGTTGCGGTACCCGGGACGGTTCAGGGTGATGCGCGCGACCCGGGCGGACACCTCACAGCGGACAGCGGGACCGTCAGCGTCAGCCATGGCGGGCCCGGGCGTTCGATCAGGCCACGCGTTCGATGATGGTGGCGTTGGCCTGGCCGCCGCCCTCACACATCGTCTGGAGCCCGTATCTGCCGCCGGTGCGCTCGAGTTCGTGCACCAGCTTGGTCATCAGGATGGCTCCGGACGCGCCGAGCGGATGACCGAGCGCGATCGCGCCGCCGTTCGGGTTCGTCTTCGCGAGCGGCGCACCCGTGTCCGCCGACCACGCGATGAGCACCGGCGCGAACGCCTCGTTGACCTCGAAGACGTCGATGTCCGAGACGTCGAGGCTCGCGGCGGTCAGGGCCCGCTCGGTCGCGGGAATCGGGCCGGTCAGCATGAACACCGGATCGGCTCCGGTTACGGCGAGTGAGTGGATCCGGGCCCGGGGAGTCAGCCCGTACCGCGCCGCCGCCGCCTCGGACGCGATGAGCAGCGCCGCGGCGCCGTCCGAGATCTGTGACGCGGTGGCCGCCGTGACCTCCCAGCCCTCACGCAGCGGGTCGAGGCCCGCCATCTTCTCCAGGGAAGTGTCACGGCGCGGGCCCTCGTCGGTGGACACTCCGGCGATCGGCGTGATCTCGCGCTCGAACCGGCCCTCGTCGATCGCCGCGAGCGCACGCCGGTGGCTCTCGAGTGCGAACTCCTCGAGTTCGGACCGCTTGATGCCCCACTTCTCGCAGATCAACTGCGCGCCGCGGAACTGTGAGATCTCCTGCTTGCCGTAACGCTCGGTCCATCCGTCGCCCCAGGGCAGCGGCATGCCTGGCCCGAGTGCCGCGCTCGATCCCATCTTGACCGTGCTCATGTTCTCGACACCGGCCGCCACCACCAGGTCCTGCGTGCCTGACAGCACCGCCTGGGCGGCGAAGTGGACTGCCTGCTGTGACGAACCGCACTGCCGGTCGATCGTGACACCCGGCACGCTCTCAGGCAGCCCGGCGGAAAGCCAGGCGGTGCGGGCGATATCGAAGGTCTGCGGGCCGACCTGCGACACGCAGCCCATGATCACGTCATCCACCGCGGCGGGGTCGACGCCGGTGCGCCTGACCAGTTCGGCAAGCACGTGCGCGGCCAGGTCCGCGGAATGCACGCCGGCCAGGCCGCCGTTCCGCTTGCCGATGGGGGTACGAACGGCTCCGACAATGTAGGCCTCAGCCACGACGCCCTCCATGAGAGTCCAGCAGGTTGCGTAAGCAAAACCGAATGACATTCGGTCAGTGCGAGCTTACCTCACGACCGTAAAGACCCGGCAGCAGCTATCTAGCCACTCTACGAGAGCGGGGCCGCACGCCACGGTAGCGTCGTCACCGTGCCCGCCGGTGAAATCCGCCCCCAGCACGGGAACCCGCGCCCCTCGGACCCCGGCCCCGGGTGCCGCGACCCGGGGCACCACGACCCGGGGCACCACGACCCGGGGCACCACGACCCGGGGCACCACGACCCGGGGCACCACGACCCGGGGCACCACGACCCGGGGTACCGCGGTGGGGACCAGCCCAGCGCGCTGCCCGATGTTCCAGTCCTGCTCGCGGCCGCGGTCGCTGGCATCGGCGGTGCCGAGCGGCCAGGGCAGGTCGCGATGGCGGGGGCGGTCCGCGACGCCATCGATGCCGGACAGCATCTCGCCGTCCAGGCCGGAACCGGAACCGGGAAATCACTGGCCTATCTCGTCCCGGCCATCAGGCACGCGCTGACGGCCGATGCGGCTGTGGTCGTGTCGACCGCCACCATCGCCCTGCAACGCCAGCTCATCGAACGCGACCTCCCGCGCCTCGCCGACGCCCTCAGGCCCTCGCTCATCCGCGAGCCCGTGTTCGCGATCCTCAAGGGCCGCCGCAACTACCTCTGCCTGCACCGGCTCCAGGCCGGGGCGCCCGACGACCCAGAAGAGGTCCTCTTCGACGCCCGCACGGTCTCCGCGGTCGGCAGGCAGGTGCGGCGCCTGCACGAATGGGCCGAGACCACCGCGACGGGCGACCGCGATGAACTCGTGCCAGGCGTGGACGACCGGGCCTGGCGCCAGGTCGCGGTGTCCGCGCGGGAGTGCCTGGGTACGCGCTGCCCGATGCGCACGGACTGCTTCGCAGAGAGGGCGCGTGACGAGGCCGGAGCGGCCGACATCGTCGTTACCAACCACGCGCTGCTCGCGATCGACGCGATCGAGGACTTCCACGTCCTGCCGGAACACGACGTGGTGATCATCGACGAGGCGCATGACCTGGTCGACAGGGTCACCTCGGTCGCCACCCGGGAATTGAGCGCGTCGATGGTGGATACCGCGGCCAGGCGCTCCGGCCGGCTGGTCGAGACGGGCGTGGCGGACCGCCTCGGCGCGGCGGGCGAGGGGCTCGCGCTCGTCCTGGCCGATATACCGGGCGGCCGCATCGACGTGCTGCCAGAGGCGCTGGCCGCGTCGCTCGTTGTGGCCCGAGACGCGGCGCACGAGTGTGCCTCAGAGCTGCGGGTTGTGCTCGGGCGCAGCGAGGACGACCCGGAGGCTCTCGCCGTCGGCCGCGCGGCGCTGACCGCCGTGGAAGAAGTGCATGACACCTCCGCGCGGCTGCGGCAATCCTTCGACCCGGACATCGCGGCCCGGCGCGAAGTGGTCTGGCTGGACCGCCCGTACGCGGAGGACTCGCGGCGTCCACCTGCGCTGCGGGTGGCACCGCTCGACGTCGGCGCGATGCTCGCCGAGCGGCTGTTCGGCCGCCACACGGTGGTGCTCACCTCCGCAACGCTCGCGCTGGGCGGGTCGTTCGAGCCGCTGGCGCGGCAGTGGGGGCTGCCACCGCCGCCAGCGGGCGGCAGCGGGGTCACACCCAGGCCCGCGGAAAGGCAGATTGTCCCTAACGGCTGCGCGGAGCCGGCCCCCGGGTCGGCCGCACCTTCCGGGGGGGTCGAGGCTGCCGGGGAGGCCGGGGAGGCCGGGGAGGCCGGGGCCGCCGGGGGAACTGGATCTGCCGGGACTGCTGGGGCTGCCGGGGAGGCCGAGGCTGCCGGGGAGGCCGGGGGAACCGGGGCTATCGGGGCTACCGGGGGAACCGGGGCTGCCGGGGGAACCGGGGGAACCGGGGCTGCCGGGGGAAGCGGGGCTATCGGGGCTGCCGGGGGAACCGGGGCTGCCGGGGCTGCCGGGGGGGCCGCCCTCCGTGGGCAGCGCGGTCAGTCCAGGACGGACGGCTCCGCGGCCGAGCCCAGCGCCGCCGCCGGCCTCTCACCGCGCCGGGCGGCTGACGCCGCTGGCCGGGAGACACCGCGCGCAGCGGCCGTCACGGCCGATGCCGCGGGGGTGCGGGCGGCGGATGGATCCCCGGCCGGGGCCACCGGCAGCGAGGCCCTGGACGAATCCAGCACCGGGGACGGCGAAGGCAAACGGATGGCGGCGCTCGCCTGGTCCGGGATCGATGTCGGCTCGCCGTTCGACCACCCGCGCAGCGGCATCCTCTATGTGGCACGCCACCTGCCGCCGCCAGGCCGCGACGGGCTGCCCGAGGCCTACTTCACCGAACTCTGCGAGCTGATCGTGGCGGCTGGCGGCCGGACGCTCGGGTTGTTCTCGTCGATGCGGGCGGCGAGGCAGGCCGCCGACGAATTGCGCGACCGGGTCGGCTACCCGCTGCTTTGCCAGGGTGACGACGCGACCTCGCAGCTGATCACGCAGTTCGCCGCGGACGAGGCCACGTGCCTGTTCGGCACCCTGTCGCTGTGGCAGGGCGTCGACGTGCCCGGCCCGTCATTGCAGCTCGTGGTAATCGACCGGATCCCGTTTCCCCGGCCGGACGACCCGCTGGCCTCGGCCAGGCAGCGAGCCGTCACGGCGCACGGCGGCAACGGGTTCATGGCCGTCGCCGCGACGGGCGCGGCGCTGCTGCTCGCTCAGGGCACGGGCCGCCTGCTGCGCACGATGACGGACCGGGGTGTCGTCGCCATCCTCGACCCGCGGCTCGTCACTGCGCGGTACGGCAGTTTTCTCCGCGCGTCGCTGCCGCCGTTCTGGACCACGACCGACCCCGAGGTCGTCCGGGGCGCGCTGCGCCGCCTCGCCGCGCCGCCGTGACGCTGCCCTTCCGCTTCGTAGCTTGTCATCGCTCAGCGTCGCCGCCGCGCCGGAGCCGGATTTCATGATCGTGGTGCGTGGCCAGCTATATGAGGCTGTCGCGTAACCCTGTCCAGGCCATCGGCAGTAGGCCCGAGTGGAGCGTGGACCCCAGTTTTTGGGCCTCTGAGCCTGCTGAGTGGAGATCATCGACGCAACACGCCGCACAAAATGAGCTTGACTTTTCAAGATCACGAGTTGTGCGACAGCCTCATATGGAGACTGCCGCGTTCCCGAGCCGGAGCGCCCGGCGAAGCTTGATCGATGTCCGGCAGGACGTGCTGTAGCCCGCCCAACGGGCCATGGATCATGATCCGGGCGATGGCCGCGGCCCGGGCAGCGCCGGGCTTCATGATCGCGGTAACTTCTCGGCGGTATGTGCGGAAAAGTTACCGCGATCATGAAAGCCGCCGTGGGTCAAAGGCGATGGTACCTATTGACCACCGTGGGATAGCCCGCCCAACGGGCCATCGATCTTGGCGAACAGCGAGGCCCCCCGGCGGGCGTGACACCCATCAGGTCACCCCGCTCCCTGCGCACCCGTTGAGGCTGCGCTTGCCCGGGGGGACCGTGCCCATCTGGGGGGGCAAGACCCCCGATTGGCCCGGAACCCCCCGCAACACCCGCCCCGGGCGTGACACCCTTCAGGTCACCCCGCTCCCTGCGCACCCGTTGAGGCTGCGCTTGCCCGGGGGGACCGTGCCCATCTGGGGGGGCAAGACCCCCGATTGGCCCGGAACCCCCCGCAACACCCGCCCCGGGCGTGACACCTTTCAGCTCACCGACTCCCTGCGCAGCCGTTCAGGATCTGATGGGGGAGAATCGGCGCTGAGCCCGAGTTCCGTGGAGGTGACGAGGTGACCGTGCGCGTGGCCGGCGGCCAGGGCTTCTACGGCGACTCCGTGACCTCGGTGACGACACTGCTCGACGCGGGCGTCGACTACCTGTGCCTGGAGGCCCTTGCCGAGCTCACCCTGGCGATCCTGCAGAAGGACCGGCTGCGCGATCCAGGCGCCGGCTTCACCAGGGACCTGCCGTTCTACCTCCAGCTCGCCATGCCGTATGTCGCGAGCGGGCGCACGAAGGTGATCACGAACGCGGGTGGCATCAATCCGGTCGCGGCCGGCCAGGAGGCGGCGAAGGTGGCTGCGCAGCTTGGCCTCAGCGGCCTGCGGATCGCCACCGTCAGCGGCGACGACCTGATGCCGCGGCTCGGCGACCTCGCCGCCCCGCCCGGTGGCCTCACCAACGCCGAGACCGGTGAGCCCTGGCGCGATTTTCCCGGCCCGGCGTTGTTCGCCAGCGCCTACCTGGGCGCGCGCCCGATCGTCGCCGCGCTCGCCGACGGCGCCGACATCGTCATCACCGGCAGAGTGGCCGACCCGTCACTTTTCCTCGCGCCGCTCATGCACGAATACGGCTGGGCGGCCCACGACTGGAACCTGCTGGCCGCGGGAACCGCGATCGGGCACCTGTGCGAGTGTTCCGGCCAGTCCACGGGTGGCAACTACTCCGGCGACTGGTGGACCATAGCGCAACCGTGGAACCTGGCCTACCCGATCGCCGAGTGCGAGCCGGACGGCACCGCGGTGATCACCAAGCCGCCCGGCACGGGCGGCCGCGTCGACTTCGACACGGTACGGCACCAGCTCCTTTACGAGGTGCACGATCCCGCCGCCTACGTGACGCCGGACGTGGTCGCCGACTTCACCGCCCTGCGGCTCGACGACCTTGGCGGTGACCGGGTCCGGGTGAGCGGGGCGCGCGGCCGCCATGCGACAGGCACCTACAAGGCCCTCGCCTGCTATCCCGCGGGCTGGTCGGGCGAGGCCAGGGTGGCGTTCGGCTGGCCGGACGCGCATGCCAAGGCACGCGCGACCGAGATGATCCTGCGCAAGCGCACCGAACTGGCCGGCCTGGCCGTCGACGAATGGCTGGCGGAGTACTGGGGCGTGAACGCCCTGCATGGTGCGATCGTGCCACCCCGTGACACCGACGAAATTCCCGAGGTTCTGCTGCGGATGGCGTGGCGGTGCGCGGACGCGGAGACCGCCGCCCGTGTGGGCCGCGAACTCGTGCCGCTCGCCCTGTCGGCGCCACCGTGGGGAATGACCGGGGCCGGGCGGGGGATGACGGGCAGACCCTCACAGCTGCTCGGCCTCTGGCCCGCCCTCGTCCCGAAGGATCTGGTGGACGGGCAGGTGCATCATCACGTCACTGACATCGCTGAGATCACCGACGTATAACCGGGACCTCCGGCCCGGCGAGGAGGCGGAACATGCCGCGGATTCTGCTGCGTGACCTGTGCGGCACCCGGTCGGGTGACAAGGGTGACACCGTCAACGTCGCCCTGTTCGCCTACGACGCCGTGGCCTACGACGTCATCAGGCAAGAAGTCACCGCCGAGCGGGTGGCGGCGCACTTCGCCGGCCTGTGGGGCGGCCCGGTGAACCGGTACGAGGCAGCGAACGTGCTGGCGCTCAACTTTGTCGCCCGCCGCGCGCTGGGTGGCGGCGGATCGCGCTCATTGCGCAGCGACAACCTAGGCAAGACGCTAGGCGGCGCGCTGCTGCGCATGGAGATCGAGGTTCCTGGTCCGGTCGCGGAAAAGGCTCCCAGGCGGCGGCCCAGCCTGTCGCTTTACGAGAGCTTCTAGCCTCGTCCGCCGGGCGCCATGGGGCACTCTGCCGCCCGCGGTGCGCCCGGCGGCGTGCCGCGGTGGACCTGTGGACGCTGCCCTGACATACGCACACGCGCGCCCGGCCAAGGCAGGGCGCGCGCTACCTGAAGCACGACCACCTGAAGCACGGGCCGCGCGCTGGACGGCATCTATGGCCGGAGCACTGGACGCCCGCACCCACCTTCTGGTTACTATGCGTATCTGGAAGGGTGCAAAATGTTGTATGGGATCGTTTCGGGGGCCTGCGCATGACTGACGTGATCGGCGAACTGTCCGGCATGGTGAGCATCGGCCAGCTCGCCAGGGTGACCGGGGTCAGCAGCCGTACCATCCGCTACTACGAGGAGCTTGGGATCTTGCCGGAGCCGCACCGTTCGCCGGGCGGCACGCGGAAGTACCCGCAGGAGTACCGGCGCTACATCGAAACGGCGCTGTCGCTCAAAGAGCTCGGATTCCGGCTCGAGCAGATCAAGCCGCTCGCCCGGCTGGTGCTCGGCAGGGTTCTCACGCCGGCGCAGCGGGCCAGGGCCGCCCAGCTTGTGGAGGACCGCCTCGACGAACTCGGCCAGCAAATGTCCATGCTGCACAGCCTGAGGGAGTCGGTGGAGCGGAGCGGCTCGGAGGAAACGGCGCGGGTGCTGGAGCTCGCGAGCCTGAGCCGCTGAACTGCTGCGCATGACCGCAGCGGTACATGCATGTTCAGATCGCGGGATCGCACTCATTCGGCGGTAGGCTCGATGCTAGGTATCTTTGCCCCTTGGAGGCTGCGGTGGCTCCCGGCCTGATCCTGCTTGGCCTGCTCGCGGTCCTGGTGGCCTTCTTCTGGACCAGGCTACGGCGGCGCCTCGGGCTCGGCGTGACCGGCAGGCACTGGACCGCAGCCATCGTGATATTCGCCATCGTGGTCCTCGCGCTCTGGGCCACATCGCACTGAACGCGCGCGGCGGGGCACCGAACCGTGCGCCGCCACCGCGCAGCGCCACGCCCCGGCGGGGCAGGGAACGCCGCCAGGGGGCGTGAGTGCGGCTTATGAATTCCTGGAACGGCGGACAGGCACCTCGAACCAGACCGCCTTGCCTTCCTTGGTCGGCCGGCAACCCCAGCGGCTCGAAAGCTGGTCCACGAGGTAGAGCCCGCGTCCTCCCTCGTCGTTCTCGCCAGCATTGCGAATCCGTGGCAGCCGCAGGTCTGAGTCGAACACCTCAACCCAGATCGCAGACTCACCGCGCCGCAGGCGGACAGTGAACTCTGACCCCATGGATAGGGGTGCGTCGTCGAACACGGCAAGCTCCCAGCTGTCGTCCAGGCCCGTGACCATGGGGCCGCCACCGACCGCGGCCGAATCGTAGACGAGCTCGCGTCGCGGGCTTGGTGACAGTGCCGCGTGCAGCACGACGTTTGTGACGACCTCCGAGACCAGCAGGCAGGCGAGTTCCGACTGGCCAGGATCCAGCCCCCAACCGGCGAAGGCCTCCGCAGCCATCCGGCGAGCCCCCGACACCATGATCGGCTCCGCAGGGAACACCTGTTCCTCTGATGGCAGCTTGGCAGCGGCCGACCGCACGACAACGATCGCCATGTCGTCGTCGATGTCACCGGGTACGGCCTCCTCAGCCGCCTTCGCAAGCGCCTCGACGTCCTTGTGCGCCACAGACTTAACCGATTTGCGCAGCATCTCCGCCGCTTCGTCCTCGGTGTAGTGCCCGCTGCCGTCCGCACGTGTCCGCCGGTCGGTCAGGCCGTCCGTGTACAGCAGCAAGGTGGCACCCGGCGGCAGTTCACGCTGCTCCTCGCGGAACGGTGGCACCCCGCCGACGCCTTGCGAGCGGACCCCGAGCAAGACCCCTTTGTGCTCGATCTCAAGCTGGCCGACCTCGCCGTCCACGATGAGCAGCGGCGCGTCGTGGCCCGCGTTGGCGAAGGCCAGCTTGCGTGTCCACGCGTCGTAGACAAGGTAGGTGCAGCTCACAGTCGGGGTCACAGGCGCGGAAACCCCGTGGGCGTCGGTCTCGACGTGCCCGAGCGTCCGGCACCACTCGTCAAGCTTGCGCAGCATCTCGGCGGGCGGCTTTTCATCCTGCGCGAAAGCACGCAGCGCGGCGCGGAGCTGTCCCATGATCGCGGCCGCGCGCGCGCCACGGCCCTCGACGTCACCTATGACGATCGCGACCCGGCCGGCGGACAGCGGGATGATGTCGTACCAGTCCCCACCGACCTGTGTCTGAATCCCCTGGCCACGGGTCTCCAGCGGCTTTGCGGGCACGTATCTGCAAGCGATCTCAAGCCCGTCGAGCTTCGGGATCTGCTGCGGCAGCAGGCTCGTCTGGAATGCGAGCGCGGTGCGCCGTTCCTCCTCGAACAACATCGCGTTGTCGATCGCGATCGCCACCCGGCCCGCGACCGCCCCGACGAATTCGCGGTCGAACGAGTCGTAGTGGATGTCGTCACGATGAGAGAGGCGGGACAGCGCGAGGCTCATCACGCCGAGAAGTTCACCGCGCGCAAGCAGAGGCGCGGCGATGACGGAGGTGACGGCGACGTCCGAGCACGCGGCCGCGCTCGCCGCGCTCGGTGCGGGAAACTTCTGGCTCTCGAAATCCTCGACGACCACGGTGTCAAGCCGCTGCATGGCCTGCTGGCAGAAGTGGCCCTGCGGGTAGTGGATGGGTTCACCCACCGCCGCCCAGGTTCCCGGCGCGGGCTGCCAGCCCTTGGAGTGCATCGCCACCCGCCGCACCAGCTTGTCGTTCTGGCGGAGATCGATGAAGCAGTGATCGGCGAACTGCGGGACCAAGGTCTCGGCAACATGCCGGAGGGTGCGGTCGAGCTCGAGCGATCCGGCAAGCCGCTCACCGATCCGCTCGAGCAGGCCGATCCTGTCGAACTCCCGCTCGTTCCCCCGGCGCATCGCCTCGCGGGCGAAGATGACGATCCCGTCGATCGCTCCGGACGGATGGCGCAGCGGCGCGGCCTGCGCCCGCACGAACACCCGCGAGCCATCCTGCCGCACGCTGACGAAGGTGCCCTCCCAGACCAGGCCACGGAGCACCTGTGTGGCTAGTCCCGTCGCCTTGACAAGATCGGCTTTCTCGAAACCCATCTGGAGGATGGAATGCCCTATTAGGTGATGAAAATCCTTGGGGAAACCGAACAGCCTTGCGGCATGGGCGTTCGCGTAGAGCAGATTGCTCGCCCGATCGGTGGCGATGACCGCCGTTTCGACCTGCCGAAGCACGGTCTCCGCGGGCAGGTACGCGTCGAATGCGCCGTCACCCCACCGTTTCATCGGCACGTCACCTCACCATTGCGGCGACGGGCCGGCCCGCGCGTCACTCCCGCCTCCCCAATTTCATTGGTAACGAGAAATCTATCGTCGTTCCTCCCCGGCTCCACCAGCTCACAGCCTCGCGACGAAGACGTGCGCGGCAATACCACGCGGCAGGTCGGCCGTCTGGCACTCAGCCGCCTCGCCGCACGTCACCCGCACACCGCCGTCGCTGCTCGCGAGCACTACCTCGCGTCCGGGTTGTATCCCAACTCGCTTGAGTTTAAGCATGAGACCGGCATCACTTTGGACTTGTTCGCTGATCCGCCGGACAATTACCGGTTCGGCCCGCGAGGATGCGGCGTCGATCATGGACTGCACCCGCTCCTGTTCAGCGTCGAACAAGCGGGCCTTGGCTTCCGGAGGGAGGCCGAGTTCGTCCAGCCCGGGAATGATATTTCCGTGCGGGCACCTGGCCGGGTAATCGAGCAGCTCGATCATGCGGCGCTCGACGGCATCCGACATGACGTGTTCCCACCGGCACGCCTCGATGTGCACTTCCTCCCACGGCAGGCCAATGACGTCGAGCAGCAGGCATTCGGCGAGCCGGTGCTTACGCATGACCTGCGTGGCGAGTGACCGCCCGGTCTCGGTCAGTGAAAGCTGACGGTCGCCTGCCACCCGCAGCAAGCCGTCCCGTTCCATTCGGGCGACGGTCTCGCTCACGGTCGGGCCACGCTGCGACAGCCGCTCCGCGATGCGGGCGCGCAGCGGCACGATGCCCTCCTCTTCGAGCTCGAAAATGGTGCGGAGGTACATCTCGGTTGTGTCGATGAGCCCGTGGGCGGTCAACTTGTCTCCTCTCCCACTGATGCTAACGCCACCGCTGGCCCGCAGCGGCTGCCGCGCGCAGCCGCCTTATTTCAAGCAAGCCTGGTCAGGGGGACAGGCGTTCGATGGCCCAGCCGTCGCCGGCGCGGCGGTAGCGCAGCCTGTCATGCAACCGGCTGGCGCGGCCCTGCCAGAACTCGACCTGCTCGGGGACTATCAGGTAACCACCCCAAAATGGGGGCATCGGCACCTCGGTCCCCTCCGGCCAGCGGGTAAGCAGGCGCCGGTGGCGATCGTCGAGCTCCGCGCGCGAGGTGAGCACGGTTGACTGCCTGCTCGCCCACGCACCGAGCTGTGAGCCATGCGGCCTGGAGCGGAAATAGCGCTCGCTCTGCGCCGGGGGGACCTCGGCGACGCCGCCCTCGATGATGACCTGCCGGCGCATGGCGTGCCAGGGGAAAAGCAGGCAGGCCCGGGGATTGGCACTGAGCTCGCGGCCCTTGCGCGACGTCTTGTTGGTGTAGAAGACGAAGCCGTCCGAGTCGTAGCCCTTGAGCAGGACGGTGCGCGCGCGCGGCACACCGTCCGGCGAGGCCGTGGCGAGCACCATGGCGGTCGGCTCGGGAAGGCCCGCCGTCGCCGCGTCAGCGAGCCAGCGGGAGAACTGGGTAACCGGGTCGGCTGCCATCGACTGCGCGGTGAGGTCAGTATCCTGTGGCCCGTCCTGGTCCGGTGCGCCGTCCGATGCATCCACGGGTACTGATCATCACACGGCACGGCACGCGGTGACCTCGGCAGGCAGTAACTTACCCACTATCTCGCCTCGGGTCCGCGCGATTGAATGAAAACCTCGCCGTGCGCGTGCAACCGCACCCGCGTACGGTCGGGGCACCAGGCGCAACCGCGCAAGATGATCCCCTGCCCCTCGCGTGGGGACAGGGTAGCAGTACCGTCCAGTACCGTCACAACGGTCCAGACGGACCACGGAAAAGTGCATACGGTCGTTCGCCCTTCACGCCGTACCCAGAGAAGACAGAGGAAGCGTACATGTCCGACTTCAAGCCGGGACTCGAAGATGTCGTGGCGTTCGAGACCGAGATCGCCGAACCCGACAAGGAGGGCGGATCCCTTCGCTACCGGGGCGTGGACATCGAAGACCTGGTCGGACAGGTGTCGTACGGGAACGTATGGGGCCTGCTCGTGGACGACAGTTTCGAGCCGGGCCTGCCGCCGGCTGAGCCCTACCCGATCCCTGTCCACTCCGGCGACATCCGCGTCGACGTGCAGAGCGCGCTCGCGATGCTCGCGCCCGGCTGGGGAATGCGGCCACTGCTTGACATCAGCGACGAACAGGCCCGCGACGATCTCGCCAGGGCGTCGGTGATGGCGCTGTCGTTCGTGGCGCAGGCCGCACGCGGCCTCGGTATCCCGATGGTGCCGCAGCGCCGCGTGGACGAGGCTACGACCATCGTCGAGCGCTTCATGGTCAGGTGGCGCGGTGAGCCGGATCCCCGGCATATCAAGGCGATCGACGCGTACTGGACGTCCGCGGCCGAGCATGGGATGAACGCCTCCACCTTCACCGCCCGCGTCATCGCCTCCACCGGCGCGGACGTGGCAGCCGCACTCTCCGGTGCGGTCGGCGCCATGTCCGGGCCCCTGCACGGCGGCGCGCCCGCGCGTGTCCTGCACATGATCGAGGAGGTGGAGCGCAGCGGTGACGCGCTCGCCTACGTGAAACAAGCGCTCGACGAGGGCGAACGGCTGATGGGTTTCGGTCACCGGGTGTATCGCGCAGAGGACCCGCGAGCACGGGTACTTCGCCGCACCGCCGAGGAGCTAGGCGCGCCACGGTATGAGGCCGCCGTGGCGCTCGAGAGCGCGGCGCTCGAAGAACTGCACGCCCGCAAGCCGGACCGGGTGCTCTCCACAAACGTGGAGTTCTGGGCCGCGATCATGCTTGATTTCGCCGGGGTCCCTGCCCACATGTTCACGTCGATGTTCACCTGCGCCCGCACGGCCGGCTGGGCCGCGCACATCCTGGAGCAGAAGCGCACGGGCAGGCTGATCCGGCCGAGCGCGCGGTACGTCGGCCCGAAATCCCGTACCGTGAAGGAGGTGGCAGGCGCGGCCGAGGTCCTGCACGCGTGACGCGCCGCCGGCCAGGCGCCGGACCAAGCTCACCGGACGCTCACTAAGGTTGAGCCGTGGCTAACATCGCTATCCCAGCTGAGATCATGCCGGTGGACGGACGCTTCGGCTGCGGGCCCTCGAAGGTCCGTCCGGAGCAACTGAGCGCGCTCGCTTCGTCGGCCGACGGCTACCTCGGTACGTCACACCGGCAGGCCCCGGTCAAGTCGCTCGTGCGCCGGGTCACCGGCGGCCTCGGCGAACTGTTCGCCCTGCCGGACGGCTACCGTGTGGTGGTCGGCAACGGCGGTACCACGGCGTTCTGGGACATCGCGGTATTCGGGCTGATCCGCGGCAAGTCGCAGCACCTGTCCTTCGGAGAGTTCTCAAGCAAGTTCGCCAGCGCGGCCGCCAAGGCACCGTGGCTTGCTGAGCCGAGCGTCATCTCCAGCCCGCCGGGCACCCATCCGCTGCCGCGCGCGGAGGAGGGGGTGGATGTCTACGCGCTTACCCACAACGAGACCTCGACGGGCGTGGCCATGCCGATCGAGCGGGTCGGCGGCGGCGATGCGCTCGTGCTCGTGGACGCCACGAGCGGCGCGGGCGGCCTGCCCGTGCGAGCCGGTGAGTTCGACGTGTACTACTTCGCGCCGCAGAAGTGTTTCGCCTCAGATGGCGGGCTGTGGATCGCACTGATGTCTCCGGCGGCGCTTGCCCGCGTCGACGAAATCGCCGCGAGCGGGCGGTACGTGCCGGAGTTCTTCTCCTTGCCGGTTGCGATCGACAACTCGGCGAAGGACCAGACCTACAACACGCCCGCCGTCGCTACCCTGCTGCTGCTCGCGGAGCAGGTCGAGTGGATGCTCGCCGCGGGCGGCCTCGCCTGGACGACTGCCCGCACCGCGGACTCGGCGGGGCGGCTGTACACCTGGGCCGAGAAGACGCCCTACGCCACGCCGTTCGTCGCCGACCCGGCGCAGCGCTCGCAGGTGGTCGGCACCATCGACTTCGCCAGCGAGGTGGACGCCGCCGCAGTCGCCGCGACGCTGCGCACGAACGGGATCGTGGACACCGAGCCATATCGCAAGCTCGGCCGCAACCAGTTGCGCGTAGGAATGTTCCCTGCCATCGACCCGACCGATGTCGAGGCGCTCACCACCTGCATCGACTACGTCGTCGAGCGGCTGTAAGACGTGCGCTGCGGCGCGCCGCGGCGCCGCACGGCACAGCACCGGGCCCGCACAGCGCCGTCCTGGTGGGTCTGCGCGGGGCCCGGTCGCGGTGGCCCGCCATCGCCACCCACTCTCGTCAAGCGTGGCGTCGTATCTCAGGCCGCCGGACGCGACCGGGCGCGGTACTGCGCCGGGCGCGCCCGGCTGGCCAGTTCCGGCGGCGCGCGCCACGAACCCGGCGGACTCTTTCTGGGGCCGATGGTGCGGCACCGCGGGATACGGGCGGCCGGTGTCTGGGGCCGGCGGATGCGGTGTGGTTCCTGGGGACGCTATCCCGGCGGCTCCCCGCCCGCCGCCCCGCGGGCCGCCTCCACGGGTTCGCCGTCCGCGTCCTGTTCTGCGAGCCAGCCCGCGTGGTTACGCGCGGCCCACGATATCGGCACCCGCCCGCTCCACATGCCTCGCAGCGCCTCGGGCTCGCGGGTCGCGTACCAGATATGGCCAAGCACGACGACGAAGACCGCGAGCGCCAGCCAGTCGTGGACGAACGTCGCGCCGACACGCAGCGGCAGCGGCAGATTCAGCGGATCAGGCCAGAAAAGCATCACCCCGGACCCGAGCATGACAAGGATCGATCCGGTGATGAACGCGGCGTTCAGCTTCTGGCCCGCATTGAACTTACCTACGGCGATCGTGCCGCTGCGCCGGTCGCGCGAGCGCAGCCATTCCCAGTCACGTGGCGAGAACCTGTTCAGCCGCGCCAGGTCGCGCCGGAAGCTGCGTGACAGCCAGCCAAGCAGTATCGGTATCGGCAGGCCGATGCCCGCGTAGACATGGATCAGCTCGATCAGCCTGCGCCGGCCGGTCAAGATGGCGAGCGGCCCCACATAAAGGAACGCCGCTGTCACGATACAGACCACCATGAGGGTCGCGGTGCCCCAGTGCACCCACCGCTCGCCCCCGGTGAATCGGCGCAGTGTTCCGCTGGACACGCCCCTGGTACGGTCATCCACGGCGCCTGCGGCGCCGTGCTCGGCCGGCGCGCCTGCGGCGCCGTGCTCGGCCGGCGCGCCTCCGGCGCGACGATCACGAGGTGGGATCATCGCCCCGGCCGTTCGACTTGCCCACCCAGGCGTCCACGTCGTATCCGTTGTGCTCCCAGAATCCTGGCTCCACCTGGTCGGTGACGGTGATGCCGCTCAGCCACTTGAGCGATTTGTAACCGTACATCGGTGCCACATACAGGCGCGCTGGGCCGCCATGCGAGCGGGTGAGCGGTTGGTCGTACATCCCGAGCGCGACAATGACATCGGGCCTGCGCGCCTGATCGAGGGTCAGGGACTCCGTGTCAGCACCGTCGAACGAGGTGAAGGTGAGCGCGCGGGCGGCCGGCGCGACGCCCGCCGCATCGAGCAGGTCGGCGAGCCTCACCCCGGACCATGGCACCGACGGCACCCGCCAGCCGGTGACGCACTGGAAGTCGCGCACCAGCCGAGTGTGCGGCATCGAGACCAGGTCCGCGTACGTATAGGTTCGCGGCCTGTCTACCAGGCCGTTGACGGTGAGCCGGTAGTCCTGCCGGGTGCGCAGCGGTTCGCCACCGCTGATCGAGTAGTAGCGGAACCCTCCGGCGGCAGGGATCAGGCCGGTAAGGCCCGTGGGGTCGCGCTCCTCGATCGGGGCCATCAGCTGGGCGATCGCATTCGCCGCGTGCGCGCCGAATGCCACGCCCAAGGCGCCAAGCCCGATCATGCCGAGCACGATGCGCCGTCCCACTGGAGCATCCGCCATGCCCCCATTGTGCTCCCGGCTGCCACCAGCACGCTGTCGGCCGCCCGCGATACGCGGGCCGCTCATTCGCCGCCCAGGCCACTAGTGGTCGGTAAGGGGGCCTTTGAGCGAACGGGGTCCAGGTGGGTGCATCGCCAGGCTCTGCTTGTCTTCGAGGAGCGCGCAGTGGTTCCTACGCGCTCCGACGACAACGCCGCGAGGTGGCTGCCTGGGCGTTGTCGTGGACGGCAGAGCCAAAGAAGACTCCCCTTACCGGCCACTGGGTCAGCGCAGGATCGCGCCCACGACGACGGCGGCCACGAGAATCGCGAGCACCGCGGGCAGAAGCCATGCAGAGCCGGCCCTGGGACCCATCACGAGCCCAGCCTACGCAGCCACCACGCCGGGGAATCCGGCGCCGTGAGCCCGGCCAGGGCGGTCCCGCTCCGCGTCCTTCCTCCCCCGGTGGACCGTCCTGCGGACCGTACTGAAGAATCGGGACATGAAAGCTGAGCGAATCGACCCACCCCTGCAAGCGGGCGAGCGGGCGATGCTGAACGCGTGGCTCGACTTTCATCGAGCCACACTTGCCTGGAAATGCGAAGGGCTGACCGACGGGCAACTGCGGGAGCGATCCGTACCGCCTTCCACGCTGTCCCTGCTCGGCCTGGTCAGGCACATGGCCGAAGTCGAGCGTGGCTGGTTCCGCCAGGGGCTGGCGGGCGAGGACCTGCCTGATCTTTACCAGACCGAACAGGACAGGGACGCGGACATCAACGGCGCGCAGACCGCCGACGTGGAAGAGGCGTTCGCCACGTGGCGCGCGGAATGCGAAGCCGCAAGGAAGGCGGAGGCGGCCGCGCCATCGCTCGAGGTGACGTTCGCGGGAAAGCACAGGCAATACTCGCTGCGCTGGATCCTGGTCCACATGATCGAGGAATACGCCCGCCACAACGGGCATGCCGACCTGCTACGTGAGCGCATCGACGGCGAGACGGGAGACTGAGCGGCGGATTGAGCTCAGCCAGGCATAGCGCTGCCGGGGAGGGCGGCATGAGGCTGTTCGTCGCCATCGTGCCGCCGGCCGCCGCGCTCGATGAAATCGAGGCCGCGGCGGCACCCCTCCGTCCCGGGCGGCCCGATCTGCGGTGGACCAGCCATGCGGCCTGGCATGTCACCCTCGCGTTCCTCGGCCAGGTGAACGACGCCGCCGCCGCGCGCCTGATGCCGCGGCTGGAGCGCGCCGCCCGGCGTCACGTCGTTCTCGGCCTGGCCTTCGGCGGCGCGGGTGCGTTCCCCAGCGGCGCGAGAGCGCGCGTGCTGTGGACCGGGCTGCGAGGCGACCACCGGGCCATGGCAGCCCTTGCCGCGTCAGTGTCCGCAGGCGCCCGCCGGGCCGGAGCGCCGCCACCGGATGAGGGCAGGCCATTCCTGCCCCATCTGACGCTGGCCAGGTGCCGCGCGCCAGCGGACGTGCGTCCACTCGTGGCAGCGCTTGCTGGCTTCGCGGGGACACCCTGGATAGCCGACAGGATTCAGCTGATCCGCAGCTACCCCGGCCCCCGGCCGACCTACGAGGAGCTCGCGAGCTGGCCGCTGGGCCGCAAGCACGGTGACACCGACGACACGGTTTCCACCGCAGGCGACGGCGCGGCGCCGCCATCGATTCCGCGTGTCGACAACGACGATCGGCATTGAGCTGCCGAGCGAAGCAGAGCGCCACTAAACGCAGCCGTTATGTCGCTGGCCTCGCCTCGCCGGGCAGGGCGCGCAGCGGTGCCGCAGCGGGCCGGTCTGCGTCGGTTACCTGGCAGATCACCGCGCCACCGGCCGACCCTGGCCCGCCGCTATGCCACCAGCCTGGCCAGCGCCTTCGGCCGGAGGTAATCGCGGACCCGCACCTGGTGGCTGCGGCTGAGCATGGCCGCGACCACAAGCGCGGCGACCGCGGAGATCGCGCCGCCCGCGAACAGGCTCATCCGCGGGCCAAACTGCTCGGCCACCCAGCCGACCAGCGGCGCGCCGAGGGGCGTTCCGCCGAGGAATACGAGCAGGTACAGCCCCATTACCCGGCCGCGCATCTCGGGCGCGGTGCCAAGCTGGGTCGCGGAGTTCGCCGCCGTGCTGAAGGTCAGCAGCGCGAGGCCGGTGGGCACGAGCAGCACGAGGAACGACCAATAACCCGGCATCAGCGCCGTGAGCATCTCGAGCACTCCGAAGGCCACCGCGGTCACCACCAGCAGCCCGGCGCCGGGACGCCGCCTGCGGGCGGCCAGCAGCGCGCCCGCGAGCGCACCCGCGGCGAACACCGCCGAGGCCACCCCGAACGCACCCGCCCCGGTGTGAAATACCTGGCGCGACATCAGCGCGGTCGTCACCTGGAAATTCATCCCGAAAGTGGCCACAAAGAAGATCAGCAGCATCGGCATCCACAGGCTGGGGCGCGCCTTCACGTACGCGAGGGCCTCGCGCACCTGGCCTTTCGCTCTCGGCGTGGGCTCCACCGGATGCAGCTCGGAGGGGCGCATCAGCTTGAGGCCAGCCAGCACCGCACCGTAGGAGGCCGCGTTCACGATGAACGCGATCGGCGTGCCAACCAGGCTGATGACCAGCCCGGCGACGGCCGGGCCCAGGATACGGGCGAGGTTGAAGGTCGCGCTGTTGAGGGCGATCGCGTTCGGCATGTCAGCGCGCCCGACCATCTCGACCGCGAACGTCTGCCGCGTCGGGTTGTCCACGACACTCACGAGTCCGAGCGCGAACGCGAGCGCGTACACCTGCCAGATCTGCACGATACCGGTCAGCGCGAGTACGCCCAGGATGAGTGCCAGGCCGCCCATGACCGCCTGGGTGACCATGAGGATGTGCCGCTTGGAATACCTGTCGGCGATCGCCCCGCCCCACAGGCTGAAAAGCAGCAAGGGCAGGAACTGGAGCCCGGTCGCGATGCCGAGTGCGGTACCGCTGCCATGGGTCAGTTCGAGGACCAGCCAGTCCTGCGCGACCCGCTGCATCCAGGTGCCGGTGTTCGACACGACCTGGCCGGCCGCGTACAGCCGGTAGTTCCGGGTCTGCAGGGAGCTGAAGGTCCGCGTGAGGCCTTTCAGCCCGGCGCCGCGGCGCTCTATCAGGCCTGGCTTAGCTTCTCCAGAATCGGCGCGGCGGCCCGCAGAATCGCGCGCTCCTGTGGCGTCAGCTCCCGCAGCCGCATCGCCAGCCACGCGTCCCTGCGCTGGCGGAAGTGGTTCACCAGGGCCTTGCCCTCGTCCGTGGCCGTCAGCACCACCTGCCGTCCGTCGGTGGGGTGCGGGGCTCGCCGCACGAGCCCTCTTTCCTCGAGTGCCGTGATCACACGGGTCATCGAGGGCGGCTGCACCTTCTCGTGCTCGGCCAGCTCGCCCGGGGTCATCGCGGTCTTGCGGTCGAGGACGGCGAGCGCGGCCACCTGCGTGTCGGACAAGCCGCTCTCCGCCAAGCCGCCTGCGCGCTCCACCCGCAACCGACGTGCCAGCCTGCTGACCGAGATGCGGAGGCCGTTGGCCAAACCAGCGCCGGTCGTGGTCTGCGAGGTCATGTTCGTTAGCCTGTGTCATTACTCTTGCTAACGATATACGGGGTGCCGCACATTCCGCAAACCGTCAGCAACGCGGACAAGATCCGCCGTGGGCAGCCCTCGTGCACCTGCGGAGGGCTTTCGCGCCCGGCCGGGCGCGCCTTAAGTACACCATGAGTTTCGTCACAACGTCGCGGCGCATGAGGCCAATGCTGGTTCGGCCACACTGACGCGTGCCGCCGTGTGCCAGGCGTGTCACCGCGGGGCGGCGAGTGGTGAGCCGGCTTAATGATCAAGTTAAGCTTGCGGCATGAGGCGCCAGTACCGGCCGGCCCCCCCGCCCATGGAGACCAACGAGCAGTTGGTGACGGCGATGATCACTGCCGCGTGGGCGGTCGGGCTGATCACGCTTCTCTTTCTGCGCGGCCGGGCTGCCCGCCGGCGAACGCTGGTGGATCTGGGTGTGCGCCGCAGGATTCGCCATGGGCTTGTTTGGTTTGTGGTACGTCCCACGCCTCAAGCGGCAGCGCGCCCGCGCGGCGCGGCGGCGGGGGGAGGCCCGGTCCGAGGGGGATACCCGCTCAGCGGCTGACGCCCAAACGCAGGCGCCGATCCAGCCACGGCCGGAGGTTCAGCCGCAGGCGGGGGCCGGGCTGAGGGCGGACGTCCAGCCCCGGGCAGACAGCCAGCCCCAACCGGACGCGGACGTCCAGCCACAGGCAGACAGCCAGCCCCAACCGGACGCGGACGTTCAGCCACAGGCGGACGTCCAGCCCTAGGCAGACATGTCAGCCCCGGTCGAAAGGCTCGAAGGCGGTCTCTTGCATGGACACGCCAGGCAGGTCGACCAGGTCGTAGCCGAGCTCATCAATGATCGGTGGTGCGGACAGGTCATGGTCCGCAGGAAGGACGACCTCGGAATGCGCGCCGCAGCCGTGATCGACAGAGACAACTCGGCCGTCGTCGGGGGCGTAGGCATTCGCGCACGCACCGAAGAGCTGACCGAGGGGCGCGCTCAGCGGCACGAAGAACCCGCAGGTCGCACATTTTGCGGGCGCCGCACGCGCCAGTGGTGTGCGGGGGCCATGATCGGTCGAATACCAGCGGTCGGCCGTCTCGTCGCGCCCAATCGAGGACAGCACGCGCTTGCGGCCGTCGATCGGGACCCCTACCGCGAGACCAGCGTCGCCGCCGGTCCACTCGGGCACATCGTCGCCGCCGCTCCAGGCGGGCACGTCATCGCCACCGAGCAGGGCCACCGGCACGAGCCGTTCGTCGTCATGAGATGCGGGGAGCAGATCTCCCACACCGAGATCGCCTGGCTGCAGGCGGTCACGCCATGGCACCCATTCTGGGGCAAGCAAGGCGTCGGGGCCGGGCAGCAGTGAGGTCTCGCTCACCGTCACCGCCTTGGCGCGTGCCGCGCGGGCGACTGTCACCGCCCACCGCCAGCCCACGTACGCCGGATCGAGGCACTCGAACAGATGTGTGACGAGACGGTCGCCTTCCGCCCCCATGCCGACATGGGCGCCGACCTGACCTGGCCCGGCGATATCTTCGGCAGCGGCGCGTGCTGCGCCGACGGCCTGCGCGCAGATTTCATCGAGCGCCGGGGTCCGTGTCCGCGTCCGTACAGTGCTCACACCTAGTAATTCTCCCCCATCATCGCCGCGCCTTCAGCATCAGGCGGCCCGGCAGGGTCGTTCCGCTGCCCGATGCGCAGAATACTGGGTTCATGGGAGCAGGCGCCGCCTGGCGCAAAGTCCGGGACACGACCCAGCGGACCGCCGCCGCGGCCGGGTCAGCCACCCGTCCCGCGGCGAGGACCGGTAGCTCGGCGGCCCGTTGGACGGGGCGGCTGATCCACCGAGGCACGCGCGCATCGGGCGCGGGACGCACCGGCCTCTCCGAACTCATCGAACTGACCGCGGTGAGCAGCGCCGGGGACGCCTTCATCGCCGTCGCTCTCGCCGGGACGCTGTTCTTCCACGCATCGCTTGACGCGGCACGCGGCCAGGTCACGCTCTACCTGCTCGTGACGATGGCGCCATTCGCGATCCTCGCGCCACTCATCGGCCCGGCGCTCGACCGCATGCGAACGGGCCGCAGGTACATACTGGCCGGGACCATGCTCGGCCGGGGGCTGCTGTGCTGGGGAATGGCCGGGGCGGTCACGCACAAGGACCCGCTCACCCTGCTGCCAGCCGCTTTCGGCGTACTCGTGTTGTCCAAGGCATACGGGATCACCCGCAGTGCCGTCACGCCGCGGCTGCTCCCCGCCGAGATCACCCTGGTCACCGCCAACGCGCGGTGCGGGCTCGGATCGCTGATCGCCGCGGCGATCGCCGCACCTGTCGCCGTCGGGGTATCCGTCCTGATTCACGCGGGCTGGGTGCTGCGGTTCGGGACGCTGATCTTCCTGGTCGGCGCGGCCCTGAGCCTCAGGCTGCCCGATCACGTCGACACGGCAAGCGCCGCGGCGGACGCGCCAGCCGACGTACAGGCGACCGCGGCAACCGGTCCGCCCGCTGAAAGCAAGAGGACGCGAACGCTCGGTCGCGTCGGGCCCGTCGTGGGCGAGGCCATGCGCGCCAACGCCGCCGTACGCGCCTTTTCCGGGTTCATGGTGATGTTCCTCGCCTTCCTGCTGCGCTCGGACCACTTCCACGGGGTCAGCCAGAACGTGGCACTCGGCGCTCTCGTGATCGCCGCCACGGCGGGCGGCCTGGCGGGCACCGCCGCGGGATCCAGCCTGCGAACGCGCAAGCCGCACCTCATCATGTTTGGCACAATCGCCGCGGCAACGCTCGCCACGGCAGTGTGCGCCTGGTTCTTCGGCTTGCTCGCGGCCCTGGCCGTGGCGCTCGTCGCGGCATTCTGCCAGGCACTGGCCAAGCTTTCGCTCGACTCGATCGTGCAGCGGGAGATCGGTGAGGAGATCCGCTCATCCACGTTCGCCGTCTCGGAGACCCTCCATCAGCTTGCGTGGGTCGCCGGCGGCCTGCTCGGCGTCGTGCTGTCGGTAGCGGCAAACGGGGCCGTCGGCCTGTCCGTGGCCGCGGTGGCTCTCGGGGTGGCACTGTTTGTGCTGATCACGAGCCGACGCCGCAGAATGCGGACAAGCGAGCCACTCGGCGCCCAGCTCGCCAAGGCCGCTGCCGACCCACCCGCGCCGCCCTAACGCGGCACGCCGCGCCGTGGCCGCATCATGGGCCGCGCCGACGCTACAGGTGTGGCCGGACGATGCTGCGGCGCGCCAGGCGCCACGCCAGGGGCCGCGTCAGGCGGCTGGCGGCAGGTAAGCTGCCTGGCGCTCACCGCCGGGCACCGGGCTGCCGGTGCCGTGGTGGCGGACCCGGCGCGGCATCCTGCGGCTCCAGATCGTCAGCCACCGCACGCAGCACCGCCGCGATCTTCGCGGCGTCGCGGTTGTCCGGATGCTTTCCCCGCCGGAAGGTATTCGAGACGGCGTCGAGGAGCTTGATCAGGTCCTCGACGATCATGATCATCTCGTCGGGCTTCTTCTTGCTTACCTTGGTCACGGAAGGCGGCGGTTCAAGCAGCCGCACCTGAAGCGCCTGCGCCCCCTTTCGGCCCTCCACGATGCCGAACTCCACGCGCTGGCCCGCCCGCAAAGCGGCGGAATCGGCCGGGAGCGCGGAGGAGTGCACGAAGACCTCGCCTCCGTCGTCGCGGGTGAGGAAGCCGAACCCCTTGTCGGCGTCGTACCACTTGACCTTGCCAGTGGGCACGGGCATGACCTCGCGTGAATCGGTTCCGACACAACTGCGCGGCGAGCGCGAGTTCAGGCTATCGGTCCAGCGGCCGTGCGGTACGAGCGGGCTTCGCCCAGCACCGATCGGAGCTGACCCAGATCACGCTTGCGCGGTGAGCCGCTCGCCGGTTCCAGCGGCTGGAGGGCCTCCCATGCTCCGCACGGCGATGATCGGGTTCCATTGGCCGCACGCGGCCGCTCCGCACGGCGATGATCGGGTTCTGCCGACTGCACCCGGCCGCTTTGCCGGACGCGGCGGGCGACCCGGCTCGCCCGCCTGGACAGTGCTCCGGATCAGCCGCTGGAACTGTGCCGCGGAATTGTGCCTCGGAACTGTGGCGACCGGGATCCCGGCAAACAGCGACGCGGCCCCAGCGCTGGGCCGGGGCCGCGTCCTCCGCGGCCTCACACGTTCGGATGGTGATAGGACGGGACCGCGCGCGAGGCCGGGAATCCGGTAGCTGCGAGCCGCAGCCCGATCGCGGTGCGGCACGCCGTTATCACATTACGTGTCTACCCATGGCGGAACCGCCGCAATCATCTCGCTCAGGCCCACGCCCGCCCGGCCACTCGCCGCTGGCCGGATGACGGTTAGCAACCGCTGCGGTGCGAATTATCCGGGACACGCCCAACGGCCGGCTGAGGGCGCGGTCCAATGGCCATCCATGCACCGCGTCAGTCCAGGACCCGTACCAGCCGGACCTACCGGCCAGGCGAGCAGGCGACCCGCCCGCAGCAGCAATCCGACGCGCGTGACGCACGGCACATGGCCGGTTGGTAAGCGGATACTGTCAGGGGGAGGCACACGTATGACGAGGTCGACGCGCGAACGGATAATCGACGAGGCGCTCCGCCTGTTCGCCGAGAAGGGGTACTCCGCTACCGCGGTCGCGGAAATCGAGGCGGCCGCGGGGCTTTCGCCAGGCGCCGGTGGGCTGTACCGCCATTTCAGGTCCAAGGAAGAGGTAATGGCCGCGGCGATCCGCACCCACGCGGCGCGCACCACGGACCAGATCGAGGCGACCAAGCGTTCGGTCACCTCGGCCCAGCTGACCCCACTGCCTGATCGTCTTCGCTACCTGTGCAAGCTCGGCCTGGCCAAGATGACGGAAGAGGCCAACTTGATCCGGGTGATCTTCCGTGACCTGGATCAGTTCCCGCACCTTGTCGATGAGTTCCGTGATGATCTGGTACAGCCGCTGTATGAGGTCATGATCACGTGGGGCGGCCGGCAGCCCGAATTCGCCGATGCGGACGTCGACTGGCCGGCCGTCGCCGCGGTCCTTGGCGGTGCGGTCGTCAACTACTGGCTCACCACCACGCAGCTCGGTGCGCCGCCGGGACGCGTTACCGAACCACGCTTCGTCGCGGCGTGGACGAGGCTCGCGCTCGGGCTGCTGCCTGAGCACGAGACGTCAGCCCCGGCCGAGCAGGTCGCGTCGCCGATCGGCTGACCGACGGGAGCGGCGCGACCGGCCACCGCGCGGCAGCCTGGCCAACAGGTAGACAGCGCCACCCGCCGCGCCGATCCGCAGTAGGAGCGACGCGTCCGCGCGGGCGGCGGCGACATACGCGTGCAGGTCCACCGCGATACTTGGGTTCTTATTCAGCGCACCGATCAAGCCCACCCCGGCCACGGCGACGACGAGCGGCCCGGCGATCCCGATGAACTTGTCTCCGGTGCCCCAGACCCGCGACGTCAAGCCGATCACCGCACCGATCAGCCACAGCGGGAACGGTAACAACAGGCCGCCCACGCCGAGCAGAAGCAGCGAGAACATTTCACGTGGGTATCTGCGGACGACCGCCATCGGGTCGAACGCTAGCTGCGGGACCGCCCGGACGGGTGACCCGCCCAGAGGAACCGGGCCGTGCCGCTCACCTGCCCGCCCCGGCCGCCGCATCGGGTGCCGCTGGGCGGCCCGGCTAGCCCCACCCGCGGAGTCGCCGCCCTGCCGACCGGCAGTTCCCCGCCGGGTAGGGGCTTTCAGCGGCTGGGGCGGCCTGGCCTCCTGATCAGCCGCTTCCACCCTTGCCTGGCGCACCGCGCCCCGGCCCGGGACGTGGCCAGGAACGCGGCCTTGTGGTGCGGCCGATTCGGCGGTGGGCTCACCCTCGCCGTCCCGGTGAAGCCGACGCGATGGGGATGTGGGTTCTGGCGGCCTGCCCGCGCCCGGCTTGGCCGCGCCCGGCGTGCCGGAGCCGAGCGCGACAGAGCCCTGCTCAGCCCCACCCAGCTCAGGTCCGGCCTGCCCGGCCCCATCCTGCTCGGCCCGGTCCTGCTCGGGCCCGTCCTGCTCGGCCCGGTCCTGCTCGGCCCGGTCCTGCTCGGCCCGGTCCTGCTCGGCCCGGTCCTGCTCGGCCCGGTCCTGCTCGGGCCCGTCCTGCTCGGCCCGGTCCTGCTCGGGCCGATCCCGCTCGGCCCGGTTCTGTCCAGTCCCGCTCTGTTCGGCCCTGCCCTGTTCAGCAGCGAACTGGCCGGCCGCGCCCCGTCCAACTGCGCCTGGCGCGACCGCAATCTGCGCCGGGTCCGGCGCGCCGCCCCCGTTGGCAGCCGGGGCGGCCGCCTTCACCTCCTCGATTCTCCGGCGTTCGCGCTCGGCCAGGGCCCCGGGGTCGCCGAAACTCGCGAGAACGCGCCGCACATCCGCTGGTTCGACCGCGCCTGCCGCGCGCCGCTGCTGCTCGATGGAAACCCGGAGCCTGGCGATGAACCGCATCCGTTCGTCCGAGCGCAAGGTGCCGTGCGCCGCATCCGCAGCGCGGCTCAGATAGTCGAGCACGATCTGCTCGCTGCGCGCGCTCATGCGCCGATAGTGCCCGAATCAGCCATGGTTATTGCTGCCGAACGTCGCAGTACTGTGAATCGGGTGAACGGCAACGGGCGGGATCCGGGCGGAGGCGCGTTCGAGACCTGGCTCCGCGAGCGCAGCGACGCGGAACTCGCCGCGCTGTTCGCCGCCCGTCCCGACCTGGTTACCCCCGTACCGGCCGGCATCGACGCGCTCGCGTCACGTGCCGCCCGACGGCTGTCGCTTGAACGCGCCCTCGACGACCTCGACCGGTTCTCGTTGCAGGTCCTCGAGGTGCTGCTCGCGCTGCCGTCCCCGGTGCCTGCCGACCGGCTCGAACAGGTGCTCGGCACGCCGGCCGTGCCATTGGGCCGCTGCCTGGCGGCGCTGCGCGCACGCGCCCTCACCTGGCACACGGGCGGCGGCTTCCGGCCCTCGCCCGGCTTGCGCGCCGTCATCAGCGAGCCACGCGTTCCGGCCGGCCCGGCCGGCTCTCACCCGAGCCGCCGGCACTCGATGGGATCCTTAACGGCTTGCGCGAGGTGGACCAGGCGGCGGCCGCTGCGGCGCTGAACGCGCTGCGATGCGTGGAGAACCTGCTGAGCCGCTGGGCCGAGGCACCGCCTCCGGTGCTGCGCTCGGGCGGGCTCGGGATACGCGAGCTGCGCAAGGCGGCCGCCTGCGCTGATCTGGACCTTGCCGCGGCCGCGCTGTTCACCGAGGTCGCGCGGGCGGCAGGGCTGCTCGCGGCGTCCAGTTGGACCGACGGTGAGTGGCTGCCCACACGCGCGTTCGACGGCTGGCTGGACAGCGCCCATGCGGACCGCTGGGCGGCGCTCGTGAGCGCGTGGCTTGCCACGACGAGGCTGCCCGGCCTTGTCGGCAGCCGGGACGAAGGCGGCCGGCTGCTCAACGCCCTCGGTGCGGGTCTCGACCGGATGGACGCTCCGCGGGTGCGCGCCCGCGTGCTTGCCGAGCTGGCCACGGCTCCGCCTGGAATGTCGGTGGCTGAGAGCGCGATGCTGCGCCGGCTGCACGTGGCTGTGGCCGCGCAGGCCGCAAGCGTCGCAGGCGATGCTGGCCCGGACCGCGATGCGGGAAGCGGCGCTGCTCGGCCTGACCGGGCTGGGCGGGCTGGCCGCACACGGCCGCGCGGCGGTTTCCGGCGGGATCACCGGGGCCGGTGCCGCGCTCGCGCGGATTCTGCCCGAACCTGTCGGCCATGTGCTGCTCCAGGCAGACCTGACGGCAGTGGCACCTGGCCCGCTGACGGCCGGCCTGGCCCGTGAGCTCTCGCTCGCGGCCGACGTGGAATCCACCGGCGGTGCCACGGTGTACCGGTTCTCCGCCGGCTCGGTGCGCCGGGCGATGGACGCTGGCCGAACAGGCGAGGGGCTGCTTGCCATGCTGGGGGAACGCTCACCCACGCCGATCCCGCAGCCGTTGCGCTACCTGATCGAGGACATCGCGCGCAGGCACGGCCGGATCCGTGTCGGCACCGCGGCGGCCTATGTCCGTTGCGAGGATCCCGCTCTCGCCGCGGAGATCGCCGCTGATCGCCGCGCCGCCGCGCTGCGGCTGCGGCTGCTCGCACCCACGGTGCTCGTCTCCGCGTCCCGGCGCGGCGATGTGCTCGCGGTGCTGCGCCGACTTGGCTACGCACCAGCGGCCGAGTCGGCGGACGGCACCGTGGAGATCACGGCCGCGGCGTCCAGGCGCGCCGAGGACCGCGCGAGCAGGTACGGTGTGGCGTACACAGCCGATCCGCTGGAGCCGAGCCCGCCATGGCCCGCCGAGGAGCGGGCGCTCGCCGCGGTCCGCGTGCTGCGCGCCGACGGTACCTGAGGCTCAGCCGCGCCCCGCCTGACGCCCGCGGCCCTTGATCCCGCGCCGTCAAGTGCCACCCGAGCGCGGCCGTATGGGACCTTGTCGTGTCATTTGCCCGCGCGCGGCCCGCCGGGGGTGCAGAGTTGCCCGGGGGCGGGGCATCCCACCCGTGGGATGGCCTCCGGAGTCCTGCCACGGGGGCGTGGCGGACGATGGGAGGGAGGGACCGGGGTTGACTGACGGGCCGCTGATCGTCCAGTCGGACAAGACCCTGCTACTTGAGGCCGGCCATGAGCTCGCCGCTGACTGCCGCAAGGCGATCGCGCCGTTCGCCGAACTCGAGCGCGCTCCGGAGCACGTGCACACCTACCGGGTCACCCCGCTCGCGTTGTGGAATGCACGCGCGGCCGGCCACGACGCCGAGCAGGTCGTGGATGCGCTGCTGAGCTATTCGCGCTATCCGGTCCCGCACTCGCTGCTCGTCGACGTCGCCGAGACGATGGGCCGTTATGGGCGGCTGCAACTGCACAGCCATCCCGCACACGGGCTTGTGCTCTCCGCGCTCGATCGCGCCGTGCTCGAGGAGGTGCTGCGCAGCAAGAAGGTCGCGCCGCTGACCGGGCCACGGATCGACCCCGACACGGTGGCCGTGCACCCGAGCGAGCGCGGCCGGCTCAAGCAGGTGCTGCTCAAACTCGGCTGGCCGGCCGCGGACCTGGCCGGCTACGTGGACGGCGAGCGGCACGAGATCGCCCTGACGGCAGACGACTGGGATGTCCGGCCCTACCAGCGGGAGGCCGCGGAGGCTTTCTGGCACGGCGGTTCCGGTGTGGTCGTGCTGCCCTGCGGCGCGGGCAAGACGATCGTCGGGACCGCCGCGATGGCGCTGGCCGGCAGCACGACGCTCGTCCTGGTCACGAACGCGGTCGCCGCCCACCAGTGGCGGGCCGAACTGCTGCGCCGCACCAGCCTGACCGAGGACGAGATCGGTGAGTACAGCGGGATCCGCAAGCAGGTCAGGCCCGTTACCATCGCCACGTACCAGATCATGACCACTCGGCGCGGCGGCGCCTTCACCCACCTCGAGCTGTTCGAGGCACGGGACTGGGGCTTAATCATCTACGACGAGGTTCACCTGCTGCCAGCGCCTGTCTTCCGCATGACGGCGGATCTTCAGGCCAGGCGACGGCTCGGGCTGACCGCCACGCTGGTCCGCGAAGATGGCCGGCAGGGCGACGTCTTCTCACTTATCGGCCCAAAACGCTATGACGCGCCGTGGAAGGAAATGGAAGCCCAGGGCTGGATCGCGCCCGCCGACTGCATCGAGGTGCGGGTGACCCTGCCGACCGCCGAGCGGATCGGCTACGCGACCGCCGAACCAGGTGACCGGTACCGGATCTGTTCCACCACGCCAGCGAAAACCGCCGTGGTCGAGCATCTCGCCGACCGGCACCACGGCGAGCGGGTGCTTGTGATCGGCCAGTACATCGCCCAGCTCGACGAGCTCGGCGCGCGCCTCGGCGCGCCTGTCATCAAGGGTGAGACGAAAGTCGCCGAGCGTGAACGGCTGTTCGCCGATTTCCGCGCCGGGCACGTCACCACGCTCGTCGTGTCGAAGGTCGCGAACTTCTCTGTCGACCTGCCGGAGGCGGCCGTGGCGATTCAAGTTTCCGGCACGTTCGGGTCACGGCAGGAAGAAGCCCAACGGCTGGGCCGGATCCTGCGGCCCAAGCAGGCCGGTGGCCGCGCCCGGTTCTACGCCGTCGTCTCCCGTGACACGCTCGACGCCGACTACGCCGGTCACCGCCAGCGCTTCCTTGCCGAACAGGGATACGCGTACGAGATCATCGACGCCGCGGACCTGCTGGCAGGCGAGGGAACCTGAGCTCGCCGCGGCGGTCCGGCCACCAGATCAGCCCGCGGCCGCCTGGCCGGCCACGAAGACCACCGCGAGGGCGATAACCCAGCACATCGCGGACGTGGCGAGCAGCCCCATCCGTGCGGTGCGCGCGGATGGGGCGGATTGCGTCGCCAGGGATGCCACGAGTGCGGCGGCGGCCAGCGCCGCGGCTATCGCAGCGGGCACGACAGAAGGGCGTACCGCGGCGGCCACGTGCGCGTGGCAGCTACTGCCAAGCCCCCGGTCCGAGCAGAACGCCGCCGCTGCCCAGCCGTCGAACGCCGACAGCAGCCAGAGCAACGCGAGTAGCCCGACGCCGACGGCCGGCACTGTGGGCGATACCTGCCAACGTTCGCGTTCTGGAGCCTCGCCCCCGTGCGGAGACGCCGCAGGAGGATTCACCGGGACGGTCTCCACGGTTACCACATTCCCAGGACTGGCGGGCGTGACTCGCGCGGAGGGTGGTCCCGCGGCGCGGGACCACCCTCCCTACGTGCTGAAAAGGCCGGACTTGGTCAGAAGTCCATGTCGCCGCCGCCTGGGGCGGCCGGCGCCTTCTCCTTCTCTGGCTTCTCGGCGATAACGGCCTCGGTGGTGAGGAACAGCGCAGCGATCGACGCAGCGTTCTGCAGCGCCGACCGGGTCACCTTGGCCGGGTCGATGATGCCAGCCTCGAACATGTTGACGTACTCGCCGGTCGCGGCGTCGAGCCCGCGGCCCGGGTCCAGCGACCGCACCTTCTCGGCCACCACACCGCCCTCAAGGCCGGCGTTGATCGCGATCTGCTTCAGCGGCTCTTCGAGCGCCCGCCGCACGATCTGCGCACCGGTCGCGTCGTCGCCCTGAAGTTCCAGCTTCTCGAAGGCGTTGCGCCCAGCCTGCAGCAGAGCAACACCACCGCCGGGCACGATGCCCTCCTCGACGGCTGCCTTCGCGTTGCGCACCGCGTCCTCGATGCGGTGCTTGCGCTCCTTGAGCTCGACCTCGGTCGCCGCGCCGGCCTTGATGACGGCAACGCCGCCAGCCAGCTTGGCCAGCCGCTCCTGCAGCTTCTCGCGGTCGTAGTCGGAGTCGGTGTTCTCGATCTCGGCGCGGATCTGGTTCACCCGGCCGGAGATCTGTTCAGCGTCACCGCCGCCGTCGACGATCGTGGTCTCGTCCTTGGTCACCACGACCTTGCGTGCCTTGCCGAGCAGGTCAAGGTCTGCAGACTCCAGCTTGAGGCCGACAGTCTCGCTGATGACCTGGCCGCCGGTCAGGACGCCGATGTCACCGAGCATGGCCTTGCGGCGGTCACCGAAACCGGGCGCCTTCACCGCGACGGACCTGAACAGGCCGCGGATCTTGTTCACGACCAGGGTCGCGAGCGCTTCGCCCTCGACGTCCTCAGCGATGATCACCAGCGGCTTGCCGGACTGCACCACCTTGTCGAGCAGTGGCAGCAGGTCCTTGTTGGCCGAGATCTTCGACTCGACGATGAGGATGTAGGGGTCCTCGAGAACCGCCTCCATGCGCTCGGGGTCGGTGGCGAAGTAGGGCGAGATGTAACCCTTGTCGAAGCGCATACCCTCGGTGAGCTCGAGCTCGAGGCCGAAGGTCTGGCTCTCCTCGACGGTGATGACGCCTTCCTTGCCTACCTTGTCCATCGCCTCGGCGATCATCTCGCCGATAGCGGTGTCACCCGCCGAGATGGACGCGGTGGACGCGATCTGCTCTTTGGTCTCGACGTCCTTGGCAATCTTGGAGAGCTCCTCGCTCACCCGCTCCACCGCAGCCTCGATGCCCCGCTTGAGTGACATCGGGTTGGCCCCGGCGGCGACGTTGCGCAGGCCCTCGCGCACCAGCGCCTGGGCCAGCACGGTGGCTGTGGTCGTGCCGTCACCGGCAACGTCGTCGGTCTTCTTGGCGACCTCCTTGACGAGCTCGGCTCCGATCTTCTCCCACGGATCCTCGAGCTCGATCTCCTTGGCAATAGACACACCGTCATTGGTGATCGTCGGCGCGCCCCACTTCTTCTCCAGGACGACGTTGCGTCCCTTGGGGCCGAGGGTCACCTTCACGGCGTCGGCAAGCTGGTTCATGCCGCGTTCGAGGCCGCGCCGGGCCTCCTCATCGAACGCGATCATCTTGGCTGCCATAGGCTCCAGTCCTCCGGAACTCTTTGTGGCGTGCGCAGACCGAGCCGATGCCCGCGACGGACGGCTCGGTCCGCAGCCGGTCCCTTCCCGGCCACGTGCCCGGGCCTCATCGCCCCGATCCCGCCGTAACGTGTTATCACTCTCAGGGTGAGAGTGCCAACGACCTGTTTAGCACTCTCGGGTCGAGAGTGCAAGCCGGGGCAGCATCTGCGCACGCGCACCGCCCGCGAGTGGTTCGGCGGTGCCGTGTGGCGTGCGCTGTGCGCCGCATGGCGCACGGCCGCCAGCAAGTTCCGGGCCGACGGCATCGGGCGGCGCCCGCCCCCAGGCCGCGCCCCGCCGTCACGCGACGTTTTGCCTGCCCGTACGGGGCGGCTGGGGCCGACCAGTCCCGGGAATGAGATGACCCGGCCCCATTTTCAGGGCCGGGTCATCCGGCGAACGTGACAGAACGTTTAGAGGGCGCGGACAGCCTCTGCCTGCGGACCCCGGTCGCTCTGCGTGATCTCGAACTCGACCCGCTGGCCCTCTTCGAGGGTGCGGTAGCCATCCGACTGGATCGCCGAGAAATGCACGAACACGTCCCTGCCACCGTCGACCGCGATAAAGCCGTAGCCTTTGTCCGCGTTGAACCACTTGACGGTGCCCTGCGGCATTACAAACAACTCCCTAACTGCGCTCGGGCCTCGAGCCCCGCCCAGGCAACCGCGGAGCCCGTCGATCGCTACCGGCCAGCGGTCGGCGACCGCGACGACCATACCTCCAACAGCAAGCGTTGCGCATCCGTTACCCGCGTAATCACATGAACAGCTCAGCAATTTGCGACAACGTTATCAAGTGGTATCATCACGGCCCGGCCACCTCAGCCGCCCGCAACGGCTGGGATCACTGAGACCTGTGTTCCTGTGGGGACGGGCGTGTCGAGCCCGGCGGCGAACCTCACGTCCTCGTCACCGACGTAGACGTTGACGAATCGTCGGATGTGGCCGCTGTCGTCCAGGATCCGCCCGGCGATGCCGGGATAGGCCGCGTCCAGGGCGGCGAGCACGTCACGCAAGGTGCCCGCCTCGGTGCTCACCTCCGCGGCGCCGCCCGTGTAACTGCGCAGGATGGTCGGCACGCGGACAGAAACGCTCATGCCAAACCCGCCTCTCTGAACGCTTCGATCGACGGTTGGATCGCCGCGGTCGGCCGCGCCACCCGCGCCACCGCGTCGAGTGTCTTCAGACCGTCGCCCGAGTTGATGACGACGGTCTCCGCGGCAGGGTCGAGCCGGCCCGCCGCGAGCAGCTTCCGCAAAGAGGCCACGGTGACCCCGCCCGCGGTCTCGGCGAAGATCCCCTCGGTGGCGGCCAGCAACTGGATCCCTGACACGACCTCGTCGTCACTGACATCCTCGACCGCGCCGCCGGTGCGGCGCGTCACGTCGAGCACGTAGGGCCCGTCCGCCGGATTGCCGATCGCGAGGGACTTGGCGATCGTGTTCGCCTTGACGGGCCGGACCACATCGTGGCCCGCCTTGAAGGCGGCCGCCACCGGCGCGCACCCGGTCGCCTGCGCCCCGTACACCCGGTACGGCGATTCCTCGACAAGTCCAGCCCGGGCGAACTCGGTGAATGCCTTGTCGATCTTGGTGAGCTGCGACCCGGAGGCGACGGGGATCACGATCTGCTCCGGCAGCCGCCAGCCGAGTTGCTCGGCGATCTCGTAGCCGAGGGTCTTGGACCCTTCCGAGTAGTACGGCCGGACGTTGACATTGACGAAGGCCCAGTCCTCGTGCTCGCCGGCGAGTTCCGACGCGAGCCGGTTGATGTCGTCGTAGCTGCCCGCGACTGTCGCGAACGTGCCACCGTAGACCGCGGTCGTAATGATCTTCTGCTGCTCCAGGTCGTCGGGCACAAGCACGACGGAGCGGATTCCCGCACGCGCGGCCGCCGCGGCGACCGCGTTGGCCAGATTGCCGGTGGACGGGCACGCGAGCACCTTGAAGCCCATGGTGGTCGCGGCGGCGAGCGCCACTGCCACCACGCGGTCCTTGAAGGAGTGGGTCGGGTTGCCGCTGTCGTCCTTCACCCACAGCAGGCGCATGCCGAGCGCCCGGGCAAGGTTGTCCGCGCGTACGAGCCTGGTACATCCTGGCTCGGTGTTTGGCGACGCGGCGACCTCCGCGGGCACCGGGAGCAGGTTCGCGTAACGCCAGATGTTGGGTGGCCCGGACTCGATGCCCGCGCGGGTCAGGACCGGCAGGTCGTAGGCCACCTCGAGCGGGCCGAAACACTCCTCGCAGGCGTACCAGGGCCCGAGGTCGCGCGTGTGGCCGCACTCACGGCAGGACAATTTCGTGGCGAAACCGAACGGGCCCGGCGCGGGCGAACCCGACGTTGATGCCGGACCGCAATACGGATCAGAAGCGAGTGCGGAAGTGCTGAAAGTTTCGCCGGGGGGGGCGGAGGTGCTCACGTAACGAGGCCCTTTCTCCTCATCTTTCCCTGCGGCCACCCTGGCCGCGGGTCGGAATTGGCACCTGTCACGGGACCCGCCAGACGCAGGCGAGCATGCTTCACCGTGGTGGTTGCCGGGGCTTCAACGGGCCGAATCCCTCCACCCCTCTGGATGAGCTCTATGAAGTTGTGACGCGGCTGTGCCGGTGGAGAAGTGCTGTGGAGCGGCGCGGCCGTCGGCAGGCGTCATGAGGCCATACCCAGCACTCTAACCGACGCAGCAACGGCCCCGCGCCGCCGCGCCCTGGGCGGGCGCGCTCTCGAGGTGGCCTCCAGCCGGCCTCGTGCGGGCCTCGTGCGGCCTCGTGCGGGCCTTTACCGGGCCTTTACCGGGCCTTTACCGGGGGGCCTCTAGCGGGGGGCTCCTGCGGGCTCCTGCGGGCTCCTGCGGGCTCCTGCGGCCTCCTGCGGGCCTCCCTGCGGGCCGTCAAGTGGATGGCCGGGCTTCTAGCGATCGCCCCTCCGCTAGCCTGGCCAAACATGGGCGAGCACCAGGTTCTGATCGCGTCCAATCGCGGGCCGGTTTCGTTCGCGCTGAGCGACGATGGCGGCCTTACCGCGCGGCGCGGAGGCGGTGGCCTGGTGTCCGGCCTCTCGTCGGTGGCCGACACCGATACGGATGTGCTGTGGATATGCGCCGCGCTCAGTGACGCGGACCGTACCGCGGCACGGCGCGCCCCGGGTGGCAGGCTCGATCTGGACGGCCACGACACGGGAGCGGCCGTGCAGATGCTCAACATCCCGCCGGCGACGTTCCACCGCGCCTACAACGGTGTGGCCAACTCCTCGCTGTGGTTTATCCACCACCTTCTCTACGACACCCCGAACAGGCCGCATTTCGGGCTCGCCTGGCAGCGGGAGTGGCAGTCCTACCGGTTCTACAACAGGGCGTTCGCTACCGCTCTGGCGACCGCGGGCGACGGGGCCGGCCAGGCGGCGGACGCGGGCGGCATCGCGGGCGCCATCGCGGGCGGAGCGGCGGGCGACGGCGCGGAAGGACGGCCAGTCGCCCGGGTGCTCGTGCAGGACTATCACCTCACCCTGGTGCCCCGGATGCTCAGGGACGCGCGGCCCGGGCTGCGGATCGCGCACTTCTCGCACACACCCTGGGCGCCTCCCGACTATTTCAGGATTCTGCCGGACCAAGTGGCCCGCGAGGTGCTCGACGGCATCCTCGGCGCGGACCATGCCGGGTTCCTGTGCGACCGCTGGGCGCGGGCGTTCCTCGACTGCTGCGCGGAATTCCTCGGCGCGGAAGTGGACTGCGAGCGCGGCACCGCACGCCACCGCGGCCATGTCACCCACGTCGGGGTGCACGCGCTCGGGGTGGACGGCACCGAGTTGCGTGAGCGCGCCCGTGCGACGGACGTCACGGCGCGGGTACACGCGCTGCGCGAAGCGGTGGGTGACCGCAAGCTGATCGTCCGGGTGGACCGCACGGAGCTGTCCAAGAACATTGTGCGCGGGCTCGCCGCCTACCGTGAACTGCTCGGTACGCATCCGGAGTGGCGCGGCAACGTCGTGCACCTGGCATTCGCCTATCCCTCGAGGCACGACCTGCCGGAGTACCGCGAGTACACGGCCTCGGTGCAGCGGATCGCGCGCGAGATCGAGGACGAGTACGGAACCGACGACTGGGATCCCTTGATCCTTCAGGTCAACGACGACTACGCGCGCTCGCTCGCCGCGTACCGGCTGGCGGACGTGCTGCTGGTCAACCCGATCAGGGACGGCATGAACCTCGTCGCCAAGGAGGGACCCGTGCTGGCAGAACGGTCCTGTGCCCTGGTCCTTTCCCGTGAAGCCGGCGCCGCCGCCGAGCTGGGCACGGACGCGCTGCTGGTGAATCCGTTCGACGTCTCCGGGACCGCCGACGCGCTGCACGAGGCTCTGACCATGCCTTTTTCCGAACGGCTCGCGCGGTGTACACGTCTTGCGGAAGCCGCGACCGCACTGCCGCCCAGACAATGGCTGACCGACCAGCTCACCGCTCTCGACTGAACCCGCCCACGCCGCGGCCCCCCGGTCCCGGGCCATCTCTTCTCCGATGCAGCAGCCGCGCGGGGGCACGGGAGGCGGCCGGTGCGCAGGCGCCACCGGCGGCGGGAGGCGGTGCGGTCGGCGGTCGGCGGTCGGCGGTCGGCGGTCGGCGGTCGGCGGTCGGGCTTATTATACTTTACCGATCGGTAAAGTATAATAAGCGGCCTGGCTCGCCGCCCCTCGACTGAACCACGCGCGCCGCAGCTGTGGGTTCATCCCTCAGCCGCCGAGCGCTGCCGCAATGGCATCGAGCAGTGCGACCACGCCGTCCGGGCCGTCCACCACCAAGTCAGCGGCCTCGGCAATCGCTCCTGCCTCCGCGGAGCCGCTGCAAACCGTCACACCGGCGAGGCCGGCCGAGCGGAGCTCGCGCACAGCCGCGAACGCGGCCAGGTCGCCGAGATCATCTCCGCAGAACATGACCGCCCGCGGGAGCCGTTCTGCGACGAGCCCGGCCAATGCCGCACCCTTGTCCATGCCCGCCGGCCTCAGCTCGATCACCATCCGGCCCGGCTCCACGGCCAGCCCCGTACGCTCGGCGAGCGCGGCCAGCGATGCGCGGATCATCGCGAGGGCGCCGTCAGGGTCGGCGGTGCGGCGCGTGTGCACGGCGACGGCGTATCCCTTGTCCTCGACCCACGTGCCGGGCGGCGCACCGGCGCCGGCCAGCACGGCGGGCAGTTCACGGCGCACCGTCGCAAGGCCGGCCGGCGGTGGGGGGCGGACAGGACGCCCGATTCCCAGCGCTCGGCACCGTAGTGGCCGAGTATCACGATCCGTGGCACGCCACGCAGTCCGCCGAGCTCGACCGCTACCCCCGCGGGCCGGCCTGTGATCAGCGCGACGGTGCCGACATGCGTGCTCAGCCTCCGCAGCGCCTCCGCAGCGCCCGGGTGCGCCCTGGCGGCAAGCGGATCGGCCACGATCGGGGCGAGCGTGCCGTCGTAGTCGAGCCCGACCAGCGCGCCGCCCGGATCGCGGAGCAGCGCCGCCAGGCCCGCCCTGCCCTCCGGCGTGGCGGGCTCAGGTAGGCCCGCGGCTGTCACGTTTCCCATCGCCCTGCCCTCACCGCCTCATCTCAGCCGACCCGAATCCCCGGTGTCCCCGATCACAGCTGGCGGCGGGCGGAGCGCAGCCGCCGCCGATCGGCGCGCTGGCGGCGGAGGCGCTTCACCAGGATCGGGTCGAACGCGAGCGCCTCTGGCCGGTCGATCAGCTCGTTGAGGAGCTGGTAGTAGCGGGTGGCCGGAATCGAGAAAACTTCGCGTATCGCCTGCTCCTTGGCACCCGGATACCGCCACCATTTCCGCTCGAACGCGAGGATCGCCGTGTCCCGCTCGGAGAGCGGTTCTGCTGCCATCTCCCGACCTGCCTGCCCGGCCGCCTGCTCGCGCCCTGGATGGCCCGCGCCCGGCCCGCTCCGCAGCGGCCATTGCGCAGGGCGCGGTCCCGCACGCCGGCGGGCGGCACCGCTGAACTGAACCATCGTATGCCGCGGGTAGGCCTACCCCGATCGGTCCAGTCCGACGTACGCTCACCACTCGTGGCCTCTTATAACTGCTTGACGTTCCTGACCGATTACGGCCTTGAGGATGGATTCGTCGCCGCCTGCCATGGCGTGGCGGCCAGAATCGCCCCGGACGCCCGCGTCATCGACGTGACCCATCTTGTTCCACCCGGCGATGTGCGGCGGGGAGCGGCGGTGCTGGCCCAGACCGTGCCCTATCTCCCGCCAGCCGTGCACGTCGCGGTTGTCGATCCGGGTGTCGGCACGTCCAGGCTGGGCGTCGCGGTCCAGGCTGGCGACCGGATCTTCGTGGGCCCGGACAACGGCCTGCTGTCCTGGGCGATCGCTGGTTCTGGCGGTCCGGAGCGAGCGGTGCAGCTGAGCAACAGCGATCTGTGGCTGCACCCGGTCTCCCCGACCTTCCATGGCCGCGACATCTTCACACCGGTCGCCGCGCATCTCGTGAACGGTGTCGACCTCACCGCCGTGGGCGCCGAGTCGCCCGTTGCCGACCTGGTGACGCTGCCCGCGCCGACCAGCCGCGTGCACGACGGAGAGGTCGAGGGTGAGGTGATGTCGGTGGACAGGTTCGGCAACGTGCAGCTGTCGATCGCCGCAGCAGAGATCGGAATGCTCGGTGCCGGTTTCGGTGGGACCCTCGTGGTCCGCTGCGGCCGGCGCCAGCTCACCGTGCCGTACCTCGAGACCTTCGCCGCCGTCGCGCCGGGTGAGCTTGTCGCCTTCACCGACTCGGCCGGGCTGGTGTCCCTCGCGGTCAACGCTGGCGACGCGGCGCAGCGGCTTGGCCTGCCGCCCGGCGCTCATGTACGGCTCGCGGCCGCACCGTAGCGGTCCGGCCCAGCGGGTCCGGGCGCAGCGATCCGGGCGCAGCGGCCGGCTGCGGGGTCCGGCCGTAGCGGGGTTGACCTGCTATAGTCACCTCTCCTTACGTGGGCAGAATTCGCAGCGCGGGACTGCAAGGCCCGAGCGTGGCAGAATTCCGGAGTGCCCGCGTAAAGGAAGGCATCGCCGTCGTGTCATCGAGGTTCCCGCCCCGCCCGCTGTCGCCACTTGCCGTCGGCGTAGCCGCGGCCGCCGCGGTGACGGTCGGGCTCACGGCCGCTCCGGGCCTCGCCGATCAGGTACGTGACCACGAGTGGTGGCTGACCGATGTTCATGTCACCCAGGCGTGGCAGGTCAGCCGGGGGGCCGGCGTGACCGTTGCCGTGCTCGACACCGGCGTTGACCCTGTCCAGCCCGACCTGTCCCGATCGGTGCTCACCGGCCCGGACTACACCCATTCAGTACGGCATCTCGGCGACATCTACTGGGGCGTACGCGGCACGGCTATCGCGGTGCTCATCGCCGGGCACGGGCATGGACCCGGGCACGGCGACGGCATCATGGGCATCGCGCCCAAGGCGAAGATTCTCTCCGTGCGCGTGAGCCTGGAGCAAACCGACCCGCTGAACGCGGACGCGGCCACGGCGCGTGGGCTGCCCACAGCGATCGCGTCGGGCATCAGGTACGCGGTGCGTCACGGCGCGCAGGTCATCGATCTGCCTCTGGATCCAGCCGCGGCAGGCGCGAACGGCACCCCCGGCGCGGCCGCGGCAGCGGGCGGCGCAGCGGCGGAACGGAAGGCTGTGGCGTACGCGCTCGCCAAGGGAGTCGTGCTCGTCGCGCCCGCCGGGGATGACGGCTCCGGGCATGGTCAGATCAACTACCCCGCGGCGTATCAGAGCGTCATCTCGGTCGGCGCGTTCAGCAAAGGCTTCGTCAGGGCGCGGTTTTCCAGCCGGCACTCCTATGTGACTCTCACCGCGCCTGGCGAGGCGGTTATCACCGCGACCTCCGAAGCCGGTTACGGCACGGTGAACAGCACAAGCGCGGCGAGCGCGGAAGTGGCGGGCATGGCCGCCCTGATCCGCTCACGGTATCCGGGCCTGACGCCCGCGCAGGTGGGCCACGCCCTGATACAAGGCACCCGTTTCGGCCGCCCGGCCGGCCGCAGCAACGGCTCCGGCTATGGGACCGCCGACGCGCAGGGGGCGCTCAGTGCCGCCGCCCAGATCGAGACCGCCGGCCAGCCTGCCAGCCCGGCGCCGCCTGGCGCCTCGCCGCCACCAGTCGCTCAGGCCGCCGGCGCGCCACACCAGCGGGCCGCGTTGCTGGGTGACGCCCTCATTGGCGTTGGCGCCCTGCTCCTGCTGTTCCTGCTGGCCGTCATCGTCCTAATGAAGCGGCGCCGCAGACCCGCAAGCGGCACGCCGGCCAACGGGCCACAGCCGACGCGGCCGCTTTCCGCGCGGATCACCGCACCTGGCCAGGCCACGTACGACGACGCGCAGTCCTGGAGCCCAGCGCAGGTCCGGCCGCGGCCGCAGCTAGCGCCGGTTCCCAAACTCGAGGCGGGAAAGCGGTCCAAGCAGCCAGAAGGGCCACCATGGGAGCCCGCGCCCAAACCGGACAGCGAACCGCCATGGGGAACGCCGGACTCCATCTCCAACGGCGACGGCGCCGGCGGACTCCCCCATCCGGTGGGCGACCTGAACGGGCGCAGTGACGCCATCTGGCGAGCATCGCCAACGCCAGAAGGGCCACCGGTACAGCGCGATCCTGCCTCCGACCCGCTCGCCGGCACGCCCGTCACACCAGGCAGAGGGGCATTCAGGGTGCCGCCGGCGCTGACCGCGGGCGGAGCGCCGCCGGAGCGCCGCCCACGCTCGGCGGAACCGATCCGGCCTTCGGAGCGCCGCCCCCACCACAGTCCGCTCCGCGATCCGCGCCGCCTTCCGCGCTCGGAGGAGACGGGCCGCAGCGGAACGGCCGGCCTGCGGGTACGGCTCCCCCCGGCACGATTCCGGACCCGTCACAGCCGCGCCGGACTGGCGGCAGCGGGGGGGCAGCGGATCGCGAACAGGGCTCCGGGCCGATCTACGTGTGGAACCCGGGTGCTAAGACAGAGGACTTCCCCACCGTGTCGGGCGGCCGACGGCGGGAGGGTGAGAACGGGGTGCCGTGGCCAGTACCGCCTGCGCAGCCCTCACCTCCTGGTGGACTCACCGGACCGGTCACGCAAGGAGCGGATACGCAGGCGTTCCCCGCGGTCCCCCCGGCAGCGGACGGCCACGGCCACCTCGAGAATGGCGGATCCCACAACCCCGAGGCTGACGACGGCGGCTACCCAGACGATGACGACGGCGGCTTCCCCGACGATGACGGCAGTGGTTACGCCTATGACGACGAAGACGACCGCCACCTGTGATCACGTGCTCGCCGATACCTCACCCACCGGCGCGGTGCTGCGCCGCGGTCGCCGCGGCGAGTTGCTCCTTTCTCGTGGACGCGTAGACAGGCACGTATTCCTGGCCGGACAACTCCCTGATCGCGCGCATCACGTCGTCGGCAATCACACGGCGGGCCTTGGCGGGCGCACCGGCTGCCGCGTGCCGCTCGAACGTCAATGGTGTTCCGATACGCACCTCTATCGGGCCCAGGCGGGGGATCGTCCTGCCTGGCGGGAGCACATGATCTGTCCCCATCATCGCGACAGGGACCACGGGCAGGCCTGACGCCAGGGCAAGCCAGCCGACGCCGGTCCGGCCGCGGTACAGCTTCCCATCGGGCGAGCGCGTGCCCTCCGGGTAGATACCGAACAGCTCGCCCTTTCGCAGCAGGTCAAGTGCCGCTTCCAGCATCCCGCGGGTAGCCCTGGTGCCCGCCCGGTCCACCGCGAGCTGGTTGGTGCGCCGCAGGTAGGCCGCGGTCGCCCTGTCGATGAGCCGTGTCCCGGTGAAGTATTCGGATTTCGCGGCAAAGGTCACCGGCCGGTCCAGCATCAGGGGAAGGAAGAACGAATCGACGATCGACAGGTGGTTGGACGCCAGAATGGCGCCCCCGTGGCGAGGCACATTCTCCGCGCCGGCAATGGATGGCCGCCACAGCAGGTGCAGGATGGGCCCCGCGACGGCCCTCGAGACGCGATACTGCACCCGTCCTCCCTGTCACCGCTTGCCGACCGGACTTCAGCTTCGCGCTGCCGCGGCAGGTCAACCATAACCGGGCAAGCCACGGTCGCGGCACGAGCAGGCTCCGGCCGCCCGCAGCGACCCCGCCAGCCGGATGTGCCAGCCGGATGTGCCAGCCACCAGCTCGCCTGTTGCGGCAGCCCGCCCCTGCGGGCGATCCGGCCAGATGCCGAAGGTCCCGGCCGACGGGGCGGAACGCCTCTAAGCGGGCCGGCCGCCGGGGGCGAGCCTGGAAGTAGGAAGTCCGCACCGCACAGAGCGAGGAGCGAGACGATGACCGGGCAGAAGGTTGACCAGGCCCCGCGCATCGTGGCCGCAGTCGATGGATCGCCGTCCTCGATGACGGCGCTGCGCTGGGCCGTCCGGCAGGCTGAGTTCACCGGCGCGACCGTTGAAGCCGTGATCGTGTGGCAGTACCCCGTGAATTTCGGCACCTACGGATGGGCACCCGTGTCAATGGAAGACGGCGCCGATTTCGGCGAAGTCGCCGAGAAGACGCTGACGGAAGCGATCAACGCGGCCGTCGACCCTGGCAGCGACGTCGTCGTCCGGCCCATGGTCATCCAGGGGAACGCGGCCCAGGTGCTGCTCGATGTGGCGAGGGACGCCGACCTGCTGGTCGTGGGGAGCCGTGGGCACGGTGGTTTCACCGGCGCCCTGCTCGGCTCGGTGAGCCAGCACTGCGTCCATCACGCGCCCTGTCCGGTGGTCGTCGTCCGCGGGCATGTTCATGGCTGATCAGAAGGCGCGGCATGGCGGCGCGGAATATCGGGCGCTCGCCCACCGGCAGGAAACACCTGGGACTCCCCGGCTACGGCGGTACGCGCACGGCGGGACAGCACATCGCGATGGGACGTTCAGCCCTACCGGAACAGGTGCATGCGGCAGCAAAATTTCGCAGTGCACTACGATCCTGCGGGCTCGGAGGCCCTGTCCTGGCACGAATGCCTGCGGCTGCTCGCGAGCGCGCCGGTAGGGCGGATCGTCTATTCGGACCAGGCACTGCCCGCGGTACAGCCAGTCGACTTCGTCGTCGACGACGAGACGGTCGTGGTCCGAACCGACGATGGTTCGAGGCTCGCACGAGCGGTCGAGCGGGCCGTCGTGGCATTCGAGGCCGACGAATATGATCCAGTGGCCGGCAGCGGATGGTCGGTGACCGTCGTCGGGGAATGTTCAGAAATCGAGGAACCTGGCCAGGTGGAGCGCTTGTCCGCACTCGTGCCGAAGCACTGGGCGCGGGACGGCGGCCATCGCTTCGTGCGCATCAGCCTCGCCGGCGTCACGGGCCGACGTGTGCACCCGCCCGGGTGAGCCCGCGCTTACGGCGTGCCGGGGTCAGGCTGCCGCACCGGGAGCGATGTCGTACGGGTAGCTGACCGTGCTCCTGCTCGCGCCCGGCTCCAGGGTGGCGGCGAGGTGCGGGCCGCGACGGACGGGCCGGCCTGAGCAAGTCCGCGAAGTCGCACCGGAGCGCGCCCACAATCTGCTCACAAGCCACGCCCGGTAGTGGCACGTGGCGCGGACGTGGCGGGCCAGGGAGCCCTTCGCCGATGAACCGCGTGAGTGCCGGGTGGTGAGTTCGCCGCTACCGGCCGGCGAGCCGCCTGGTACGGCGCAGGGGGACCAGGAGGCCGTCTGCCATGCGCGCGGCCTGTCGGCCGGGTCAGACACCAGGCCGAGCACATTGAACATATACCCCGTACGGGTATAACGTAAGGCCGTCCGGCTGCCGAGGGAGCGAAGATGCCGCTGCTTGACGCGATCGGTCACGCGCTCGCGATCGCCGGATCGATGACCTGGCAAATCACCTGGGCGCTGATTCTTGGCTTCATGCTGTCCGCGGTCGTGCAGGCAGCCGTACGCAGGTCGACCGTGGTACGGCTCCTCGGTGACAATTCGGCCAGGTCGCTGGCCCTGGCGACCGGGTTCGGGGCGGCATCCTCATCATGCTCCTACGCCGCGGTCGCGCTGGCGCGCTCGCTGCTGCGGAAGGGCGCGGATTTCACCGCCGCGATGGCCTTCGAGATCGCCTCCACCAACCTCGTCGTCGAACTTGGCGTGATACTCGCCCTGCTCATGGGCTGGCAGTTCACCGCGGCCGAGTTCACCGGCGGGCCCATCATGATCGTGCTGCTCGCGGTCATGTTCCGGCTGCTGCTTCGCGACCGGCTGCTGCGGCAGGCGCGCGAGCAGGCGGATCGCGGCGTGGCGGGATCCATGGAGGGTCACGCCGGCATGGACATGTCGGCTGGCGGACCAGGCTCATTCTGGCGGCGGCTCGCCTCGGCACGGGGCTTCACAGCCGTTTCGCACATCTTCGTGATGGAAGTCGCGGCGATCTGGCGGGACGTGGCCGGCGGCCTGCTCATCGCCGGGGCCGTCGCCGCCTGGGTACCGGCGAGTTTCTGGCAGCACTTCTTCCTGACCGGCCACCCGACGGCCGCCAAGATCTGGGGACCGCTGATCGGGCCTCTCGTCAGCGTGCTCAGCTTCGTCTGCTCGATCGGGAACGTGCCGCTCGCGGCCGTGCTGTGGCAGGGCGGCATCAGCTTCGGCGGCGTGATCGCGTTCATCTTCGCCGACCTGATCATCCTGCCGATCCTGGCCATCTACCGTAAGTACTACGGTCCCCGGATGGCGGTCTTTCTCTTCTGCACGTTCTACACCGCCATGGCGGGAGCCGGATACGTCATCGAATTCGTCTTCGGCCGGCTTGGCCTGATTCCGGGGCGCGCCGGAGCGCATGTCAGCGAGGCGGCCATCTCGTGGAACTACACGACCTGGCTGAATATCGTGTTCCTCGCGGTGGCGGCGGTCGTGGCCATCAGGTTCGTCCGCACGGGCGGCGTGCCGATGCTGCGGATGATGGGCGGCGCGCCCGGCACCGACGGCAATGGTCACGCCCACGGCGATCACTCGGGCCATGAGATGCACACCAAGCACAACGGTCCCTGATCCCCGCACTTGAGGTAGCTATTCATCCCCATTGATGGGGTAGCGGAGCGGGACTGAGTTCGGGGGGATGGGGTTGGTGAGGCTGATGAGGTAGTTGATGCGGAGTAAGGTGAGCGGGGGCGGCCGGTGGCGACCGTACCACGGCAACGAGGCCTGGAGCCGAAAACAGCGAGTTATTTCTGGGCGCGCCCTATGCGCGGCAAACTTACCGCGATCATGGAAGCGAGCTAGCTGGCCACGCTAGGGACGCGAAGGGCACGACCGGGAGCACCCCGCAGGCCCGGTGCACCCCGCAGGCCCGGTGCACCCCGCAGGCCCGGTGCACCCCGCAGGCCCGGTGCACCCCGCAGGCCCGGTGCGCCCCGTGAATCCCGGCGCGCCTGGTAGACACGGCGGCGGCGGCCAAGGCCCCGAACTCCCGAAGGGATCACGCGGTAGCCGGGCGCGTTTCTGCGGAGCCGGGTTTGGCCGCCCTGATGATGGCCGAGTGCATGCCGTCAGCCACCTCATGCGTCGGGGTGATCTCGATGTGGGCGAAACCCGCCGCGGCAAGCCCTTCCCGGTACTCACTGACGGAAAGTGCACCTGCGATGCAGCCCACGTACGAGCCACGGTCGGCGCGCTCGGCTGGCGTGAGGTGATCCTCGGCCACGACGTCGGTGACGCCCATCCGTCCGCCCGGCTTGAGCACGCGGAAGGCCTCGGCGAAGACCGCGGGCTTGTCGACCGACAGGTTGATGACACAGTTGGAGATGATCACATCCACGGTGCCGGCGGGCAGCGGTATCGATTCGATCTGCCCCTTGAGGAACTCCGCGTTGGCGGCACCGGTGCTCGCCGCGTTGGCGCGCGCGAGTGACAGCATCTCGTCGGTCATGTCCAGCCCGTAAGCCGTGCCAGTTGGGCCCACGCGCCGCGCGGAGAGCAGGACATCGATGCCACCGCCAGACCCGAGGTCGAGCACGGTCTCGCCGTCCCGCAGATCGGCCACCGCGAGCGGGTTGCCGCAGCCCAGGCTGGCCGACACGGCAGCCGCGGGAAGTGCCGCACGCTCGTTCGCGCTGTACGCGCCCGCGCCGGAACACCCCGCCTCGCTGTCAGCATCAGCCTGGCATCCGCAGCCCGCCTGCTGGGTCCCACAGCAGGCGGCAGTACCGCCGGTTACCTGGTCCGCGGCAGCGGCGTAGCGCGCACGCACCCGCTCCCGCAGTTCTGTCTGCTCGTTATCCATGGTCAGGCCCCTCAGACTGTCCCAATGGCCCCGGGATCTGAAGCCGGGACTGTCACGACCGGCCGTCGCAGCCACCGGAGACCCACGAGGGCCATGTATCGACGAATGTCTAATCAATTGTTAGACTGGCATCTAAATAGATGTATGTCAAGATATGGACATGACCATGCTGAAACCCGGCCTACACCGGGGACGTGCAGCCGCGATGACGGTGAGCCGGCCGTGACCACCGAGCCGCTTGCGGTCCTGCTCGGCCGCTGGCGCAGCGACCTGGCCGCGTGGGCCATCCCTGACGAGATCAGATCGCAGGTGAGCGAGTCGCCGTGGGTATTGCCCAGACGGATGTTCGCGCGGCGGGCCGAGCGTCAGGTGCGTGAGCCGTTCGGGTGCTCGTTCGAACGTGAGCGCGAGGCGCTCGAACGGCACGGCGAGGTTCTCGACGTCGGCGCGGGCGCGGGCGCGGCGTGCCTGCCACTCGCGCCGCTCGCGACGGCCATCACCGCCGTAGATGTCGATCATGAAATGCTCGGCCTGCTGGCGGCCAGCGCCGCACGTCTGGGGGCCGGCGTCGCCACGGTGACGGGCCGCTGGCCGGATGTAGCCGAACAGGTCAGCGATGCCGACGTGGTCACCTGCCACCATGTCACCTACAACGTCGCCGATCTTGAACCGTTCGTGGCGGCGCTCACGCGGCGGGCGCGGCGGCGGGTCGTGGTCGAGATAACCGCCCGGCATCCCCTCGCCGCGCTCAACCAGCTATGGGAACGCTTCCATGGCCTGCGCCGCCCGGAAGGCCCAACCGCGGCGGACCTGCTCGCGATCCTGACCGCCCTCGGCCTCAGCGCCAGCGCGCAGGCCTGGACCCGGCCGGCCATGGCGGAGTACGCGAGCTTCGCCGAGCTTGTCGAGGTCACCCGCCGCAGGCTGTGTCTCCCGCCCGAGCGCCGCGGCGAACTCGAGGCCGTGCTGCGCGAGTCGGGAGCCGATGCGGGCCATCTGCTCGACCTCGGATCGTCCGGCCGCGACCTCGTCACCATCTGGTGGCCGGGCACCGCGAGCGGCTGAGCATGCGCGCTCAGGCGTTAATCAGGTCCGACTTCGCCGAGGCGGCCAGATGCCGCAGCAGGAACGCGCCGATGATCTCGAAGGCGCCCATGACCGCGAACCAGATTCCGAGCAGCGTGGCGAGCACGGTCACCGACGACACCGGGGCGGAGGCGACGACGATCCCGGCGATCAGGCTGACGATCCCGAAGAAGATCCACCAGCCTCTTCCCTGACGGGAGCCACCGGATATGCCCGCGATGAGCGAGACCAGCCCCTGGACGATCCAGACGACGCCGACGATCAATCCGATGAGCGCCGTGGTGACGTGCAGGTGACGGATCAGGACCACGCCGATCACGACGAACAGCAGGCCCGCGATGCCCAGCCAGACCCGGTGCGGCTCCCTGTTGTCGAACACCCGGACCAGATGGAAGATCCCAGAGATGATCATGAGGATGCCGAGCAGCACGGCGATGACGTTGAGTGAGCCGGTCGGGTGGAAGCTCACGATCAACCCGAGTATCAGCGTCACCACGCCGAGGAACAGCGTCGCTTGCCAGGATGCCGCCATCATTGCGGCCGAAGACTCCTGCGCGCCGGGCTCTTCGGGTTGCATATCCCTCACCTTCCTGCGCGACTATGCGAGCAACGGCGGGCCGCATACGTCCCGCGTATGCCAGTACGCCAATTCTGTTTCTGCTCGATCACGGCGTCGCCACCCCTTCCGGGTGAGGGACCATGCCGGCGTCAGGGTGAGCGCCCCTCCAGACCACCACGCGGCGGCCGCCGCGGATCAGGGGCCCACCTCGGGCACCCGGTGACCGTCCTCGAGGTAGATGGGTGCGGTAGCCGCGCACGCGGCCCGGACCCGGCGCCGGATAGGCCCTCTGAGCAGGTCCAGAGCTGCGGGCATCGGGACGAGCCTGTACTCGGAAATCTCCTCGGGCTGCAAGACGATGGCGGCGAAACTGGCGTCAGCGATGGCGCCGCAATCGAACAGGAACCGGATCCCACCCGGGCTCCCTGGCCGGGGCGGGTGAAAATCGACGCACGCGAGCCGGGCGGCGTGCACGTCGATGCCGCACTCCTCCCGCACCTCGCGCCTGCACGCGTCCCACGGCGTCTCCCCGTCCGCCTCCATCACGCCGCCGGGTATGGTCCAGCCGGACTTGTAGGTCGGCTTGAGGATGAGCAGCCTGCCTTTGTGGTCGAAGATAAGTGCCCCGGCCGAGGCCGGGATGGCCGGGACGGCTGGGATGGCTGAGGCCTGGCCTGGCGGGGGACCGTTGCTTTCTGCCACGACAGCCACGTTACGGCCGGCCGCACCGCCGACCTGGCCCGGGACAGGAGAAAGCTCAAAACCATTGATCCCGAACGGCTGCGCGGCGAGCCTCGCTCTGCGCCCTCATCCTCCCCGGGTGAGGGTGCCCCAAATGCCACATCCCCCGGGTGATGTTGCCGCATGGCCTGCCGCGCCGCTCCTGGTGGGCTGGCGGCCGGACCCGGCGGTCGCCTACAGGATGTTGATCGCACGGGCGACCACCAGCGCGCCCATGCCGAGTGACACGGCCGCTTCCACGATCATTAGGAGCTTGGCCCACGGCCTGATCGCGGAAACGTCGGCCGGGCTGAACGCCGTGGCGGTCCAGAAGGCCAGCGACAGGTAGTCGACGAACTTCGGCACCCAGGTGGCTGGCACGTAGTCGGTATGCAGCATCTCAGGGAAGATGAACGCCGGGTTCGCCTGGGGATGGTGCGCACGCGCGGCGGCGCCGCCGCGATCGAGATCCCAGTACCAGAGCCCGAACGCGATCACGTTCGTCGCCCAGATCACCCCGCCGGTGGCGAGCAGCCCGGTGGCGTTGCTCGCGAAGAGCTTGTTGTTGGTGATGATGTTGGCGACGAGCCTGGCGGCGGAGAACAGGTTCGCCACCGTGATGAACGCGATGACGGTGCCGGTGACTATCCGCAGCCAGGGCCGTTGGCGGTCGATGCGGCCCGGGTCGCCAATGATCAGCGCGGCGAGCAACGTGAGCAGCACGGCCGGGACCACCCATCTCGGGTTCACCCGGTACTGCGCGGGCAGGGCCACGTGGAGGAACGCGGTGATAATGATCGCCAGCGCCACCGGCCACCAGTGCTCACCCCGTGGCGCGGCCACCGCCGTTTTCACCGGGGGCGAAGCGGCTGCCTCGCGGCCCGATGGCATGTTCGAGCGTTCATCGCAGCGCTGCGGCCCATCAGTCGTCTCGGCCAATCCATCCTGATCATCGACCGCCGCACGGCATGGCCGCCTCACCCGCACCGGGCGATTGCTGGCGCGGCCCCCCTGCCCGGCCGCCTGCGGACCGCCGCTCAAGGGCCCTGTGCGGTACGTCCGGCCCCGCGCTTACCCGTCAGGTTGCGTCCTGCTCGCCGGGTTCGCCCTTGCTGGCATGCCGCGCCGCCACCGCGTGGGCGGCCGGTCAGCGCGGAATCAACGTTCGCCGGCCGGGGGGTCGTCCGGCTCCTGCCCGGCGGCGAGCGGCCTGCCCCGGCGGGAGATGGGGAAGGCGAACCAGAGGCCGCCGAACATGCACAGGACGAAAACGGCGATCAGGATGGCCGGCACGCCCTTGGCGACGTAGCTGATCACCAGCAGAACGGCCGATGAGATGCACAGGCCCACGGCGGCCAGGCCGCAGATGGCCATCGCGTTGGCGGCGCGGACCAGGGGCTCCTTCTGGTTGCGGCGGAACACCAGGCGGTGGTAAGCGACCGGTCCGAGCAGGAGGGCGGTCGAGATGGCGGCGAGCAGCAGGCTGGCGACGTACAGCCCGCGTTGAGCATGGCCGAGCTGCACGAATCTCGTGGTGAAGGGGAGCGAGAGCAGGAAGCCGAACAGCACCTGAACGCCGAGGCCGACGACCCTGAGCTCCTGGAGCAGTTCGGCCAGGTTGCGGTCGTCGCGCTCGGCTTCGGTCTCCGCGGGGCGGCCGCTCGCCGGACTCGCCGGTGCGCCAGACCCCATGTCGCCGTGGCCGGTCATGGCCGCATGGCTACCCGGGCCGGCCGCGGCGCGACGGCAGCACGGGACGACAGCAGGGCGGTGTCACCGCGCCAGCGCTGATTCAAGCTGCTTCTTGGTCATCTTGGACCGGCCCTTGAGGTTGCGGTGCCTGGCCTCGGCGTACAGCTGCGCCTTGGTCCTGCCACGCGGACCCGGCCGGCCCGATCGCAGGCCTCCCCGCCGCTGCGGTGACATGTCCTGAAGCGAGGTCTTGCTCGCCTGCCGCGACTCGCCTGCCTGCGCGCGGTCCTTGTTGACCGTGCGCGCGGCGATCTCCCCGGCCCGCTCCTCGCCCACGCCGCGTTCCCGCTGCGAGCCCTTGATGTGCTGGTACTGGCGTTCTCGCTTGTCACTCCATCGCTGCTGAGGCATGGCGGCATCCTTACCCACGGATGAGCGCGGCATGCGCTGGGCTTTCCTGGCCGGTGACCGGCCAGGACGTTTCCGGGCCCGCTCAATGGGCAGCCGTTACCTGCGAGGCGACTCAGATCGGCTTTCGGGCTGGACCGGCTCCCTGGACAACGTCACGAATCAACGTCGGAGAATCGAGGAGCGTGCGCACCGATGACCGGAGAAGGACCTCATGGGCGGCTCACCGCGATGCCGGGCGCACACGGCGCCACGCCGGGCACGTGCCCGCCCGGCGACCCGCGGTCGCTGACCGAGGAGATTGAGCGGACCCGCGAGGAACTCGGTGCGGCCGTCGAGGCGCTCGCCGCCAGGGCCGACATCAAGGCCAGGGCGCGGGCGAAGGCCGCGGACGTGTCCGGGCGCCTCACCCGCGCGGCCAGCGGGGTCAAGGCAGAGCTGAGCGTCGGTGCGTGGCAGCTGCGCAGCGAGCTCGCGGACAGGATCGCGGCGGCCGTGCAGACGGTCCTGAGCGTCCGCGGCCCGGTCAGGCAGCAGGCCGACCAGGCGGGCACGACGGTCTGGGCGGCCACACCCGAGCCGGTTCAGCGGGCCGCGAAGCGCGCGGCGGGCAGCGCACGGCAGCACAGCATGTCCCTCGCTGTCACCGCGGCCTTGCTCGCCGGATGGCTGATCGTGGCGTGGCGGCGGCGATGACTTCACCTCCAGCGCAGCCACACCGCCGCTGGGGTAGTCGCCCTGGCCGGGATCGCCGTCGGGCTGTGGTCGGCCTCCAGTTACGTCGCCGCGTTCATGCGCGCGTCCAACGCCATCTACGACGTCCCCGAGGGAAGACCCATCTGGAAGACGCTCCCGACCCGCCTCGGCGTCACCCTCGTGCTGATGGTGCTGCTCGTCGCATCTGCCGTGATCGTGGTCGTCACCGGCGGGCTCGCCCGCCACGCCGGGGAGGTGCTCGGCGTCGGCTCGGCTGCCGTGACTGTGTGGGAGATAGCTAAGTGGCCCGTTCTGCTGATCCTGGTCAGCCTGATGCTCGCCATCTTGTACTGGGCCAGCCCCAACGCCAAGCAGGGTTTCCGGTGGATGAGCCCGGGTGCCATCGTGGCGGTCGTCGGCTGGCTTGCGGCGTCCGGTCTGTTCGCCGTCTACGTGGCCAACTCCGGGCACTACAACAAGGTCTACGGCAGCATCGCCACAATGATCATTTTCCTCGTCTGGATGTGGATCTCCAACGTCGCCGTCCTCTTCGGCGCGGAGTTCAACGCCGAACTCGAACGCGGACGCGCCATCGCCGCGGGCACACCCGCGGGTCAGGAGCCGTTCGTCAGCCTCCGTGATACGCGGAAACTGCGCAAGAAGGCCGGGCGCAAGCGCCACCGATGATCAGGTTACGGGCCGGATCCGGCGGCTGAGATCACGACGCCGTCTGCTGGCGCTCCTGCGCGGTGCGGACGGCAGCCTCCAGATCGTCGCGGGCCATCTTCGACCGGCCCGCGACATTCAGCCGCCCGGCCAGCTCGGCGAGCTCGCGCTTGGTCAGCTGAGACAGGTCAGGCGGGCCGGATGGGCCGGAGCCGGTCTCCGGCGGCAGCTGTGCCCCCGGTGCTCCCTTGTCCGGCGCGCCGGCGTGCGCATCCCCGCGAGACGAACCTGACCGGCGGTCCCGTGCACCCTCGACGCTGCGGCGCAGCGCCTCCATCAGGTCGACCACGTTCGTATCCTGCGCCGGTGCAGCCTCGGCGACGATCTGCTCACCCTGGCGCTTGCGCTCGATGAGGTCCTCCACGCGCTCACGGTAGGTGTCACGGTAGTTGTCGGGCCGCCACGGGGTCCCCATCGACTCGATCAGCTGCTTCGCGACGGCCAGCTCACGACCGCCGATGGGATGTCCGGCCGGCAGGCTGCCGGTCAGGCTGCTCGGATCGCGGATTTCGTCGGCGAAGAACATCGTCTCGAGCACCAGAACGTCCTCTTCCGCACGGACCGCGACCAGATACTGCTTGCCGCGCATCACGAACGTGGCGATTCCTGCCTTGTTCGTCGCCGCCATCGCGGCACGCAGCAGCAGGTAGGCGCGATCGGCACCATCCCCCACGGGGGCGAGGTAGTAGGTCTTCTGGAAGTAGATGGGGTCGATCTCGTCAAGATCGACGAAGTCGGTGATGTCGATGGTGCGGGACCGGCCGGGCTCGGCCGCTTCGAGCTCCTCGTCGGTGACCAGTACGAAGCTGCCCTTTTCCACCTCATAACCTTTGACGATCTTGGCGTAGTCCACTTCCTGGCCGGTCCGCTCGTTGACCCGCTTATAGCGGATCCGGTCTGACGTGCCCGCTTCGAACTGGTTGAAGTGCACGGTCTTGTCCTCGGTCGCAGCAAACAGGCCGACCGGAACGTTGACCAGCCCGAAGGCCAGCGCCCCGGTCCAGATCGCGCGTGCCATCCCACACCTCCCACGGCCGCGGACCTCCCGCCGCGACCACTCATCAGCTACCCCGCCTGACGGCCGTGATGCGGCCCGGCCCGGTCAGCCGCGCGGTGCGGCGAGCAGCGCACGGACCTGCCTGGCGACCTCCACGTCCTCGCGTGCGGTGATGACGAGCGACCGCACCTGGGCGCCGCCCGACGAGATGTCGGCGTCACCACGCGCGTCGACGTTGCGCACGGGATCGACGCGGACACCGAGGAACCCGAGCCCCGCGGCGGCGTCCTCGCGCACCGCCGGCTGGTGCTCGCCGATGCCGCCGGTGAACACGAGCACGTCCAGCCCGTCCATCGCGGCAGCCATGGCCGCGATCTCGCGGCGCAGCCGGTGGATGTACACATCGAGGGCAAGGCTCGCGCGTGGATCCCCGGCATCTGCCGCCAGCCTGACGTCACGCATGTCGCCGGAACGGCCTGGCAGCTCCGCCAGGCCCGCGAGCCCGGCGCTTCGGTCAAGCTTGTCCGCGACTTCCGCCAGCGGCACGCCGCCGTGCTGCATCAGCCACAGGATCAGCCCAGGGTCGACGCTGCCCGCACGGGTGGCCATGACGAGGCCTTCCATCGGCGTGAAGCCCATCGTCGTGTCGACGCTCCTGCCACCGTGCACGGCCGCGAGCGAGGCACCGGCGCCGAGATGGCATACGACCACGCGCGACCGCTGCGGCGCGGCCTCGCGAGGGGAAGCCCCCGCGGCCGGGGAACCCGCCGCGGCGGCGGTCAGCAGCTGGGCCGCGCGGCGTGCGGCGTACGCGTGCGACAGCCCGTGAAAGCCATAGCGCCGCAACCCGAACCTGGCCCGCCAGGTCGCCGGCAGCGCGTAGGTGGCGGCAGCGGGCGGCAGGCCCGCGTGGAACGCCGTATCGAAGCACGCGATATGTGGGACGCCGGGAAGCAGCGCGCGCACCGTTTCTATCGCGGAGATCGCACGCGGCTGGTGCAGGGGCGCGAGGTCGCTGAGCGTGGCGAGCGCCTTCACCACCCCGTCGTCGATTAAGGTCGCCGCGGTGAACCTGTCGCCGCCGTGCACCACCCGGTGACCTACCGCGCCGACACCGGCGAGCCGGGTGGCGAAGGTGACCAGTTCCTCGCTCGCCGTGTCCCCGCGCCACGGCATGAGATCCAGCGTCGCGTCAAGGTGGTCGTCGGGACCGAGGAGCCGCAGCTTCAGGCTGCTCGAACCGGTGTTGACAACCAGGACGCGCATCAGCGGGCGCTCTGCGGCACGGAGGAACTGTTCACCGGTGACGCGTACGGCCACACCCAGTCCCGTACCTCGGGCAGGTCCTCACCGTACTCGCGGGTCCACACGTGGTGCCGGGCGCGCGTGTCGACCATGTGCTGGCGCAGCGCCGCCGCGCGCTGCCCGAGCCCGGCCACCCGGTCGATGACATCCATGACCAGGTGGTACCGGTCCATGTCGTTCATCACCACCATGTCGAAGGGCGTTGTGGTCGTGCCATTTTCCTTGTACCCGCGGACGTGGATGTTGTGATGGCCGGTGCGCCGGTAGGTGAGCCTGTGAATGAGCCACGGATAGCCGTGGTAGGCGAAGATGACCGGCCGGTCCGTGGTGAACAGCGCGTCGAACTCGTGGTCGCCCATACCGTGCGGGTGCTCCGTCTCGGGCTGAAGCCGCATCAGGTCGACCACGTTGACGACACGGACCTTCAGGCCGGGCACATGACGGCGGAGGATGTCGGTGGCCGCGAGCACCTCCAGGGTCGGCACGTCCCCGGCGCACGCGAGCACCACATCCGGATCGGTGGAACCGGTGTCCGTGCCAGCCCACTCCCAGATGCCGGCGCCACGGGTGCAGTGCAGCACGGCGGCGTCCATGTCCAGCCAGTCAGGGGCCGGGTTCTTTCCTGCGACGATCACGTTCACGTAGTCGCGGCTGCGCAGGCAATGGTCGGCCACCGACAGGAGCGTGTTGGTGTCCGGCGGCAGGTAGACCCGGACCACCACAGCCTTCTTGTTGACGACGTGGTCGATGAACCCGGGGTCCTGGTGCGAGAAGCCGTTGTGATCCTGCCGCCACACGTGCGACGTCAGCAGGTAGTTCAGTGACGCCACCGGCCGCCGCCAGGCCAGCGCCCGGCTGGTCTCCAGCCACTTGGCGTGCTGGTTGAACATCGAGTCGACGATGTGGATGAACGCCTCGTAGCAGGAGAACAGGCCGTGCCTGCCGGTCAGCAGGTAGCCTTCGAGCCAGCCCTGGCAGGTGTGCTCCGACAAGATCTCCAGCACCCGCCCGTCCGGGGTGAGGTGCTCGTCGACCGGCAGGATCGCCTCCTGCCACGCCTTCCCTGTGACGTCGTATACCGCGTCGAGCCGGTTCGAGGCCGTCTCGTCCGGGCCGAAGACCCTGAAGTTGCACTGAGCCGAGTTGAGCCGGAAGATGTCGCGGAGCATCGTGCCAAGCACCCGCGTCGGCTCGGACACGTTGGCACCTGGCTGGCCGGCCGGCACGGCAAAGGAACGGAAATCGGGCAGCACCAGGTCGCGCAGCAGCAGCCCGCCGTTGGCGTGCGGGTTGGCACTCATCCGGCGCTCGCCCCGTGGTGGAAGCGCGGCCAGTTCCGGCAGCGGCCGGCCGTCGCTGTCGAAGAGTTCACCTGGCCGGTACGAGCGCATCCACTCCTCGAGCTGGCGCAGGTGCGCGGGATTGGTGCGGACGCCGGCCAGCGGCACCTGATGGGACCGCCACGTGCCTTCGACCTGCACGCCGTCCACCTGGGCCGGGCCGGTCCATCCCTTCGGGCTTCGCAGCACGATCATCGGCCAGCGCGGCCGCCCGTGGTTTCCGCCCAGGCCGTGGCGCTCACCACCCCGGGCGCGGTCCTGGATGGCCCGGATGCCGGCGACCACGGCCTCAACAGCGGCGGCCATCTGCCGATGCATGACCGCCGGGTCGCTGCCGGACACGTAGACGGGTGCGTAACCGTACCCGCGCAGCAGCGCGTCGAGCTCGTCATCGCTGATCCGGGCGAGTATCGCCGGATTCGCGATCTTCCAGCCGTTCAGCTGGAGGATCGGCAGGACCGCACCGTCGCGGGACGGATCGAGGAACTTACTCGAGTGCCAGCTCGTGGCGAGCGGGCCGGTCTCTGCCTCGCCGTCGCCGACGATGCAGGCGACGATCAGATCGGGGTTGTCGAACGCGGCGCCGTAGGCGTGGGACAGGGAGTATCCGAGCTCGCCGCCCTCGTTGATGGATCCAGGGGTCTCCGGCGCGACATGGCTGGGTACCCCGCCGGGGAACGAGAACTGCCGGAACAGCTTCGCCATCCCGGCACCGTCTTGTGGCACGCTTCGGTAGACCTCGCTGTACGTGCCCTCCAGCCAGCAGTTGGCGAGCGCGGCCGGGCCGCCGTGACCGGGGCCGATGACGTACATCATGTTCAGGTCGTGTGCCACGATGGCGCGGTTCAGGTGGGCCCAGATGAAGTTGAGACCGGGAGTCGTACCCCAATGGCCGAGCAGCCGCGGTTTGATGTGCTCCGGCTGCAACGGCTCGGTGAGCAGCGGATTGGCGAGCAGGTAGATCTGCCCGACGGACAGATAGTTGGCGGCCCGCCAGTACGCGTCAAGTAGAACCGCATCCTCGCTGGTCAGCTGGGATTCGCCGGCCAGGGTCATCTGGTCTCCTCAGCTAAGGCGTTGCGTTACCTGGGTAACCCGGCCGAGCGGCCGCGCTGCGGCGGCCGCCGCGCCGCTCATAGCTACGATAACGGGGCTGCGCCCAACTCCGGTCGTCAGCGTCCCCGCGCGCCGGCCTTCGCCGGCCCCGCCGCATCTGCGGTGAGCCGTGGCGTACCCGCCGGGTGACCCGCGGGCACGATCCGGGCATACGGCCCCGGGAACACAAGGGAGACGTGGCCGTCGCTGAGCCACTTGATGACATACGGCGGCGTCCCGGCTTCATGCTGGACACCGATGACAAGGCCGACGCGGTCTCCCGTGGGAAGCCCAGGTTCAACGACCAGGCGGTCGCCTACATGTGCCTTCATGACGGCCTCCTCACCTTCAGTGTCCGCATCCGGAGCCAGGCCACGCGTACTGGCCGTTAGGGCGTCTCCCTAGACCCCGGCTGATCCATCTGATGTCATCGTCGGCGCGGGCGCCGGGTGCCTGCAGCAGGCCGAGGTCCCTGCGTGCAGGGCCATTGGGCCCCGGCATGGCTGCGAAGAGAGGGCCGCGGGCCCAAGGTCCCGGATGGAAAGGCCGTCCTGCCGTATCCGCGGGCGGCGCCCACGGATGCGGCGGTCACTCCTGGTCGGCGGGGTCGGCCTGCTCATGCAGCCGGGCCGCGTACGCGGCGGCCTGGGTGCGGCGCTGCATGCCCAGCTTGGCGAACAGCGAGGACACATAGTTCTTGACCGTCTTTTCCGCCAGGAACATCCGCTCCCCGATCTGGCGGTTGGTCAGGCCCTCACCGATCAGCTCCAGGATCCGCCGCTCCTGCCCGGACAGCCCGGCCAGCGGATCCGGCTGCCGCGCGTTGCTGCGCAGCCGCTCCATCACCTGGCTGGCCGCCCGCGGATCCAGCATGGACTGGCCCGAAGCCACCGTCCGCACCGCACCGACCAGGTCGGTACCCCGGATCTGCTTGAGCACATAACCGGCCGCACCCGCCATGATCGCGTCGAACAGCGCGTCGTCGTCGGTGAACGAGGTGAGCATCAGGCACGCCACCTCCGGCATCCGGGAACGGATCTCACGGCACACCGACACACCGTCACCATCGGGCAGCCGCACATCCAGCACCGCGACATCGGGCCGCAACGCCGGGATACGGGCCAGCGCGGACGCCGCGGTCCCCGCCTCCCCGATCACGGTGATATCCCGCTCGGCCTCGAGCAGGTCCCGCACACCCCGCCGGACAACCTCATGATCATCGAGCAGGAACACGCGTATCTTGCTGGAGTCTTGCGCTGCATCCGCCACCACACCAGCCTAGCCGCGACGCGACATCAGCATGCGCAGCGTGGGCTGCCCGCCCGGGCCGTGTCGCAGTGCACCGGCCGGCCAGAATCCTGCGCGGCGGACCCCGGGGCCCGCGCATGGATCTGGCGTGACCGCGCGCGCGGCCGTTCGGGATCGAGAGCGGGCACCGTCATCGGCGAATTCCTGCGCGACGGCAGCGTGCCCCGCGGCCGCGGAGGGCCTCCGCCATCGCCCACAGCGCAGGCCGGCGGCGGGTGGCCCGGCCCACGCCGGGCATAGGCACGAGTGAGAGGCTCGTGGCGTGCGGGCCCGCTTCCTTTGCACGGCTTGGCGCGACGGACAACGGACCGAAGTCCCGCGCACCGGGCACATTCGTCCCTGCCCGGCATACCCGGGCGATGATCTGCTAGAAGGATGCTCGATACCCGAGGAGACGACATGAACAGGACGGTCCTGCTGGCCGTGGACGCGGCGCGCCATATCTCGGCCGCCACCGAGATGGCCCGCGAGCTGAGCCGCGACAGCGGCGATAAGGTCGTTGTGCTGCACGTCCACGAGATCGCGGTGGGCCGGTTCGGTGCGATGCAGGTGGATTGCGCGGAAGGCGAGGGCGAGCGGCTGGTCGCCGAGATCGTCGAAGATCTGAAGAACGCCGGGGTCGAGGCGGAAAGTGATGTCCGCGAAGCACGCTACGGGCACGTCTCCAGGAAGATCCTTGAGGCCGCGGACGAGCACGGCGCCCGGATGATCGTGGTCGGCTCGCGCGGCCGCACCGACATACCGCATCTGGCGCTCGGGAGCGTGTCACACCGGCTGCTGCATCTTGCCCGGCGCCCCGTCCTCATCGTGCCGGTCCAGCCCGGGCCCGCGGCGGAGCCGGTCGACCAGCCGGAGGCGGCCGTGGCCGCGCCGGCGCCGGACCCGACCGCATGAGCGGGCCGTCACGAGACGTCACACCGCTACCGGATCTGCTGCACGGGCAGGGCGCGCGCCGGCCCGGTCCGCCAGCGCCGGCCCATCTACGTTGACCTGCTGCCGCCGTGCAACGCCGGCTGCCCCGCCGGCGAGAACATCCAGGCCTGGCTCGCGCACGCGGAAGTGGGTCATCATGAGCAGGCGTGGCGCCAGCTGGCCGCCGACAACCCCATGCCGGCGGTCCATGGACGGGTCTGCTATCACCCGTGCGAAAGCGTCTGCAACCGCGCGAACCTCGACAGCGCCGTTTCGATTCACGCGGTCGAACGGTTCCTCGGTGACCTCGCGCTCGAGCAGGGCTGGGCGTTCGACCGTCCGCCGGTCCGCAGCGGCAAGCGGGTGCTCGTGATCGGCGCCGGGCCGAGCGGGCTTTCCGCCGCCTACCACCTGGCGCGGCTCGGCCACGAGGTCGAGATCAGGGACGCCGGCGACCAGCCAGGCGGGATGATGCGCTACGGCATCCCGGCCTATCGCATGCCCCGCGACGTTCTCGACGGCGAACTGGACCGGATCGCCGCACTCGGCGTCCGGGTCACCTGCGGGCACCGGGTGGAGGACCTGGATGCCGAGCGGCGCGAAGGCGGCTTCGACGCCGCCTTCGTCGCGGTCGGCGCCCACCTGTCCAAACGGGTCGACATCCCGGCCAAGGACGCGGGACCGATCGTGGACGCACTGTCGTTCCTGCGCAGCGTCGCATCGGGCGAGCGGCCGGTGATCGGGCGGCGCGTCGCGGTCTATGGCGGCGGCAACACCGCGATGGACGCCGCGCGCGTGGCCCGCCGCCTGGGCGCGAACGACGCCCTCATCGTCTACCGCCGGACCCGCGCGCAGATGCCTGCCCACGAGGCGGAGGCCGAGGAGGCCGAGCGGGAGGGCGTGCGGATCAACTGGCTGCGGACGATCACTGCCTTCGACGGCCCTGAGCTGACCGTCGAGGCCATGGAGCTCGATGAGCACGGATTCCCCCAGCCGACCGGGCGGTTCGAGAGGCTCGCCGCGGACACCGTGATCCTGGCGCTCGGCCAGGAGACCGACACTGCGTTCCTGCGGCGGGTCCAGGGAGTGGAGTTCGGCAGGGACGGCACCGTGCAGGTGTCGGCGGCGATGATGACCGGCTGCCCCGGCGTGTTCGCCGGCGGGGACATGGTGCCTGCCGAGCGGACCGTGACGGTCGGCGTTGGGCACGGCAAGAAGGCCGCGAAGAACATCGACGCCTGGCTGCGTGACTCGGCGCGGGCGGACCTGCCCAAACACGAGATCGCCACGTTCGGCGGGCTGAACCTGTGGTACTTCGGCGACGCCGCGCGCCGGATGCAGCCGGAGGCCACGCCGGCCGACCGTGTCGGCGATTTCGGCGAGGTGGTCGGCGGGCTGTCCGAGCAGGAGGCCACGTACGAGGCGCGCAGGTGCCTGTCGTGCGGCAATTGCTTCGAATGCGACGGCTGCCTGGGCGCGTGCCCTGAAGACGCGGTGATCAAGCTGGGCACCGGGCATCGCTACCGGTTCGACTACAACCGGTGTACCGGCTGCGGCGCCTGCTTCGAGCAGTGCCCGGTGCACGCCATCGAGATGATCGCGGAGGAGTCGTGACACGCGCCACGGTCGACGGCAACGAGGCGGCGGCGTCCGTCGCCTACCGGCTGAACGAGGTCTGCTGCATCTATCCGATCACGCCGTCGTCGCCCATGGCCGAACTGGCGGACGAGTGGTCCAGGCAGCGGCAGCCCAACGTGTGGGGCACCGTGCCGGGCGTCGTCGAGATGCAGAGCGAAGGCGGCGCGGCCGGGGCGCTGCACGGCGCCCTCCAGGGCGGGGCACTGACCACGACGTTCACGGCGTCGCAGGGCCTGCTGCTGATGATCCCGAACATGTACAAGATCGCCGGCGAGCTGACTCCCGTCGTGCTCCACGTCGCCGCCAGGTCGCTGGCAGCGCAGGGACTGTCCATCTTCGGCGATCACTCGGACGTGATGGCGGTGCGGCAGACCGGTTTCGCGCTGCTCGCCTCTGCGTCGGTCCAGGAGGCACACGACCTCGCACTCGTGGCGCAGGCGGCCACGCTGATCACCCGGGTGCCTTTCGTGCACTTCTTCGACGGATTCCGCACCTCGCACGAGCTGAACACGATCGAACTGCTTGCCGACGACGACCTGCGGGCGCTCGTGCCCGCGGACCTCGTCCGCGCGCACCGCGGCCGGGCGCTGTCGCCTGAGCGGCCATTCATCCGTGGCACCGCGCAGAACCCGGACGTCTACTTCCAGGGCCGTGAGACGGTGAACCCGTTCTACGCCGCCGCGCCGGAGGCGGTCGAGGATGCCATGGCCCGCCTCGCCGAGCGCACAAGCCGCAGGTACCACCTGGTCGACTACAGCGGCCATCCAGAAGCCGACCGCGTCGTGGTGGTGATGGGCTCCGCCGCGGAAACCGTCATTGAGACCGTGGCCCACCTGTGCCGACGGGGTGAGCGGATCGGGGCGGTGCAGGTGCGGCTGTTCCGGCCGTTCCCGGCCGAGGCGCTGCTCGATGCGCTGCCCGCGAGCGTACGCCGCATCGCCGTGCTCGACCGGACCAAGGAGCCAGGTTCGAGCGGTGAACCCCTCTTCCTTGACGTTGTTTCTGCGCTGGCGGAATCTCACACGAGCGGTGAGCGGGCGATCCTGCCTGTCGTGATCGGCGGCCGGTACGGCCTCGGGTCGAAGGAGTTCACCCCGGGCATGGTCGCGGGTGTGTTCGCCGAACTGGCGCGCGAAAGGCCGCGACGGCGGTTCACCATCGGCATCACCGACGACCTGTCGGGCACGAGCCTGCCGTATGACGGGTCGCTGGACATCGAGCCGCCGAGCACGGTCCGCGCGGTCTTCTTCGGCCTCGGCTCTGACGGCACTGTCGGTGCCAACAAGAACACGATCAAGATACTCGGCGCCGAGGAGAAACTGCACGCGCAGGGTTACTTCGTCTACGACTCGAAGAAGTCCGGCTCACAGACCGTGTCGCACCTGCGTTTCGGGTCCCAGCCGATCCGCGCGCCCTACCTCGTCGGGCAGGCGAGCTTTGTCGGCTGTCATCACTTCGGTCTGCTCGACCGGCTCGATGTGCTCGCCGCGGCGGCGCCAGGCGCGACGCTGCTGCTCGACTGCCCACTGCCACCGGATGAGGTCTGGGATGGGCTGCCGCGGCAGGTCCAGGAGAAGATTCTCGCCAAGCGCATCGACGTGTACGCGATCGACGCTGGCCGGATCGCGCGGGAGGTGGGCCTCGCCGGGCGGACCAACACCATCCTGCAGACCTGTTTCTTCGCTATCTCCGGCGTGCTGCCCCGCGAGGAAGCGATCGCCAAGATCAAGGCAGCGATCGCCAAGACCTACGGCCGGCGTGGCGCGGAGGTGGTCGAACGCAACCAGGCCGCGGTCGACCGCGCGCTCGCGGGGCTGCACCGGATCGAGGTGCCGGCCCGGGTGACGTCCACCAGGGACCTGCCCGCGGTCGTGCCGGCGCACGCGCCGGAGTTCGTCCGCACCGTCACCGCGGCGATGCTGGCCGGCCGCGGCGACGAGCTGCCGGTCAGCGCGCTGCCCGTGGACGGCACCTATCCCAGCGGCACGGCGGCGTACGAGAAACGCAACGTCTCCGAGCTCGTCGCGGAGTGGGATCCCGATCTGTGTATCCAGTGCGGCAACTGCAGCTTCGTCTGCCCGCACAGCGTGATCCGGTCCACCTACTACGACGAGTCGCTGCTTGCCGGGGCGCCATCGGCGTTCCGTTCGGCGCCGCTCGATGCGCGCGGGCTCCCCGATTCCCGCTTCACGCTCCAGGTGTACGTGGAGGACTGCACCGGCTGCGAGCTGTGCGTGCAGGCCTGCCCGGTCGGGGCGCCGGGGGATCCGGCCCGCAAGGCGATCAACCTGGCGCCGCGCGAACCGCTGCTGGACGCCGAGCGGGACAACATCGCGTTCTTCGAGACGCTGCCGGTGGCCGACCGCTCCCGCGTCGACTTCGGCACGGTGCGCGGCACGCAGTTCCTTCAGCCGCTGTTCGAGTTCTCCGGTGCCTGCGCCGGTTGCGGTGAGACGCCGTACATCAAGCTCCTCTCGCAGCTGTTCGGCGACCGGCTGATGATCGCCAACGCGACCGGGTGCTCCTCGATCTACGGCGGGAACCTGCCCACGACGCCGTGGACGGCCAATGCGGACGGGCGCGGCCCCGCCTGGTCGAACTCCCTCTTCGAGGACAACGCTGAGTTCGGCCTCGGCTTCAGGCTGGCGGCCGACCGGCACGCCGAGCTGGCCCGCGGCCGGCTTGCCGAGCTGCGGGGCGCGGTCGGCGCGGAGCTTGCGGATGACATCCTCGGCGCGCCGCAGCTGCGCGAGTCGGAGCTGCGCGAGCAGCACGACCGGGTCACCGAGCTGAAGCGCCGCCTCGACGGCCTCGACGGCCCTGCCGCCGCCGACCTGCGCAGCGTCCTGGACCACCTGGTCCGGCGCAGCGTGTGGATCGTCGGCGGCGACGGCTGGGCCTACGACATCGGGTCGGGCGGGCTCGATCACGTGCTGGCCAGCGGGCGGAACGTGAATGTGCTCGTGCTCGACACCGAGGTCTACTCCAACACCGGCGGGCAGTCGTCCAAGGCCACGCCGCTCGGTGCCGTCGCGAAGTTCGCCGCCGCCGGCAAGACCGTGCCGAAGAAGGACCTCGCGCTTCAGACGATCGCGTACGGCAGCGTTTATGTGGCCCGGGTCGCGATGGGCGCGGACCCGCAGCAGACGCTGCGGGCCTTCCGCGAGGCTGAGGCCTATGACGGCCCGTCGCTTGTGATCGCCTACAGCCACTGCATCGCGCACGGCATCGAGATGAAGGAGGGGCTCGACCAGCAGTACCGGGCCGTCGCGAGCGGGCACTGGCCGCTGGTCCGCTACAACCCCATGGTGCGGGCGGCGGGCGGCAACCCGTTTCTGCTCGACTCGCCGCGGCCACGGATGTCGCTGGCCGAGTACCGGAAGCGTGAGCTGCGGTTCCGCACGCTCGCCAGCACCGATCCCGCCGAGGCGGAACGGCTCCTCGCGCTGGCGCAGCAGGAGGCCGATCAGCGCTGGCGCACCTACGAGGAGATGGCGACGCGCGGCGCGCAGGGATTCCCCGCTGACGCGAGGAAGGATCGCTGATGGACCTTTCGACCGGATACATGGGGCTGGCGCTGCGCAACCCGCTCGTCGCCTCGCCGTCGCCGCTGTCGTACACCCTCGACGGCGTCAGGCGGCTGGCCGGCGCCGGCGTCGGCGCGGTCGTGCTCTACTCCCTGTTCGAGGAGCAACTGCGCAGGGAGGCGGCACAGAACGCGCGGCTCGCCGACGCCGGCACCGAGAGTTTCGCCGAGTCGCTGACCTACTTCCCGGCCGCGGCGGCCGAGTCCGTAGCAGCGCAGGACGCCGCGCCGCGCCGCTACCTGAGCCTGCTCGAGCGCGCCGTGGCCGCGGTGGAGATCCCGGTGATCGCCAGCCTCAACGGCGTCACGCCCGCTGGCTGGACCGGCTACGCACGCGCGATGCAGGACGCGGGCGCGGCCGCGATCGAGCTGAACATCTACTACGTTCCTGGCGATCCGCGCATCACCGGCCGCGACGTCGAGCAGCGGCACATCGACACCCTGAGCCGCGTCAAGGCCGCTGTGACCGTGCCGGTCGCAGTCAAGCTGAGCCCTCATTTCAGCTCGACCGGCGAGATGGCGCTGCGACTGGACCGACGCGGGCGCGGACGGGCTGGTGCTCTTCAACCGCTTCCTCCAGCCCGACATCGACCCGGAAACCCTTTCCGTGGTGCCCGCCGTGGACCTGTCGAGCCCAGCGGACGCCCGGCTGCCGCGTACCTGGATCGCGATCCTGCACGGACGGGTGCGCGCCGCCCTCGCGGCGACCACCGGCGTCGACGGCCCAGCCGACGTGGTCAAATATCTCCTGGCCGGCGCGGATGTGGTCATGACCGCGTCGGCGCTGCTGCGCCACGGCCCCGAGCACGCGCGCGTCCTGCTCGACGGCCTGTCCGGCTGGATGGTCCGCAAGGGGTTCGCCACGGTCAACGAGGTCCGCGGCATCCTGTCGGTGCCGCCCGGCGAGGACGAGGCGGCGTACGAGCGCGCCGCCTATGTCAGCGCGCTGCGCGCGGCCAACAGCTCCTACGGCCCGTGGTGACCTGACCGAAATGGCGACCACCGGTGTGGCCGTGGTAACTGGCGCGGGATCCGGACTGGGCCGCCGCATTGCCCAGGCCTTGCTCGCAGCCGGCTGGCGGGTCGCGGCGGCGGGCCGCCGCGGGCGCGCGCTGCGTGAGACCGTGGCCGCGGCGCCTGCGGAATCAGCGTTGACCGTCCCGGCCGATGTCACCGTGCCCGAGTCCGTTGCCGGGCTGTTCGAAGCGGTCCGCCAGCGGTGGGGACGGGTCGACCTGCTCGTCAACAACGCGGGTGTGTTCGGCCCGGCGGGCGCGGTGGACGAGATCTCCTTGCCTGACTGGCAGCAGATGGTGGACACCAACCTCACCGGTGCATTCCTGTGCGCCCACCATGCGGTGCGGATGATGAAAGCCCAGTCTCCGCGTGGCGGGCGGATCATCAACAACGGCTCGATATCCGCGCACCGCCCCCGGCCGCGCAGCGTCGCCTACACCGCCACCAAGCACGCGATGACGGGGCTGACGAAGTCCATCTCCCTGGACGGCCGGGGGTTCGACATCGCCTGCGGCCAGATCGACATCGGCAACGCCGCCACCGAGATGACCCAGCGGATGAGCCATGGTTCACTCCAGGCCGGCGGCTCCGTGGAGCCCGAGCCCACCTTCGATGCCCAGCACGTCGCCGCCGCGGTGCTCTACATGGCATCGCTGCCCCTGGACACCAACGTGCAGTTCCTCACCATCACGGCCACGAAGATGCCCTTCATCGGCCGGGGCTGACCCGCCGCGCCCTGGGCGCAGCCCGCATGCAATCCGTGACCCCGCCGCCCCGTGATTTCGCCCAGGATCCTGAACGGCTGCCGCGTGGCGGCACCCCCGCCGCCGTCAGGGATCTGGCCTTGTCACCGGGAGCGTGCGCTGATCAATGAGTGACGCACGTTCCCCCCGGTGGCGGTGGTCCGCGGCCAGACGCCTTGGTCTAGACCACTAGGTCAGGCGGGGCGGGGCCGTCGTCCCCCGCCACGGGGACCTTCGCCCCTGCGCAGGACCGGTTCTGGCAGGCCAGGATGAAATCACGCTGCCTGTCAAGGAGAGGATCCCGATGACCATCCGGGTGGGAATAAACGGCTTCGGCCGTATCGGGCGTGCGTTCACCCGCATCGCTCAGGGCCGTGACGTGGAGGTCGTGGCGGTCAATGACCTGACCGACGCGCGCACCCTCGCGCACCTGCTCGCGTTCGACTCGACCTACGGCAGGCTGGGCACCCCGGTCAGCCACACGCAGGACTCGATCGTCGTCTCCGGGCGTCCCATCCCCGTCCTGTCCAGCCGTGACCCGGCCGGGATCGACTGGGGCCACCTCGGCGCCGAGATCGTCATCGAATCCACCGGACAGTTCCGCACGCGCGACGACGCGGCGATCCACCTCAAGGGTGGCGCCAAGAAGGTGCTGGTCTCCGTCCCGGTGAAAGGCGCCGACCTCACCGTGGTCGTCGGAGTCAATGACAGCGAATACGACCCTGAGCGCCATGACGTGGTCTCGAACGCGTCCTGCACCACCAACTGCGTGGTCCCGATGGCCAAGGTGCTGCACGACTCGTTCGGCCTGGTCAAGGGGTTCATGACCACGATCCACGCGTACACGGGCGACCAGATGCTGCTGGACGGGCCGCACAAGGACCTCCGGCGGGCCCGTTCGGCCGCGGTGAGCATCGTGCCAACGAGCACCGGCGCCGCCCGCACCACGGGTGTTGTCATACCTGAGCTTGCCGGGCGGCTCGACGGCGTGGCGGTCCGTGTTCCTGTCGAGGACGGATCCCTCACCGACCTGGCCGCCGTGCTCGCGCGCGACGTCACCGCCGACGAGGTCAACGCGGCCTTCGAGGCGGCGGCCGGCGCCGGGCTCGGCGGTGTCGCCGGTGCCGGGCTCGGCGACGTCCTGCGCTACAGCACCGACCCGCTCGTGTCCCGTGACATCATCGGCGACCCCGCCTCGTGCGTGTTCGACTCCCCGCTGACGCAGGCGGCCGGAAACCTGGTCAAGGTGTTCGGCTGGTACGACAACGAGTGGGGTTACTCGTGCCGGCTCGTCGACCTGGCCGAGATCGTCGGCGCGCGGCTCTGACGGGCGCTGCGCACCGCCGAATGTCCGGTCCCGTCGGCCGCGGGACGATGGGCCACGGCGTAGGCCATGCCGATACGCCTGATGAGGCCGCCATCCGGCTGCCTCATGCCGTCGAGCAGGCCGAAGGCGGCGCGGCGGGCGGCGGGAAGGTCGGCCTCGGGGATGTGCCGCCAGGTCAGCCAGGGTCCCTCCGACCTTGACGCCTCCCACCACTGGAGCGGGTCCGCATACCGGACCTCAACCGTCTCCACCGTCGTGGCGATGCCGCTATAGCCGCAACCTGCGAGCATCGCCTCCATCTCGCCTGGCGGGCCCAGGCGGCGCACATAGGACTCAAATCCGGCGCCGACCGGAGCGTGCGCCTCCACCGCGGCGATCACCGGCGTCCACTGCGGATCCGGGCGCACTCCCCAGGAGAACCCGAGGGTTCCGCCCGGCTTGAGCAGGTCCAGCCACCGCGCGGCCGTGGCCCGCAGGTGCGGCAGCAGGTAGACCACCAGGCTGGCGAGGACAGCGTCGAAGGTGGCGGGCGGGAACGGCGGGGCCGCGGCGTCGCCCTCGCGCAGTGACACGTTGTCCAGATTCCGGCGGCTGGCCTCACCAGCGGCGCGCGTGAGCATGCCGGCCGCCAGGTCGATGCCGTCGACACGCCCGCCGGGGGACACTGCGGGTGCGGCGCGGGTCAGGACTGCACCCGCGCCGCACCCCGCGTCCAGTACCCGCCAGCCTGGCCGGAGATCGGCAAGCTCGACCAGCCGCGCGGCGATCGGCCCGGCGAACTGCGCACCGGAGGTGTCGTAACCGGAGGCGGCATCGTCGAACGCCGCGATCACCTGCGCCGTCTGGCTGGCGGCGCCCGCGGTACCGGCCGTTCCGGCGGTACCGCGCACGGCGGCGGGGTCTGGCGCCACGCTCAGCTTCCCGCCGCGGTCATGGCCGTTATGTTGAAGGGATGCTGCAGCATCCCGAAGCGGAGCATCAGGTCAGCGACCCGCTGATCCTGGACCGTGTCGACTCCGACAGGGAATCTGCCGAGCGCCATCAGCGCGGCTACCTGCGGCGTTATCGAGGTGTAGGAACCCAGCACGTGCTCGACCGCGGGCCGGTTGCCCGCTGCCATCGCCTGCCCCTGGTCGATCGCGCGGGTGAACGCCGCAGCGGTCCGCGGGTATTTCTGCATGAACGGATCGGTGGCGAAGTAGGCGGCGATGGGGAAGTCCGTGGTGCCACCCTGGTTGGCATCGAATATCTCCTGCGCACCTGTCTGCTTCTCGGTCAGTGACAGGTAGGGCTCGGGCAGCCACGCCGCGTCCACCTGGTGCGCCGCCAGGGCAGCAGGCATGGCGGGGAACGGGATCGGCGCGAAGTGAATCTGGGACGGTGTGATGCCGTAGACAGCGAGCACGGAGCTGATGATCAGCGTCGCGATGCTGTTCGGCGCGTTCACCGCGATCGTCTTGCCCTTCAGATCGGCAGGGCTGGTGATATGCGCGGTCTGAAGGGCTGCGACCTCGTCGACGTGCGGCGCCCCGGCATAGCCGTCGGCCAGGATATGCAGCTTGATGACACCCTGCGCCTGGGCCTGGATGAAGCCGGGATAGGCTCCGTTGACCACGTCCACCGAGCCGTGCAGCATCGCGGGTATCGCGTCGGCGGCCGTGGCGATGTTCACGATCTTCACGTGCAGGCCGGCCTTCTTGAACAGTCCGTCCTGCTGTGCGATGTAGAGCCCCGCGGACGAGGCGGTGGGCACGGTGCCGACGACCAGATCCGGCTTCTCCGGCCCGAGAGCGTGACTGGCTTCCGCCTTGGACCCGCAGCCTGCGGCAGCTATCGCTGCGGTTAGCATGCAGACGGCAGGCAAAATAATCCGGCGCAGCCTGGTTGAGGATGATGAGTCGGACATGCCGAAGAGGCTCCGCCGCCGCACGTATTGCCGGTCTCGGTCGGCACGATTTCCGTCAATTCCCCGGCACCACCGAGCGTGATTTAATTAAGGTCTGAAGAAGAAAGCGCGGAAATTGCTGCGCCACTTAGTTTCCTGATGTAGCGGCCCGGGCCGGAGCGGCCGCAGGGACCGCGCGGACCCCGCCAGGGAGCGTCAGCGTGCACGGGAGGCTGGCCGCCGCGGTGGCCTTGGCGAGCAGGTCAAGCAGCGCCACAGGGGAAGGAAGGCGCACGGGCGGGCGCGGGATCCTCGCCCAAACGGCGGCATGGCCGTCAGCGGCCAGGGACGGCGGCGCGGGCACCCTGCTGCCGTGCGCATGCCAGCGGATGACAGCGCCGCCGCCGGTCCCGCTGTCGTCCGTCTCCCCCGGGATCCATGGGCATTCGCCCCCACGTACCAGGAACCAGCAGCGCGGCCCCGCCGCGATCACGGCCATCGCCTCCGCGGGGTGGGGCAGGGCAGGCAGGCCCCTGACCACATCGGGGGCACCCTTGCTGTCCGCCCACCAGCCGGCCGCGAGCACCCCGGCTGGGCGCTGCAGCTCGAGTGCCTCGACATCGGCGCAGGTCACGAGTTCGAGCCGTCCGCCAATGCCGCGCACCTGCCACCCGAGCTCACGGTATGCCGCCACCGCTTCCGCTGGATCCGCCGCGTCAAGCGCATGGCCCTGCGGCCACGCCGTGCCGATTCGCGCGGCGGCGGCGCGAGCCGCGTCATCCGCGGCGCGGTTGTCGGCCACCTGCTGGGCCTGGATGCGGTCGTGGCCGGAGGCGAACAGATCTCCTGTCTGAAGGACGCGGTCGCACGCGGTCCAGAACGCCGCCGCCGCGGCCTGGGTGCCGCACTCGATCGTGGAAACGCTGCTGCGGCTGTAGCCTGCTCTGCGGGCGAATCCGGCTTGCGTCAGTCCCACACCTCGGCGCCGCGCCGCGAGTTCGCGTCCGAGCGCTTCACGTAGGGCGCGGACACGCGTGGAGTCAGTCACGGCGTCGCCGCCTCGGGTTTGCTAACGCCGCCGCCGCTGGGCGGGGACCTCTCACCGGCCGGTTCACCACGCTGCCGTATTCCGTCAAAAGGTACAATTCCCCGCATCTGACCGGCAGATTTTCCAGCACGAGTGACCTCCGCTTCGAAGGACGCATTCACGCCGATTTGATCAGCTGTGACCACTCGCCATTCTTTCATGAACGCCTTTACCCGCCGACGGTTTCCGGCTTAATTCGATCTTTCACGAGGTTCGCGGCGGCGGGCCCGGGCGTCCTTGATCCGCGGGATCGCCGTGCGGGTTTGAGGAGTCAGGCGAGCCGCCTCGTCCGCGGATGGGCGAGGCCGGGCTGGCATCCGGGTTCGTCGACGAACCGGACATCCACTCAATCGTGCGGAAGCGCGGCACGCCTGCGGCGGCACACCGGAGGCGTGCCGCCGCAGGCGTCTGGCCCGATCAGGCCGGATCGCGACGTCCGGCCCGCAGGTGTGCCGCGAGCATCGTCATCCACATCAGGCCGACGGCGACGCCGGCGCTGAAGGCCACGACCGCGGGCCGGGTTCCTGATGCGGCTACCGCGATGCCAGCCAGGAACAGCGCTCCGCTGACCCTGGAATACGCGGCCCAGCCACGCTGCCCGCAGCAGCGCTCGCGATCGCCTGAGTGATTGTCATGTCCTTTCCTTGCCCGTGTGCGGTGCACGAGTTCGGGGCCAACGAGCCGGCCGGGCCTGAACTCGATTGGCAGCGGCTGGAGGCTCCGCTTGTCCCTACTTGTGCCGCGAACGGGCGACGGCAGGATCGACACGGCTGGCCAAGTTTTTCTGCGCGTCCCGCCGGCCAGGTCACGCGACGGCTAGCCCGATAACTGTAAGGGTGTAATCATATTGAGGACGCAGTGGGCGAGCCGATCTCCCTGGAGCACGGATGGCAGAGCCGGAGCTAGTCGTCGAGCACCGCGAGCACCTGTGGAACCTGTTGATCCAGGCCGCGCAGCTCGAGCACCTGATCATGTGCCAGTACCTGTATGCCAGCTTCAGTCTCAAGGCCGATCCGGGCGAGGGCCTGACCGCGCGGCAGTCGGACGCGGTCGGGCGCTGGCGCAAAACGCTCATCGGCATCGCCGTCGAGGAGATGCTCCACCTCGCTCTTGTCTCCAACGTGATGACGGCGATCGGCGCCGCGCCGTCGCTCACGCGGCCGAACTTTCCGCGCCGGTCGGAGTATCTCCCGTCAGGGGTGCAGTTCGCGCTGCTGCCGTTCGGCGAGGCTGCACTGACCCATTTCCTCTATCTGGAACGGCCCGAGGGGATGCAACGGCTGGACGCTGCGGGATTCGCCCCGGCCGAACCCCCGCCCGAGCCGGTCGAACACAGTGAGGTCATGCCCCGATTGCAGGGTTTCTCGACCGTCGGGCACCTCTACCGCGGGATCATGCGCGGGCTCAGCCATCTGTCGGGTCGTCTCGGCGAGCAAGCGCTGTTCGTGGGGCCGCCGCGCGCGCAGGCCACCCCGGAGATCTTCCGATGGCCGCAGCTCATCGCCGTGACGGGCCTTAAATCGGCACACGCGGCCATAGAAGAGATCATCGAACAGGGTGAGGGTGCCCGGGGCGACTGGAAACCGGCGCATTACGGCCGGTTCCTGGGTATCTGGGAGGAGTACCGGCAGCTACGGGAGCAGGACCCGTCCTTCGAGCCTGCCCGGCCAGTCATCCCCGCATTCACACGCCAGCCGTTCGACATCGCCGAGCCGCAGCCGCTGCTGACCGAACCGGCCGCGCGCACGGTCGCGGAGCTATTCAACCTCGGGTACGAGGCGCTGCTGCAGCTGCTGACCAGATTCTTCACCCACACCGACGAGACAGACGAGCAACTCGGTGCCCTCACGGAGAGCGCCTTCGGGCTGATGGGCGGCGTGCTGGGACCGCTCGGGCGAGCGCTGACCCGGCTGCCTGCCGGTGGATCGCATCCCGGCCGCACGGCAGGCCCGGCCTTCGAGATGTACTACCAGATGGGAAACTTCGTCCCCTGGCGCGGCGCCGCGTGGGCGGTGCTTTCCGAGCGGGCCGCCGTATTGGCGGGCCGCTGCACGGACGCCGCAGCGAACGACGCCGTGCCCGCAGCCATCAGCGCGGTGGCCGAGACGGCCGCGACGGTCGCGGCCCGGCTCGCCAGCCACGTGCCCCCCGAACTCCGCCCGCCGCAGCGGACCACCAGCCAGTTGGGGCCGTGAGGACGCGGGGACCGTCGGCCGTCACGGCGACGGTGTGCTCGCCGTAGAACTGGTCGGCCAGCGGGTAGATGACCTCCGCGCCCGCGGCGAGTGCGCGCTCCCACATGGCGTCCACGTCGGGCCAGTAGGTGGCCATGATCGCGCTGACGACTCCGCCGAGCGACGGGGGCGCCTTGGCCGGCGCGCCGGGATCCTCCGCCTCTTCGGTGATCATCACGATCGAGTCACCAATGCGCAGCTCCGCATGGATCAGATCGCCGTGGGGCCCAGTGGACCGCGGTCCGATCTCTTCGGCCCCGAAGGCGGCGCGATAGAAGTCGATGGCGCCCGCTCCGTCGCGGACAACCAGTCGTGGCGTGACCGTGTGCAGGTGCTCAGGCACGGGCCCGACGGGCATCATCGCACCAGCTCCACTCGGGCACGCTCGCTGGAAGACGGGATCGGATCTGCTCCCTCGGCCACCTTACTGTCGGCCGATGGATGTGCCCGGCGGGCTAGCTTGCTCCGAACGCGGTTTCGCGACCCCCGACGACCCCGATCCCGAAGGCTTCGTGCGTTTCCCAGCACGTGCGCTGCACCCGCTCGTACGGTGATCACATATGGTCGCGTGGGAAACCACTAGCAGGCGGGACATGAGAGTGGCCGCCGGCTTCGGGAGGGGAGTCAAGGATGCCAACTGTCCATGCGAACGGCATCGACATCTACTACGAGATCCAGGGCGAAGGTGAGCCCATCGTCCTCATCCCGTACCTGGCGGCCGACCAGGCCTGTTATGCCTTCCAGGTAGGGGAGTACGCGAAGCATTTCACCTGTTTCACCGTGGACCTCCGTGGCGCCGGCCTGTCCGGCAAGCCAGCGGGCACCTACACCACCGACCTGTTCGCCGACGACGTCGCCGCGTTCATGCGGGCGGCCGGAGTCGACCGCGCACACGTCGCGGGTCTTTCCCTGGGGGCTGCTACCGGCATGTGGCTGGCGGCCAAGCATCCGGCCCTGGTGAAATCGCTGTCGCTGCACAGTGCCTGGCCGAAGACGGATCCGTTCCTGAGCGTGGTGGTCGAGGGCTGGCGGATCATGGCGCAGGCTCTGGGTGACGTGACGGAGATGGTGATCAAAGGAATCTTCCCGTGGTGCTTCACCCCGGAGCTTTACGCCTCGCGGCCCGAGTACATCGACTCCCTCGCCGAGTTCGTGCGCGGTCGCCCGATGCCACCCGTGGACGCGTTCCTGCGGCAGTCGGAGGCGGTATTGGCCCACGACGCACGAGAGGCGCTCGGCTCGATCCAGGCACCGACCCTCGTCACGTTCGGGCGGCACGACATGGTGACCTCGACCCGTTTCTCCGGCCCGCTCACCGACGCGATCCCCGGCTCCGAACTCGCGGTCTTCGACGACTGTGCGCACGCCCCGATCTACGAGAACGTCGACGGGTTCAACGCGCGAACGCTCGCGTTCCTGCGACGCCACTCCGGCTAGCGGCGGCAGGGCCCGCTTGACGGCCATGCAGCCATGTTCCGCGGTCGATCGCCGAAGTAGATGAAGGAGAACACGATGAGCGCAGCAGGCGAACCAACCCGCGTCGACTTCCCGAGTGGCGGCCTGACCGTGGCGGCATACCGCTGGGACCCCGACGGCGCCCCGCGTGCCATCGTCCAGATCACCCACGGCATGGGCGAGCACGCCCTCCGGTACGCCGACCTGGCCCAGGCGCTGAACGCGCGGGCCATGGTGGTCTACGCCCAGGACCACCGCGGGCACGGGGCGACAGCGAGGTCCGTGGACGAGCTCGGCCAGATCGGCGGGCAGGGGTGGACCGAGCTCGTCCACGACATCGACCGGCTCAGGGTCAGGGCCCGCCAGGACCACCCGACGGTCCCATTGGTGCTGCTTGGCCACAGCATGGGCTCCTTCGCGGCCCAGCAGTACCTCCTCGACCACAGCCAGGACGTGAGCGCCGCCGTGCTCACCGGCACCGCGGTCCTTGACCTCCTCGAGCCGGCGCTGGACCTCGACGAGCCCATGGACCTCACGATGTTCAACGGCCCCTTCCAGCCCGCACGCACCGACTACGACTGGCTCAGCCGCGACGAGGCGCAGGTGGACAAGTACGTCAGCGACCCACGATGCGGCTTCGGGCTCGACACCGCCGCCGCCAAGGCCATGTTCGCCGCCGCCCGCCAGATGGCCGAGCACGACCGGGTCGCGGCAATGCGCTCAGACCTGCCGATCTACATCGCGACGGGCGAGATGGACCCCGTCAATGGGCAACTCGCTCTCGTCAATGCGCTCGTCGACCGCTATACCTCCGCCGGGCTCACCGACGTCACTTTGAAGATCTACCCGCAAGCGCGCCACGAGATCTTCAACGAGACCAATTGCGACGAGGTCGTCGATGATCTGCTCACCTGGCTGGATCGCAAGCTCAGCCTCTGATGGTCGCTTCAGCCCGTCAGTGCCACTACGGCCCAACTGAACGATTAGAACCGCGGGTCCCGACATTTCGCCGCTAAACGTATGGTTGCACATCTGCCAATAACTAGTGCCAGTACGGGGCGGTGCCTGGGGGCGTCACGCTATAGTTCAGGATCGCTGTGTGGCTGCCGTTCGGGAAACGGTAAGTCGGCGTGTACCACTTCATCCGCGAGTAGTACCGGACGCCGCTGTGCCACTTGGGCCTTGAGAGCGTCACGGTCAAGGGGTGATAGCTCTCCTTGCCAAGCGCGCAGTTGGGGATGCAGTTGTCGGTCCACAACGTGCCCCTGGTCCACGCATGCGGCCCGGGGTTCTTGGCCCAGGTGGTCCAGTGCCAGGTGTGCGCCATCGGCGAACCACCCTGCCCGACGTAGATCCACGCGGGCCGCACGCTCGGGTGGGTCCAGCCGCCACTGCCGCTGGCGTAGACGACCGGAGTGGTGGCTGCCGACGCGGCGCCCGCGGTGGCGGCCGCCGCGCCTGCGCCCAGGCCGAGCACGAGCAGCGCGCTTGTGATGATCCTTGTCAGCTTCATGATCCCCTTTGTTCCTCAATAGATAGTATTCAAGCTATGACCGAAGGTACTGTCCGGCCAGGGTCATAGGCCGCTGCTCGAGGGGACCTACGTCGTGCCAATCGTCGGATATTCACCTCATCTCCATGCAGCCATAATCCGTAAGGACTGCCCGGCCAAGATGCCGGGCATTGCCTAATGCCCGGTGTTGTCGAATGCGTTCTGGTGGCATCCGGGAATACCTCAATGCCATCGCCGTACTCAGTGCCTGCCTGCGCTGGGAATGCAGTACTTTGCCGTAATGGGCACGCGCGTGGTTCGCTCAGGCTCTGCGCTTCCACTACGATCCCCGGTCATGTCTGCTGACCTCGACGCCCTGGTTGCGCTCATGCCGTTCGCCGGGCATATCGGCCTGATGCTGGATGAGGCCGGCCCGGATCGGGTGATCGCCCGGCTGGCGTGGGCGCCGCACCTGTGCACGGCTGGTGACGTCATGCACGGTGGAGTCCTGATGTCGCTGGCGGATTCCGTGGGCGCGCTGGTGACGTTTCTCGGACTGGCTGAGGGGTCGACGACGGCTACGATCACCTCGACCACCCAGATGTTCCGTCCGGTCAAGCGCGGTGCCGTGCGCGCGGTGGCAATCCCCTTGCATCGTGGCCGCTCGACGGTGACCGTCCAGACGAGCTTGTATGACTCGGAGCAGCGGCTAGTCGCCCAGACCACGCAGATCCAGGCGGTCAGATAGCCGCCTGCCTCGTGGCAGATCCCCGGTCACAGCCGGCGAATGGTGGCCAGCCAGGCCTGGGCCGCCGGGGCACCTAGCCCGGGGTTGATCGCGAACGTGTCCGCGGTGATGTCCACGACGGTCCAGCCGTCGCCGAACGCGCCGGCGAGTTCGTCCTGGCTCACCCGGCGGGGACCCACCGTGCCCGGCTGGCGGTCGCTGAAGCACATCAGGTAGCAGCTGCCGCCGGACCGCAGCACCGACGCCAAGCTGGTGACATAGCGGACGCGCTCCTCGTCGTCGAAGACGTGGAAAAGCCCGCAGTCGATGACCGAGCCGAAGGTCAGGCCGAACTGCCCAAGGTTCAGCGCGTCGGCGACCTCGAACCGGGCCGCCACGCCCCGTTCGGCTGCCTTCCCGCGCGCTTGGCCGATGGCACGCGGCGAAACGTCGACGCCCGTAGCGTCCGCACCGTTCACGGCGGCCAGCAGCGTGTGTTCGCCGGTGCCGCAGCCTGCGTCGAGCACCCGGCCGCACAGCAGGCCGCTGTCGGCCAGGCGGACGAATGCCGGTTGCGGCTGGCCGATGTCCCACGGCGGCGGGCTGCTGGCCAGATACACCGCGTCCCAGTCCATTGGCTGCGTCGTCATCGCGATTCCCCCTGCCCCGGACAGGGTCCAGATCCGCCGGCCTGTCCACGATCTGCTCGAATCCCGCCCAGTGTGCGCCAAGTCTGTCAGACCTCGGCCGGCCTTTTTGTCCAGGCCACCAAGCGTTCCGGTCCGTACACAGCCCGACTGGCCCGAGTGCCGTGCCCCTGCTCTTCTGGGTGGCCACGAGGCCGCGTCCGATCGGCACCGCACCAGCCGGACGGGACCTCTACCGGCTGGCGCAGGCGGCCGGTCAAGGCACGACGGTGACCGGCCACTGGCCGGCCCGCACCAGCCGGACCGCCAGCGAGCCAACCAGCCGGTGGCCAGCCTTGGCCGACGCCCCGACGACGATGGCGTCAGCGTGGATCTCGTCGGCGACCTGGCGGAGCTCGGCGAACGGGTCGCCGCGCCTGGCTACGAAGGTAATGGATATGCCCCGCTCCTCGGCCGCCTCTTCGGCCTGGCGGCGCAGGTCCTCGGCAGTCTCGCTGAATGCCTCGCCCTGCGCGGCGGCCACCGCGGCACCGGCAATCGGTGCGGCGGCCGACATGGACACGAGCGGCCCCACATAGACGGCAACCAGGCGAGCGTGTTGCCTGCGGGCCAGCCCGGTCGCGTACGCACCGGCTCGCAGCGAAGTAGGGGAACCGTCGACACCGACAAGGATCGCTGTCGGGCCGTCGGTTCCCAGCTCGAAGGAACCCGCCTCGCTGGACGTCACACCAGAAGTATGGACGACACGGGCAGCCTGGCTTTTTCCAATGGGCGCGTCCGGGCGACAGGTCCGGTTTCCCGGGCCCGTTCCCCGGACTTGTGCCGTCGGTGATCCTCTCCGGCCGGGACAACCGCCGCAGCTTCCGGATCACCGCCTGACAAGCAGATCTTCCTGACAATTTCCGCTATCTGGTGGGTATTGCCGTGGCTCGGCCGGCTACCAGAGGCTGCGCGGTGGGCGAAGAGCTCGGGACGTCGCAGGTGGCCTGGACCGCCCGGTACACCATGCGCGCGTAGACCTTGGTTCCGGGCAATTGGGGATGGATCTTGTCCGGCCAGAGCAGGTAGGTCCGATTTTTGATCGTGTCGAACCAATCGGCGAGCACGACACCCGGGTGCTGGCGGACGAAGGCCGCGATCGTGGTGTTGACGTCCTTGCTCCACTGGTCGGGCACATGCGTGTTGATGAGCACCAATTTGCGCGGTCCGAGCAGCTGCATCAGTTGGTGGAGCTGGCCGGTGGTGACGATGTAGTTGGTGCCAAGGCCTACCACCACGACCGGGCGCAGCCGGCCGCTGTCCGCGAGGCTGCGCGCCACATCCAAGCCGGCCGGCATCTGCCGGCTGGGCCTGGCGTCGATGTAGATGCCCGGCAGCACGGAATCGAGTGCCATGGCACCCGCCGACATGACCGAATCGCCGATCGCCGTGATCTGCCGGCCCAGCACGTTGCACTGGGTGGGTGAAGGTGACGGCGTGGCCGCAGGCCCAGAAACCGGCAGCGGCACATGCGCCCGGGTAGCCGCGCTGACCCGCTCACCCTCGATGATCTGCTTTTCCATGCCGGATGGCCCGGAGGGTGAGTGGACGACGCCGTACCCGGCAGTGCAGGTGAGGGCCAGTGCCCCTGCCGCCCCCAGCATCGGCAAGGCCCGCACAGGCAAGCGCCCGGCCGCCATGGCCGGGTCGCGGCACACTCGGCAGACAGTTCGGCAGGTGGCCCGGAAGCCGTTCCGCAGCACGGGCTCTTCCAGCCATTTCCAGGAGGCAGCCGCCAGCGTGATCGCGATGGCTGCCTCGACGGCCCAAAGCCAGGGAGCCGCGGATCCCGGCCCGGTGATCGCGGCTGCGATCGCGATGACCGGCCAGTGCCACAGGTAGATCCCGTAGGACCGGACGCCGAGCCAGCGCAGCGGTGGCAGGCTCAGCAGCGCGCTCACGGTGCCGGGGGCGGCGGCGGCGGCGGTCAGGCCGGCCGCTGCCAGCGCTGCGACGGCCAGCCCCAGCGGGTAGACCGCCGGGTCGGCGCCGGAGAAGTGGCCCACGGCCCATGCCAGCACCGCGAGCCCGGCCACGCCGAGGTAGTCCAGTCGGCGCGCGAGCTTCCGTGGCGCGTTGGTGAGCGTGGCCATCGGCCACGTCAGGGCGAGCGCCGCGCCCACCAGGAGCCCGGTCGCGTGCGTGTCGGTCCCGTAGTACACCCGGGACGGATCGCCGCCGGGCAGGTACATGAGCGCCATGGCCGCCGCCGACGCTAGCGCTCCCAGCCAGGCCGTCAGCACCCGGGCCCGCCGTCCCCGCAGGCGGGTGAGCACCAGCAGCAGCAGGAGTGGCCAGGCCAGGTAGAACTGCTCTTCGATGGCCAGGGACCACAGATGCTGAAGTGGCGGTGGTGGCCCGGACGAGGCGAAATACGAGACATGGTGAAAAGCCTGGTACCAGTTGCTCGAGTAGCTGACCGCAGCGGCCAGCGCCGGCCGGAGCGCCGACAACTGATCAGGTTCGAGAATGGCCACCACCGCGGTGACAGCGACCAGAAGCACGGCCAGGGCGGGCAGCAGCCGGCGCGCCCGGCGCACCCAGAATCCGCGCAGATCCAGACGGCCGCGCCGAGCATGCTGGGCGACCAGCAGATCGGTGATCAGATAGCCGCTCAGCACGAAAAAGATGTCAACCCCGAGAAAGCCGCCCGGCGTCATGCGCATACCGACGTGGAAAGCGATAACGGCGAGCACCGCAAGCGCCCGGACCCCATCTAGACCGGGAACCCGACCGCTCATATGCCTGACCTGGCGTTCCGCATCAACCGGGATAGCTGTTTCCTTCCCAGCGTGCCCAGGTTGCCTGGTCTCGTCAGCGGACCCGGCCGCACGTTTCTCTACCAATTCCTCGGTCCCCCCGCTCACCGCGGTTCTTCGCCACCTGGCGGTTAGCGCAAACACCGTTTCAGTGAATAGGGGGGAAAGTGCGGTTAGTGCGCTCTCTTCCATATTGTCCGTGCCCCCGGCCGTTACCGCGAGCACATCCTGGGCAAACGTGACGGCCAGCCGTTCTCCTGAGCGGTCTCCGCGAAGCCCAGCACGATGCGCCCTTCAGTTCGCTGCACGATCGCCTGCTCCGCGGCAGAGGTACGGCGGGAGCGGGCGAGGTGCCCCGAATGTGGGCCACGTCGCCGGCGCGGCATTGGTGCGAAGTTTCGACATCGGACAGAGCATCGCAAGATCTTCTCGGGTGTGACCAGTTCGTTTGGCTTGTAAGATCGTCGGGTATCAGGCCAGCGACGGGATGGCTGATATGTCCTGCGCGGTGAGCCGTGCTCATTCGGTTCATCTCGTCAGAACTTGCCTTTATTTGCGGCTCCTTTGGGGAAGGCTTGCGTCCCGGGCCAAGCAGCCGACCAGTGTTCGCAGCCGAGCTTGCCGGATGAGGAGCAACCGCTCGGTTAAGGGGATTAATGTGACAGCGCCTGATAAAGAAACAGATCGTGTTCTTAGCCAGTATGACGATACGGATGTTAACTATATGGATTACTGGAGGGCGCGCCGGTATGAGCATCGTGCCGAGGTAATGGCATTGTCACGCTTGCTGCGAGACCGCAGGTTTGGCCACGCCATCGATGTGGGCGGGGGATACGGGCGGCTTACGGTGGTTCTGCCCGATTATTCCGACCGTGTGACGCTCGTCGACCCCAGCCACCGCCAACTGCATGCCGCCAAGCGTTATCTGAAAAGCTACCCGGCTGTGGATAGGCGGCTAATGGATGCCGCGCACCTGGACTTCGAGGACGCGAGCGTCGATCTGGTTGTAATGGTCCGAGTGCTGCATCACCTGCCGCATCCAGCCCATGAGCTGTCTGAGATTTCCCGGATCCTGAAGGCTGGCGGATACGCTATCGTCGAGGCCGCTAACGTCTTGCACGCGATTAACCGTGTGCGCTACTGGCGAAGCGGGCAGGAGATTCCCATGATGCCGGTAGACATACGGTCGGAGGTGAACCGGCGTCCGGACGTCATCCCGTTCGTTAACCATCATCCTGCCACGCTCACACGTCAGCTTGCGGCTTGCGGCTTGCGCGTTCAACGGATGCTCTCCGTGTCGAACTTGCGTCATCCGACTCTCAAACTCGCCATACCGGAACGCCTCCTGCTCGCCACCGAATACGCATTGCAAGTACCGCTGGCGCCACTGCGTTTCGGACCGAGCCTTTTCTTCATGACCCGGAAATCCACACCAGGTCAGGCCTTCCTGGCATGAAGGGCCGCTCCTGCCGGCGGCCAAGCCAAGAGAGTCTGGGTCAGCCGGTGACTACCTTGACCTCGCCGATTCCAAGGGCCTCCACCGGGCCTTTAATTTGGGATGCGTCGCCGACCAGGATCGTGACCAGGCGGTTCTCCGGGAACGCCGCGATGACGGCGGCCGTTGCCTCCGCGGTATCCGTCTCGGCCAGGCGTGCGTACAGCTGATCCTGGTAGTCGTCCGGCAGGTCCTGTTCCACCTGATCCGCCAGCGTGCCCGCGACCGACGCTGCCGTCTCGTACTTGAGCGGCGCGACGCCCACGAGGTTCTGCGCCGCCATGTCGCGCTCTGTCTCGGTCAGCCCCTCCGCGGCCAGCGTGCGCAGCACCGTCCACAGGTCATTCAGCGCGGGACCCGTGGACGACGTGTCCACGGAACCGCTGATGGCGAGCACCGACACACCCGTCGCGCCGTCCGCGGCGTGCGGCGACCGCAGCACCCGCTGAAGGGCCCGTACCCCGTACGTGTAGCCCTTCTCCTCGCGCAGAACCCGGTCCAGCCGGGACGTGAGCGTGCCGCCCAGGCAGTACGTGCCGAGCACCAGGGCCGGCCATACCCGGTCGTGCCGGTCCGGGCCGATCCGGCCGATGAGCAGCTGCGTCTGGACGGCACCGGGCCGGTCCACGATCACCACACGGCTGGGGTCGTCGGCGGTCACCGGCGGCATTGGCAGCAGCTCGGTCCTTTCGCGGGTCCATCCGCCGAGCGTGCCGGCGAGCACCGCATCCAGGTCGATACCCGTCAGGTCGCCCACGACGACCGCGGTCGCCGTGGCAGGCCGCACGTGAGCCTGATAGAACGCGCGCACGCCCGCCACGTCGATCCGCGCGACGGTGTCCTCGGTGCCCTTGCGCGGCCGGGACATCCGCGCGGACGCCGGGAACAGCTCCTGCGCCAGCTGCTTGGCCGCACGTCGGCCGGGGTTGGCCATCTCGAGCGGAATCTTGTCGAGGCGGTTGCGCACCAGCCGCTCGATCTCGCTGTCCGCGAACGTGGGCGCGTGCAGCGCCTCGGCAAGCAGCCCAAGCGCCTTGGGCAAGCGGGAGACGGGAACCCTCAGCGAGACGCGCGCGCCCTGGTAGTCCGCGCGTACGTCGAGTGTCGCGCCGCAGCGCTCCAGCTCGGCAGTGAACTCCTCGGCGGTGTGCGTGCCCGTGCCCTGAGACAGCGCTCTTACCATGATCGTGGCGATACCGTCGAGCCCGGCGGGTTCGGCGTCGAGCGGCATGCCCAGGCAGATCTCCACGGCCACCACCTGCTGCCCGGGCCGGTGGCAGCGCAGCACGGTCAGCCCGTTGCCGAGGGCGCCGCGCTCGGCCGCGGGGAACGCCCAGGGCTTTGCCTGCCCGGAGGTCGGCTGCGGGTGGAAGTCCATGGTCACGGCTGCCTCGGTCACCGCCCGGCTCCGTCCCGCTTGCTGTCTTCGTCGGCCGCGCTGGCCGCCTCGCCGGCTTCGCCGGCGGCCGTGTTGGCTATGTCTTCGGAGGTCACCGGCTCGTATACCAGCACCGCACGGTTGCCGGGCCGCAGCCGCGCTGCGGCAACCGCCCTGACCTCCTCGGCGGTGACGTCGAAGATCCGGTTGACGGCGGTGAACGCGAGCTGCGGGTCGCCGAACAGCACCGCGTACCGGCACAGTTCGTCGGCCCGGCCGGCCACCGTACCGAACCGGTCCAGCCATTCGCGTTCCAGCAGGGCCTGCGCCCGCTCCATCTCCCCGGCGGTCGGCGCCTCCGCGCCGAGCCGCGCCAGCTCCTCGTCGACGGCGGCCTCGATCTGCGGGATCTCGGCGCCGCCGGAGGCTTTCACGTCCAGCCAGCCCAGCGAGGGGGCGCCAGCGAGCCGCAGCAGCCCGAAGCCGGCCGTGACGGCGGTGCGGTCGCGCCGCACCAGCCGGTTGTAGAGCCGGGACGACATGCCATAGCCGAGGACGGTGAGCGCCAGCTCGGCCGCGTCGCACGCACGCGTGCCGTCGTGCGGCAACCGGTACGCGGCCATCAGCGCGCGCGCCGGGACCTCCTCCTGGATCTCCTCCCGCAGTTCCCTGCCGATGACCTCGGGGAGCGTGCCGTCGCGGGGCGGCACCTTGCCGTCGCAGGACGGGATGGAGCCGAAGTACTTCCCGGCCCATCGACGCGTCTGCTCCGGGTCGATGTCGCCAACGATCGCCAGGACCGCGTTGTTCGGCGCGTAGTTCGTGCGGAAGAACGCGCGCGCGTCGTCCAGCGTCACCGCGTCCAGATCGGCCATGGAGCCGATAGGCGTGTGGTGGTACGGGTGGCCCTCGGGATAGACCAGCGCGGTCATCCGCTCGAACGCGGTGCCGTAGGGCACGTTGTCGTAGCGCTGCCGGCGCTCGTTCTTGACCACGTCCCGCTGGTTCTCCATGGACTCCTCATCGAGCGCGGCAAGCAGCGAGCCCATGCGGTCCGCCTCCAGCCAGAGCGCCAGCTCCAGCTGGTGCGCGGGCATGGTCTCGAAGTAATTGGTGCGCTCGAAGCTCGTCGTCCCGTTGAGGGAACCGCCTGCGCCCTGGACAAGCTCGAAGTGGCCGTTTCCCTCGACCTGCGCCGAACCCTGAAACATGAGGTGCTCGAAGAGGTGAGCCAGGCCAGTGCGGCCCTTGACCTCCTGCCGCGAGCCGACGTCATACCAGAGGCAGACCGCCACGACCGGAGTCAGGTGGTCCTCGAAGAGCACTAGGCGCAGACCGTTGTCCAGACGGTGCTCGGTCGCTGTAAGGCCGCCGGAGCGGGCCTGCTGCGTGGCCGTGTGACCCACGGGCGTGTACGTCCTTTCGATTGCGTGCAGGAGAAGTCGTGCAGGAGAAGTACAGCCACTGTATGCAAGGAGGCTGCTAGGCCTGCCGCCAAGGCATCCAGGTGCCCGCCGGCGATGCCGCGCCGTTGCCGGATGCCATCTGGAGCGCCGAAGCCGCCCGGGCGCCCGGGCAGCCGCCAAGATAGGTTGTGGGTCTTTTGTGGGATCTTGCGATGCGGACGCTCACGTCCTGGGCTGCCGGTTTCCTCTCTCCCGCTGCGCGTCCGCGCAGGTGAGAGGGTTCCGGTGTCCCGGGAGAAGTGGAGCCGGTGAGCGGAATCGAACCGCTGACCTGCCGTTTACAAGACGGCTGCTCTGCCTGCTGAGCTACACCGGCGGGTCACAGCGCGCATGGTAGCCCAGCCAGCCCATGACGTGCGCATTTGAGTTCTGACCTGCGGCTTTGCCGTCTGGGCTGTTAGCCGCGCGCGGTGGTGGTGCACTCTACTGTGTCCGGCTGGCACTGACTGGATACGGCTCTCAGCGGCTCGCTGTGCTGAATACGTGCTGAAGTTTCCCGGCGACTGTGGCTGTCAGGCACGCCGCGAAAGAGGCCCGAGCGCACGGCAGTCCGGCAGGTGATGAACTCGACGATCATCGGCCTGTCGCCGACCGCCTGGCCGGTGCCCCAGGCCGGTTTCGATCATAGGACATCGCCACCAGCGTTTGCTCGTGCCGGGTCATGACGCGTTGTGCTTCGCCTGAGCGCCTGCTGGCACTGTTGGATGCACGCGAACTCAGCCACCTACAAGCTCGCGACGCTGATCGCGCTGATCGACGTCGCAGCCGAGCGTACTGGGCCTGGTGGATCGGCCCTGCGGTGCTATCCACCAAAGAGGTCAGCCGCAGCGTCATTGAGCTCCACTGGCCCCAGACCATCCCCTACGGCTTCTCGATGATGGCACGCCCATCATGAGCGCTGGGCATTCAGCTGTCGTGCAGGCCGCCACGAGATCCGCTGCACGCGCGGAGGCGCGCTCGGCGGCGAGAGTGCGAGCGGACGGGGTCAGATGGGTGCAGCCCAGTCGGGGTCAGAAGAGGCCCGGCCCGGCGTGAGAAGGTGCGGCTGCAGGCCGCGCAGGTGTCTAACGAGAAGATCAGGCCGGTGCAAGTGGCCCGGCGGCTCCGGGTGAGCAGGAAGTCGGTGTGCCAGTGACGGCGGCGCTGGCGGGCGGGCGGCGCTGGCTTCGCACCGCCCGGGCGGGGCGCTGTGCCGGCGGAGCGAGGCGCAGCTGGCGCGGCTGCAGGCGGAGCTGGGTGAGGGCCAGGCGGCGCGCCGCACATGATCGGACCAGACGAGACCCCCAGCCATTCAGGCTCTGTAGCACCGCGCCAAAACCGGCCGCTACCAGTGACAGGCTGCTCAGGTTCTCGCGCGGCGGATGTAGTTGGAGATCTCCCGGCGGTATTTGAACTCGGCGGCAAGGGCTGTGGCGGAGCTGGTGCCTGCAGAGCTGCTCGTACCGCCTGTTCAGGACTGATCTACAGTTCTTGACAATTGCCCTGGGCTAGCGAGGAAGCGGCCAGCTCGTGTAAGCGCAGGGCGCTAGATGAGGTGATTAAGCGGTCAGCTGGCGTGAGACGGGCGGTTGCTGAGATTGCGCCCGCGTCGAAATTTTCCGGGGTTGGGGCGCAGCGCAGTCGCCATCTGGGAGGTCGCGTCCCTCCGCAATCTAGTGGCCGCTCGCATTAATAGTGCAAGAATCTGGCACGTTTTCCGGTGAACCAGATTAACGCCGCCTTGGAAAGGAGAGCCTATCGCCGTAAGTGTTTGCACCAACTCGTCAGCTAACTCGGTCCGAACGGCAGAAAGGATGGATGAGAAATGGATATTGGCGCAAGACGGAAGAAAATTATCACGAGGATGGCGCTTTCGATCGGCAGCGCCACCGTAGTGGCTGCGTTCGTGATTCCACTGGCCGGATCCAGTTCCGCAACTTCACGGACGCCGTCCGCTTCGTCTGCAGCGTCTGCGGCGCCTCCAGCCTGCACGAGCGGGACGCAGGTTGAGACCAAGAGCGGCCCAGTATGCGGCAGTACCGCAGGTGGGGTGACGTCGTATCTGGGGATCCCGTACGCTGCCCCGCCTGTGGGCAATCAGCGCTGGGAGCCGCCGACGCCCGTGAAGCCCTGGACTAGCACCTTCCAGGCCACCGCGCCCGGCAACATCTGTCCTGGCCCGAGTGCGACGGGCGGGCCGGTAACAGGTTCGGAGGACTGCCTCAACCTGAACGTCCAGGTGCCCGCCGGTGCACGCTCATCATCGTTGCCGGTGATGGTGGAGATCCACGGTGGCGGGTTCCTGCTCCCGATCGGCCCGCCGGACGGCTCTCACCTGGTTTCGGCCGGGAAGGTTGTGTATGTGGCGATGAACTACCGGCTCGGTGTCCTCGGGTTCATGGCGAACAAAGCACTCGGCCCGCACTCCGGTGACTACGGGCTGCAGGATCAGCAAGCGTCGCTGCGGTGGGTTCAGCAGAACATTGCCGCGTTCGGCGGTGACCCGGGCAATGTGACGATCCTCGGCCAGTCTGCGGGCGGGGCGAGTGTGTGCGCGCAGGTTGCGTCGCCGACGGCGAAGGGCCTGTTTGAGCGGGGCATTCCCGAAAGTGGTTTCTACAATGCAGCCATCGGCCCCAATCAGGTTTGGGAACCGGCTGACTGTAAGTCGCAGATTCCGACTCAGCATCAGGCTGAGAAGGCCGGTGCCGTGTTTGCGGCCAAGGTGGGCTGCGCTGCGCCACGCGATGTGGCCTGCCTGCGTGCCTTGCCTGCCGACGTGCTGGTGGCAGCCGCAGGCAAGGTCGATGATCCCACCGCAGGTGGCACCAGTGCCACGATCGCACCAACGATCAACGGCACAACTTTGACAATGTCTCCTGCCAAGGCATTCAGCACTGGCCACATCAATAAGGTCAGCCTGATGAACGGCGTGGATCGTGATGAAATCGACGGCGGAGCTCGCTGAACGCACCAGTGGCGAATACTGCCTCGGACTTCTACAGGCTGGTTCAGAAGCAGTACGGCAAACTGGCTCCCACGGTGTTCAAGATCTACCCCCTGGACCGGTTCCTGTCCCCGTTCATTGCCTACCGTACGGTCGTTGCGGACTCTGACTCGGTATGCCCCGCTATTACTGCCGACAGTAACCTATCCAGGTACATCCCGGTGTATGCGTGGCAAAACAACGATGCAGACATGCCGCCGGACTTCTACCCGCAGTTTATCGACCCCACCAAGCCTTACGGTGCCTACCACATAGCAGCCGACCCATTGTTGTTCCCCCGGGCCTCGATTCCGTTCTCCCCGGACCGAGCCGCTCTCGCAGCGCAGTTCACTGCGCAGGCGGTCGGGTATGCGGGCACTGGTAACCCCACTGCGCTGGGCACTCCCCTCTGGACACGCTTTACTCATCACAGCCAGAACGTGATGACGCTGGTACCCGCCGGCGATAGTGTGCTTAACACAGCTGCAACCATCAGCCAGCACCACCACTGCGCGTTCTGGAATGCGGTCACCCCGAAGGCGCGCTCCTAAATGAACACGGCCCTCCCTGCGAACTGAGGACTACCGAACGTGGATCCAGCGGAACCTGACCTTGCACCAGGTTCTACTGAACCGGGCGCTCCTGCTCGCGCAGAAAGCATCGAGCCGGGCCCGTCCGTGCCCATAAGAAGTCGCCGCGTGTGGCCTAGCTCGTAGCGAGCGACCTCATACCGCCGAGGACCGCGGCTTTGCCGCGGGCTGCCGCCAGGGCAGGTGACTGTAGGTGAAATGTCGCGAGGAGGTCTCCGGTTTGGGAGGCCTCCTCCGCTTGTCTGCCGGCCTAGCCTCCAGGCTGCTGACACCTGGGAGGCCTGCGGTGGCCGACTATGCGACTTTATTGCGGGATCATGTGACGCTCACCTGCCGGTCGGTCGACCGGATCTTCCTTTCAAGGTATTAGTGCCGAGGCTGCAGACGGTGGGCTGGGGTGTGCCAGTTCCTGCGCTGGCAGCGCGGGTACGCGATCCCGTCGCAGGAACAGCCGTAGACGGCCGGTCTGAGCCAGACACAGCCGGACGCGAAAGGAGCAGCCTCCTGACCGCGTTCCGCTGGCAGAAGGCCGTTCCCGCTGCTGGTGGCAGGTCCTGGATTCGAACCAAGGTAGGCTGAGCCGACGGTTTTACAGACCGCTTGACCCGAAGCGCCCATATGCCGTCTGACCTGCGCTTTTCTAGCTGATACCGGCCTTCGCGCCCGGTCCTGTCCGTCATATGTCCGTGCGCTCGCCGGGCCGGGTGGGCGAAACCGCGGACAGGCACGGACAGCGTCCGTGCAAGCCTGCTACCAGCACGTTCACCTGATTGCTGGCCTAGGATGGGCTTGCCAGCGCGGGCTTCGAAGCCGTGATGATCCTGCCCCGCAGGTCCCCGCGCGAACGCCTACGCCGAACGGTTCGTGTCACCGCCCAGACGGAGGTCACCGACCGGATGCTGATCTCCGTGACCGCCACCTGCGGTCGATCCTGACTGAGTACGAGGCCCACTACAACGGAAGACAACCCCATCGCAGCCGCCAGCTCCAGCCGCCGCGGCGACCGCCCCATCGCCGGCCTTCCCAGGAGCGGATCAAGCGCCGGCCCGTCCTCGGCGGCCTCGCCAACGAATACGAGCGGGCTGCGTAGAAGCCCTGGTCAAAGACGGTGGCCGAATTCTGGCACCCCACAGGATCTCTGAGGTGGTCGCGATCGGAAGCCACCGCCCGACGTAGACGGCGCCGCCGAGGACCACCGGGGAGGAGCGGAGGAGAGCTTAGGTTGAGTGGTAGGCGAAGGATGGCCTCTGCCGAAGTGATCACGGTGTAATTGCGCCCCAAAGCGCCGGATCTGCCCTAGTGCGGCGACGAGCTCGGCCATGGCCGACGGAGGAACAGCAGCTTTCTCCTCCTCCGATATCTCGGGTACTTGCCTTCCTTGTGGTGGACTTTCACCATCGCCATCAGTGCCTTGTTCGCTTCCAGCTGGTTCTTCACGGAGTCGTAGAACTTCTCGCATGCCTGGCGGCGTTCGTCGGCGAAGCGTTCGAGACCGGCGGTCCTGGCTGCTCGGCGCGCGGCGATGGCGTCGTAGCCGATCTTGAGCACGACGCCGAAGGTCGTAAAACCACCGGCCACCAATGCAAGTAGTAGCGGCGAGACGGCTTGCGCTTGCGACATCGGAGCCTACGCTTTGCTGCCATCGGAACGGCGTGCCTTGGCAAGATCGTTAAAGGCTCGTCGTATGGCCATTGTGAGTTCGTCCTGATCTTCACGCCCTTCTACGATGACGTAATAGGTATACGACTCACGCATGAGTGCAGATGCTTCGTGGATCGGATATCTGCTGATCAACAGCGCGGCACACAATCCAGGCATTCGGGCGCGAGCTCGTTGGTCTGCCGCGAGGACGTCCTTCGACGAGATCCTCTGCGAGGTCTTCAGCTCGATGAGCAAAATACGGCCGTCGGCCGTGGAAATAAGCGCATCGGCTCTGGTATCGACCTCAAGCGGCTCCTCTCTTAGGACAGGCGCTGGCAAGCTGGGGTCCGTGCGAAGCACGTCGACCGCAACGTAGAGCATTGACATCGCAAGCCGCTCATACGCGAGCCCTGACAGTGCCGGTGCAGCGACTTTAGGAGCAGACCTCGGCGACTCTTCGAGTTGCATGGCAACCTCAGCTCGGGCGCTTGGTGGCGATGCTTCAACCATGGTCTCGATCACTTCGCCTGCCACTTGCTGCCACTCAGCCTCGTTGTCGCCCACCTTTAGGCGCGTGGGGAGCCGTCCACTCAGGGCGATGATCATGAAGATGAGACCGACAGCGAGCAACCCAACCGGGCCAGCTTCAAGATGCGTGACGAACACCGCAACGCAGCCTGCGCCGAGCGCTGCGATTCCCAGCGTGAAAGCCGTGATGCGCTGGGAGTACTGAGTTTGACCACAGCACGTGAGGCCATGGACTTTGAAACTACGACCTCGTTGTCAGCCACGCGGTGAAGATACCGATGCATCGATCTTGACAGTTGGCGAACGACCGGATCGCAACGCTTCGTTGAGCCGATTCGGGCTGTGAAGTGGTCACACCCTCGGTAGGCTCCGTCACACCGTGCGCGTGTAGGGAGGAGTAGGGGAGTGGCGGTCCGTGACGATGACCGCCTGCACGCCGAGCTGGATCGTCAGCTTGCCGAGGTAAGAGCAGCCTGTGACGGGCTCGCTACACGTGCAGGCCTGCTGGTAGCAGCCATAGCGGCCGTTGCTGCCGTCTTTGCGCCTCGCATCGACCCTCACCGCCACGAGATCCTGCTGGTTCTGACCGCGGTTGCGCTTGGGATCGCCACAGTGGCAGCAATCGTCACGCTGATGCCCTGGCTAAAGATAGGACCGCTCACCATGATGCTCACGAGCTGGATGAGTCGCGGCGCTACGGGCTAGGACATCAAGCGCGCTCTACGACAGCAAGGCGACCATCCTGGGAGCGCAATCTGAACCGTCTGCTCACGATGCGGATCTTCTTCTCAGTGCAGGCCGTAGCTACCGGCTTCGCCGTGGGCCTAGCATTGACATATACGGCATTGAGGTGAGGAGCCATGGCCGAACGTGGCGAGCGTGAGCAGTCACAGCCTGCGCAAGGTACCGGGCACGCGGCACGTCCTGAGCTCGAGGAGCTCGCCTCTTACATCGCGGATGCCATCATTGGAGCGCATGGACTCTATGCTCTGACAGGGCATGCTCAGATGCCCGAGACTCCTGATATCAGCATCGACCTGACCGACCCAGCACCGTATGCAGAGAAGCCAAGCGGCCGATCGCATCTACAGGTTAAGGTCTCTCGGTACACTCCCTCTCGGGGAAGCGAGGCAGCGGAGCCTTTCGAGGCTACCGAGAGCACGGGAGCCCCCACCTCCGATGGATGATGATGACGCCTATTACGACGAGGTGCGCCAAGCTGTCGGCCACGGTGCTCCGACGGTGCTCCTGGGAACGTCCACGAAATCGTTGAACCGCAATCTGAACCAGCTCGTTGCAGTACGGCGGGCAGCCATCAGTAAAAAAACAGCGGTAACTAGATAGGTCCCTGTATGGCCGGGATTGCCGGCGCTTTAGTGCTGGCGCTGTTTATCTGGTTTCGGGGATCCAGGGGCTGCCTTCGGCGGCGCGGGTGAGGGCGTCGAGCCAGCCGATGCCGTGGCGGGCGGCGGTGGCGAGGTAGGAGCGGATGGCGCAGAAGGTCTCGGCGCCGGCCATGGAGCGCATGCAGCCGGAGACCTTGATGCGGAGCTTGCTCATGCGGATGACCTGCTCGGCTTCGTTGTTGTCGAAGGGAACGCGCAGGTCACGGGCGAATCGGAGGTAGTCCGCCTCGCGGGCGGCCATCCGGGTGGCCAGGGCGTGCCGTTTCTTCTGCAGCGTGCGGTGCGGCGGGCGGCGTTCAGGACGATCCCGGCGGCGGCGGCGTCGCGGAACCAGCGGGACGTGCTTGTCCAGGACGTCCGCGCCGACGCGTCCTGCCCGGCTGCGCGGGCGGCGTCCGCTGCCTTCTTCAGGGCCAGGAGCGCGTCGATGGCCTGCCTGGCCCAGGTCACGTCGCGTCCGTGCCGGTCTCGGTGACCGCGGCCAGCTCGCGCAGCACGTGCGCGTTGCAAAGAGCGTGCCCGGCGACGCCGTCGTAGGAGTCATAGGGCGCCCAGGCGTCGTGGCAGGCGATCCCGGCGAAGGCCGGCAGCACCCCGGCGGCGTCCATCCCCTCCCTGCCGCGCTTGGCGTGCACGGTGACCAGCACGAACTTCCCGGACGACGCGGAGTGCACCCAGGCCAGCCTCCCCGCGACCCGGAACCCGGTCTCGTCGAAGTGCGCCACCCCGGCGGCGGCCAGCGCCCTGGCGGACGGCGTCCAGCGCCGGGGCGACGGCGCCGGCGATCTTCCTGGTCATCGAGGCCAGCGCGCCCGGCGACGGCGCGCAGCCGAACATGTCCGCCATCGCGGCGCAGGCCCGGTCCCGGGACAGGAACTGCCCGTGCCACAGGTACGCGCCCGAGCGCGGCGGCCCGCGGCCCGTACTGCACCGGCGCGGTCACCCCGGCCGGCGCGTCCGCCCTGGTCACCGTCCCGCACCCGCAGCGCCGGCCGATCATCTGGTGCTCGGTGACCTCGGCCCTCACCGGCGGGATCTCCGTCACCTGCCGCCGGACCATCCCCGTCTCCGGCGCCCCGTCCAGGCCCCGCCGCACCCGGCAGCAGCAGGCCGGCACGTGCCGGACCACGCGTCAGGACGGTCGCTGAGCTGCATCGTCGCGCCCGGCTGCCCCTTCGGCCTGCCCGGCTTCCGCCCGGTCTTCCTCCGCAGCGACTTCGGCGCCGGCTTCGCCAGCCCGTCCGACGACGGCGGCTTGCGAGGAGTTCTTCGAGTTCTGCCCCAGCCTCGCGGCCAGATCCGCGACCTGCGCCTGAAGGCCCGCCACCTGCTCCCGCAGCCCCGCGCCTCCGCCAGCTGTGCCCGCAGCCCCGCGATCTCCGCGTCCCGCTCCGCCAGCAGCTCCCGCAGCCGCGCGTTCGCCGCACGCAGCCCGGCACATCACCAGGCACACCGGGCGTATGGGACACGCGCCGCAGGCTGCCACAGCCGGCCCCCCGTGATCAACGCGACACGCCAAGCCACCCAGCCAAAACCCGCAACAACCTCGGCCCGACAGCCAGCGCAGAAATCTAGAGGGAGACCTATCTAGTTACCGGCGGGTGACGTGGGTCACACTTGGCTCGCGGTGTTCTCCGGGGTGGCGGGCAGGTCAGTGACCGAGCCGTCCACCGAGATCACCCGCAGCCCGCAGCAGAACACCCCGCCGCGCCGTCCGCGCCGACCGGGCCCGCGACCTGCTCGAACCCCCGCAGACCGCCGGACGCCGCGACTCAGGCAGGCGGCAGCGGGCCGCCACGGCGGTCACTGACCTTCAGCCTTGACAATCACAGGTCTGGTGCTCAGGGGGTCCTCATACATTGCCGCGGTTCGTGCGTCACGCAGGCTTCATGGGAAAGACGTTGGTCCCTACCTGTTCTTCCCCGTGCGGCGGTAGGCATGAAGTGAGGATTGGGGGTGATTTCCATGAGCCAGAACTGGCGGGTTGGGTCGTTCGACACGGCGTTTGGCACGTCGATCGAGTCGGCACTGGCACGCCCCCGTCTCAGACGGCTTTTCGACGAGTCCGCTGGTCACCTTGACGAGGGAGAGAAGCTGGTGACCCCGGTGGCAATTTGTACCCGGGGTGGCCGGGCAGCCCTGTGGTCGGGGCTGGGCGTGTTTGCTCTCGCCTTCGCCATGCTAGAGCATGCCGGTAACCGCATCGGGGAGTCCAGGCTTGTTACTGCCGGGTTCATCGCCGCCGCTGCCCTGGTTATGGTGCTGGTGCCGCTGGGCTGGATTGTGCCGCATAAGCACGCCGTGGTCCTGACGGACCGGCGGCTGCTGGTGTTCCGCCGGAGCGGCATATTCATGAGACACATCCGGGACGTCTTTATTGCGGTGCCGCGAAGTGATGTGTCCACAGACTTCAAGACCCGGCTTGGATGGGGCGGTCTCAATGTTGAGTTCGCGCCCGCGACCGGGATGGCTCCGATCCGGCTGGATTTCTGGTCTGTGGATAGGCAGATCGCGTGGGGCATTCATCATGCCCTTGCCAGTGCGGCGGCCCGGGCACAGGGCATCACGGGATGAGCCAAGCTGCCCGCAGGCCAGTAACCGGGGATCTTGCGGCGGCGGCCACTTCCGTGCTGTATGGATCCGGATTTCCGGACAGGGCCACCTTTCCGGAGATCGTTCTTGAGCGCACGCTTCGGACCTCCTGATCCCTTGCGTGCAAAGATCGTAGACCTGGCCGCCTGACCTTGGTCCGTCACAGGTGAGCGGCTAATTGGGGTGTTCGCAGACGACCGTGATTTCCCGCTGAGCACCGTCTGATCGGGCAACGCAACGGGCACGGGTGGGTCCAAACACTCCTACGCCGTTTGAGCAAGTCTCAGACCTCCGGCAGTTGGTGAGCCGCAGGCCGCCTGGCCTGCGGTGTCCTTTATCCCAAAGCTATGCGAAACCTGTTAAAACTACGGTAGGATAGGGGCATGACCCCAGCCGCCGCGGCCATCCTGGAGGGCATGCCCGACCCGAGCCTGCTGCACCGCGCGGATCGCGACGGCACCACCTGGATCCTGGCCGGGTCGGTGGTGCTGGCCTGCTACCCGTCCGCCGACACCGGACTGCGCAATGTCGCGGTGGCGGTGTGCCGGCAGCTGGGTTTCAGCGGCCGGGCGGTGGCCGAGGTGATGGGGCTGACCGAGAACTACGTGGCCACGCTGCATAACCGGGCGCTGCGGGAGGGGACCGCCGGGCTGGTGCGGGCTCCGGGCCGGCCCCGCAAGCTGGCCGGGAACGCCTGGGAGCAGGCGGCCCGGTGGCGGGCCGGGGGCGCCTCCGACAGCGAGATCGCCCGACGGCTGCAGGTCGCCCAGTCCACGGTGTTCCGCCGCCTGGGCCCGGCCGCCGTGCAGGAGCAGCTGCCCGCCGGCGAGCCGGAGCCGCAGGCGGGCGGGCCAGAGGCCGGGCCTGCGGCACCCGGGCCGGGCGAGCCCGCGGCGCCGGAGCCGGAGCCGCGGCCCGCCGCGGAGCCGGGTCCGCCTGCGGGAGCCGGGCTCGCGCCCGCCGGCGAGCTGGTCCCGCTGCCCGCGGGAGACCTGGCGGCCCGGCCGGGCGGCGCGCCGGCGTCGGCTGCGGACGGCGCGCAGCCCAGCCGGTATGCGGGGGCGATGCTGGCCCACGCCTACTACCAGCGGATCGGCGCGGAGGCGATCCTGGCGGCCGCGCTGCCGCCCGCCCTCGCCCGGCCGCGGTATGACGACCTGGCGCTGCTGACCGCCACGTCGCTGGCGTTCGCGCTGGGCGCCTCCTCCGCCGAGGGCACCAAGCACCTGATCCCGGCCCAGGCCGGGATCCTCGCCGGGATCGGCCGGCTCCCCGGCCTGCGCACGCTGCGGCCCCGGCTGGCCGCGATCGCCGGGGCCTGCGACCCGCTGGCCCTGCAGCGCCAGCTCGGCGCGGCGATGCTGGCCGCCGACGCGCCGGCGCTGCACGTGTATTACGTCGACGATCACTTCGTCCCCTACGAGGGCGCCAAGCCTGTCCCCAAGGGGTGGAACACCAAGCGCCGGCACGCCCAGCCCGGCCGGGCCGGCACCGTGGTCACCGGCTATCACGGCCGGGCGGTGTGCTTCGCCGACGGGGAACCGTCCGGGCTTTCCGCCACCCTCCCCGGCGCCCTGGCCCAGCTGCGGCAGATCCTCGCGCCCGACGCCAAGATCCTGCTCGGCTTCGACCGCGGTGGCTCCTACCCACAGGTGTTCCGCGCCATCCGCGACCAGCACGCCGGCTGGGTCACCTGGCGGCGCGCCCCGCTCGCCCCGGTCACCGCAGCCCCGCGCCGGTACTTCGCCGCCCGCGGCGACGGCAAGCCCGCCGAGGCGCTGCACCTGGCCGACGAGACCATCACCATCAAGGACTACGGCGAGTGCCGGCAGATCACCCTGTTCGAGGACGGCAGCCCGGTGCTGCAGGTGCTCACCAGCGACACCGATGCCCCCGCAGCGGCGCTATTGAGCTGGCTGCGCTGCCGGTGGCGGATCGAGAACCTGTTCAAATACCTGGAAGACAACTACGGCATCCACTGGCTGTGCGACTACCACGCCAGCACCGAAGACGACAGCCACCTGACCGCCAACCCCGAGCGCACGGCCGGCCGCGCCCGGCTGCGCGAGGCCGAGGCAGCCCTGGCCGCCGCCCGGCAGGACCTCGCCGTGCTGCTCGCTCACCCCGAGATGACCGCCGCGGCGAAGAACAGGGCCATCCCCACAGCCGAGAAGAAGATCACCAGGGCCAGCGACGCCGTCACCGCCGCCAAGGCCGCCCTCAAGGCCATCCCCGCCAAGCTCCCCGCAAACCAGGTGACCCCCGGCGCGCAAAAAGCCATCCTGCGCACCCGGCGGCGCTCCCTGCAGATGACGCTGCGGCTGCTCGCCGCCTCAGCGGAACACTGGCTCGGCAACCAGCTCAACGACTACCTGCGCGACCCCAACGAGTACCGGGCCATCACCCGCCACCTGCTCCACCTCGGCGGCAACATCACCTGCACGCCCCACGCGATCACCGTGACCCTCGACCCGCCCGCCGCCCCCCGGATCGCCCGCGCACTCGCCCTGCTCATCGACGAGATCAACGCAACCCCGCCCCGCATGCCCGGCGACACCCGGCCCATCACCTACCAGCTCGCGGCGGACCCCCAGGTTTAACAACGATCAAGGACCGACTGCCGGAGGTCTGAGGCTCCGACCTATTTGCTCAGCTATTGAATCAATATGGCCGACTTCTAGCGACTCGATAGTCGCAACATCATAGGTGTGGTCAACGCTGAACAAAGCCAAATCGTTGCGTCGTGATGCGCTGTGCTCGAAGTCTCGACGCGCTGTGTGAGATGTTCGGCGTCGCCGCTCACCGCCGCCAGGCATGGCATCGGCATGCTCGACGCCTCACCCGCGACCGCAGCCGGAACCCCCTTGGATTCCCGGCACCACGTAAGCACCCCGCCAGCACCCGGCAACAGCTACATTGCGGCGCCGTGCCGTCCGGCTACCGGTTACCTTGGCGGCATGCCGCCGCGTCCAGCGCGCCCCCAGCTAGGCCTGTTCGATAACCCCGTCCGTGTCTTCAGCCTCGAAGAACTCGCGGAGACCGTGCGCGCGCTGGAACGCGAGCGGCCCGGCCAGACCGTGGAAGAGCTTTCCCGCGCCGTGTTCGCCGAACTTGCCATGAAGCGGACACGGCGTGCCGCCGAACTCGTCGCCGAGGCCATCCGGGTGGCCCGGGCGCGGGAGCCGCGCGCCGAGATCACCGGTTCGCGGTGGCAGGCCAGTACACGGGAAGTCAGGAACTGGGCGCTCAGCACCGGTTTTGAGCTTGGCAGCGATGGCAGCATCCCGGAGCGGGCGATCGCGGCATACAACCAGACGCATCCGGACCGCCCGTACTGAACCGCACCCGCGCTCGAGGTACGGAACCGGAAACAGGCGATCAGGTCATTGCCGCCGTCAGCTCGAGTTGGATGTTGTCGGGGTCGCGGAACGAGAGCACGTAGATGGCGAACGATGGCATGGCGGTGATCTGTCCGTGCGGCACGCCTTGCTCGTCGAAGAGGCGCACCGCACGCTCAAGGTCGGCGAGGCCGGGGACGCTGAAGCTGAGGTGGTCGAGGCCGGCCCGGTCCTCGTCGAAGCGATCGGTTGCCGCGGCCACCGGCCTCAGGCCCAGCAGCATGTTGCCCCGGGTCAGGACGATGCCGCCCCAAAGGAGCTTGTTCACCACTGACTGGGAGCGACCCTGCGCCTCTGGTGAATCCACCGCCACATCGAATCCGAGAAGGTCGGTGTAGAACCTGCGGCTGCGGTCGAGATCAGTCACCGTTAGCCGCAGATGATGGACGTCGCCGACCGCAATCTGCCCTGCCACTTCGCGCCTCCTTCCGCACACAGCGCTGGGCACCTCCGCTGGGCACCTGCGCCGCGCGTGCCGCTGATGTCCGCATCGTCGCACGAGACACCCGTCAACATCGCACTCGACCCGCCCGCTCATTGCTGCAGGGGGGTCCGCTACCCGCGCGGCGGTCGCGGCCATGCTCTCGGTCACCAGGTTCTGCACCAACCCGCTCGATGCCTCCTACGGCGCGTCGAAGGCGGCGGCATGGCCTTTGGCCAACGGTTTTCCGACGCCCTCGGCGGGGCCGGGCTGTCCGTGAGACCTCTAGATAGCTGCAGGCGGCGTCTCGAAGCCACACTGCGGCCCGGCCGCCCGGGCCAGCCTGAGATCGAGCGTCGCAACGTTTGAGCCGAGGAACTCCGCAAGCGCGACGTACCAGGCATCGTAGGACGTGACGTTTTCCCGCAGCTCCCATACGCGGGATGCGAAGGGCGCGTACGGGAAGAGTTCCAGCCGAAGATCGAGCAGGTCAGCATGGGCCATCGAGGCGATATCTGGGCTGATCTCACCCCTCGCAGCCGCCCGGCGCAAAATGTTGGCGACCTCGACCGGCATCAGATGCGGGGCGCTGAGCGGCCCAGCCGCGAGCAACGACTCCGCCCATCTCCCTGTGCTGCCAGCGTCGACCAGCGCCGATACGACCAGCGAGGCATCGACAACCAGGGTCACCGGCGATCCTCATCCAGGTGCGACAGGATCCGCTCGGCCGACAGGGTGGAACCCGTAGCGGCCTTCCGCGCACGTATCCTCTCCACCAGGGTCTCCGCGTCCGGCTGACGGGCAAGCTCGACGAGCCGGGAGCGCAGGTACTCCTGCAGAGAACGGCCCGTCAGGGCAGCACGAGCCGCCAGCTCGTCCCGGGTCTCATCGGGTACATCACGGATCGTGATCGACGTGGCCATACATGCATTATGCAGCTAGCGCCGCCGAACTGCAATCGCTCGCCGCAGACCTGCGCGAGGCGGGCCCCTTGCTGCACCTTCGCCACCAGCAGGCAGGTCGCGTCGATGACCCGGAGCCGGCGCCCGGCTGCGGCCTGGCGGACGCTCGGGAAGACACCGTGCGCGGAGAACACACACGCCGCACCCTCGGGTACGGCGTCCTCGGAATCCACGAACCGGGCACCGCGCTGCTCCAGCACGCGGACCAGGTACTGGTTGTGCGCGATCTTCTTGCGGACGTGGACCGGAGGCTGGGCCGGCCCCAGCGACTCCGCGCGGGTGCTGCCAGGCGGACCGACCTTCGCCTCTACCCCGTCTGCGGCCGCGCGCTCGACGCTCAGAATGAGGGCCCTGTGCACTGGCGGGAGGCGGGCATGAAGAAGATCGAGGGGGAGACGGTTATCGGCTGCCCACCGGACGTGGTGTTCGACTTTGTCGCGGACGAGCGGAACGAACCTAAGTTCAACCCACGAATGGTGCGCGCCGAGCTGATATCCGAGGGGCCGATCGGGGCTGGGGCGCGATTCCTCGCGGCCACGAAGTCGATGGGGCGCACGCTCGAGATGGTCATCGAGACCACGGCCTACGACCGGCCGGCCAGGCTCACGTCCACGACGCACATGTCCTCGGCGGAGATACAGGGGACCATGACATTCGAGCCCGTCTCCGCTGGAACACGGATGCGGTGGTCATGGGACGTCGAGCCCAAGGGGTTCTTCCGGCTGCTCGCACCGCTCGTCGCGCGGATGGGCAGGCACCAGGAAGAGGTCATATGGGCGAACCTGAAGCGGTTCCTCGAGAGCCGATCAGGCCGGGCACAGAGCCGATCAGACGGGGCACAGAGCCGATCAGACGGGGCACCGGGAAGTGACCAGGCACCGGGAGCGCCTTCACCGCATTCGCCGTAACCCGCGCCGTCAGGCGTGAGCAGCCGGTCAGCAGCGGGTGCGGGCGCTCGGCCCTGAGCCGGTCGAGTGCCGACTGCATCAGCGCGGTGATCTCGTCGTAGCACGCCCCGACGACGTCGCCGTCATCGGCGGCACCCGCACCGTGGCGCGTCCAGTCGAGTGCGGGCAGGAATTCGACGGTTATCTGCGCGGGCATCGGGGGTGGCGGGAACACGACTGGCGTCATGCCGAATGGCGGGCCCACCAGGAACGGGAACACGTTGATCCGGATGCCCGGCAGGCCGACGGCGCGGGCGAAACGCTCGCCACGGGTCAGCACGACCACGGCGTGATGGCCGCCGTGCGCCACGACAGGCACCACGGGGACGCCGCAGCGCAGGGCCAGCCGCACGAAGCCGTTCCAGCCGCAGAAGTCGACCTTGTCGCGCTGCGTCCACGGCCTGCATGCCTCCCAGTCACCGCCCGGATAGACAAGGACGGCGGCCCCGCCCGCGAGTGCCGACCTGGCCGCGCCGCCACCCGCGGGGATGGCGCCGAGGCGGCGCAGACACGTGCCGATCGCGGGAACGCCGAACAGGAAATCATGGGCGAGCAGGTCCAGTGGCCGCTCGATCCCCCTGCGCTCCGCGATCGCCTGGCCCGCCACCCACACCTCAGGCATGTAGAACAGGCAGGAATGATTCCCGACCACCAGGACGGGACCCGCGGCGGGCAGCCGCTCGCATCCGCGCACCTCTGGCGAGAAATAGCTCGTGTAGCCGGCCACGGCGGGCAGGCTCCTGCGGATGAATTCGGGGTCACGCCCCAGCGTGGCGTCGGCGCGGCCCACGGCGATCCGGCGCGCGAGCGGCGCCACGATGCCTGACGCTGGCACCTTCCTGGTGTCCAGCGCTGGACCTGCAGAAACGATCGCGGGCATACCTGCTCCCGTCTTCACGCCCGCCAACGCAAAGGCCCGGCGACAGAGCCATTGGTCCTGTGGAGCACTGCGCCGCGGGCCCGCGGCTCCCATAACCTTTGAGCATGTCTGGCAGTGCCCCGCCCGGGTGGACATCCCCCTCTCCCAGGCTCTGGCAGATGCGGCGCGCCGAGGTGGCCGCGCTCGCGGGGGTGGCCGCGGTGGCCGCGGGAATCCTGGCCGCGATCCTGGGCGGCACCCTGGCCTGCGGGATCGCCGCCGCGGCTGCCGCGGGCTGCGGCGGGGTCGCCGCGTGGTTCCTCAGGAACCGCTTCCGCGCGTGGGCCTACCAGGAGCGCGACGAGGATCTGCTCGTCTCCCGCGGCGTGCTCGTGCGCCGCCTGTCCGTGGTGCCGTACGGCCGGATGCAGTACATAGACGTGACTGCGGGGCCCGTCGAGCGCCTGTTCAAACTGGCGACCGTGAAGCTGCACACCGCCGCCGCCGCGACCGACGCGCGCATACCGGGGCTGGAACCCCGGGAAGCCGAACGACTCCGCGAGCGGCTCGCCGCTTTAGGCGAAGCCAAGGCTGCCGGGCTGTGAACACCTGGCACCGGCTGCATCCGCTGTCACCACTGGTCAGGACCGGCCGGCTGGTGGTGGCACTGCTCCTGGTCCTGACGGTCTCCGCGCCCGTCCGGTCAGGGGACGGGGGCAGCGGGTTCAGCGTGGACGGATTCAGGATCTACGACCTCGCCGTCGTCATCGCCGTGGCCATAGCGGCGACCGTGAAGTGGCTCGTCACCCGCTGGAAACTCGATGGCGCCACGCTGCGCATCGAGACCGGCCTGGTGCGGCGCGACTCACGTCAGCTTCCCGTCGCCCGGATCCAGGCGGTCGACCTGGTGCGCCCGTTCCTCGCGCGGGTGCTCGGGCTCGCGGAAATCCGGGTCAGGCTCGCCGGGTCGAGCTCCGCTGACGGGCGGCTTTCCTACCTGTCGGAGCAGGCCGCGATCGACCTGAGGGCGCGGCTGCTCGCCGCCCATCATGGCCTGCACCCGGACACGCCGGAGCCGTCGGAGCGCCTTGTCACCGTTGTCCCGAACGGGCGCCTGATCGGCTCGGTCATCGTGTCCGGCGCGACCGGGGTGCTCGCGATCGCGATCGCGGCGGTGCTGTTCACGACGATCTTGCCGGCGACGGCGCGGCACATCACCTCGACGGGCCAGGGCGGGGCGCGGGTGACGCTCGTGACGGGCAGCACCCTGCTCGCCTACCTGATCGGCGCGGCCGCTGTGCTGTGGCGGCGCCTTTCTTCGCAGTACGGCTTCACGGTCGCCGAGTCGGGTGACGGGATCCGCATCAGGCGCGGGCTCCTCAGCACCGTCGCCGAGACCATCCCGATCCGGCGGGTGCAGGCGGTGCGGATGGTCGAGCCGTTGCTCTGGCGCCCGCTCGGCTGGTGCAGGCTGGAAGTCGACGTGGCCGGCCATCCGGGCAGGGATGAGGGCAACCATTCGGACCGGGTCAAAAAGGCGCTGCTGCCTGTCGGGCCGCCCGACATCGCCCGCCAGCTGGTGTACACCGTCCTCGGCGACGTCGCGCCGCGGCCCAGCCGGCCACCATCGCGCGCGCGGCTGAAGGCACCGCTGAGCTACCACTTCCTCGCGGCTGGCCACGACAACGCGGCGGCGATCGCGGTCACGGGAAGAATCCGCAGGGTCACGGTGTGGCTGCCGCTCGAGAAGACCCAGAGTGTCCGGCTCGTGCAGGGGCCGCTACAGCGGCGCCTGCGCCTCGCCACCGTGCACGTCGATGCTGCCGGGCGGCGGGTCCGTGCGGAGTTCCGCGACCGGCCTTCGGGCGAGGCGCAGCCGCTTGTGGACCGGCTCGCGGCGCTGAGCAGAACAGCCCGCGCACGTGTCACGGCTGAGGTAAGGAACACAGGAGCCCCGCAGGCACCCGCCCCGCGGGCACCCGCCCCGCAGGCACCCGCCCCACGGGCACCCGCCCAGCGGGCACCGGCCCCACAGGGCCCGCAGGAGCAGCACCTGGCGCCCTGACGGGCGCTCGCGGCGCGGGCCCCGGCGAGCACATTGCATCCAGTCGCCGACATGCTTAGAGTGCCAGGAACTCTTAGCTCGTCGGACGCCGCGACATCCCTGGACCCCCATGACAACTTCGCCCGTACCGGTGGGATTTCCGATCCAGCCAGTTCAGCGCCCCGCACCGCTGCGCCAGACGGTCTACGGGGCACTTGTCGACCTGATAATCGGCGGAGCTCTCCCGCCTGGCCAGCACCTCGTCGAGGCCGAGCTGGCCAGGCAACTCGGTGTCAGCCGCCAGCCCGTCCGCGAGGCCCTGCACCGGCTCGAGGCGGAGGGCTGGGTCGACCTGCGGCCCGGGCAAGGGGCCTTCGTGCATGTACCGACAGAGCACGAGGTTGACCGCCTGCTCGATGTGCGCAGCCTGCTCGAGGCGGAAGCGGCGCGACTGGCCGCCAAGAACGCGTCGGCCGCGGACGTGACGCGACTGCGCGCCCATCTGCGCGAGGGCGCGGACGCGCTTGCGCACGATGACCCCCGGCGTGTGGCGGCGGCCAATGCCGCACTGCACGCGGAAATCACCGCCCTGTGTGACAACGACGTCCTCGCCGAGCTTGCCGGCATCGTGGAGTGGCGGATGCGCTGGTACCACCAGCCGGTGGCGCTGGCGCGCGGCCGGGAATCGTGGCACGAGCACGAGGCCCTGATCGAGGCGATCGAGGCGGGTGCCGCCGCGAGTGCCGCTGACGTCGTGCGCCGCCACGTGGAGATGACCCGGCAGGCCTACCATCGCCGGGCCGACGCCACTGGCGAGGCAGCGCTGACCTGACCCGGGAGGAGCACAGGTCGCAAAGCCCGGTGGCTTCCACCTCCGCTGCCGATCCGCGCACCGCGCGCTCCGTCGGCTCGACCGTGCGGCTTGCACAGGAAGCCCACGACCAGCATGGCGAGCGCGGCGATGGCGGCGCAGAAGATGAAGCCGAACAGCCAGTGGAAGTGCACGCTCCCATCCAGGGTGCCTGTCATGATCAAGGCCGTGACGCCGCAGGCGAAGCTGACCCCGAGCGCCTTGAAGCAGTAGATCGTGCCGTAGTCGACGGCGTTGTTCGTTTCGCCGTTGTAGCCAGCCACCAGGGCCGCAGTCACTCACGCTCATCGGTCGCCACCGACCCTGTGGCACTCCGCTGGCCGGCTCCGCAGCCTCACGGCAGCCGCACCAGGCTGATCACCCCTGACCCGTCAGCGTGCGTGTATGCTCCTCGGTGAACTGCGCCGACCGATGCTTTCGCGCCTGCACCGCCGACTCGCCGCGCCAGACGAACCGGTACGGCGCGAGCGGTAGCTTCAGCTCGACCGGGTGGACCTGCGCGGCCGGCACCTCCTCAGCCTTCCCGCAGGCCGGCCGCGCGGAGCAGCCGGTCCTGCGCCGGCCCCTCCCCGGCCGCCTCGGACAGGTGGCGCCTGTTACGAGCCCATGCCGAGCTGATGTGCTATGCCCGCCGCCTGGACCCGGCCGCTGACGCCGAGCTTGCGCAGGATGTTGGAGACGTGCACGCCCGCGGTGCCCGGGCTGATTAGCAGTTCCCTGCCGATCTCCCGGTTGGTCAGGCCGCGGCTGAGCAACCGCAGGACCGCGACCTCACGCCCGGTGAGCCCGTAATCGGCCGATAGCGCGGAGCGGCCGTCTGGCTGGCCCACGGCGCCGGCCCCGGCGGCGGCCATCGCCCGCGCCGCCGCGTCGACCATCTGATCCAGCGGCGCCGACTCTCCCTCCTGCCAGGCCGCGGCGAAGCCGTCCGCGCCCAGTGACGCGCCAAGCAGCGTGACGCAGGCGTCATAGGCGGACCGTTCTGCGGGCGGCACCGGCGCGCCGAGCTCGCGGCGCAGCGCGCAGCCGGCGCCGAGCAGTTTTGCGGCGAGCTGTCTTTCCGCCACCAGGTTGCCCACGACCGGATTGCCTGCGAGGTCCGGGCCGGCCGAACCGGCCCTGGGCGCGAGCACAAGCTCGGCGATTGTCTCCAGCACACTGGCCACCCGCCAGCGGTCGCCGAGCCGGACATGGGTCAGCAGGCTCTCGCGCAGCAGCCCGGCGGCGACGACCCGATCCCCAGCAGCAGTGATCACAGCGAGCTCGTGCAGCGCCCAGGCGACACCTTCGGCGAAGCGGATCTCCGTGGCGATGTCCAGGCCCGCGCGGACACACTCGGCGGCGCGCTCCGGATCACCGCCGAGGTGGGTCGCGACCCCGAGATTGATCAGCGCCGAAGCGGTCTCGCGCCGTCGGCCCGCGGCCTGGAACGCGGCGACCGCTTGACCGCACATCTCGATCCCTCGCTGCGCGTCGCCCTCCAGCCAGGCAGCGAAGCCGAGGAAATCCTGTGCGGCGGCGACACCCACGCCGTCGCCGAGCTCGCTCCAGATGGCCAGGCTCTCCTCGTGCAGCCGCCGCGCGGCGTCGTAGTGGCCCTGCTCGCGGGCGATGGAGCCGAGCCGCTGCAACGTCGTGGCGAGCCCGACCCGGTCCCCCTCCACCTCATACAGCTCCCGGGCACTGGTCAGGCGCTCGGTGGCCACCGGGTAGTCGCACTGCAGGAAGGCGAGCACCCCCGCACCGGTGAGCACGGCGGCCCGGACCGCGATGCTCACCGGCAGGGCCACGCTGCCCATCGCCTGCTCCAGCCACGAGCGGGCCTCGTCGTAATAGCCGCGCCAGTACCAGAAGGGCCACAGCAGCGCTGTCAGCCGCGCACCGGTCTCCGGCTGGCCCACGCCCGGCGCGGCGGCGCGGCTGAGCACGGCCCGCAGGTTGTCGTGCTCGAGTTCCAGGCGTTCGAGCCAGCGCGCCTGGTCGCTGCCGTCCAGACCGGCCCTCGCCTGCTCGGCCAGCCCGCAGAAGAAGCCCGCATGCGCGGCGTGCACCGCCCCCTCTTCGCCGCTGTCGCGCAGCTTCGCCTCGGCGTACTCGCGGATCGTCTCGAGCATCAGGTAGCGGTACTCCGCCCCCCGGCTCGCTACCCGCAGCAGCGACTTGTCCACCAGGCCCGCGATGACGTCAACCAGGTCCACCGGTTCGATGCCCGCGCCGGTCACCACTGCCTCGGCGGCGAGGAGCGAAAAGGATCCACGGAAGGCCGACAGGCGCCGCAGCAGGATCTGCTCGGCCTCTGTGAGCAGCCGGTGGCTCCAGTCCAGGGTGGCTTCGAGTGTCTGGTGGCGGGCCGGCGCCGTCTTGCTCGGATGCCGTAAGACCCGCACGTCGCGGTCGAGCCGCTCCACGATCTGCGAGACGCCGAGAATGGCCACCCGCGCCGCGGCAAGCTCGATGGCCAGTGGCAGCCCGTCGAGCCGACGGCACAGGCGCGCCACCGTCGTCAGATCAGCCGGCGCGAGCTGAAAACCCGGAGCCGCCGCCCGCATGCGCTCGGTGAAAAGCTGCACCGCTTCGGCGCTGGCAACGTCGGTGCCCTCGGCCGGCAGCCGCAGGCCCTCGACCCGGAAAACCAGCTCGCCAGGTACGCCGACAACCTCGCGGGACGTGGCCAGCACCTTGACCGACGGACACGACCTGAGCAGGCCGTCGATCAGCGCGGCACAGTCACCCGCGACCTGCTCACAGTTGTCGAACACCAGCAGCGCGCAGCTGCCGCGCAAATGCCGGCCGACGGTCGCGGCAGTATCCTCACCCGGGGACTGCGCTATGCCGAGAGCGGCCGCCGCCACGCCCGTGGCGACGCCCGAGCCGGAGACACTGGACAGGTCGATCCACCAGGCGCCGTCGGGGAACTGCGGCCCGCTGGCCTGCGCCAGCGCGAGCCCAAGACGTGTCTTTCCGCAGCCACCGGTACCCGCCAGGGTGAGCATGCGAGTCCCGGCGAACAGCTCGGTGATCGTCCGCAGCTCCCCTCGCCGCCCGACCAGGCTGGTGAGGGCCGCCGGAAGATTGCCCGCAGGCGTGGTGCTCAGGCCGACGGTGTCCACGGCGTCGGGTGCCTCCGTTCCGCCGCGCGATGGCGTCCCAGACGGCGGGGCTGTGCCTGTGCGGCGAGCCTGTGCGGCGAGCATCTCAATATCAGTGAGTACCAGATCACCTTCGGCGCGTAAACACCTGCGCCCAAGCCGTCTAAAGAGCTGCCTATAGAGGTCTTTACCTGCGCTCAGGCATCCGGCGGGAGCTATGCACCGCGCAGCGAGTCTGACGGACCGGCAGATGCCTGACTACATCGCCACGCAGCAGACTTGGACCGATGGAGCATGATTCGGCCGACGATTTCGAGCTGGCGGGGCTGCGCGACCGGGCGCGGGAGCACGGCCGCACCGACGTGATCGGGCGCCTGGACCGCCATGCCGGGACGGCGGCGTTCCAGCAGTCACCGCAGTGGATCAACGTGGTCCGGCTGGCCGCACTGCTCCCCCGCGGCACCCGGAGCCCCCGTCGCACGCGGCCCAACGTGAACGGCTGCGGGCGGACCCCAGCGAGATGACAGCCGACCGCGCCGGCCGTGGCTCACGCCCAGCGCGGTAACGCCGACCCCTGAACTACGGATTAAGTGGCGATTTACCAATTGGCCGACGAATCCAGCAGTTATCTGACATCTGGCTGACGCATCCAGCAGCAAGACAGCCACCTGAGTAAAGGGTCCGGCTATACGGCGGCATCGCGCAAGTGTGGTCGTTCTCCAGATGCGCGGCGGCGTGCCCGGCGGCACTCTGACGTGCGGGGACCACGACGGGGACGCTTGGCCGGGCAGCACCGCCGCCCGGGCCGGCAGTGGTGGCGACCTGACATCTGCTGAGTTCGATGAGGAGACCTGACCATGCCAGGAAGAACCAACCTGCTACCGCGCGTCCGCGGCCGCTGGCGGATCAGCCTGCCGTTAGCCCGCTCGGCGATCGCGCTGAGCGCAGTCGCGGCCGTCGTCACGACGCAGGTGATCGAACCGATCGGCCAGGCCCACGCCCAGGATCTGTCGCCGTCGAGGCCGGCGAGCGCGGCATTGGCCACTCGTGCGGCGCTGGCCGCAGCCGGGCTGCACCTCACCGGCGGATCGGCCCGGTCGTCTGCCAAGCGCGCCAATCTTGATCTGCGGAACGAAGCGACCGGCAGCTACCGGGTTTCCGCGGCAACGCTCCGGTTCCTCAGCCACGACCTCGGCCTTCGGATCGGCGGCTCCCGGCTGCTGACTGGAGATCGCGCCGGCTCGAAGCTGACCATCTCGGTAGCGGGGCCGACCGGGCTGCGGTTCGGCCTGGCAGGGGCCATGGCCAAGAGCCTGGTGCCGTCTTTCCCGCGCGCCACCCTGGTTGTCGACGAAGCCGCCGATTCGGTGACGCTGACCGCCTCGGCTGAGGCTCCGGCGCACGCCAAGGTGACCGTCGCCGTCGCGCACGCATCGACCACGACCCTCGCCGGCGGGCGTGACCTCACCGGCAGCGTGACGCTCGATGCGAAACTGTTCGGCACTACAGTCAGCCTGGCCGGCCCGGTCACGGATGCGGCAGGAACCGCTGCGGTGTCGCTGTCCGGCGCGTTGTCCGCGGATGCCGCTCTAGAGCCCGGGCTCGTCACGCTCGCCAGGGGATCGACGGTCACGGTGACCACCGCCGGCGGGCTCCATCTCGCCGGGCGCGCCACCCTCGGCCTGCCTGGTCACCAACTGCGGGTAGCCGTCGCAGGCGCCGTCAGCGACCCGGCGAACTGGTCGCTGGCGGTCAGCCGGGGTAGCTCGCATGGCGCGCTGCTGCCCGGCCTCACCCTGTCATCCGGCGCCGCAGGGACGGTCAGCGACACCCGCGGCGCCGTCCGGTTCGACGTCCACGGCCACCTGGCCAAAGCCTGGGCCACGGTACCTGGCGTTTCCGTGACCAGCGGCACCGCCGAGTTCGCCGACCGGCTGCCAGCCGGCTCCACCGCCGCGCCGCCCGCCATCGTAGACCAGACCCCGTGGGCAGACGTGACCGGCGACATGCGCATCGCGGCCGGTTCCGGCGCCGCCGCCGCGACCATCGCCGCCCACGGCACGGTGGCCGCGAACCTTTCCACTGGAGCCGCGACACTCACCGCCCAGTCGGCCCCCCAGACCCTGACCACCAGCCCGGTCAAGACCGTGCTCGGCACGTCCGATTACGGCGGCCGGCTCACGGTTGAATCCGGCGCGATCAAGGGCAAGATCCGCGGCACTGGGCACATCACCCTCCAGCCGGCGCACGCCGCCGCGGTGGCGGCCGACGCCTCCGTCGCCCTGACCACGGCCGGCACCCTCGTGGCGGACTTCCCCGCCGACCGCTCGCTGCTCGGGCTGGGCCAGGCCGGGACGGTCGACACCCTCTACTGGGCTTCCGCAGCTACCGGCTTCACCACCGCCACCGGCGCCCATGTCCAGCTTCCGGCCGGGCTGTCCGCGGCGACGCGCGGCGACGCCGCCGCCGCGATCACGCCGGTGACGGGGACACCGCAGTCCGGCGCGTCCGCGTCACCTAAGATCAGCGCATCCACATCGCCGACACCGAGCGCGTCGGCGTCACCGAAAACCAGCTCAGCCGCGAGAACAGCGGGCGCGGCGGCGGCCAGCACGGGGGCCGGCACGCCCAGCTACACGCTGTCCGGCCCGGTCTACTCCTTCATCGAGAACACACTGGGCATCCCGGTTGGCTCCTCGCCGACAGTTTCTGGCTCGCTGTCCGGGCAGACGCTGACGCTCACCGTCGGCTCGCCCGGCCCGCTGCCACTGTCGCTGCCGGCGGCGTCCCGGCCCCGACGTTCGGCAGCACAACCATCGCCATCGACGAGTCGGCCGACACGATCACGCTGGACGCAAGTGCCGCGGCCGGGGTGACTGCGGCGCTGCACGTGGTCATCGCGCACGCCTCGTCGTCGGCCATGTCCGACGGCACCGACCTGACCGCGACCCTGAGCCTGGGCAGCATTCCGTTCCTCGGCGGGTCCACCGTTTCGCTTCAGGGCAGCCTCGGTTATTCCGGCGGCAAGCTCAGCGGCTCCCTCACCGGGACCCTCGGCGCGGGCATCGCCATCGCGGGCGGCGCGGCCACCGTTCAGCAGGGCGCGACGCTCACGCTGGCCACGGGCACCGGCCTTGCCGTGCAGGGCTCGGCCGCGATCGGCAGCTCGGGCAACCCGTTCACCGTCACCGTCAATGGGTCGCTGACCGACCTGAAGAACTGGTCACTCACCGTCGGTGGATCCACCACGAGCACCTGGAATCCGGTGCCATCCCTTCAGATCACCCCCAACTTCACCGGGCAGATCACCGACACGGCCGGCAGCATCGGCTTCGACCTGGCCCTGGACGACCCGAACGGCGTCGCATGGTACCCAGGCGCGGGCGCCACTCTCACCGTCAGCCATCTCGAGGTGTCCAACCAGGCACCTGCGGCCGGGGTCTCCTGCCCGTCCACGGTCACAGGCGGTGCCGTGTGGGTCGATGTCAAGGGCGGCTTCAGCTACACCCCGGCCGGCCTGAACGGCCTGACCGGTGAGGGCTGCGTCGACCTGACCAAGCAGAGTTTCAAGATCGGCACAAGCACGACGGGCAGCATCGCGGCCCTGACCAGCAGCCAGTTCAGCGTCACCCAGGCCAGCCTGGCCGCGAGCGGTGGCAAGAGCGGGTTCAACGTCACCGGCAACGCGACGCTTCTAGTGGCCATCCCGGGCGTGCCGAACCAGGTCACCATCCCGGTCGCGCTGTCCTTCGGCAGCGGCGGCATGTTCGCGGCCGCCGCGATCAGCGACCTTAGCCAGTGGGGCCTGTCCGGTAGCGGGAGCGCCGCGGTGTACGTCTCGACCGAGTCCATCCAGGGGTTCAACCCGGCCGATTACAACCTGCCGGGCAGCACATTCAACCTGAAGCCCGGGCTCGCGGTCACCATGAGTTACCAGCTGCCGCAGCAACTTATCAAGGGGTTCGCCGCGCTCGGGGTGAACTTCACCACCGCGCCGACCGGCCAGGCGATGGCCTCGCTGGGTTCTGGCGGGTTCGCCATCGACCTGAGTGTCAGTTTCGGCACCGGTTCCGGTGGCGTGCAGGTGATCAACAGCAACGGCACCAAGCTGTACCTCGACGGCGCCGATTTCAGCCTCGCGGTGGGACAGAGCACGCAGGTCTCCGTCAGTGGCACCGGTTTCCTCGTGGTCCCGCCCGTGCAGCCCGGCGGCGCCTCATCCTCCGCGACCGTCACCATCAGCACGGCGCTCAACGTGAACGATCTCACCCTGAGCGTCGGCATCGGCGCATCGAACTGGACGAACGCTTTCGGCGTCAGCGGCCTCACCATCGGCTACCTCGGCGGCAGCATCGGGATCAACCCCGACCTCATCCCGTCGGTCCACTTCGCGGCCAACACCGTCACCCTGCCCGCTGCCTGGGGCCAGGCGACCGGCCTGTCCACCGGCGCCACGATCAGCATCAACGTCAACTTCGACGTGGCATCCCCGCTGCTCACCTTGTCCATCACCCCAGGCTCGAACGGCCAGCCAGCCCTGACCCCGCTCGCGCTCGCCGCCCCCAACAACCCGGCCGTGATCAACTCGTTCGTCGTCAACAGCGCGTCGCTCATCATCGCGCCTGTGGGGGGCACCACCCAGGGCGGTGACACCTACTCACCAGGCATCTCGGTGATCTTCGACGCGCTGGTCGACAACGTGCGGGCTCACGTCGACGCGTCGGTCGGCCTGTCGCCGCTCGGGCTCACGGCCAACGCGAGCCTTAGCAGCTTCCAGGTCGGCCCGGTCTCGGTGAGCAACCCGATGTTCCATCTCGCCGTCACCCCGGCCAGCTTGGGGCTTGGCATCTCCGGCGGGATGTCAACCGACGGCCTCACCTTCAACGCATCGATCGCCCTGGCGGCCGGCTCGACCCTCAACCAGGCGAGCATCTCGCTCGGCGTCACGGGCGGGGTGCCGTGGTACCTGGAGGTCAACGGCAATCTGACCGGCACGATCAGTGTCGACTCCAGCGGCCCCCACTTCACCGCGTCCGGATCGGGTGGCTTCACCGCGGGGGGCGCCGAACTGCCTGGCGTGAACTTCAGCGTGTCGGTACCCGGCGCGTTCAGCTGGGCGAACGTGCAGAACTCGATCAACCAGATCGCCCAGTTCTTCGTGAACCAGGGTGTCTCGATCAACCAGATCGTCCAGATCCTCCAGAACGCCGGATACCAGGCGTCGGACATCCTCAACACGCTGGACAGCATGGGACTGAACGGCGCGACGGTGCTGAACTCGCTCGAGACTCTGTTCGGAGCGCTCAGCTCCACCTACTTCGATATCTGGGTGGCTGACCCCTACGGGCCGCTTGTGCTCGACGTGGCCGGCGGGTCACAGGCGCCCAACGCACCGGTCATCGACTGGACCTGGAACAACGGTTACAACCAGGACTGGGGCTTCGTGCAGAGCCAGTACGCGGGCTGGTACGAGCTCGTCAACCGCGGCAGCGGCCAGTGCCTGTCGGTCGGCAACAACTCGCCGTACGAAGGCCAGCAGCTCGTGCAGTACCCCTGCTTCGGCGGCTGGGATCAGCTCTGGTACATCGGCACCTTCAACACCTGGCAGGACCACGTGATCACCAGCGCGAGCAGCGGGATGGTGATCGACCTGCAGGGCGCCGCGCCGTACCAGGGCGGCACGATCGACCAGTGGCCCTACAACGGTGGGTGGAACCAGGACTTCTACTTCACCAACTCCGGTAACTGAACGGCCTGACTGCGTGGATGCTCCCCCCCGCGGCTTCGCGCGGGGAGCACTACGTCCGCCGCTCCCCAGGACCATCGGCCCTGGGGAGCGGCGGCGTTGCGGCGCACCCTGAGGGTGGCAACGGCAAGAGAGGCAGGTGCCGGTCATGATGGAGGCGTCGGCGTACTGGGCGGCCGATGAACTTGGCCCAGCGAAGGTTGTTTTCCTGCGCCCGTGCGCTGGCGTCGAAGCTGTTGTCGTCGTCGACAACGTGGCCCTCGGCCCGGCGATCGGCGGCGTCCGCATGCGGCCCGACGTCACGGCGCGCGAGGTCGCACGCCTGGCGCGCGCCATGACGCTGAAGAACGCGGTGGCCGGGCTGCCACATGGCGGCGGTAAGGCCGGCATCGCCGCGCTGCCTGACCTGGCACCCGTGGATCACGAGCGGGTGATGCGCGCCTTCGCGCGCGCGATCGAGCATCTGAGCGAGTACGTCCCGGGGCCTGATATGGGCACAAGCGAGACGTCCATGGCGTATGTGCACGACGAAATCGGCCGCGCCGTGGGCCTGCCCGGCGTGCTCGGCGGAATCCCCCTGGACGAGCTCGGTGCGACCGGGTTCGGGGTCGCGATCTGCGCCGACGTCCTCAGCGAGGCAAAGATTCTCGATCTCGCCGGCGCACGCACCGTCATCCAGGGCTTCGGCGCGGTGGGCAGCAACGCGGCTCTCGCGCTGAGCGAGCGCGGCGCCGTCATCGTCGCCGTCTCCGACATCAAGGGCGCGACGTGGGAACCGGGCGGGCTCGATGTGGCGGCGCTCGTGGCGTTCAAGCGGGGAGACGGCTCCGTGGCCGGGTTCCCTGGCGGCGCGGCCCTGCCGCGTGACGACATCCTCGGCTTCGACTGTGACATCCTCGTCCCCGCGGCCCAGCCGGATGTCGTGACAACCGACAACGCGGCAAAGATCTCCGCCCGCGTGGTCCTGGAGGGCGCCAACATCCCCATCACCTTCGAAGCCGAGACCGAGCTCGCCGAGCGCGGGGTGCTGTGTATCCCGGACGTCGTCGCGAACGCGGGCGGGGTCATCTGCGCGGCGGCCGAGTACCGCGGCGCGAGCCGCGCCGAGGCGTTCACCGAGATCGAGGAGAAGATCCGGGCCAGCACGGCCGAACTGCTCGACCGCACGCGCCACGGCCTGCTGACACCCCGCGCGGCCGTCCGGCAGATGGCCGAGGCCAGGCTCGCCCAGGCACTGGCCGTGCGCCGCCGCTACTGAGCAGCGCGTGGAGCAACTGCGCCGCCGGTACTGAGCGCCGGTACTGAGCCGGCGGTACCGGGCCGCGGGTACTGAGGCGCCCAGTAGTGGCGACTGCGGTGCATCGAATAAGCACCCACACCCGCCGGGACCGGTGCCAGGATCGGTGCCATGCGAATGCTCATCCGGGTACTGATCTCGGCGGCCGCGCTCGCCGTCGCGGCGGCCCTGGTCCCGGGTATCGCGGTCACGGCTGGCAGCCTGGCCGCCAGGGCGGGCACACTGATCGTCGTCGCGCTGATATTCGGCGTGATCAACGCGGTGCTCAAGCCGATCGTCAAGGCCATCGGCTGCCTGTTCTACATCGTCACGCTCGGGCTGATCGGGCTCGTCGTCAACGGGCTGCTGCTGTGGCTCGCGAGCTGGATCGCGGGAAAGCTCAGCGTGCCATTCCATGTGAGCGGGTTCTGGCCCGCGTTCTGGGGAGCGATCATCGTCGGCGTGGTCGGATGGCTGCTCAACCTGTTGGTCCGCGACCCGCATGAGTCCCGCGAGGACTGACCCGCCGCAGTATCCTGCGGGATCTTGCTGGGATCACCCGCAGCGGGCGATATCACGACGTAGGCGTCGTTACCGCCACAGTTCTGGCCGCTAGTTTCCCGGGACCTTTGGCCCTAACACCTTTCCAGGTGGCAGGTAATGGTGAGGCAAAAGGGTGCACCTCACGGCGTGCGCACAGCGCTGCCACCACGCGGGAAGGACGCATCATACCTGCTGGGTGACCTGCCACCGCCCGGCCCAACGCCCGACGCTGCCCGGCTGGAGGATCCCGGGTCACCGCCGGTTCGCGGTGGTATGGCTCGCTTGTGGCACGACGGCGCCGTACCAGGCTTCTAATGCGCGGATCCCTGGCGGACTAACCCGTAGCGGGTGAGCAAGGCACCGGCTCGCCAGGCGAGGGTTGAGCCGTCGGGCTTGGGGGTTCGATGACGACCGTATCGGCCAAACGATCGGCAGGGCAGCAGGTGAACGGAACGCAGCAGCCCAGTACGGCGGCCCAGGGTGGCCGTCTGCTCGAATCCAAGCTCGTCATTCCCCGGCCGGTCTTCCGCGTGCTCCGCCGCGCCCGGCTCGCCAACCTGCTCGACCTCACCACGCAGCACCGCGTCACCCTGGTCTCCGCGTCCGCCGGATCGGGGAAGACCACATCGTGCGCGGCCTGGGCACAAAGCCGACTTGACACGACCGCAATCACCTGGCTCAGCCTGGACCGCGGCGACAACGACCCGCAGCGGTTCCGTTCCTACCTGCTCGCCGCGCTCCGGCGGGCCGGGCCCGCGCTGAAAGACACGGCGGATGCCATGGAGCGCGCCGCGGCGGCGGACTTCCCTGTGCCGCTGATCAAGGCAGCGGAACGGTTCACAGAACCATTGATCCTCGTGCTCGACGACATCCACGAGCTTTCTGAGCCACAGGTTCTCGACTGGCTTGATCAGCTTGTCAGGTACGCGCCGCCGATGCTGCGGCTGATCCTGTCGGGCCGCAGAACACCGCCGCTTCAGCTCGCCCGGCTGCGGGTGTCGGGCGAACTCGCCGACATCGACGCGGCGGACCTCGCCTGCACGCCCGAGGAGGCCGAGTCCTACTTCACGCTGCTCGGCCTGCGCGTCAATCGCGGGGACCGGGAAGAACTGCTGCGGCACACCCAGGGCTGGATGGCCGGCATCCGGCTGGCGGCGCTGCGCGCCCGGGCGCTTCCCGGCAGCATCAACATCACCGACATCGCGGGTGACGACCCCATCGTCACCGACTACCTGCGCGACGAGGTGCTCACCGGGCAAGATCCGCAAACCCGCGTCTTCCTGCTGCGCACGAGCATCGTCGAGAACCTGACCGGCAAGCTCGCGGACGCGCTCACAAGCGCCGCCGACGGCGCCCGCTGCCTCGACCGCCTCAGCAGGGAGAACAGCTTCGTCGGCGCGCTCGACAGCGAACGGACCTGGTACCGCTACCACCCGTTGCTGCGGGAACTTCTCCTCGCCGACCTGCGGCGGGAGATGCCGCACGAGATTCCCATCCTGCTGCGCCGCGCGGCCCGCTGGTACAGCCAGCACGGCAGGCCGGTCGATGCGCTGCGCAGCTGTGTCGAGGCGCAGGACTGGGATTACGCGGCCCAGGTCCTCGCCTCGAGCGACGTCGCGATCCTGCTCACGCACGGGCCGGCCGAGCTCGAGCGCATGCTCACCCCGATCCCACCTGACCTGTCCGTCGACGACGTCGCGATCGCCGCCGCCTGGGCCGCGGCCCGGCTCTGGCGGGATGACCCCGACGGAGCGCAGACGCACCTGAAGGCGGCCGACGCCGCACTGGACCGGGCCGCGACGCACGTCCGGCGCGTCATGGAATCGAAACTGGCGGCGCTCGGTTTGCTCAAGGCGAACTGCCGCGCGGGAGCCGACCCCGGTCTGCTCGCGCGGGCATGGGCGCATGCGGAGCAGACCACGCAGCTCGCGGGCACCCAGGCAGAACACCGCGGTGCGGGCATCCTGTGGTGGGCCCTCGGGGTCGCGAAGATGCGCAGATCGGAGTTGCAGCAGGCACGCCAGGCCCTGCGCGCGGCCGATCGCGAGCTCGGTGCGGGAGACTTCACGGAATTGCAGGCACGCGCCCGCGCGTGGTGGGCACTCGGCGAGGCCTGGCATGGCAACCTGACAGCCGCCCAGGCGGCCGCCGTGGAGGTGCTCAACACCGAACCGCCCACCGTGCCCGGCACGCGCCACATCGCGCGCCTGGCGCTCGCCCTCGTCAGCTTGATGCGCGACGAACTCACCGCCGTGCACCGCCTCCTCGACCAGATCGACTACGCCGAACACACGCCGATACCCGGCGAGCCCTCCATCGTCTCCTCGGCCGGCCTGATGCGCGCCCGCACGCTGGTCGCCCAGGGGGACACGACCCGTACCCGCATCGTGCTCATGCAGCTCAGCCACGAATTCGGCGATCACAGCCCCGCCGTCGCCGACGTGATCTCCTACTACGAAGGCGAGATCGCGCTGCGGACCGGCGACGACGAGCTCGGCCGCAAGGTCGTCGCCCGCCTGACCGCCGACGCCGGCGGCCCCACCCTGGCCAGTGACCGTCTCACGCTCGCCTGGCTGCTGCTCGCTTCCGCGGATCCGCGCGGAGCGCTGCAGACCGCGGAACCGTGTATCACGGCGGCGGCCGACGAATACAAGCTGCATGAGCGGATCGGTGCCCTGCTCGTATCCGCCGTCGCCCACCGCCGCCTCAAGGCGCCGGAACGCGCCGCGGCACTGCTCGAGCAGGCGCTGGCGCTTGCCGAGCCGGAGAGTGCCTTCCGGCCCTTCGTCGACGGCGGGCCCGCCGTGCGTTCCGTGCTGACCGTCCTCATCCCGCCCACCAGCCGCAGCGCCGGTTTCGCCGGCAAGATTCTCCAGCGGCTCGACGCCCAGCTTCCGCTCGGATCGAGCACGCCAGACGACGACGCCCTCCCGCTGAGCGAGAGCGAGCTTGCCGTGCTGCGCTTCCTGCCCTCCCACCTGACGAACGAGGAGATCGGGGAGGCGTTGTTCCTTTCCGTCAATACGGTCAAGACGCACCTGCGGTCCGCCTACCGCAAGCTCGGCGTGCGGTCGCGGCGTGAGGCGATCGCGCTGGCACGTCACCGGGGTCTGGTGGCTTGACAATCCGTTCACCTTTACGGGATGACGACGTCACGTGGTGGCCTGGCGAGACTCGGTAGCGCGACGCTAAAAGTTCTCGCTGGCCAGCAAGGGCACGGCGAAGGACACCGCGCCAGCGACCGCCAGGAGCCCGCGGATGCCCCGACCGATCGACGAGCACGCGCTCATCGGTGACCTGCATTCGGCCGGTCTAGTCTGTCGTGACGGCTCCATCGACTGGCTGTGCCTGCCCCGATTCGATTCCCAGGCCTGTTTCGCCGCCCTGGTCGGGGATTCACGTCACGGGTACTGGCAGATCGCACCCGAAGACGGCGCCGTCCGGGTCAAGCGCGGATACCTGCACGACACACTGGTGCTCGAGACCGAGTTCACGACCGCGTCGGGCTCGGCGCGGCTGGTCGACTGCATGCCGCCGCGCGGGCTCGCGGACACCGGCGGCGATCCGATGGTGCTCCGCATGGTGGAGGGCGTCAGCGGTGAGGTCAAGCTGCGGATGACGCTGGCCGCCGGTTTCGAGTACGGCTCCGCTCAGCCGCAGATCGTGCGGCACGGCGACTCGTCCTGCGTGGTAGCGGGCTCGGAGGCATTGTGGCTGTTCAGCCCGGTCCACCTGCGGCGCAGGCAGGGCGTCGGCATCGCCGAGTTCTCGGTGAGCCAGGGCGACCAGGTGCCGTTCGCATTGATCTGGCGGCCGGCGCACACGGGCCCGCCGGTCCCGCCGCTTGTTCCCGCGCTGACCGCGCGTACGGCGCAGTGGTGGCGTGACTGGGTCGCAGCCCTGCGGTATGAGGGTGATTGGCAGGAGGCCGTGATCCGGTCGCTGATCACACTGAAGGCTCTCACTTACGCGCCCACCGGCGGCCTGGTCTCCGCGCCGACCACGTCGCTGCCGCAGCAGCCCGCGGGCTCGCGTAACTGGGACTACAGGTACTGCTGGATTCGCGATGCGGCGGCCGCGGTCGACGCGTTCATTCGCGTCCGCGGCGTCGGTGACGCGACAGCCGTCCTGAACTGGATGATACGCGCGGTCTCCGGCTTGCCCGCGCGGGTGCAGGCCGTCTACGGGCTGGCGGGTGAGAAACGGCTGCCTGAGCTCGAGCTCGACTGGCTGACCGGCTACGAGGGCGCGCGCCCCGTCCGGATCGGTAACGCGGCAGCTGAGCAGTTCCAGCTCACCGTCTTCGGCGACGTGCTCCGTGCCCGGCTGGAGGCGCGCATGGCCGGGATGCCCGCGGTCTTGGACCCGTGGGAACCCGACGCGGTGCTCGGCTTCCTCGAATCGAGGTGGCGCGAGCCGGACGCCGGTATCTGGCAGGTGCGCGGCGTGCCCCGCCAGTTCGTGCACTCCAAGGCGATGGTGTGGGCCGCGGCGGACTCGGCGGTCAAGATGATCGAGCAGTTCGGCGACCCCGGGCCGGTGGATCGCTGGCGGCGGCTGCGCGACGCCGCACGCGCCGAGGTACTCGAGCGCGGCTACGACGCGAGCAGGCGTGTCTTCGTGCAGCGCTATGCCGCACCCGACCTGGACGCGAGCCTGCTGCGGCTGCCGCTCATCGGTTTCCTGCCCGCCACGGACGAGCGGATCACGGGAACCGTGGATGCGATCGCAGGTGAGCTGAACGACGACGGTCTGCTGCGGCGGCACGTCGCCGACCTGCTCGGCGGGGTGGACGGTGTCCCCACGGGCGAGGGCGCGTACCTGCCCTGCTCGTTCTGGCTGGCCGAGTGCCTGGCCCGGATGGGCAGGGGCGCGCGGGCCCGCGAACTGTTCGGCAGGCTGCTTGATCTGCGCAACGATGTGGGCCTGCTCGCCGAGCAGTACGACCCGTTGCGCGGCAGGCTCACGGGCAACTTCCCGCTGGCAGGCTGTCACGCCGCGCTCGTGGTTACGGCCGCGGCGCTCAGCTTAGGCAAGCCGCTGCTGCCCGGTTACGCCGCCCGGGCCGAACTGCCGGGCACCACCCACATCGGGTGAAACCGCGACCCGGCGGATATGGCCGCGTTCCCGCCTGCCGGCCCGGTAAATGGCCCGATGCGGGGGCGGATCACCCGCCCGGGGGGAGGCAATGCCCCGCCGTGGTGGGAGACCGTGAAAGCTCCGAGCCGACCCGGTGACCGGCCGCCTGGGCTCGCCAGGGCACAGGGGTGGTTCCGTGCCGGAAAAGGGGTGAGCGATGTCGGATCTTGACGGCGGCGATAGCGCGGCTGGCGCGGATCCGGCAGCCCTGCTCCTCCCAGACGAGCGCGCCGAACTCGAAGCCCTGCGCACCGAGGTTGCACAACTGCGCAAGAGACCGGAAAGGACGCCGATGCACCGTTTTAGCTGGCGCACACCGGTCGCCGCGCTGCTGATCGTTATCGGCTGCGTGCTCGCACCCGTCTCCGTTCTCGCGGTGTGGACCGCCAACCAGGTCTCCGACACCAGCAGGTACGTGGCGAACGTGACGCCGCTGATCAGCGATCCTGCCATCCAGAACGCGCTGACCGACAAGATCACAAACGAGATCGTCACGCAGCTCAACGTGCCGGGGCTGACGAGCCAGGCGGCTACCCTGCTCAACCAGAAGGGCCTGTCCCGGGTCGCCACGCTGCTTCAGGGCTTCTCCGGGTCGCTCGCGAGCGCGGTCCAGGGGTTCGTGCACACCCGAGTACACAAGATCATCACCGGCCCCCGGATGGCGAACGCGTGGGTGCAGGTCAACCGGGTGGCGCACGAGCAACTCGTCGCGGCGCTGTCGGGCCGCACCACCAGCAACAACGCCGTCTCGGTCAGCAACGGCCAGGTCACGCTCGACCTGGCGCCCTTCATCCAGGTCGCCAAGCAGGATCTCGCCTCGCGCGGCCTCACGATCGTGAACAGCATCCCCATCATCCATGTCACGTTCGCGCTGTTCCCGTCCAAAGACCTGGTGAAGGCCCAGACCGCCTACCGGCTCATCAACGACTTGAAGTGGGTGCTGCCGATCGTGACGCTCGTCCTGCTGGGACTCGGCATCTATATCGCCAAGGGCCACCGCAGGGCGACGATCGGCGCCGGGCTCGGCTTCGCCGCATCCATGCTGGTGCTCGGCGCCGGTTTGCTGATCGCTCGCGGCATCTACCTGAACAGCGTGCCGAATAGCACGCTGCCAAGCGACGCCGCCGCCGCCGCGTTCGACACGCTCGTGCGGTTCATCAGGATCGCGCTGCGCACCTTCCTCGTCGTCGGGCTGGTGGTGGCCGCCGCCGCGTTCATCACCGGGCCATCCGTGACGGCCGTGCGGACCCGCGGCGCGTTCGCGTCGGCGCTCGCCTGGATCCGCACGGGCGGCGAAACCCATGGCGTGCGCACGGGCCCGGTCGGCACCTGGACATTCGCGCACCGGCGGGGCCTGCGCATCGGTGCGGTGGGGCTGGCCGCGCTCATCTTCGTCTTCTCCGTCCCCACGACCGTCGGCGTCGTGATATGGATCGTCGTGCTGCTGCTGATAGTGCTCGGGCTCATCGAGCTGATCGGCAGGCCACCCGCGGAGGCCAAACCCGCTTAGGCGCTCAGCGTGGCTCGCCCGGGCGCGACCTGCTCTGTGAGCGACTCTGTGACCGACTCAGGGAGCGACTCAGGGCGCGGAGAGCTCCGCCTTGTGCGGCGCCATCGCCAGGTCGCAGGCGATGTCGTACACGACGGCGCGAAGTTCGTCCTTGCTGACCGGTTCATCCTGGAAGAACAGCCAGCCCACGTGCACAGCGGTGAACGCCAGGCTCGCCCGCATCCGCTCCGGCAGCGACGCGTCGGGCTCACGGGTCAGGTCGATGAGGGCACGCATCCGCTCACGGAACACTTCCTTGGTGCCCTCGGACTCGAGGTTCCGCAGCGCCGCCTGGTTGCTTTCGAGAAAGCGGAAGATGCCGGTGCGCCGCACGACGATGTCGAGGTAGCGGTCGAGCAACCCCCGTCTGGTCGCGGCGGTGCGGGGCTGCTGCCCGCCCCACTCGATGAGTTCGTCGACCTCGCGTGCGTAGTCCTCGAAGAGACTGCGGACGATGTCTTCCTTCGACTTGAAGTGGTAGTAGAGCGCGGCCTTGGTCACGCCGAGCCGCTCCGCGATCTCGCGGAGCGAGGTCTTGTCGTACCCCTGTTCCGCGAACAGATCCAGGGCGACCGCCTGGATCCGGCCACGTGTGCCGTGTCTGTCCGCAGCCATTTGTCTTCGCGTGCTCCACTGCCTCGCGGCCCGGAATATCAACTTGACGGCCGTCTGCCGCGTAGCTTACCGTACGGCAAGTAAGTGGACAAACCGGTGGACCGCAGGGAGCTTGCCGTGACAGTGAACGGCCAGGTGGACAGCGCTCAGGCCTCGCGCCGGGAGATCCTGCTCGTGCTGCCCGCGCTGATGCTCGCGATGACGCTCGCCATGCTCGACCAGTTGGTCGTGGGCACGGCGCTGCCGCACATCGTCGGCGACCTGGGCGGCGTGGCGCACCTGTCCTGGGTCGTCACGGCGTACGTGCTCGCATCGACGATCACGACGCCGTTCTACGGCAAGCTCGGCGACCAGTACGGCCGCAAGAGGTTCCTCATCGCCGCGATCGTGATCTTCCTAGTCGGCTCGGCACTGGCCGGCCAGTCGCACTCGATGGCCGAGCTGATCATGTTCCGCGCCGTCCAGGGGATCGGTGCGGGCGGGCTGATGGTCGGGGTGATCGCGACCATCGGTGACCTGGTGCCGCCGCGGGAACGTGGCCAGTACATGGGCTACATGATGGCGGTGATGATGCTCGCCATGATCGCCGGGCCGCTGGTCGGCGGGACCATCACGGACAACTTCTCGTGGCGCTGGATCTTCTACATCAACCTGCCGGTCGGCGGGGCGGCGCTCGTCTACCTCGCGATCGTGCTGCACACGCCGCGAAACCGGGTCAGTCACACGATCGACTACCTGGGCGCCGGGCTCCTCGCCGTCGCGGCCACGGCTCTCGTCCTGCTCGCGAGCTGGGGCGGCACGCAGTACGCCTGGTCCTCATCGCCGATCATGGCCCTCGCCGTGATCGGTATCGTCGCCACGGCCGCCTTCATCTGGGCCGAGACGCGGGCCAAAGAACCGATACTCCCGCTGCACCTCTTCCGCAACAGCAACTTCTCGATCGTCTCGGTAATGATCTTCCTGTCCGGTTTCGCGATGTTCGGCGCGCTCACCTTCCTGCCGCTCTACCAGCAGACCGTGCAGGGCGCGTCCGCCACCGCCAGCGGCCTGCTGCTGCTGCCGATGATGGCGGGCGCCATGGTCACCTCGCTCGTCTCGGGCCAGGTCATGACGCGGACCGGGCGGTACAAGGCGTTCCCGATCATCGGCGGCGCGGCCATGGCCGCCGGCATGTACCTGCTGTCCCTGCTCGGGGTGGGCACCAGCCGCGTGACGTCCGGCTTGTACATGGCTGTGCTCGGCATCGGCATGGGCCTGCTCATGCAGATCACCACCACGATCGCACAGAACAGCGTGGACCCGCGTGACATGGGTGTGGCGAGCAGTTCCAGGACGTTCTTCCAGCAGATCGGCGGCTCGTTCGGTGTCTCGCTGTTCGGGGCGATATTCGCCAGCCGCCTGCAGGACACGCTGCGGCTCCGGGCGCCGGGCCTGCACTTGAACGCCAGCGGCGGCCAGTTCGACCCGAGGGTCATCCTCCGCATGCCGCTGGCCGTGCGGGACGACGTCCTGTTCGCCATCGCGCACGCCATCCACTACGTGTTCCTCTGGGCGGCGCCGTTGGCGGGGATCGTCTTCGTGATCGGCTGGTTCATCAAGGAGGTCCCGCTGCGCGGCCGCGAGCCCGTGGATGGCGGCGCTGGCGGGGACGGGCCGGCACAGCAGCAGGAGCGGGCGGCCGAACTGGCAGGCTGAGCTGGGCGGGCTGAGCTGGGCGGGCTGAGCGCCCTGAGGCCGAGGAGGGACGCACGAGCGAACCGCTGGTAACTGCGGCGGAAATCCTCCAGAACAGGCGATGTACTCGGGCCGGAGAGCCCAGTCGACCGCGAATCGGGCTCTTACGCTCTCGGGAGTGAGAGAACTCGCGCGGATCAGCGGGCCGGGTCAGCTGAAGACCGCGGAGAGCTTGAGCGGCGCCCCGGTCAAGCCGCTCCCCGACGAGCCGCTCGCGGATCTCGCCCGGCGGGCCGGGCTGCGGCCGAGCGCGGCGCGCCCGCGGCTCTCGTCCTACGTGCGCTCGCTATGGAGCCGCAGGCACTTCATCCTCACGTTCGCGACCGCGCGCAACATCGCGCTCTACACCGAGTCACAGCTCGGCCAGGTCTGGCAGGTTCTCACCCCGCTGCTCAACGCCGGCGTCTACTACCTAATCTTCGGCGTGATATTCGAGGCCAAGCGCGGAATCGCCAACTACACCGCCTACCTGGTCGCCGGCGTATTCGTGTTCAGCTTCACCGAGCGCTCGATGCTGACCGGCTCACGGGTGATCGGCAACAACCTGCCCCTCATCCGTGCGCTGCATTTCCCCCGCGCCTGCCTGCCCCTCAGCTACGTCATCGTGGAACTTCAGCAGATGCTGCTTGCCATGGTGGTGCTGATCGCCATCGTGCTCGCCACCGCCGAGCCTGTCACCTGGTACTGGGTGCTGGTGGCAGCCGCCTTGCTGCTGCAGACCCTGTTCAACCTCGGGGCCGGCCTTGCCATGGCCAGGTTGGGCGCGGAAGCACGTGACATCAGCCAGCTGCTGCCCTTCCTGCTGCGCACCTGGCGCTACTTCTGTGGCGTGATGTACAGCGTGAGCGTGATCGCCGCGGGCATGCCGCACGCGGTGCAGAAGGCGCTCGCGGTGAACCCGGCCGCGGTCTACATCTCGCTGACCAGGTGGGCGCTGCTCGCGACGGAACGAGACAACGAGCCCGGTGCGGAACCGTACAGCGCGGCGAAATGTGAGCTGTTCCGCGTCAGCAGGGCGAAGCCGCCGCACCTGCAAGCGTACTGCCACCCGATCGTCGGCATCCCGGGTCTGTGGATCTACGCGGCGGGCTGGGCGGGCGTCACACTCGCCGCGGGATTCCTGTACTTCTGGCGTTCGGAGGCGAAGTACGGCCGCGGCTAGTGGCCGTAGGTCCGCTTGCGACGCCTCGGTCAGACCGTGCCGAGCAGTTCGTGCGACGGTCCGGGCGGCGCCGGTGAGAGGTCACCGGTCAGCAGGCCGCGCCAGGCCGTAACTACATTATCTATCCCGAACGGCTCCGCTTGCCTGCGCGCGGTCTCACCCGCGCTCGCCCACTGGCCGGGTGTCATGGAGCCGATCGAGGTGGCCATCGCCGCCGGGGTGGCGTGGATCCACCGCGGGTCATAGATGGTCTGTGCGCCTGGCCAGTTCCGCACCACGGGCACCGCCCGCGAGGCCATGCCCTCCGCGGGGGCGACGTGGAAGCTCTCGTCGTCGCTCGTGGACAGCACGAAACCGACCATGCGCAGCCAGGCCGCCACGTCCGGGCCTGCCCGGTCGAACACCACGCCGCCGCGAAGCAGCGGGTCACGCTGGATCCTGCGCGCCGCGGCCGCGTAGTGCGCGCGCTCGCTAGCCTGCTTCCAGATCCACCAGTGATCCCACGGCATGGTGGATTTGACGTACAGCATGTACCGCTCGTCGGTGGCGCGCAGTTCCGCGAGCACGTCGAGGGCCAGGTCGAGCCGCTTGCGCGCGGGCACCACGCCCACGATCCCGAGGTGATGGTGTGCGCCCTCGAGCTTGGGCCGGTCAAGCTGGGCGGCGTCGACCCAGTTCGGCACGGTCACGACCTTGCCCGCAGGCCAGCCGGCCAGCTCGCTGGCGAGCCGGGAGTAGTGCGGGCTCACGCACACGACCTGGTCGACGGCCGCGATGTCGACCTCATGCACGTAACGCGAGTACAGCTCGAACCTGTGCAAGCGGACGAGCAGGCGTGAGCCGGGGCGCTTGTGACGGCTGTACCAGATGGCATTGGGGCCGCACCATTCGCAGATGACGACGTCCGCCCAGCGCGCGAGCGCGCCGCTTTCCGCCTCATCGTGCTCAGCGAGCGCCGGCCAGTGGTCCAGCCTGACGTCGAGCCCGGGCATGTTCCCCAGGTACTCCAGAATCCGGCTGAAGAACCTGAGGTCGTGCCCGGCCACGCCGACCTTGAGGAGCCTTGGGCCTGTCCCGCCGGCACAGGCCGCCTTGCCCGAAGGGAACGCCCGGCGGAGCAATCCACGCAGTGACGCCGCCGCGCGCTCCATGCCGAACCCGTCCGCGGCGGCCGCCGCACGCCCTGCGGCGAGCTTGGCGACCTGTGCGTCGACGGCGCACGCCGCTACAACCTCGACGACATCCTCCTGGCCGACCGCGAACAGGGGATAGTCCACGCCGAGCAGCGCCTCGTGCATCGGGGTCCTGTTGAGCACCACCGGCAGGCCGAGCGAGCCGAACTCGAGCACCTTCGTGGAGAGCTCCAGGCTCGCATCGAGCGCCGGATGGCGCCAGCCGAGCCCGATATCGCAGGCCGCTGCGATCCGCATCGCCTCCTGCCGCGGACGGCCGCCGTACCAGGCGACGCCGCCCGCTGCTACGGGCGCCGTCAGGTCAGCGGCCGCGGAGCCAAGGGCGCGGCGCATCCGGCGGCTATACCCAGGATCGGCGGGATCGTCGTGGATCTTGTCGCCGACCATGTGGACCTCGGCCCGCACACCCCTGGCGGCAAGCAGCCGCGGCAGCTGTGTCATCTCGTAGGTGTTCCAGCGCGGCGCGAACTTGCCCGTGTAGACGAGCCTGAGCGGGCCCGTGCCCCGCTCGGGCTCACCGGGTTCCGCCGTCTCGAGCGGCGGCACGACCGGGTGCAGCAGCTCGCATTTGCCGCAGGCCGCGGGTACGGCGGTTTCGAGGAAGCAGCGCAGCTCCTCGGTCTGGCAGAGCAGGTAGCGCGACGCCTGCGCGATGCGGGTCAGGTCGGCGACGGCAGCGCAATCAAGCTCGAACACCGACTGCGGGATATCGGTCAGGTAGGTCCACAGCCGGCCGTCGAACCCACCGTCGGCCGCCACCTGAAACGCGGTACGGCGCCCGCGCAGCACGACCAGATCATGCCTGCACTCCGCGTCCAGGATGGCCAGCAGGCGCGACGCCTGAACCGGGCTCATCCCGGTGCCGGTGAGGCTGCCCTGCAGTCCTTCCTCGAACGGCCGCCGCACGACGACGCGCGGATCGGCAAGCAGCGGGTCGAGCAGGCGAGGTGTCCGTACGGGGCTCTTGAGCACCAGTGTCACCGCGCAGCCCGCCCGGCTGAGGGCCTGCGCCATCGACTGCATCCAGATCGCGGAGCCGTCGATCAGGTTCATGTCGATGTCGCCGTACACGAGCGCCCGGTGCGTCCCACGGTTCATGTCACCGGCCATGTCAGTGCCTCCCTTGGTCGATGTCGCCGTACACGAGCGCCCGGTGCGTCCCACGGTTCATGTCACCGGCCATGTCAGTGCCTCCCTTGAGAGTGCGAACAGCGTGTGACCACGCCTGGCCCACGCCGCTGCGTCGAGCTCACCCGAGTTCACCAGGGTGCGGCGGATGAGCACGGGCTCGAGATCGGGGGCGAAGGCGCAGCCGGTCTCCATTTCCAGGGTGTGGCCGGCATCTGCGGCCGTGCCCACCACGTCGGCCCTGGAGCACTCCCGCGCGCACACGAGGTCGAGCAGATAGGTGTCAGGGTGGTCCCGTTCGGTATCCCAGCGCACCACCCATTCGCTGCGCGCGGCGCGTGCGGCCCCGGCCAGGCCGGGTTCGCGCGCGACCCGCACCGCGATGCCCAGGTCCTGAAGCTCGCGGAGCCAGGCAGGGACACGACTGGGCACCGGCGTGCCCGGTGGGGCCTGCGGCGCTGCCATCTGGGGCGCCGCCGCATCGGGCGTCGCGAGCACGACTTCGGCCGGGCGGTGCCGCTGGCGCGCCACCGTGCTCGCGAGGCGGCCAGCGCTCCTCTCGGCGGCCGCGTCCCACCGGGTGGAACGGGGAAGCATCGCGAGCACCGCGACCCCGCGCGACGCGAGCGGATCCACCGCGACGCCGGCGAGCGCGGCAAGCTCGGCGAGCCGCACCGGGGTGGCGTGCGTGGCAAAAAGCTCGCGCAGCACGCCCCGTATCTCGGCGGGTTCCCTGACGCCCTGCTCGCGGGCGGCGGCGATCGCGGCCGCCGCGGCGCCCGCGTCCGTCAGGTGAATCGCGCCGCCGACCGGCTGCGCCGACCCGACCGGCCCGATCACCCGCGCGCCGCAGGCAAGCTGCTCGCGCGCCTGCCGCGCCGATGCGGTGACGAAAAGGCCGTGCCGCCGGTAGCACGTCGGCTCCGTGTGCCATGGGACAGCCGCCGCGACGCGTGCGCCGGCGAGTTCCACCGCGTCGAGCAAGCGCCGCTGGGCAGGTGGCTCGCGCGGGTCCCTGCGCCCAGCGTAGACGGCATCGCAGGTGCGCAGTGGGTCAAGGTCGACGGGGTTGAACCTGGCGAGCTGCACGCCGAGATCGCCGTCGTATGCGACGTCGCAGCGTTCAGCGAACACCTCGAGGCCCGGCGCCCGGTGCGGCGGCAGCGTGCGCAGGAAGACAACGGGAATGCCAAGCGATCGGGCGATGCCGATCAGGTCCGCGAGCCGCCGGCCGCGGTCCGCGGCCGCCGGGTCGCCGAGGTATGACCACGGGCCGCCTGGCAGCGCGGCGGCCGCGTCGATGAGCATGATGTCGGCGCCGGTGCCCTCGAGTGCCTGCGCGGCGTAGTGCGGCAGCAGCGGATGCACGGCCGCGTCGGGGTCGAGCGTGGCACACGTGCGCGGGGTCAGCACGCCCGTGATCACGAGCCTGCCAGGCGCGGATAGCCGCCAGCCGAGTCCGGGTGCGGAAGGTGCCGCGAACAGGCAGCCGGGTACGGCAGCCATATCCGCGCCGCCGCCCGCCTGGCCGCCCAGGCGAACACCGCCACCTGTCCTAACACCGCCGCCTGCCCCGCTGACACCACCGCCAGCCCGGCGAACACCGCCGCCGCGCCTGCGCCACGTCGCGTGCAGGTCGCGCGGCAGCCGCACCGCACCGCGCCATGGGTGCCGCACCGCGGCCACGAACAGGCGGCCGACCTCCATAGTGGCCGACCGCTCGACCGCGGCGAGGCGCCGCTCCGCAAGGCCGAGCCGCTGCTCGGCATCGCTCAGGGCACGCGCCAGCCGCTCGTTGTCCGCGGCCAGCCTCACCTGCTCGGGTGGCGCCTCGTCCGCAGCGCCTGCTGTGCCTGTCGTAGCTGCTGTGCCTGCTGTGCTTCGCGCGCGCTGTAGATCCTGATAGCGCGCGCGCAGGCCACGCCACACGAAGCCCGCGAGCACGTGCTCGTTGGCGATCCGCAGCGAGGCATCTCCTGTGCTCACCGGCCGCCCGAAATAATCCGGCGGCGCCTGCACGTCCTCGGCCTGCGCGAACGCGATCCCGCTCGGCAGATCCGGGTAGTCGAGAGTCGCCGCCTGGAGCACCTGGCAGCGTCGGCCGCAGAGGCTGTCGAGGATCTGGTGGTAGGGCAGTTCCGCGCCGCGATACCCGAAGATCACGAGCCCCCGGCCGCCGGCTGCCACCTGCTCCAGCACCTGCCTGCACACCCGCGGCGGGAGATGCCAGCCTGGATCGGGTCCGGTGGCGAGCACGAGCAGGACGCCCTTACCGAGCTCGGGGATGGCCGTCGCGGGGTCGGACACGTCGCAGCGCAGGTAGGCGACATCGCCGACATCGCGCAGATATGGTCGCAGGTCGAGGTCGCCCGCAGCGATCTCCACGATCGTGTGGACCCCGTCGAGGTAGGGCTGGGCAAGATCGATAAGGCGCATAGGTGGAACCTCGTGTCGATATCAGCGGATCCTCGTGAAGACGTGAAAGCCGACCTGGTTGTCACGGAACGCATAGGGGCGAAACCCCCGATGCTCCAGGCCGCGCCGCTCTAGCTGCGCGACGTACTCGGCGCGGGTGCGGTGCACCATGTAGGTCCCCCGCGGTCTGCGCCGCGGTGCGTCCTCATCGGTGATGATGAGCGCGCCACCGTAACGCACCAGCGATGCCAGGTTGGCGACGGAGGCGGCCCACTCGTCGTCGTCGAGGATGTGGAAGAGAACATCGATCGCATACGCGACGTCGTAGAGCCACGGGGTGCTCCACCCGGACAGCGGCGACACCGCCCACTGGAGCGACGGTTCCTCCTCCTGGGCGCGGCAGTACGCGATCGCCGCCGCGGCCGCGTCGATCGCGTCGACCCGGTGGCCGCACCTGGCCAGCCCGCGGGCGAAGTGGCCCTTGCCGCAGCCGGCGTCGAGCACGAACAGCGGCTCCGCCGTGCTCGCGTGGTCCGCGATGATCTCGAGCAAGGTCCCGAGGCGCCGCGCGTAGAACAGCTCGTTGCCCGCATGGTCGATTCCGATGTGCCCGCCGGAGCGCAGGTCGTCGGCCCGGCGATGCCGCTCCTCCCAGTAGAGGGCAGCCTCGGCGCCGGTCAGCATGTGGTCAGCGCGGTCAGCCACGTCGGGCCAGCCAGTCCGCGACAACGCGGGCGATCCGCGGCCCCGCCGCGCCATCCCACAGGGGCGGCAGCTCGCCGGCGTACGGCCCATCGGCACACGCCTTGAGCACCGCCGCCGCAAGTTCGCCGCGAGTGACCAGCCGGTTACTGCCATGTGTAACGGTGATCGGGCGCTCCGTGTTGGGCCGCAGCGTCAGGCACGGCACGCGCAGCATCGTGGTCTCCTCCTGAACCCCGCCAGAATCGGTGATGACCGCCGCGGCGCCACGGACAAGCGCGACGAATTCCAGGTACCCAAGCGGCTCGCACACCCGGATCCGGCCGTGCCCGTGCAGGCCGGCGGCGGCGAGGGCGGCGCGGCCGCGTGGGTGCACCGGGATGATCACGTCAAGCTGGCCGGCGACGTCGTGCAGCGCGCGGACAAGCTCGGCCGCGTCACGGCGGTCGTCCACGTTGGCGGGCCGGTGCAGCGTTGCCACCACGTACCGCGCGGGCAGGCCGGGCAGGCCGCGCGCCGCACCGGAGGCGGTCGCGGGTAGGCAGGCGAGCAGCGTGTCGATCATCGGATTGCCGACGAAATGCACGCGGGCGGCCGGGACGCCCTCGTTCGCCAGGTGCCCGATCGCCTCGGGCGAGGTAGCGAAAAGCAGCTCACACAGCTGATCGGTGAGCCGCCGGTTCAGCTCCTCGGGCATCGAGGGGTCGAAACTTCGCAGCCCGGCCTCCACATGCGCCACACCGATCCCGAGCTTCGCCGCGGCGAGCGCGGCAGCGAGCGTGGAGTTGACATCGCCGTACACAATGACGAGGCCGGGTGAACGCTGAACGAATTCTTGCTCCAGGCCGGTCAGCGCCGCGGCTGTCTGCCGGCCGTGCGTGCCGGAGCCCACGCCGAGATCCACCTCGGGCGCAGGCAGCCCGAGCTGGGTGAAGAACACCCCCGACAGCCGCTCGTCATAGTGCTGGCCGGTGTGGATGACCTGCTGCTCCTGGCCAATCACCGCGAGCGCCCTGATGACGGGCGCTGCCTTGACGAAGTTCGGCCGTGCGCCGAGCACGTGCACGATCGGTGTGACCACCTGTACCTTCTCTCCGTAGTTCCCGTATGGATTCGTGGGCGGGGCCGGGTTGGTAGGCGGGCCGGGGCTGGTAGGCGGGCGGGGTCCGTGGGCGGGACGGTTCCAGGGTGCGCCTGTTGCCCGGTGTTCACGCGGCGCGGCTACCATCCGCCGCCGTGCGGAACACGCATCTGTGGAATGGGCGGATCTCGCTGCGGCTCGTCACCCTCACGGCCAGCGTGGGGTGGCGGCACGTAACGGAAGACCGGGCTCGCGCGGCCGCGCTCGCCTGGCGGATCCTGCCCGGGGCCGGCCGCCAGGCGCTGCAGCCGCTGAGCCGCCACGGCCGGGCGCTCGCGCTCTGGGAGCGCGGCGACCGGCAGGCCGCGCTGAGTCTCCTCGAGCCCTGGCCGCACCACCAGGCGTCGTTCGCGCTGGCCATGGACCGGCCCGAGGTCGCAAGGGCCGCGCTCACCCGCCTGCGCCACCAGGGCGCCTGCGTGCCGCCGGACCTGGCCGCGCGGCTGGCGTGGCGTGAGGGCAGGCTGACCGACGCGGTGCGCCTGCTCGACGGCGAGCGGTCGGCTTCCTCGCGCAGGATGCGGCGCGCGCTGGCGGGCGAGCTTGCCGTGCTCGGCGTAGCCGCGCCGCGCGGGTGGAAGCACGGTGCTCCCACCGGCACGACAGAGCGCGCCCGGCACCGATCGCGCAGCGACGCCCGCATCCTGCACATGGTCACCAACGCCCTGCCGACGACTCACGCGGGCTACACGGTGCGCACGCATCGCATCGCGCTCGCGCAGCGCGCCGCCGGGCTCGACCCGCACGTGGTGACCAGATGCGGTTTCCCTGTGGCGCAGGGCAAGGCCGACGCACGCCACCTGGTCGAGGTCGAGGGCATCCCCTACCACCGGCTGCTGCCGTACCTCCTGCCGCGGGCCGCTGACGCGGCGCTCGCCCGCGGCACCGAGCTGGCCGCGCGGCTCGCGGAGCGGCTGCGCCCCGCCGTGCTGCACGCGGCGAGCAATCACCTCAACGGCCAGCTCGCGCTCGCCGTGCGTGAGCGCTCGGGCGTGCCGGTGGTCTACGAGGTCCGTGGTTTCCTCGAGGAGACGTGGCTGTCGCGCCGCGGCGAAGCAGCCGCAGGAGCGACCGGGCCGCCAGCGCAGGCCAGCGACCTCTACCGGATGAGCCGCCACATGGAGACCCGGTGCATGCACGCCGCCGACCTGGTCGTGACGCTCGGCGAGGTCATGCGTGAGGAGATCATCAGCCGCGGCGTCCCCGCGGCCAAGGTCGCGGTGGTGCCGAACGCGGTGGCGGCTGAATTCCTCCAGCCCCTGCCGGACGGCAGCGCGCTGCGCGCGGCGCTCGGCATCGGCCGGGCCGAGTTCGTCATCGGCATGGTCTCCAGCTTGTTCGCGTACGAGGGGGCCGACACCCTGCTGCGGGCCGCCGCGCAACTGCGCCGCCGCGGGGTGCCCGCGCGGCCGCTGATCGTCGGCGACGGGCCAGAGCGCCCTGCCCTCGAGCGTCTCGCCGCCGACCTCGGCCTCGGCGGCGTCGCCCTCTTCACCGGCCGGGTGCCGATGGCGGATGTGCGCCACTTCCATGCGGTCCTCGATATCTTCGCGGTCCCAAGGACCGGCGACCGGGTCTGTCATATGGTCACGCCTCTCAAACCTGTGGAGGCGATGGCAAGCGGTCTATGCGTGGTGGCTAGTGAAGTAAATGGACTGCGGGAAATCATTGAACCCGGGATAACCGGAGCATTAACGGTGCCGGAAGATCAGATGACGCTGGCCGATTGTGTCGAGGACCTTTTCTACAGTCCAGACAGGCGCAGCGAAATTGGGGCAAGAGCCAGGGATTGGGCTGCGCGGGACCGGACGTGGGCCGCCGTCACCGACAGGTACCTGTCGGCATACGCGTCGGTGGGAGCACTCTGAGGAACGGAGGTAGACGTGCCGATCGACCTGGTCGTGATCGGGCTCGGCTATGTGGGCCTGCCACTAGCCCGCGAGGCAGTCCGCTCCGGGCTCAGCGTGATCGGCTACGACCACAGCCGCGAGGTGGCGGACCGCCTGAACGCCGGATACTCCCACATCGACGATGTCCGCGACGACGACATCTCCGCCATGCTGGCGCGCGGTTTCCGCGCCACCACCGACGAGTCCGCCATTCCCGCGCCCGCCGTGGCGGTGATCTGCGTGCCCACACCGCTGACTGCCGCCGACGGCCCCGACCTGGCCGCGGTGCGCGCGGCGGCGCAGACGGCCGGACGGCTGCTGCATCCCGGCATGCTCGTCGTGCTCGAGTCCACCACGTATCCGGGAACCACGGACGAGGTCGTCAGGCCCATCCTGGAGAAGCTGTCGGGCATGACCGCGGGCACCGGCTTCCACCTCGCGTTCTCACCGGAGCGGATCGACCCGGGCAACACGACGTACGGCATCCGCAACACCCCCAAGATCGTCGGCGGCCACACGCCGGGCTGCGCCGCCACGGCCGGCGTGTTCTACGGCAAGCTCTGCGACCAGGTCGTGCACGCCAGGTCTACCCGCGAGGCGGAGATGGCCAAGCTGCTCGAGAACACCTACAGGCACGTGAACATCGCCCTGGTGAACGAGATGGCGATCTTTTGTCATGAGCTCGGCGTGGACCTGTGGGACGCGATCAGATGCGCCGCGACGAAGCCGTTCGGCTTCCAGGCGTTCTACCCGGGCCCTGGCGTCGGCGGGCACTGCATCCCCATCGATCCCGGTTACCTGTCGTACAAGGTCAGGACCCTCGGCTATCCGTTCAGATTCGTCGAGCTCGCACAGGAGATCAACAGCCGGATGCCCGGCTACGTGGTGGACCGGGCCACGGAACTGCTCAACCGCAATTCCAGGGCGCTCAACGGCGCGGACGTGCTACTGCTCGGCGTGACCTACAAGAAGGACATCGCCGACCAGCGCGAGACCCCTGTCCGGCCCATCGCCCGCAAGCTCCGCGCCCGCGGGGCCAAGCTCGCCTACCACGATCCGTACGTGGACGCGTGGTGGGTGGATGGGCTGCCTGTGCGGCGCGCGGCCGACCTGGACGCCGAGGTGGCGAGCGCCGATCTGACCATCCTGCTGCAAGCGCACAGCGCGTACGACCTGGACGCGATCGCCTATGGCGCGCGGCTCCTGCTCGACACGCGTGGCACGGTGGCGGCGGGCGCGCGGGCTGAGGTGCTGTGAGCATCGCGAGGACGGCCCCGGGGTGGCTGACGGGGACTTCAGTTACCGATACCTCCTGCCGGTGCCGCCCTTCGCATTCCCGGTCGGCGCGCTCGCATTCGCACCCGTGCCGATGGACGAGAAACCTGATGAGACCGGCGCGTTAACACTCCCGGAAAAGCCCGTGACACCTTCCGTTTTCCATCAGCCGATCTCTTAGTGTATGTGCATCTGGGCCGGCGAAAGTCTGGAGTCAAAATGCGCGTCGTCGTGTGCACCGCCGTCCATAATCCGGCCGATGCGCGAATTCTGCACCGCCAGATCCGTGCCCTGCTCGACGCCGGCCATGACGTCACATATATCGCGCCATTCAGGCATTGCCGGGTGACGCCCTGGCCGGCGCTCACCGCGGCGGACGTACCGCGGGCGACGGGCCGCCGCAGGCTCCGCGCGTTGCTTGCCGCGCGCCGCGAGCTTGCACTCCACGCCGCGAACGCCCACCTGCTCGTCATCCACGACCCCGAGTTACTGCTCGTGCTGCCCACGCTGCGCCGCCCGCCCACGGTCTGGGACGTGCACGAGGACACCGCTGCCGCGATCGCGATCAAGAGCTGGGTTCCCTGGCCGCTGAGGCGGCCGCTCGCCGCCGCCGTCCGTGCCGCCGAGCGCATCGCGGAGCGCCGCATCCACCTACTGCTGGCCGAACACGATTACCAGAAGCGGTTCCGCCGGGCGCATCCGGTGGTGCCGAACACGACCTACGTCCCGCTCCGGCCGCCCGAACCGCCGGGTTACGACCGGGTCGTCTATCTGGGCCAGCTTTCCGCGGCCCGCGGCGCCGCGGACTTGATCGAACTCGCCCGGCTGCTGCGGCCGCACGGCATCGCCGTCGAGCTCATCGGCGACGCGGACCCACCGGTCCGCGCGCGGCTCGGCGAGGCGCAGGCGGCTGGCCTGGTGCGCTGGTTCGGCTTCGTGCCCAACACCCAGGCGCTCCGGATGGTGGACGGGGCACTTGCCGGGCTGTCGCTGCTGCACGACGAGCCGAACTACCGGCGCTGTTTGCCAACCAAGGTCGTCGAGTACATGGCGCGCGGCGTCCCGGTTGTCACCAGCCCGACCGGGCCCGCGACCGACCTCGTCGAGCGCCATCGATGCGGCTTCGTCGTGCCGTTCCGCGAGCCGGCGCTCGCGGCCCAGGCCGTGCTCAGGCTCCGCGACGACATCGGGCTGCGCGCGGAAATGGGCCGGCGCGGGCACCGTGCGGCACTCGAGACGCTGGACTGGCCGGTCTTCGCGCGGACCTTCGTCGCGCAACTGGAGGAGTGGGCCGACGCACGCACTCAGGCGGATGCCGCCTTGCCGCCCTGTCCACCGGTCCGGTTGTCTGGTACTGGTGTAACCGGTAAACGGTGATCTGGCCAGTCCTGGCCACGGATCACCCGTCCGAGGAGGCACAGGGCATGACCACGACACCGCCGGCCGCGCCGGCACCGCAGGCTGAGCCACGGGGTGCCCGGAGCATCTACCTGTCCGCGTTGCTCGGCCGCCCGCTCGCGGACCGCAGCGGCCAGCCGCTCGGACGGCTGTCTGACGTCATCGTACGGCTGCGCGGCGCCGACTACCCGCTGGTCACCGGCCTGGTCGCCGCGGTGGGCGGCGGACGGGAGGTCTACGTGCCGATCGAGCAGGTCGGCTCGTTCGACGGCGAGTTGCTCAAGCTCACGAGCGCCAAACTGGACCTGCGCAGGTTCGAGCGCCGCGAGGGTGAGGTCCTGCTGCGCGCGGACGTGCTCGGGCACCGTCTCATCGACGTCGGCCGGGCACGCCTGGTACGCGCCGGGGATCTCCAACTGGCCCCGGTGGACGGCAACTGGGTGCTCGCCGCGGTGGACAGCCGCCGCCGGCCGCGCCGCCTGCTCGGGCTCTTCAGCCATGACGGCGAGGAGCATGACGCCAGGGACTGGCGGGAGTTCGAGGCGCTCATCGGCCACAGCGGCAGCGCGGTGCTGCGCGGGCCGTTCGCGCGGATCCGCAGGCTCAAGCCCGCGCAGATCGCCGACCTGCTCGAAGACGCCTCGAAGGACGAGGAGACCGAGATCCTCGGCCACGTCCACGCGGACCCCGAACTCGAGGCGGATGTCTTCGAGGAACTCGATGAGGAACTCGCGTCGCGGCTGCTCGGTGCCAGGACGGACGCCGAGATCGCGGGCGTGCTCGCCCGGATGAGGGCCGACGACGCCGCCGACACGATCGCCGAACTGCCGCAGCGCCGCCGCCAGCCGGTGCTCGACCTGCTCCCGGCCGGCCAGCGCACCAAGGTGATGACGCTGATGGGCTTCAACCCGACGAGCGCGGGCGGCCTGATGGGAGTCGACTTCCTCGCCATGTCACGCCATGTGACGGTCCGTGACGCGCTCGAAGCGGTGAGCCTGTCGGGCAACCTTCAGCCGGAGGCGCTGACGAGTGTCCACGCGGTGGACAGAGGCGGCCACCTGCACGGCGTGGCCCGGCTGGTCACGTTGCTTCAGTCCGACCCCGCCGCGGGGCTGATGGAGGTCAGCGACACCGATCCGGTGCGGATCGGGCCCGACACCGATGTCATGGATGTCGCGGTCCTGATGACCGACTACAACCTGATCACCATCCCGGTCGTGGACAACGACTGCCGGATGCTCGGCGTGATCACCGTGGATGACGTGCTCGAGGTCACCCTGCCCGAGGACTGGAGACGCCGTGAGGCGGCGATGCCGCCCGACGCGCACCGCGGCGACACGGCGGACGACGACGATGAGCCGAAACGCGGCCAGCCCAGCGATGCGGGGCCGCGAACGCACGGGCCGCCAGGCCTGCCCGGCCAGGAGGGGACATGAGCGGGCCGCCCGAGTCCCAGCAGGGGGCTCAGGAAGGCCAGCCGATCGCGGCGGCATCCGGCGCGGTGCCGCTCGACGGTGCGCCCGGCGCGGCACCGCCCGGCGCGGCACCGCCCGGCGCGGCACCGCCCGGCGCGGAAGGGCTCGCAGACCAGGGATCGGTGAACCACCGGGTCACAGCCAGCCACCGGGTGACAGCCAGCCACAATGAGCCTGCCAAGAGGCTCCTGACGCCCCCGAGCGCCGTGCTCGACGAACAGCATCTCGGTGACATCGAGGGCGCTCTCGGCCGGATCCGGATCGGCGAGGAAGACCACAGGCACGGGCTGAAGCGGCGGCTTGTGACCTTCCTCGCCATCGTGGGCCCCGGGCTGATCGTGATGGTCGGAGACAACGACGCGGGCGGCGTCTCCACCTACGCACAGGCGGGGCAGGACTACGGCTACACCCTGATGTGGGTGCTGCTGCTGCTTGTGCCCGTGCTGATCGTCAACCAGGAAATGGTGGTAAGGCTCGGGGCGGTGACCGGTGTCGGGCACGCCAAGCTCATCAACGAACGGTTCGGGCGGTTCTGGGGCTGGTTCAGCGTCGGCGACCTGTTCCTGCTCAACTTCCTCACCATCGTCACCGAGTTCATCGGCGTGTCGCTCGCCCTGCAGTACTTCGGGGTCAGCAAGTACATCGCGGTGCCCTGTGCGGCCGTGGTGCTCGTGGCCATCACTGCGAGCGGCAGCTTCCAGCGGTGGGAGCGCGCGATGCTGCTGTTCATCGCGGCGAGCCTGGTGCTCGTCCCACTCGCCGTCCTGTCTCATCCGGCCTACGACTCCAGCTTCTACCACCTCATCGTGCCCGGCATCCAGGGTGGCATCAACTCCAACGGCATCCTGCTCATCATCGCGATCGTGGGCACGACGGTGGCTCCGTGGCAGCTGTTCTTCCAGCAGTCCAATGTGATCGACAAGCGGATCACACCGCGGTTCATGGGCTACGAGCGCGCCGACACCGTGCTCGGCTCCTTCGTCGTGGTCGTGGGCGCGGGCGCGATCGTGATCGTGGCGGCCTACGCGGTGCGGGGCACCCCGCTGGTGGGGCACTTCACCGACGCCCTCGGGGTCGCCTACGCACTCGATGCCAAGAGCGCCGTGCTCGGCGCGCTGTTCGCGATCGTGCTGCTCGACGCCAGCATCATCGGCGCCGCGGCGGTCACGCTCGCGACGAGCTACGCCTTCGGCGACATGTTCGGCATCAAGCACTCGCTGCACCGCAAATTCCGCGACGCCAGGGCCTTCTACGCCAGCTATACCGTGGTAGTCGTGGCGGCCGCCGCGATCGTGCTCATCCCTGGCGCGCCGCTCGGCCTGATCACCACCGCCGTCCAGGCACTTGCCGGGGTGCTGCTGCCGAGCGCGAGCACATTCCTGCTGCTGCTGTGCAACGACCCGGAGGTGCTCGGCCCGTGGGTCAATCCGCGCTGGCTCAACATCCTCGCCACGTTCATCATCGCGATGCTGCTGATGCTGTCGGGCACACTCGTGGCGACCACCGCGTTCCCGCACCTCGACGCGGCGAGGGTCGCGATCTGGCTGTCCGTCATCCTGCTGGCGGGTCTCGTCGTGGCCAGCGCCGGGCTGCGGCTCCTGCGGGCCCGCCACCGCGCGGCGCAGCCGCCGCCCCGGATCCCGCGCGAGCAGCGCAGCGGCTGGCGGATGCCGCCGCTCGCGCTGCTCAAGCCCGTCAGCTGGTCACCCGCGACGAGGCTGGCCCTGCTCGGCATGTACGCCTACCTCGCCCTGTCGGTGCTGCTCCTGGTGGTGAAGGCGATCCAGCTCGGCACGCACCACTGAGGAACGGGACGCACCGAAGCTGAAGCTGCCGTTCACTGGGCCGTCAGCCGCTGGCACATGGCCGGCCACCATGATCACGCTAGTGTGCCGGAGGTGCGGGAAGGGCTGGGCGCCCCAGTGGGCGCCAAACTGGGCGCCACATTGCGCGCCACAGGTGGCCTGTTAACGCGGAACCGGCTGTTCGCCGGCGCGCTCGGCGTGGGCGCGGCGCTGCGGCTGGCCGCGATGCTCGGCTACCCGGGCGTGCTCTGGTTTCCCGGCGATTCCTACCTCTACCTGGGCGCGGCACTGCGGCCGCGGCCCGACCTCAGCAAGACCATCGGCTACTCCTTCCTGCTCCGGGCGCTCGAGCCGAGCCGCAGCCTGACGCTTGTCGCGCTGATTCAGCATCTGATGGGCCTGTCCATCGCTGTCATGATCTACGCGCTCGCCCGGCGGTCGCGGCTGCCGCGCTGGGGAGCGACCCTTGCCGCGGTTCCCGTTCTGCTCGACGGCTACCAGGTTCAGCTCGAGCACATGCTGATGTCCGACACGCTATTCGCCTTCCTGGTCGTGGCCGCCGTCACGCTGGCCCTGTGGCGCGACAGGCCGGCGCCGTGGGTCATGCTCGGCGCGGGACTGATCACCGGCTACGCGGTACTCGTCCGCGAGGCGGGACTGCCCCTGATCGCGGTTATGACCGGCTATTTCGTCGCCCGCTGGCGCGGCTGGCGGGTCCCTGTCGCGCTGCTCGCGGGGTGCGCGCTGCCGATCATGGCGTACGGAGCATGGTTCCACGCGGTCAACGGCCAGTACACGCTCACCCGCTCGACGGGGTTCTACCTCTGGGGGCGGGTGTCGTCGTTCGCCGACTGCGCGCGGATCCGGCCGCCCGCGCCGGAGCGCCGGCTCTGCCTGTCGCAGCCCGCCGCGGACCGCGCGCCGCCCGGGCGCCTGGTCTGGATCAATCCCACTGCCCGTGACCTGCCAGGTGGACCGGTGAGCGTGGTAAACGACAAGCTGATGACCCATTTCGCGGTTCGCGCCATAACCGCACAGCCGTTCGGCTACTTCAGCGCGATCGCTACGGGCGTGCGGCTCGCCGTGGACTGGCACCGGCACCCCTACCCTGGCGCCTATACGGTCAGCAAGTACCAGTTTCCTTGCCTGCCTCAGCTCCTGCCCAGCGGCCGCACCTGGATTCCAGGCGGTACCCCGGCCGCCGACGTGCGTGCCTACGGCCGCGCGCGCCCGAGCCGCGTCGCGGCGCCCTGGTCCGCCGCCCTCCGCGTCTACCAGCGGTACGTATACACCAACGGCCCGCTGTTCGGGCTGATCCTGCTCACTGGGCTCGCCGGGCTGATCCGCCGCTGGCGCCGCCTGGGCGGCGCGGGCCTGCTCCCGTGTGCCGCCGCGGTCACGCTGCTGCTGTTCCCGCTCGCCACCGCTGATTTCGACTACAGGTACCTGCTCGCCGTGCTGCCCTTCGCGTGCCTCGCCGCCGCGCTGGCGTTCGCGCGTGACATCGGCGTGCCGAGCGCGCGGGCGCGGGCCGCGCAAGCACCTGGACAGTCACATGAGACACTGGGATCATGGCGAGTGGCGCAGACATTTCGGATAAGACCGAGCAGGAGTGGCGGGAGCAGCTGAGCCCCGAGGAATACCACGTGCTCCGCGAGGCTGGCACCGAGGCGCCCTTCACGGGCGAGTACACGGACACCACCACCGTCGGGGTGTACCGCTGCCGCGCCTGCGGCGCGGAGCTGTTCCGTTCGCAGACCAAGTTCGCGTCGCACTGCGGCTGGCCGAGTTTCTACGCCCCGACCGACAGCGACGCCGTGCAGTTGCTCGAGGATCGCTCGCTCGGGGCGGTCCGCACCGAGGTGCGCTGCGCGAACTGCGGCTCACACCTCGGCCACGTGTTCCACGGCGAGGGTTACCAGACGCCCACCGACGACAGGTACTGCATCAACTCGATCTCCCTCACGCTCGAGCCCGTGGAGCAATCCCCAGCCCAGTGATGATCTCGCTGACGGCACGCTCCGGCGTGCCGCCCGCGGATACCGTCAGCGCATGCTCACCGGGCTCCGGCGGTTCGAGCTCGGCGAACTGGCTGTCCAGCAAGCTGGCCGGAAAGAAATGGCCGTGCCGCGCCGCCAGCCGCCTGGCGATGACCTCGCGGTCCGCGTCGAGGTAGACCAGGCGGACCTGCGGGCGGCCCGACCGGAGCACATCGCGGTAGCGCCGCCTGAGCCCGGAGCACGTCACCACGGCGGGCTTGCCCGCAGCAGCCTGCACGTCGATCCACGCGGCGATCGCTCGCAGCCACGGCCAGCGATCGGTGTCGTCGAGCGGAATCCCCGCCCGCATCTTGGCTACGTTCGCCGCGGGGTGGAAATCATCGGCCTCCGCGTAGGTCCAGTTCAGGGTGCCGGCAAGCATCGCGCCCACCGTCGTCTTGCCGCTGCCTGACACGCCCATCACAATGACGACCGGTGCTGCCGGAGCCGGTGGAGTCGGTTGAGCCACACTCTCAGTATCCGTCCACCCGCGCGCTGTCCTCGCTCGCCCGCTGGGCTAGCTCGAGTTTGGTGTACGCCGGGCGCCCGATCTCGCGGTATTTCGCCTTGACGCGCTCGAGGTAGGTCTTCGCCGTGCTCGGGCGGATGCCCACCTGCTCGGCGACCGCGTCAAGCGTAAGCCCGGACGCGTAGGCAAGCAGCACGGATCTCTCCCGCCCTGACAACCGCGGCGCGCCGGCGGAACCGCCGGAACCGTTAGCGCCGGCGGAACCGTTAGCGCCGGTGTAGCCATTCGGACCGGTGGAGCCGTTGGCGCCGTTGGCGCCCCTTGGCCCGGAGGCGCGGATTGCAGCGATGATGGCCCGTACGGTCTGTTTGCTACCGAGCAGCAAGCACGCACCCGTGCCGAGTAACGAGGCGCTGAGGTAGGGATCGGGGTTCCTGCTCAGCGCGAGCACGCGGTGGCCCGCCCGGCAGAGCGCGCGCACGTCCGCCACGGGATCGGCACCCTCGCGCGGCGCCACCTCGACAAGCACGACATCGGGCCGCGGCTCGGCCCTGCTCAGCAGCGTGGCGGTCGACGCCTCACGCACCTCCAGGTCAGGCTCGCGCGCGGCATACGCCCACATGCCCTCGAACAGCCTGGGGTCATCCCAGACCACCGCCACCTCGATCATGTTGATCACCGTCCTGCGCCCCCTCGCGCATGGTCGCCACATCCATGAATGTCACGCGCGACAGGGTCATACCGGTTCACAGCGGACGGGATTTACACAGAAGGTTATAGCGGAGGTAAGACCGGTGGGGCCCCGGAGCAAGCACTGGCCGCGGGCCACGCGGCCCGCGGCCAGCACGTCCAGCTATGAGACGTTCAGCGCATTGTCGTCGACGACGAAGCTCGTCTGGAGCGAGACGTCCTCGTGTCCGGTGAATTTCAGGGTGATTGTCTGTCCGATGAAGCTGGCCAGGCTGAAGGAGTGCTGGGCGTAGCCGGAGTTGTGGTTGAGGTTGGAGTAGGTCGCCAGCGTCGAAAGGACCGTTCCGCTCGAGTTGAGGACCTGGACTTTGAGGGTGTCGTAGGCGGTGGTGGTGGTCGTCTCGGCGGTGTCGATGTGCAGCCAGAACGAGAAGGCCGCGTTCTTGCACGTCGATGGGATCTTCACAGCCTGCGACGCAGTGTCGGTGTGGGTGGTGCCGTAGCCGTCCAGCCAGGCGTCCCAGCTTCCGGAGTGCGCCGGCTCGAAGGTTGAGTTGTTAAGTACGCCTGCCGTCAGCGCCCAGGGGGAGGCCGATCCGGTCTCGAATCCGGGGTTGCCGATCAGCTGGGCCGCGGTGCAGCCGCCACCCGAGGTGCTGATCGTCCAGCTGAACGAGGCCGACCCGGACGCGCCCGTGGTGTCGGTGGCCTTGACGGTGACGCTGGAGGTGCCGGCCGTCGTCGGCGTGCCCGAGATGAGGCCGGCGGAGCTGATCGACAGCCCGGCCGGCAGCCCGGTCGCGCTGTAGGTGAGCGTCTGGCCGGACGCCGAGTCGCCGGCATGGATCTGGAGGCTCACCGCGGTGCCGACGGTCCCGGTCTGGCTGCCTGGGTTGGTCACCGTGACCGTGTTGCCGCCGCCTCCTCCGCCGACGATGGCGTGGCTGGCCTCACAGCTGCCGGCCCCACCGGCGCCGTCGTTGGCCCAGGTGGTCTGCATCGCGAAGCTGCCGGTGGCAAGGGACAGGTCGAACGAGCCGCCGCTGGTGCCCGGGGTGATCCAGGCGCACTTGTCGGCGTTTTCCTCACCGGAGGAGTCCGTCCAGCCGCCCGCCGGGTTCTGGTCAGTGATCGTCTCGGCGTACTCGTGGCCGTTGACAATCGAGGCACCGTCGAGCGTGCCGCTGGAGTTGACGAAGTCCTGCCCGCACGAAGCACCCGCATCGGTCACATACGGCATGTTGGTGAACGCGATATCGCCATACGGCGAGGACGCCGCGCCGCCGGACAGGGTCGTATCGCCGTTGTAGTCGTGCCACGCGCAGAACCCGTTGGTCAGCCACCCATCCGGGTCCGTCCCTGGCGGCGACAAGACGTCGTACTGTGCGTCCCGGTTGGCCGCCGCGGTCGTGTTACCGAAATGCGCTGCCGCCGCGATGGCCTCCAGGGCCAGCTGATGCCCGGTCGCCTGCTGCGGCGAGGCGGCCGACCCGTCCACCCACACCCCCGCCAGCGGCGGGCTGGTGGGGTAGGCCACGTGAGCCGAGCCGGCCGGGCACGACTGCGCTCCCGCCGCGACCCCCTCGCAGTACTGCGTCATCACGCCCGACCACAGCTCCCCGTTGGTCCCGAGGCCCTTGAACAGCTGCTGGAGATAGGGCGCCTCACCCGGGTGATCCCCGCTCAGCGTCGTGTTGCCGTTCCCATCGGTGCTGGCGGTCCCCCACTGCGACCCGTAGAACACCAGGTACACCTTCTCCTGGCCGGTCGTCACGCCGATTCCGTCGATCCCGCCGCCGTAATTCAGGTCGTTCGCCGACGCCTGGGGCGCCGGCGGAGCGGCCGGATGCGCCGCCGCCCACGACCTCATCTTCGCCGCGGTCGCCCGCATCGGCACCACCCCATGGCGGTAGGCATGGCCGAAGGCCGGCGAGTACGGATTCGCCACCGCGCCGCCGCCAGGCAGCGCCGACGCCGAAGCAGCAGACAACGCGGCCGTCGAGCCGACCGCTAACGCGGCAGCGGCCAGCACCATGAGGCTGGCCCTGGTCGCCCGCCGTGTGACGGGCCTGGGGATCGGAGATTTCATCCTGCTCCCTCCAAGAGCGGGGTGGCCGTTGGACTACAGGCCGGGGGAATGGACACCACGCGCCGTGGTGTCCTCCGGCCAATGACACGCCGCCACGAATGCGTCAATATCCAACTACTTTCCGTTAATACGGCTCTATTGTTCGGTCGCATAAGCGCAGGATGCGGGACCGGTCGTCCCGAACCCGTCGCGCTGGGTACGGTTTCGGTGACACGATTGGCGGGCGCGCGCGCCGCGCCCGAGGGGGGTCGCCGCAGCGCCAGGGACGCTGATTCTTACGGAGGCTGCGATGCCGGGCGGCAATGGCCTTTCATCGATCGAGCACGTGGTGGTTCTCATGCTGGAGAACCGCTCGTTCGATCACATGCTCGGCTTCCTGTACACGGGTGCGGGCAACGTCTCGCCCGCCGGGCAGGCGTACGAGGGCCTGACAGGCAACGAGTCCAACCCCGGGGCGTCTGGCGAGGCGGGTGACCGTAGCCAGGATCGAGCCTGCCACCCCCAGCGCCTATTTCAAGCCCGGCGCCGACCCGGGCGAGGGATATATGGCGACCAACGATCAGCTGTACGGAAGCCACAGCGCGCCGGCCAGCGAATCGCAGCCGCCGATGTGCCGGGGTTTCGTGAAGGACTTCGCGTACACGCTCAACTGGCAGGCGAAAGAGGGACGGTCGATCCTGCCGGGCACCGTGGCAGGCGACATCATGGGCTGCTTCACGCCCGAAGCGCTGCCCGTGCTTTCCGGGCTGGCCAAGGGGTACGCAGTCTGTGATCACTGGTTCGCGTCCGCGCCCACGGAGACGATGCCGAACCGGGCTTTCGCCTGCGCGGCGACGAGCCAGGGGCACATGGACGACAAGACCCACACCTTCACCGCGCCGAGCATCTTTGGCCTGCTCGGCGGCCACGGGCTCGGCTGGGCGATCTACGGGTACGACGCGGAACCGCTCACCAGGTCAACGTTCACGGACATCGCGCAGGCGGCAGGTGGGCACATCGGCCGCTTCACCGACTTCACCGGTGCCGCGGCCGCCGGCCTCACCGCCCCGCGGACCGATGACCCGCTCGCGGGCGTCACCGTGCCGGCGTCGGCCGGACCGGGCCCGGCCGCGGGCCACCCCTCGCACCTGCAGGAGATCCAGGCGGAGCTGATCTCGCACAGGTTCCCCGCAGGAGTGGAGCACCCGCCGGGTGTGACGGTGGCAGCATCAGCGACGGCCGCAAGCTACGAGAATTACGTCCGGGCGCACAGCATGATTTAACAGCATGATCTAGAGGTCGCGCGGAAAAAACTGCCGGGCTCGCGTCGTGCCGCAGGCGCGCGAGGCAGCACGGTCCCGCATCCCGGCTGGCGGCGTTCTCGCCCTCGACGCGCGGTCCAGGCACGCCTTCCGGCTGCGGCCTGGCCAGCCGGGCGCGGATGACCCGCTCCCGTCGTGCCGCAGGCGCGCACGGGAAGCACAGCCGACGCCCCATCCGCGCGACCTCTCAGCGCGGTGGCCGAGGAAGATCGCGCGAGCCGGTGGCACTGCCCGCGCGCACTACATGGATCTCGTCCTCACTGTGCGCACCCTGGCCGTCCACGCCGCCGTGCGGGATGGCGTAGGTGCCGACGCTGAGGTCGCCGCTGGCCAGGTGCTCGATCCAGTGGTTGGGCTCGCCCGCCGACGGCGGGCTGTAATCGCCTGCACCGTGGAGGATCATCACACTGCCGCGGAAAGAGACAGGGCGAACCGGCCTGCTGGGTCGGTCCACCAGGCCCGCATCTCGAACCCGGCCTTGGCAAGCTCGGCGCGCACACCTTCCTCGCGGAACTTCGCCGACACTTCGGTGCGCATTTCCTCTCCTTCGGCGAAGGACACCTCCGTGCCAAGGGCACCCAGCTTGACGGTCTGCTCCCGCAGCGAACGCAGCCGCATTTCGATCCATTCGCTCGCGCTGTCCCAGACCGCGACATGCTCGAACGCGTCCAGGTCGAAGCCGGCGTCCAGTTCCCGGTTGAGCACGCTGAGGACGTTCTTGTTGAAAGCCGCTGTCACACCGGCCGCGTCGTCGTAGGCAGCGACCAGGCTGGCCGGATCCTTCACCAGGTCGGTGCCGAGCAGCACGCTGTCACCACCGTGCAGGCCGTCGCGAAGCGACGCGAGGAAATCGCCGCGCTCGGCGGGCTCCAGGTTCCCGATCGTGCCGCCGAGGAACGCGACCAGGCGCGGGCCCTCCGCCGCGGGCAGGCCGAGGTGCTCTTCGAAATCAGAAACCACCGCCAGCACCGTCAGGCCAGGGTAGGCGGCCCGTACCCGGCGGCCGGCGGCGAGCAGCGCCGCCTCGCTGACGTCGACAGGGACATAACGGCGCAGGGTGCCGCCGTCACGAAGCGCGTCGAGCAGCAGGACGGTCTTCTCGGCCGAACCCGAGCCGAGCTCCACCAGGGTGTGCGCGCCGCTCGCGGCGGCGATCTCACCTGCGCGCGCACGCAGGATCGCGCGTTCCGCCCGGGTGGGATAGTACTCGGGCAACCGGGTGATCTCCTCGAACAGCTCACTGCCCCGGTCATCGTAGAACCACTTCGGCGGCAGCCGCTTGGGTGAACCTGTCAGGCCGGCGCGTGCGTCGCTGCGCAGTGATTCCGCCAGAAAGCCGGGCGGCAGGAGGCAGAGTATCTCCGGTCCCCGGTTGATGTCTGCGGCCGGTGCGGTGCCGCTGGCACTTTCGTCGGAGTTCCCCAGGGCGGTCATCCGGTGGCGGTCCTTTCATTCTCGGCATCCTGGACACCCTGGACACCCTGGGCATCCTCGGCGACGGCCCGGATCTGGGCGGCGCCGACCGCGGCGGTCAGCACGCAGCCGTCAGGGACCCAGGTCCACCCCGGCGCGTCATCGCATGGCTCGGAGGCGACGAGCACGTGGCCGTCGCGGTACAGGTAGCACAGGGTGTCCCCGGCTGCGGTCGCCGCGATGACCTCGCCGTCCGTGAGCAGGAAGTTGAACCTGCCGTGCACGCGTTCGGCGTGCAGCAGGCTGACAGTGGCGGCCAGGGCACCAGCCGGATCGACGCCCGTGCGGAGCCGGTGCAGCACGAGAGCCCACAGCAGGGCCGAGTCCGAGCGGGCCTCGAGCGCGAGCAGGTCCGCGGCGGGCAACATCGCCGCCAATCCTGCCGCCGCTCCCGGCCAGTCGCTGACCGCACCGTTGTGGCTGAACAGCCATGGGCCCGCCGCGTACGGAGCCGCGGCCGTCTCGCCCGTTTCCGTGCCTGCGGTGGCACACCTGACGGCGGCGAGCGCGGCTGTCGTCTTGGTGACGCGCGCGACGTCGGTGAATGACGGATCCGCCCAGATCGGCCGGCCGCGCCGGTATCTGGCGGGGAGCGGGTCGCCGTCCGCATACCAGCCGACGCCGAACCCGTCCGCGTTCACGGTGCCGTACCGCTGGCGCCGCGGCGCCCAGGACTGGCGGTACAGCCCGTGCGCCGGTTCGATGATCAGCTCGCGCAGGCTGGTGGGCGGGCCGAGGTACGCCAGGTGGCGGCACATCAGCGATGCTCCGATGGCGCAGAACGCGCGGTGCGGAACCCGGCGAAGATCTGGCGGCGCACCGGGTAGTCCCAGTTGCGGAACGTCGCGCGGCACGCCACGGGATCCACCGCGAAGGAACCGCCCCGCAGGACCTTGTAGCTGGCGCCGAAGAACACCTCCGAGTACTCGCGGTACGGCCAGGCCGCGAAACCCGGGTACGGCAGGAAGTCGCTCGCCGTCCACTCCCAGACGTCGCCGATCAGCTGGCGGGCGCCGGACGGCGCCTGCCCGGCGGGATAGGAGCCGGCCGCGCGGGCTGCAGATATCGCTGGCCCAGATTGGCGTGCTCGAGGCGCCGGCTCGCCGTCACCCCAGGGGTACCTGCGCGAGCGGCCGGAGGCCGGGTCGAACCTCGCCGCCTTCTCCCACTCGGCTTCGGTGGGCAGGCGGCGCCCCGCCCAGCGCGCGTACGCGTCGGCCTCATGCCAGCAGACGTGCACGACCGGCTCCGCCGGTGGGACCGGCTCGATCGCGCAGAACCGGCGCCGCACCCACTGGCCACCATCACGCTGCCAGAACAGCGGGGCGGTCAGTCCCGCGCGCTGACGATGCTCCCAGCCCGACGTCACTCCACCATCGCGGTTCGTCGTAGCCGCCGTCCGCGATGAACTCCGCGTAGGCAGCGTTGGTCACCGGGGTGGTGTCGAGGTAGAACGCGTCCACCTCGACCATGTGCGCGGGCCGCTCATTGTCCAGGGCCCACGGCTCGGTGGACGTTCCCATCATGAACGGGCCCGGTGGAACAAAGACCTCGGTGGGCAGGGCGGCAGACGGGGCCGGGGATGGCGCAGGCGCCCGCAGTACCTGGGCCCCCTCGCGGAGCTGGTGCGTAATGAGCATCGTCTCGTCGTGCTGCTGCTCATGCTGGGCGATCATCCCGAACCCGAACCCGTCTTCCACCAGCGGCGCCCCCGCGAGCGGCGCATTCTCGAGCAGGTCGAGAACGCGGCCACGGACCTCGCCGACGTACGCACGTGCCTCGGTGGGCGGCAGCAGCGGCAGGGCCGGGCGGTCGGCGCGCGGGTGCTCGAAGGCGTCATAGAGCGGATCGATCTCCGGGTGCATGGGCTCACGCCCGCCGATGCCGCGAAGCAGCCACAGCTCCTCCTGATTGCCAATGTGCGCGAGGTCCCATACGAGCGGCGACATCAGCCTGGAGTGCTGGCGGACCAGATCGGTGTCGTCGACGCAGTCGGTGAGAGCTGCGCGTGCGGTCCCGCGCGGCAAGCAGCGAGGCGGCGATTCTGTGACGCAGCGTTTCCTCATCAGCAGACCCGGCGGGCAAGGTCATGCGGACTCCTCCAGAAGATCATCGGCAGGACATCGGTCGCGCTGCACGTAACGTTCGGCGAAATCGGCGACCGCGCGAAGCAGCGAGGCGGGTGCTCCGCTGCGCCGCAGCGCGGCATCGGCTGCTTCGAAGCAGACGCGGATGGCCCGGGCGATGCCCTCGTCGGCGGGGCCATCCCGCGCTGCGCGCAGCCACGGGTCGCCGGGCCCGGCCCACAGCGCCTCCGCCGCGGTCAGCGCCGCCTCGCTCGCCAGCCGGTCGCTCAGCAGCGCCCACGCGACGGCCGTGGGCACGACCCATCCGTCCGCGGGCTGCGCGTCGATCATGCGGAGCTCAAGGTGACCGCGCGGCCGGACAGGTGGAAACAGGGTCGACAGGTGATAGTCGAGGTCCTCAAGGGTGGGCCGCCGGTTGTGGGACACACCGGTAAGACCACGGAGCAGCCAGTCACGGAAGGTCAGGCCCGGTGGGGCCCCCCACGAATCGGTGCCGTCGCGCCTGATGCACATCAGCTCCGCGTTCAGGGCGTAATCCACCCACCGGGACCTGACATCGGTGCCTACCCCCGGCCACCGGGTTCCCTGCGGTGGCTTCGTACGGCCCGGGTCCAGCCGGGCCCACACGGCCTGACGGGTGGAACGCCAGCCGGTCGGGCGCCCCTGCCGCAGTGGCGAGTTCGCGAAGGCCGCCACGAGCACCGGCCCGATGGCGTGCACCAGGTGCCAGCGCCTGCGGTAGCTCTGGCCGCCGGTGCCGTCCTCCCCGGCATCCAGGCATACCTGGACAGAGGCGGTGCTGCACATCATGATCCGCCCGGCGGGACCGGACCGGTCGAAGAACTCCTCCATGGCCGCGTAGCGCGGCGAGTCGAGGACCCGGAGGGGCGGGCGGAAGGGATCGAGGCCGTGACCAGAAAGCCGCAGGCCTGCCGCCTGCAAGGCCTCCGTCACGGCTGCCATGTCGCGGGCCGCGTCCGCGACGCATTCTCCGATGCTCGCGGCCGGCAACGAGCTGAGTTCGAGCTGGCCACCAGGTTCGGTGGTCAGGCAGCCCTTGGCGGGCAGCGCCCCCGGGTTGCCGAGGCCGGCCAGTGCCGCCTCCACACGTTCCGGCCCCACCGGTAGGGCAGGGTCGCGCGCGTCGCGCACCAGCCATTCCAGCTCGACGCCGACGCGCTCGGGCGGTCCGGTCTTGAAGCAGATGCCGTGAATATGCGCCGCCGCGTCGTACTCGGTGAGCGGGGCGTGCTCACTGCGCGGAGCCGTGTCAGGGCGCGCGTCATCATCTTTGCGGGTACGGATCATGGGATGGCACTCCTTCGTGTCGTTCTCGCGGTGTCGCTCTCGCGGTGTCGCTCTCGCTAGCCAAAAAAGCTGGCCGAACACGCGTCAGATCCGGCTCCGGGATAGCCGCATTCCACTCTGTTCCCACCCTTCTGTTCCCACCCTGCCACACGCCATGCGATGCCCCGGCCGGGGTATAACGCGCATGAGTGGACCGTCTCACACGGGTCTGACATTTTCTTGCGGGGCCCGGCGGAGCGGCGGGGCAGGAGGCGTGCGTGAGCGGGTGCCTGCTGGTCCAGGTGGCCGCGAGGGAATCGCTCGAGGTGCTGCGGCTCGCCGACCGGCCGGGCAGCGGCCTCGTGTTCACCGGAGCCGGCGCGATCGAGGCCGTGCACGCGGCGCACAGGCAGGGATTCGCGCGCCCCATGCTGGCCGACAGGCGCAGGTACGCCGGTGCCGCACGGACCCGCGGCACGGCCCACCTCGCGCCGTCCTGGCTGACGGGCCAGCGGGCCGCGGGCGTCACCGCGGTCCTCACCGACTCCGGTTACATCGGCGACGGTGACCTGGCGGCGCTGCGCGCCGTCCTGCGCCAGGCTGCCGAGGCGGGGCCGGACGTGACGGCCGTGCTCCCACTCCATCCGCACTGGCTGCGCCAGGACAGGGAAACCCTGATCGCAGAGGTGATCACGCACGGCGTCCCCGTCGCTCTCGTGCTCGAGCACCGCGGCGACCCACTCGCCGCGCCTGGGGCGGTGGCGGGCCTGACCGACCTGCTGCGCGCGCTGCCGTCCGCGGCCCTGCTCGGTACCGGAGTCGGCGCGGTCGCCGGGCTCGCGTTCGGCGCGCGTTGGTCGGCGGTCGGGGTGCGCCGCAGCCTGCGCCAGCTGCACCCCGCGGCGAGTGAGGAAGAGGCCGCGGCGCATAAGACCCGGTGGCGCCCGGCACCGCCGGAGATCATCGCTGCTCCGGTGCTTTCCTTCGCGCCCGTCGCCGCCGTGGTGCGCGCGTACGAGGCCACCCGCGATCCCGTGTGGGCATGCCGGTGCTCCAGTTGCCACGGGCGGACGCCGCAGTGGCTGGCCTCGGCTTCGGCGTTCGACGCCAACGCGCACACGTTCGACGTGCTGCTCGGCGAGGCTGACCGGCTGCGTCGCCTCGATCCCGGTCCACCCAGGGAACTTGCCTGGCGGCAGCGGTGCGGCGAGGCAGTCGCCCGTTACGGCGAGCTTGACCTCGCGGCGCTCGGGTGGGACGCGCCGCGCTTCGCCGCCGCCTGGGCGGTGGGAGGAAGGGCAAGCTCCGGGCTACGCTCAGCCGGGTGATGTGGGATGCGATCCAGGCCCCGTTTCCCGGCATGGAGATCCCTGCCGACGAAGATCCCGAACAGGACCGGGTGCTCCGCCACCTGCTCGCCCTCGACCCGGGTGGGCAGCGCATCGCCTCGGCACTGCGCCGCACCATCGACCTCCTGCTCGACGGCAGGCACACCGGCCGGTACCGCTGGGACCAGTTGCACAAGACGGAGAAGACGCACGCGGGCACGCTGGTCGAGATCGGCCTGCAGCGTGAGTTCGGCTTCGCGGACGGCGCGGTGCTTGACTACTCGATCGCCGGCGCAGAGGTCGACTGCAAGTTCTCACAGCGCGTTGGCGGGTGGATGATCCCACCGGAGGCGTTCGGGATGTTGCTTCTTCTCGTCTCGGCAAGCGACGAGCAGGGCCGCTGGTGCGCCGGCCTGGTGCGGGCGCGTTAGCAGTACCTGCGTACGGCGCCCAACCGCGATCTCAAGCGTGGGCTCAACGAGGCGGGTATCGGCGCGATCCGCTGGCTGCATCTGCGCGCGCCGCTGGCGGAGAACGCGCTGCTGCGGCTGCCCACGCGGACGGTAGCGGGGATTCTCGCCCTGCCCTCCGGACAGCAGCGGGTGAACGAGCTTTTCCGCCGCGCGCAGCGCAGGCGGATCACCAGAGCCGTGATCGCCACGGTCGCGCAGCAGGACGACTACATGAAACGCGTACGCGCGGGCGGCGGCGCACGCGACCAGCTACGCGGCGAGGGAATCGTGATCCTCGGCGGCTACGGCAGCCACAGGGAAACGGCCGCGGCGCTCGGCCTCCCCGCGCCAGGCCCCGGTGAGTTCGTCAGCGCGCGGCTGGTGCGGCGGCGCGGCAGCGGTAGCTCTGGAGAAGGCGCGAACAGTGCGAACAGTGCGGACGCTGCGAACGCTGCGGACGCTGCGAACGGTTCGGACGGTGGGAGCCGCGGGAATGACGGGAACGGTGGGAACCGAGGGAACGGCCGGCCGTGGGTGCGGCTTGGCGACGGCGAATGGATGGCCGGCGGAAGATCCCGCCGAGCCGGCCCCGCCGCTCCCTGACGTCGATGTCGGCCGCCGCCGATACGGTTCCCGCTGAGCCCCTGACACGATATGCCGTTGCGGCGCCGTCCGACGGCTTCCGGTCGCGGCACGGGAGGATTAGCGCGGTGGGTTCGCGGTGCTTCGCGACCGAACACAGCCGCCGAAGGGAGGCCGGGTGCTCGAAGCGGTCGAGATCTGCGCCGGCGCAGGCGGCCAGGCCCTCGGCCTGGAGCATGCGGGCTTCGAGCACGCCCTCGCCGTCGAACTTGACGGCCACGCGTGCAACACGCTGCGGGCGAACCGGCCGGGGTGGAAGGTCGCCGTGGGTGACGTGGCCGACCCGGCGGTGTGGAATCCCGCCAGCTACGAGGGCGTGGCGCTGCTCGCCGGGGGCGTTCCGTGCCCGCCATTCACGGTAGCGGGCAAGCAACTCGGGGCGGCGGACGAGCGCGACCTGTTCGCCTGGGCGGTGGAACTGTGTGGCACGGTCCTGCCCCGTGCGCTCCTGCTGGAGAACGTGCGCGGGCTGAGCACGGGCCGTTTCGCCGCCTACCGGCAGCACGTGCTCGACCGGCTTCGGCAACTCGGCTACATCGCGCAGTGGCGGCTGTTGCACGCGTCCGACCATGGGGTCCCGCAGCTACGGCCACGGTTTCGTGCTTGTCGCGTTGCGGCCGGAGGACGCGCCATGGTTCTCGTGGCCCGCGCCGCAGGATCAGCCGCTAACGGTCGGTGAGACGCTGGCCGACCTCATGGGCTCCCGTGGCTGGCGCGGCACGCAGCGGTGGGCACGGCGCGCGGCGGCGATCGCGCCGACGATCGTCGGCGGCTCCAAGAAGCACGGCGGCGCCGATCTCGGGCCAACCCGGGCGAAGCACGCCTGGGCGCAGCTCGGCGTGAACGCGCTCAGCGTCGCGGATGAGCCCCCCGCCGCGGCCGACGATCCGGCCCTGGCACCCAAGCTGACCTGCGAGATGGTCGCGCGGCTGCAGGGCTGGCGGGACGGCTGGAACTGGGAGTTCACCGGCCGGAAGACCGCGAGGTACCGGCAGATCGGCAACGCTTTCCCGCCGCCTGTCGCGCGCGCCGTCGGCGCGTCGATCCGCTGGCACTGCACCATGGCGGCGAGCCACGCCCCCTTGTAGAGCACACCGAACCGGTGCACGACCCGGTCTACCTGGCGTTGCGGGCCAACGGTGGCTTCATTTCCGTGGAGCAAATCGCCGACTTGGTATCGCTTGACCGCGGCGAGCATCTGGATCCGCCTGCCGTCGAGCGCCACATCAGCCATCTCAGCCGCGATTTCGAGGTCGAGATCGCGGTGCGCGCGCACGGTCCCGCGTACCGGCTCGGCAAGTTCCGTGCTTTCCTGGGGCAGCAACGTCACACCCGTCACGAACAGTTCCTCAAGCACCGCGCCCGGATCAGCTAACACGTCGCAACCGGCACGCGGGGTCCGGCGGCGTGTTCAAGCGTGGAGGGCTCACGCGCTCGATTCAGGGCTGGCCACGATCGTGGCCGGCCGCTGGGGGCAGGCCGCGTGCGGGAACACGCCAGGATAAGGGGGTCCCGCCCGGGGGTGCGGCTCGCGGTTGCGGTGTGTCAGGGCAGGCCGGTGGTGTACGTGCGGCCGGATGGGGTGGTCCATTGCAGGACGCCGGGTGCGGGCTGCTCGAGGTGCCAGCCGTCGGCTTGTTTGACCTGATGATGGGTTCTGCACAGCGCGGCGGTGTTGCATTCGCACGTTCGGCCGCCGTGGCCGTAGGGCACGGTGTGGTCTTTGTCGCAGCGCACGGCGGGGCGGCGGCAGCCGGGGAAGGTGCAGGTCCGGTCGCGGATCTCGATCAGGTGCCGCAGCCGCGGGGTGAGCTGGTAGCCGCGGGTTTCCCGCTGGTGGCCGCAGCCGGGGAAGGCGAGCGGGTCGATCTTGATCACCAGGCCGCGGCCCGCGCCGCCGGGGCTGGCGCGGTCACCGGCGGGGCTGGCGCGGTCCCGGCCGCGGCAGCCGTGCCCGATCACCCGCCCGGTGCCGTCGGTCACGGTCAGGCACCACTGGGTCGCCGGGTGGCGGGCGGCGGCGCCGGCCAGCAGGCGGGTGGTGGCGGCGTCCAGCGGCCCGAACCCGGCGGCCTCGCCGGGTTCGTCGGCCAGGTCCAGCAGCGTCGTCAGCGGCACGGTCAGGTTCACCGACCCAGCCAGCCGCCCAAGATCAAGACCGCTCCAGGTGGATCCGGCCAGCCAGCCAGCGTGATCCCGGGAACGGGCGCCGGGCGGCAAAGACCGGCCGGCAGCGGCAGGCGTGCCTGGTCCACGCCCCCACCGGTCACCCCATCGGCCCTGGCAGGGGACGTGGCGCTGGTATCGGGCCCGGCCTGGCCGGCCGGGCCGGTCTCACCGGCGCTGTCACCGGGCCTGCGGTCACTGGCCGGGCCGGTCTCACCGGCGCTGTCACCGGGCCCGCGGTCACCGGCACCGGCCGCGGTGCCGGTGGTGGTGCCGTGCGCGGGCGGTAGGTCACCGGGTGGCTGATCGGTGCCGGCGGGGGCGGGCAGCAGCTGATCCAGCAGCTGATCCAGGGGCTGGCCGGCCAGCAGGGCCAGGTACACCCGGGCGCGCAGCACGTCCAGGCCACCGGCGGCGCCCCGGGTTTTCAGCTCGCGGGCGATCGCGGAGATCCGCTGATCGGCGGCCAGCACCCCGGCGGGTGGCAGATCCCGCCCCGCCAGGGCCTTCGTGCCGGCCGGCTCGTCCCACAGCTCGACCCGGGCGTCCTTTTCCGCGGTTTCGCGGCGCACCCGCGCTGCGGCCGGATCGGCCGCCAGCACCGCGCGGCGGACCGCCGCGCGCAGCTCACCGGCCGTCTCGCCGGGTGCCTTGACCAGCACCATGTCCTCGACCGCGCGGGCCAGGCCCCGCTCCAGCCCGGCCACCCCGTCCATGATGGCCAGCGCCTTCGGCATGTCGATGCTCCCCAGCGCCAGCGCCGCCGCCGTGGCCGGCAGATCCGCCAGCCGCAACGCCCGGCCGGCCAGATTCTCCGCACTCCACCGGGTCAGCGTCAGCGCACACGCCAGCTCATCGGCCACCCAGTCAAACGCCGGCACCCCACCGCCGCCACGCCCGGCCCGGCCGCGCTCCCGGCGCGCCACAAGCTCACCCACCGCGGCGAGCTCACCAGCCGCCGCCCACGACGACAGCCGCCGCCACGCCCGCACCACCCCGATCAGCTCATCATCAGAGATGCTGCCCAGCCCCCCGGCCCCGGTATCGGCGGCGAACCCCGCCAGCACCGCACCCGGCTCCAGCGCATCCAGCACACCGCCGTCACAAAACCCCGCACCCGCCCCCGCGCCTTCACCACGCCACATCCCGGCCGCAAACAGGTCCGGCGGCGCCGCGGCGTCTTCCGCCCCGGCCCCGCTGATCCACACCTGCGCCGGGACGTCGGCCTCGGCGTCGCCAGGCGGATCGGCCCACGGATCGGGCGCACACCCCCACAGTTCACCCTCCGGCGGCGGCTCCCCGACACCAAACGCCGCCACCTCCTCGGCCAGCACCGCCCGCTGCCAGGATTCCTCATCACGCCCGGCCCGCGGCCACGCCACCCCACTCGCCCACACCCCGGCGGCACCCGGGCCGGCCGCCGCTGCCGGGCGCGCAGGCGCCGACGCCGCCGCCACAGGCGCCACAGCACGCGCAGGCCCAGGTGTGAGAGCCGGCATCGTGGTCACCTCCCCGGGCAGCTAGAGAACGTCAATACGAACATTCTAGCGACTCATTGACCGGATATCCGCGTATCCACAACCGCGACCTCATGCCGCCGGCATATCCACAGAAGTTGGCCGTTCCCCTGCGGGGGACGCCCGTTCCGGGTGGGAAAATCGGGGGTGGCTGCCCGCTGACACCAGGCCTTCAGGCAGTCGGGTTTGTCCCAAACCCATGGTGTCCCTTCCGGGGACGCGCGCTCCCAGGGCACGTGGCGGTCGGATTCCCGAAGGACCCGGCCTCGCCCGCCACCATCTGGGCGGCAACGACGCCCGGCCGCGGCGACCGCAACGGCACCGACTGCAGGCGCGGATCCTGTCATTAGCGCGGTACAGACCGCAGACCCGGAACGAGCGACCACGTGGGGCTGGCGACGGGCCTCACCGGCACCGGCAGAGGCCTCATCGCGGCCGACCGCCGGTCGAGGTAGGCGGGATCGAGCTGATCAATAACGCTCGGCAAGGTGTGCGCGTCCGGCTGGCGGCTCGTAAGGATCGGGCCAGAAATCGGTGATCCGGGCGATCCGGCCGTCACTGTCGAGATCGAAGAAGGTCAGACCGGACTGCGTGCTGTCGGCATCGGAGAAGTTGATCCAGCTCGCCGCCCGCCGTCCCTCGGCGACGATCCGCTCCACCACCAGATGCCAGTTGCCTGGGAAGCCTTCGATGTTGAACCGGAGATAAGCGGCCCGGCCGCGGACCCGCTCCCGCGGCTGTGGAGCCTCATACACCACTTGTTCGGCAAGCAGGTCACCGAATGCCTGCCAGTCCCTGGCTTCCGCCGCGGCCCAGTAGGCAGCCACTGCTTGATGTGCGTCGTTCATGGCGGGAGCGTATCCCCCGGGTATGACACTCTCGTGGTAGCGCAAAAATGAGGCCAGGCGCCAGCCGGGCAGCAGCCAACGCACCGGGCGCGCAGTCGGCGGTGCCGCCCCACAGGCGCGCAGCCGGCACAAGGCGCGCAGCCGGCACAAGGCGCGCAGCCGGCCCACCACGCGCGCAGCCGGCCCACTAGCTGCCGCGGTGGCGTAAGAGTGTCAGCTCACCGCGCCTATGATGAGCAGCCCTGGTACGGACACAATCGATCCGCGTGGGGGCCCAGATGCTTGACACGGCGCCGATCGTCGTCTTCGTTCCCGCCACGAACCTGGAGCTCGCGCGGCGCTTCTACGAGGGAACCCTGGGCCTCACCGTCGAGGAGGTCACCTCATTCGCCTGCGTTCTGCGGGCCCGGGACACGATGATGCGGATCACAAAGGTCGACGACCTGCGGCCCCAACCGTTCACCGTTCTCGGCTGGGCTGTCCCCGAGATCAGGCATGTCGTCAGGGACCTGGCCGCCCGTGGCGTCGAGTTCACCCGCTACGAAGGGATGGGCCAAGACGGCGACGGCATCTGGACCACTCCGGGCGGCGACCTGGTCGCCTGGTTCACCGACCCGGATGGCAACACCCTCTCGCTGACGCAATTCGGTGCCACGGCCCACTGACGCAGGACGGCCATGGGGCACACCGGCCCGTGGGACGACCCTGCCTGCGCGTTGCAGCCCTCGATCGGCGCGCCGCCCGGCAGCCGTGGGACACGCCACGGGCGCACCGTGTCAAGCGCGGTTGCGGACGCTCCGTCCCGGACCGTTTTCCATGATCGCAGTGGGTTACCCGCGCATCCGGTGCCCAACAGGCGATCGATCACGATTCAGGCAGTGACAGCGGCCCGGCCCGCGCCTGGTTTTCATGATCGCGGTAACTTTGCCGCGAATACCGCGGAGAAGTTACCGCGATCATGAACCACGCACGGAGACAGTGACAGGTGGGGCGAGTGATCCGGGCGAGACCGGGTGCCCGAACGCCAGGCGGGCTCACCGTGATAGCAGTAGGTGCCCGGGTCGGCGAGCACATCCACACCGCCGTAGCGGACCTCCACGGACAGGGCGTCGGCGCCGTCGGCGGGCGGGGTCGGCCGGTGCCTGTCGGCTGAGAGCTAGCCGACCTTTCCTCGCCCGCTGGCGAGCGCGCGCGCGATCACGGTTCGCAGGATGTCGTTCGTGCCTTCCCCGATGGCCATCAGCGGCGCGTCACGGTACAGGCGCTCCACGACGAACTCGGGTGAATAGCCGTAGGCGCCGTGCACCTGCATCGCGGTGAGCGCGCATTCGACCGCCACCTCGGAGGCGAAGACCTTGGCCATGCCCGACTCCATGTCGGACCGGTCCGCCGCGGCGGCCCGGCCCGCGCTGGTCCCGCCGGCGCTGGTCCCGCCGGCGCTGGTCCCGCCGGCGCTGGTCCGGTCGGCCGCCCAGTAGGTGAGCAGGCGGGAGGCCTGGATCTTCGTCGCCATGTCGGCGATCTTGAGCTGGATCGCCTGGAACTCGCCGATGGGGTGCCCGAACGCCTCCCGCTGACCGGCGTACCGCAGTGCTTCGTCGTACGCGGCCTGTGCCACCCCGACCGCGCGCGCCGCGATGTTGATCCGGCCGATCTCCAGCGCGGACAGTACCTGCTGCAGGCCACGCCCTTCCTCGCCACCGAGCAGGGCCGACGCGGGGACGCGGACCTCATCGAGCACGATCTCGCAGGTCTCAGGGCCGTGGTAGCCCAGCTTGTCCAGGTCACGCACGACCTCGAACCCGTTCGCCGCGGCCGGCACGAGAAACACCGACATCCCCCGGTGCGCGGGCGTGGCGGTGGGATCGGTCTTCGCGAGCACGGGCAGCGGATCGGCGTGTCTGGCGTTGGTGATCCACATCTTCCTGCCTGTGATCACATAATCGTCCCCCGACCTGCGCGCCACCGTCTGGATACCCTGAAGATCGGTTCCCGCGGCCGGTTCCGTGAGCGCGATGCCGGTCCTGCGTTCGCCGCTGGCGAGCTCGGGCAGGTGCTCCCACTGCTGCTGCGGCGTGCCGTATCTCGCGATCATCCAGCAGGACAGCGAGTGGCTGCCGAGTATGCCCGCCACGCCCATCCAGGCGCGGGAGATCTCCTCGAAGGCGAGCGCGTAGGACACCAGATCGGCCGCCATCCCGCCGAACTCCTCCGGGACCGTCAGCCCGAACAGACCCATCTGCCGCATCTTCCCGACGATCTGTTCCGGATACTCCCCTGACGCCTCCATGGCCTGGGCCACCGGCCGGATCTCATCGTCGGCGAAGGCCCGCACCGTGTCGCGGAAGAGCCGCTGCTCGGCGGAGAGCTCAAAGTCCATCGGGGTGCTCCTGACCACGGGGAAGTCGGGCGAGATTGTAAGTGAACGGCGATTCAGCTAGATTGTAAGTGAACGGCGATTCAGCTAGATATACAGCATGCCGGTTGCCCTATTCGTCATCGGTCTGGTGGCGCTCGCCGCGAAGGCGAACGCCTTCTGGCCGACCCGGCTGCGGCTGCTGCGAGATCCGAGCTTCTTCTTCTGCTGGATCGTCAGCGAACTCGCCGCCTGGTGGCTGGTGATCGAGGTCGCCCTGGTCGCGGGGCTCGTCGCGGCGGGCGCGCTGCACGGGTGGGCGGGCTGGGCCGGGTTCGCCATGATGGCTGTCAGCTGGGCCGCGCTCGCCCGGCTCATCGTGATCTCCGGCCGCACCTCGGCGACCTTGCGGGCCGCGGGCGCGCCGCCTGGCGGCCCGGTCCGGTTTCCCCGCAGCCAGGTGATCTTTCCTTTCCTGCTGACGCACCGGCGCGGCGCGGCGCGGCTGAAGAACATCGTGTTCGGCGAGGTGGAAGGTGAACGGCTGAGGCTCGACATATATATGCCGAACGGCGGTGCGGCGAGCACGCTCAGGCCAGGGATCCTCCAGCTCCACGGCGGGGACTGGAGCTTCGGTGACAAGCGCGCGGAAGGAATACCGCTGCTCGGCCACCTGGCGGCGAGTGGCTGGGTCGGCCTCAACGTCAACTACCGGCTGAGCCCGAAGGTCGCCTTCCCCGCTCACCTGCAGGACGTCAAGCGCGCCGTCGCCTGGTACCGCGAGCACGCGGCCGACTACGGCGCGGATCCGGATTTCCTGTGCGTGACCGGCGGCTCCGCGGGCGCGCATCTGGCCACGCTCGCGGCGCTCACCCCGGGCGACGCCGAATACCAGCCCGGGTTCACCGACGTGGACACGCGCATACGGGCCGCCGTTGCCTGGTACGGCGTCTACGACTTCACGAACCGGCTCGGCACCTGGCTGCCGCACGAGATGCGCATGCTGGAGCGCGACGTCATGCAGCGCACACTCGCCGACCACCCGGCCGACTTCGCCAGGGCGTCGCCCCTGGACCGGCTGCGGCCAGACGCGCCGCCGTTCCTCGTGGTGCATGGGGACATCGACACCCTCGCGCCCGTGGGCGAGGCGCGGGCGTTCGTGTCCGCGCTCCGGGCGGTCTCTACCCAGCCGGTGGTGTACGCGGAACTCGCGGGGGCACAGCATGCCTTCGACGTCTTCCCCTCGCACCGCTGCGCCCGCGCGGTGGAGGCCGCGGCAGGGTTCCTCGCGCGAGTGCACGAGGCGTATCTGGCCGGCGGCGCACCGCTCACCCCACGGCAGCGATGACCTTTTGGGCCATGCCCTTCTCACCCGCGGCGTTCGGGTGGAAAGGCGCGGCGGGGGACGTGGGCACGAGACCCTCGACCCACTTCTTCCCCGGAGACTGGCAGACATCGTGGCCGACGCTGACGGTGTAGGTGTCCACGTAGCTCGCGCCGTTGCTGGCCGCCTCGGTGGCGAGCATCTTGTTGAGCTTGGTTTCGATCCCGCGCAGGTATGACACGTCGCCGTGGGCGATGGGCACGAGCGGCCAGCAGCCGTTGCCGCTGACCGGCAGGAGGACCGGGTAGCCGACAAGCAGCACGCGTGCGTTCGGCGCGCGCTTGTGGATGCCCTTCAGCACACCGGCGACCTTGGGCCCGGTCTGGGCCACCGCCTTCGCGAGCTGGTCCGTACCGCCCGAGGTGTAGTGGCTCTTGCACGGCGAGCCGAACGGGTTGAGGAAGCTGAGCGCCGTGCAATTGATCACGATGTTGATGAAGTTGATGTCGTTGCCGCCGATCTGCACCGTCACGAGGGACGTTCCCGTGGTCAGCGCGCTGAACTCCGGCGGGTTGGTGCCCAGCGGCACCGATTCCGGGTAGGCCATGTCGGTCGTGTCCGCGCCCTGGCAGCTGACGTCCCTGAACGAGGACGGGGCGATGGCCGCCGCCACCAGGGATGGATAGTTGTGGCTGGACCGTGCGCAGCCGGCCGGCGAGCCGACCAGCTTCGGGATGAGGGGGCCGGCTGTGTAGGAGTCGCCTAGCGAGACGTAACGGCCCGTACTCGCCGACAGCGACCCCACCGACCACGGCGTGAGCGCCGCTGCGAGCAATGCGGCGGCAGCAATCCCCCGGACGAGGTAGTCGCCACGGCGGTAGTCGCGACGGCGGATCATGCGAGCGTTGCCGGAGCGGGGTGCCTGCAATCTTCCTGGCAGGGCGACAAGGCGCATGCGGTGGCCCCCTTCGCGGGTTACCCGAAAGTAATTGCATAATGAACCTGATGTAACGGAAGGTCAATGAGCCAATTCGTAAGGTTACACAGGGACGCTCATGCACACTTGAGGTGCCCGTGAGACTGGCGTGTCCCATCGGCCCGTCTTCGGGTGCGAAGGCCAATGTCGCGATCCCTGGCGTCCCAACTGACGCCAGACAGGCCGTTGTGCGTCACGCAACCGGCACGGCACCCCGGGAATTGTGGTTGCTCGTGGCCGCAGCAGATGCCACCCGTGCGGCGCGAGCCGCCCGGGCGGGGATATCGTGGATCGGCCGGGAAACTGATGGAGGTCATCAGCGCCAATGAGCGCGGGCTAATGAGCGTTGCGAACCTGGTCTTCTCCGGGCCGCTCGTGCTCGCGGTCCCAGTAGCGGCCGCGGCGGGCGCGGTCTCCTTCCTGTCCCCGTGCTGCCTGCCGCTCGTCCCGGGCTACGTGTCCTATATCACCGGCATGTCAGGTGCGGACCTCCAGCAGCGCACGGCCCGCGGCCGCGTGGGCACACTCGTCGCGGCCGGCGCGCCTGGCTCGGCCGACGCGCTCGACGCGAGCGGCGCGGGCACACCTGCCGTGCAGCTCACGGCGCGTGGCCGGACACTGGCCGGCGCCGCACTGTTCGTCCTCGGCTTCGCCGCGCTCTTCGCCACCTACGGTGCGCTGTTCGGTGGGCTCGGGGCGACGCTCAGCGCGCACCAGCGAGGGCTGACCCAGGTGCTTGGCGCGATCACCATCGTGCTCGGCCTGCTGTTCATGGGGGCCTTCGAGCGGTTCTGGGTCGCCGGCGCGGTGGTGCGGCCGAATTTCCGGCCGCGGGTCGGCCTCGTCGGTGCGCCACTGCTCGGCGTGATGTTCGGCCTCGGCTGGACGCCATGCATCGGCCCGACGCTGACCGCGGTGATGTCAATGTCTGTGACGACGGGAACCGCGGCCAAGGGCGCGTTTCTCGCCTTCGTCTACGCTCTGGGGCTCGGCATCCCCTTCCTGATCGCCGCGTTCGCCGTGCAGCGGGGGATGCGCGCGTTCGGCTTCGCACGACGGCACGCGCGGCTCATCATGCAGGCGGGCGGTGCCATGCTGGTGATCGTCGGGGTGTTGCAGGTGACAGGTGTATGGGCGGACGCGATCGGCTCGCTGCAGCACTGGATCTCGGGCTATTCCGCGCCGCTGTGACGTGTCGTCCCGCCGGACCGCGCCGCGCAGCCCGGCGCTGATTTCATGATCGCGGTAACTTCTCCGCGAATATAGCCGAAAAGTTACCGCGATCATGAAAGCGCAGCCCATCGGGGTGCGACGCCGTAGTTCGGTGGCGCCGCGCAGCCGTTAAGGCTCCGCCGGCCCGGGGGGCAACCCCCCGGAACCCCCCGTCGAGGGCGCGGCTCCGTTTGTTCGGGTGGCGCCGCGCAGCCGTTAAGGCTCCGCCGGCCCGGGGGCAACCCCCCGGAACCCCCCGTCGAGGGCGCGGCTCCGTAGTTCGGTGGCGCCGCGCAGCCGTCAGGAAGATGGTGGGCGTCAGCCGGGGAACACGACGCCTGCGTGGGCCCACGGGCGGGTGAACCCGATGATCGGGCCCCGGTCCTTGTAGCTGACGATGTGGATCGGCACACCGGTTTCCTCGGCCTCGATCATCATGCCCTTGCCCAGCACCATGGCGACATGGCCAGGTGATGTCGGTGTGCCGTCCGAGCCGACGAAGAACACGAGATCGCCCGGCTGCTCCTGGCCCGGCTGTATCTGCGGCCCCCACGACCATTGCGCCTCCGAGGTCCGCGGGATGGTGATCCCGGCCGCCCGGTAGGCCATCATCACCAGGCCCGAGCAGTCGAAGGCTTCCGGTCCCGTGCCACCCCACAGGTAGGGCTTGCCAAGCTGCTGCTGCGCGTACGCTATCGCGGTCGAGACAACATGGTTGGGGGCCAGGGCCGTGACAGAATCGATGCAAGACGCGCCGTTGTCGAGGTTCACCGCCGTCACGGTGAAACCGCCCTTCGTGTACGTGCTCGCCCAGGAAAGCACGTCCTGCACATACGATTCCAGGTGGTTGTACGCGAAGATGGCCGTCGGCAGGTCACCCGGGGCGCCGTGCGCGAGCAGGTACTTCGCCGCACCTGGTACCGCATCGGCCGGGTCGTAGACGTTGTCGATTCTGTCGCCGTTGCCATCCGTCGCGTAACCGCCAGGGGGCTGGCCGGCCGGGTGAACCGCCGGGCCACCCCATTCGTCGCCGGCCGCGCCGCCGATACCGATCTGCATCGGGCCCGCGGCGCCGAACCCGTTCTGGCCGGTGCGCACGCCCGGCATGTTCACCCGGCCATGGTCGGACTCGACCTCGCCGATGCCCGCGAGCACCTCCCACGGGATTCCGTACTGTGTGCCCGCCTTCTGGTAATCCGTGAGGTAGTTGGCCGGGATCGAATCCTTCGCCTGCTTGCTCGCGACCAACTGGCTCGCATTTTGAGTACAGGACTGCTGCGGGGCGAACGCGGGCAGCCCGACCAGATTTCCCGACATCGCGATCGGGATGACGGTAAGGCCGATCGCGAACGCGACCACTCCAACGCCGATGAACAGGCCGAACAACGGGCCGCGGCCGCCAGAACCGCCGGGCGTGCGCGACCTGCCGGTCCGGCGTGACCGTAGCGCCGAGCCGTACCGCCTGACCTCGCCCGTCGTGGACCAGCCGCGGCGCCGCGGACCGGCCGGGCCGAGATCGCGCGTCATCGCCTGCCCTCTGGCTACTGGTTGCCCGCGGACGCCGGCTGGATCTGGTCCACCTGCCACGGTCCGCCGGTGTTGATCACCGTCACCGCGTACTGTCCGGTCGGCGAGGTGGACCCGCTTGCCTGCTGGATGTGCTGGCTGATCGTCACGACGAAGGTCAGGCTGGACGCGCCGAACGACCGCAGCGAGCTGACCACAGCGGTGGCGGTGGAGATCTCCTTGCTGCTGGTCCGCTGCTTCGCGACGCCGAAGGTGGCGTAGTCGCTCTCGAGCACTCGCAGGTACTGGCTGGTTACCAGATTGGACATCCGGCTGCCGTAGGTAGTGGCGTTCTCTTTGTAACTGAACGTGTCGTAGTACCCCGACGCCTGCGCCGCGGCGGAGGACGCATTGGCCAGGTCATTTTGCGAGAAGGGCAGCCACTGATAGATGTTCACGCCTGAGCTTGCCTGGGGCACCGGGGTCGCCGTGGTCTGCGGCAGCGCGGTGGTGCCGGGCGCCGCCGGTACCGACGACACGGCCGTGGGCGTCGCGGTGGGCGTTGCGGCGTTCGGCGCCGCGGTCGTGTCCGGCAGGAGCAGGTAGACGCCCAGGCCGGCGAGAATCACGACAATGACCGCAAACGCCAGCTTCTGCTGGCCCGGATTAAGATCCATCACGGCTCCCGCTGCCTGTCACGCCTGATCGGCTTGACCCAGCTCCTGCCGAAGGTCTTGCGCTCGCCGGATTCAGGTTCCGCGGCGCGGCGCGGCGGGATAGGGGGCGGGGCCGCGCCTGGCCGGCCCTGAGCCGGGGCCTGACGCGGCTGCGATGACATTGATCGTGGCGGCATCGGCGCTGATCGTGGCTGCGCCGACGCTGATCGTGACGGGGCAGGGGCTGACCGTGACGGGCCAGGCGCCTGCTGTCTCGGAGGCTGGCGCCGTGGCGGCGCGCCTGCCATGCCCACGCCGACGGAACCACCCGTGCCGCCAGGCGGAGCGGAACTGCTGGCGCGCCGCGCCGGGTAGGGTCCTGGCTGCCAGCGCGGTGGCCCACCGCGCGGACGCCGCTGCAGGTCGAGCGGTGGCGGCTCCCTGCGGCCGTTGCCGTTGCCGCCGGACAGGTCGGGCCGCAGCCCAGGGCCGCCTGGCCGGGATCCGCCACGCGACGGCCCGCCGTGGTCCGGCCCGCCGTCGTCGGGCGAAAGATCGTGCTGGCCCCGCCCGTCCGGCGGCCCGTTGCCGTCCCGGCGCGCGGCGGCGCCCCCTGCTCTGGTGCCACCGGCGCCGCCACTGCCCGTGCCACCGGCCGCGCGCGCGATGCTCTGGGCGAGGAAAACGGACTGATCCGCTTGATCGGGGTTCTGCCGTGCCCAGCGATTCGCCCGGTAGGTGGCGTAACCGGGGACCACCGCACTCCCGGTGCGCGCCGTCTGGCCGCGGAAGCCGTAGCGCGACTGTTCGCGGTACGCCTCGGCCCGCTCACGCGCGCCCGCCATGTCGTAGCCGACCGAGGTGAACAGATGCTGGAAGGGCCTGCGGTAGATGAAGACAGCGACGGTGAGCAGTGCGATCATCATGATCTTGAAGACCCACGGCAGCGCGTTGTCGCTGACCGCCATCACCAGGGCATAGCAGTACAACAGCACGCTCAGGGTCAGCGCCACCGCCACCTGTTTCATCAGGACACCGACCAGCATCTCGACCCAGCGGATCGCGATGACCCGGCCGAACCCCGGATGTGTCCCGATGATCAGGAAGAAGGGCCCGGCGACGAGCAGCAGCAGGAACCCCAGTTTCAGCACGATGAGCGTGATCGCGATCAGCAGGACCAGAGCGCCCGCCACCAGGGCCGCGAAGAGCCCGCTGAACGCGATCTCCAACCGGGTCGCCCATTGTTTGCCCTGGAACAGCGGATACACCGCCGGGTCCTGCTGCAGCTTGTTCGCGATCCCCTGGTACACGTCCTGCTTCTGGGTGTTGAGCTGTGTGGTCGGCCGCTCGTTCACCGCGTACGCCTGCGACCAGAGCAGCGCGCGGCCGTACTGGCCGGCCGGGTTGCCAACGTTGACCGTGTTGCTCGTGGACATCGTGCCGAACTCGCCGGCCAGCCACGGCTTGCACACGAGGACGGCCCACAGTTCGTCCGCGTTCTGGCTGACCACCTCGTTGCCACCGGTGTAGGCATAGTTCTCGCCCGTGCTCTGCGGGTCGCCCTTGCCCACTGGCACGCAGCTTGTGCCGCCGGAGACGGGCAGCCTGCTGAACGCCGTGTTGAGCACCTGGCTGATACCGTTTGACACCTTCTGCCCGATCCCGGTGAAGTCAGCGGGCCGCCCGATCAGCCAGATCGCCGCCGCACACGCCACGACCATCCAGATGGTGCCCTCGATCGTGCGGGTGGCCCGCTTGCGGATCAGGCCCTCCCAGGCCAGCCAGATCGCGCCGAGCAGAACGATCGGGGCAAGGTACGGGAAGTAGACCGCGTTCCCGATCTGCGTGATGAGCTGGTCGACACGCTGCTTGAGCCAGCCGAGAAGGCCCTCGCCCGCCGCCGACTGGTAGGTCGTGATCGTGATTCTGTCGACGGCCTTGGCGGCGTCGAAGACGGCGTTCGCGACGCTATTCCCGATCATGGACGTCATGTCGGAGCACTTCAGGTCGTACGGCGCCCAGGACTGGCCGGCCATGCCGTAGCTCTGGTACAGGGTGAGCTTCGACGACGCGTTCTGCGGCAACCCCGCGGCCGTGGCAGGCGGCTTGATCATGGCGTCGATGCCACTGCCCGCCGGCTCGGGTGACGGCGGGCCGGGCGAGCACAGATCGTTGAGCGAACTGACCACCGACGACCCTGCCTGGCACAGCCCGCCGAGCCCGACGATGGTCAGCCCGTCGCAGACAGCGCCCTGCGGCGCGATGGCAGATGCGCCGGCGGCGGCCGGGGCACCGGACGGGCCGGCGGCACCGGGGTTGGCGGGCGCGGAACCTGGCTGCACTGTTCCACCGGTCACCGCTCCACCGGTCACCGCGCGCACCTGGCGCGGCGCGTGCAGGGCGGTGCTCGTTGTGCTGGCTGTGCTGGCTGTGCTGGCTGTGCTGGCTGTGCTGGCTGTGCTGGCTGTGCTGGCTGTGCTGGCTGTGCTGGCTGTGCTGGCTGTGCTGGCTGTGCTGGCTGTGCTGGCTGTGCTGGCTGTGCTGGCTGTGCTGGCTGTGCTCGTGCTGTGCTTGCCATCGATGCGGCGGCCGTGATGCCGGACACGGCGGCGATGACGATGAGCGCACCCGCGACGCGGGCGGCCAGTGTCATTTTCGCCATCAGGCACTCCTGGGGATCGGTCTCCGGTTGTCTCAGTGCTGTCCCGGGTTTGTCCCGGGGGAAAGTTGTTGCTGCCCAGCTGCTGCGGCCGGGCTTGCAGGCTCCTCGGGCTTGGCCCGGGTCGGGTTGGTGTCGAGCCAGCGCACCAGTTCATCCGAGATCAGGTCGATCCCGATCCGGCCCGCCCTGCCGTCAAGATCGCGGAAGATGCACTCGCCGTTGCCCAGGCTGCGCAGCACTGCCTTGTGGTCGTCCGAGGGCTCGACGCCGAGCAGGGCCATCACGTTGCCCACCTCGACGCGCTCGGTGGAGCGGAACGCGAACACGCCGGACAGGCAGTTGGTGACCTGCTCGTTGAGCAGGTCACCCGCGTTCTGCGAGACGAGGATCAGGGCGGTGTTGCGGGACCGGCCCATCCTGGACACCTCGGGCACGAGCTTGGCACCCTCGGGTGTGGAGGTGATCGCCCACGCCTCGTCGAGGAAGATCGCCTTCGGCAGGCTACGCTCCATGCCGTTGAGCAGCCGCCGGGCGAACTGCGACACCAGGTACAGCAGGGCGACCGACAGCCGCTGCTCATAGGAGTAGTCGTCGCGTTTCACCGCCGCGTCGGGCAGGCTGAGCCCACTGAGCGTGAACACAGTGGTCCACCCGGCGGCGTCGATCTGCTCACCGCCCGACGGGTGGAAGCACAGCCGTGCGAGCCGCATCTCCGACATCGACCGCAGGACGGCACCGAGGTTCTTGGACGCGGCGTCGGCTGACTCCTCCAGGTGATCGACGACCTTGCCGAGGCTGGGCAGGTCACGCCCGGCGACGGCGCCAACCGCCTGGATCATCGCGCTCTCGCGTTCCTCGCTCATCCGCGGCAGCAGCAACCGGAGCGTCTCGGTGGCCATCGTGCGCTTGGCCGCCAGATCGTCACCGAACGAGAACGGGTCGAGCAGACCGGGCGCCGCCGCGCCGAGCGGCAGTACCCGGGCCCGGCGGCCCCGCATCTGCAGCAGCCGGACCAGCGACTCGGCGTCACCCTTCGGGTCGATCACCGCGACCGTCACACCGCGGAGGGCAAGCTGATAGATCAGCAGCAGGGCCAGGGTGGTCTTTCCGCCACCAGGCTCGCCGGTGATGGCGATCGCGGTGGGCCGGTTGCGAGCGGCGGCCGCAAGCGGATCGAAGTGCACGATGGACCTCGCCCGGCCCAGGGTCTCGCCGATGTACGGCCCGATCCAGGCGCCGTCCGCAGCCCGGTCACCGAGGTCCACGGTTGCGGTGGGCACGCCGCCCGCGATCGTGTAGAGGGGCTGGCGCTGCACATACGCGTTGAGCCTGATCCGGTCCCCCGGCAGCGATTCGCACAGCAGCGAGAACTGGTCACCGGTGGAGTTGACGATATCGATGCCGATGTCGCGGTAGTGCTCGATCACCGCCTCCACCCGGCGGACGCACATCTCCCGCGTCGGTGCCGAGACGAGCAGCCGGTGCCAGCCGTAGACGAACGGCAGCCGCTCCTTGGTGATGCCGTGCTCAAGCATCCGCGCCGCCTCGATCTGCTCGGCGAGCGCGATCGGAGCTTCCGCACCGGCCTCGCGGATGTGAATATCCATGTCGCGCGCGTGGGCGAGCTTATGGCTCACATCCTTGCTCGCCTTCGCGGGCGGGATCAGCTTCATCCGCGAACTGATCTCGACAGGAAAGGGGAGTGAGTCCGCGAAGTGCAGCCAAGGCTCACCGTCAGGAAAGGCCATAACGTCGGGGAAGCGGGAGAACGACAGGAACGCGGCGAAAGACTCCCCCGCCTGATGCTCCAGTGCAGTAAGGTCCGGCCATTGTGCACCTGGCCTTCGAGCAGTCCCTCGATCTCACCCGCGCCCCAGGTCCTTCGGGGGGTGGCCGACGGTGGCGGGTCGCCGCTCGGGCCGGACAGGGTGTGCCGCAGCAGCCAGGCGATCTGGGTGGACGTGGCGTGCCGCGCACCGAGGGCGCTCGCCGCGAGCGCGCGGCCAAGCCGATCGGCCTGCTCGGTCCATTTCGCGATCTCGCCACTGTCGACGGCCTCGTCGTCGAGGCCGAGCGCCTTCTCACTGCGCTGGTAGAGGGAGATGAAGGGTGCGAACACCCCGCCGGAAAGCTGCATCCGCATGCCGCGCTGGCCGAGGCGGACGCCGAGGTACACCTCCTTGGCCCAGAAATCCTTCGCCCAGACGTGCCGGTACATCTCGTCCAGGTAATCGAGCCAGCCCGGCCCGCCATCTGAGGTCGAGTCCAGGCGGCGGGCCCATTCCGCGGCCGGATAGGAGCGGTGCACGATGCGCAGATGAACCTCGGCGTCGGACATCCGGATGGCGGCGAGGGCGATCGTGATGTTGGTGGCGAGCGCCTCTCGTTCCTCCGGCGTGGTGAACTCGTACGGCACCGTCGGGATGCGGTAGTACGCCCACGCGTATGTGTCCGTGAGCAAGATCCGGTCATCGAAGTACCTGATGGACAACCTGCGCCGCTCCCTCGTGCGGCTGCTCATGCGCCTCGCCTCCGTCGTGGGCGTCGCCCGGCCGCGGCGGCCGCCGGCGGCGGCCTCATCGGGAGGCCTCTGCCGCGTCCGCCGCTACGGCGAGACCGGCGACGGTAACACCCGCGAGCGCCGTGAACGCGTGACGCGTCTGCGCACGAAGTGATCGTGGGCCGGGTGCCTCGCCGCGCTCGGCGTCCAGCTGATCGTCCCACGGCACCCGCACGATCGCCCGGCAACGGCCGCGAGCCACATTCTCGGCCTGCAGCACATCGGGCATGCTTCGCTTGCTTACCCCGTTGATCACCGTGACCGCACGCGCGGCAAGCTCGGTGTGCCCATGCCCGTCCAGCCATTCGTGCGTCATCGCTACCGCCCGTGGGGCGTCGGCGCTGGCAGGTGCGACAAGCACGAGCTGATCCGCGATCCGCAGCACCCGCGCCACCGATGAGGCGGCCGGATCGACAACCGTGAGTTCGTAGCGCCCGGCGAGCAGGCCGACGAGCTGGAGGTAGTCGTGCTCGTCGAGGCCACGGACAGCCATCCGGTCCTCGCCCGAGGCGATCACTTCGAGCTGCGGGTCCCCGGCAGCCGGAACACCGTAGGCGACAAGGGAACCGGTAACGGCATCGGCGAGCAACTGACCGACAGTGGCGGTCGGCCGGGCCCGGAGCTGGCGGGTCAGCGACCGCTCGCCCGGATTGAGATCGAGAGCGGCGACCGGCTCCGCGCGCAGGCTGGCGAGCAACTGGCCGAGCATCAGCGTCGTCGCGGTCTGGCCAGCGCCGCTCGTGCAGCCAAGAACCACGATCCTGCGCGGCCCAGGCAGCGGCACGCGGCAGCGGGCTTTGTCCAGGTCTTCTGGGTCGGCCCGTCCAGGACCCAACCCGCCCACTACTACCTTCGCGCGCCGATGCCAACCCGGGCCGCGTTCGTCGCGGGAACGATGGACGACCCGCTCGACCGACCGCGGCAACTCCAGGGCGCCAGGGCCCACCGGGACCGGCGGTGATGTTGGTGGATCTGACCTTGATGGAATTGAGGTTTCTGGGGCCAATGCCGACGAAGCCGACGGCCCCACCCTGCTTGGCGGCGCTGCTTGGCCTGGAACGGCCGGGTTCAGCGGCCCTGGCTGACTGGGTGGCCCCGCGTGGCTCGGCGCTGCCCGGTCAAGCGGCCCCGGCTGACTTGGCGGTACTGGCTGACGGAGCGGCCCCGGCTGGCTTGACGCGGCCGCCTGACCTGGCGCGGCTGCCCGACTTGGCGGCGCTGCCCGGTCAAGCGGCCCTGGCTGACTGGGTGACCCCGCGTCGCTCGGCGCTGCCCGGTCAAGCGGCCCCGGCTGACTTGGCGGTACTGGCTGACGGAGCGGCCCCGGCTGGCTTGACGCGGCCGCCTGACCTGGCGCGGCTGCCCGACTTGGCGGCGCTGCCCGGTCAAGCGGCCCTGGCTGACTGGGTGACCCCGCGTCGCTCGGCGCTGCCCGGTCAAGCGGCCCCGGCTGACTTGGCGGTACTGGCTGACTGAGCGGCCCCGGCTGGCTTGACGCGGCCGCCTGACCTGGCGGCGCTGGTGGTCTTGGTGGGGCTGCCTGATCTAGCGGAGCTGCCAGGTTTGGAGGTGCTGATGGCTTTGGTGCTGCTGCTGACGGGCTTGGCGGAGCTGTTTGGCTTGGTACTGATGATGCCGGTGGCACTAGCGGCGATTGTGGTACTGCTGGGAGCTGCGGGCCTTGTGGGTTTCGTGGAACCGCATGAGCCGACTGCGCCCCTGGAGCGGCTGACCGGCCCAGCGGTGGAACGTCATGCGAGACGCTCCCGGGAGCGGCGTGCCGTGGTGCCCGTGGCCCTGGCCCGCCGGGCCCGCCAGATGCGGCCGGTTCAGCCGCTGCGGCAGGCTCACCAGGCACGGCAGGTGCGGCAGGTGGCGCTGCCGACGCCGCATCGGGTGGCCGGCTGACGGCAGCCGAACGCGGCGAGGCCGGCGGCGTCGCAGACTGTGCCGACGGCGCACAGGCAGCCGACCCAGCGCCTGACGGCCCAGAACCCAACCCCGCAGCGTCAGGCGGCGCAGGCGTGACGCTGGGCGGCACGTCACCGCGGGAATTCACCGCGCCGTGCGCCTTCTGCGCCTGGCCGACCCAGATCTCGGCCTGGCCAGAACCCCCGGCCTCACCTGCGCGGCCAAGCTCACCGACCGGGCCACGTGGGTGAGAGATCTCATCAGCCTGCTCGGAGTGCGCAACCTCGAGCGGAGCCCGGTGCGCCACGCGTCCGGGTCCTGCGGCCGCGGCCTGGCCTGCCGACCGCCATACGGGCGCTCCAGGGTAACCAGCAGAGGGTGGGCGCGCTGCTGCAGGCGCGTGCCCAGCCGCCTCGCGCCCCTGGGCCGATACCGAATCACTCTCGCGGATTCCCGCGCGCACCCCTTCCGGATGCGGGTCGTGCCAGGCCCCGTCTGAGCGTGGTGGTGCGCTGTTCGGATCGGCCCCCGGCGCCGCCGGACAGTCCGCCGCGGCGTGAGCCGGACCGGCCGCCGGGTGGCCTGAACCGCTGCCCTGCGCACTGCCTGGTGTTGTTCCAGGCGCGTTGCCTGACACACCGCCCGGCGCGTCCCCTGACGTTGCGCCCGCCGAACTGCTTGGCGCACGGCCTGACTTTGTCCCCGGCGCGTTGCCTGACCCACTGCCCGCCGCATTGCCTGACACCGCACTGCCTGACGCGCGGCCTGACACCATGCCCGCCGCGCTGCCTGACGTTGGCTCCGGCGCACCGCCCGGCACAGTCCCTGCCGCGTGGCCTGGCGCGCCGCCCGGCATGCCGCCTGACCTTGTCTCCGGCGTGCCGCCCGGCACAGTCCCCGGCGCATTGCCTGACACCGCACTGCCTGACGCGCGGCCTGACACCATGCCCGCCGCGCTGCCTGACGTTGGCTCCGGCGCACCGCCCGGCACAGTCCCTGCCGCGTGGCCTGGCGCGCCGCCCGGCATGCCGCCTGACGTTGGGCCCGGCGCACCGCCTGGCGCAGTCCCCGGCGCGCCGCCCGGCATGCCGCCTGACCTTGTCTCCGGCGTGCCGCCCGGCGCAGTCCCCGGCGCATTGCCCGGCGCAGTGCCGGGCGCAGTGCCCGGCGCGCTACCTGCCGCACCGGCCACGTCGTCAGCCCATGTGCGAGCGACCGCGTTCGGCGCGCTGCCTGCAGGTCGGACCGCATCGCCTGACACGGCGGCGGGCGGGCTAGCATCTGCGGCGGCCGCACGGGCCCGATGCCCCGCCCCACGGCCAGCCGTGCCAGCCACCGGGACTCCGGCTGCGCCGGAGACCGCGCCCGGCGCGGCACCTGCCGCTGCGTTCGCGCGGACTCCGATGCCCGCCTGACCGCCTACGCCCGCCTGACCGGCCGTACCTGCCCCTCCGGTCACACCTGCCACGGTTCCTGCGGCCGCCGCGCTGCCGGCGGCATGAGGGCCCGAGGAAGCCGCCCTGCGCGCCGACCTCGACGGCCACGGGTTCTCCCGCTTACCCGCGCGGCGGCGATCGGTCCCTGGCGTGCCCGCAGCGCCGCCTGTAGGTTCCCCAGGCACCGCCCCCGCGGGAGCAGTCGCCGCCCCCGCAGGCGTCGGCGCTCCTGTGGCTGATACGGCACCTGTGGCTGGTGGGGCCAATGGGGCTGATGGGGTCAGTGCCGCTGGGGCGAGTGGGGCTGATGGGGCCGACTGGGCTGGCGAGGCCAGTGCCGCTGGGGCGATTGGGCCGGATGGGATCTGCGTGGCGGATGGCGGGCCTGCGGCCGATGATAGAGCCGTCGCCACAGATGAGGGAGCGACTGCGGTGGCGACCGCTACCGCGGCCACTGGGGCAGACGGGGCCACCGCGGCGGCTGAGCCGATTGGGGCCGCTGAAGCGATTGAATCGGCTGAGCCGATTGGGGCGGTCGTGGCAGATGAAGCCCGCCTGGCCGATTGTCCCCGCCTGGCCGATTGGGCCCGGCTGGCCGATTGGGCCCGGCTGGCCGATGGTGCGGGCGCAGCCTGCGGCGCCAATGGCCGCGGCGTTGCCCGGTGCCAAACGCGGCCCACAATCACGATCTCGTCAGCCTCTTCGGCCGGAATCAGCCGGCACCAGGTGCGCGGCTCGGCCAGATAACGCATCTGCGAGGTGAGCAATTCGGGCAGGCGCTTGTTTTCAAGCACAGGCCTTGTCGCGAGCCACGTCGCAACGCCTGGCGGCAGAATGTAGAGCCAAAACAGGCGGTGGTCGAACGGCAGGCCGATCAATGTTAGCGCCGTGATATACGGCACGGTAATGGCCACGAACACCACAATCTGGCCAATCGGCAACGGGATCGGCAGCCGGAGATCATAGATCTTGTAGAGCCGTTTCTCAATGCGCCAGATGTTGGTGTACGTGGGGAGATCCACGCGGGTGCTCTCCTTCCGCCTTGGCGGGCGGCCTCAGTGGACGCCGAGTGCGTTGGCGATGCCTGTGGCGAGCGTCTGCACGATGCTCGGCGTATAGAAGATGACAGCGATCCCTATTGCGAGGACAAGGAACTGGACAAACCTGGTGATCTCCCTGGTGAAGAGAAAGAAGAGCGCGACTATCCCGACGATCCCGAGGAACAGCGGGCCGAACAGCTGCTGTAGGTACGTCACGAGACCCTTCGAGTTCAGCGTGCCCGCAGCCGGGGCCGCCGTGACGAAATGGTGGAGCAACATCAACTTACTCTTTCCGGGGCAGGTGAGACTTCCGGGGACAGGCAGGTGCCGACACTGAGCCGCTCCTCAGATACGCGTCTTGTCATCACGGCTGCCCTGCCTGCTTGGTCGAGCCCGTGATGGTTTCGACGGACCAGGTTCCGCTCTGGTATATCCACGTCATCTCGTAGGTCACGTCAAGGGTGGCCGCCTGACCCTGAAGCTTCCAGCGGACCGTCACCGTGATGTCCCGCTTCGAACCGCCTTGCGGGACCGTCAAGTTCTCGATCGAGCTATAGCTCACCACACCACCGAGCCCGGTGATGGAGAAACCCTTCGTGACGTACCTGCCGAGCGTCGCCGTGTCACTGGCCGCGTACGCCACAAGGAATGAAGGGAGAATAGTCTGAAATTCGTTCTGTGCCGTCAGATCTGAGCTGCCTCCGGCCTGCGCGGATGGCGGGTTGACCACGGCGGGCGGCGGGAGCAGCGCAGGCTCACCGGAGACGACCAGTCCGCTCGACGCCGCGTAGATCGGCACCGAGACCTGCATTAGCTGCTCGTTCACCCGCACCAGCAGCTTCACCAGAGCGTTGTGCGCGTCCCGCACGTTTATGCCCGCGACCTCTTCCGACTGCAACTGCATGCGGCCAGCGCCGTTCCAGCCAAACTGCTGCCCGACGCCCGAGGGGATGAAGGCAGCAAGCTGCTGCGCGCGCTGGTCCGCCTGCGCAGGGTCGAAATTAAGGTAGATCTGGCCAAATTGCAAGGCAAAGGCCTCGGCCAGGCTCGCGGGGAAACTGCTCGCGGCACTGGGCTGCTGCGCCGACGTGCTCGCCGGGCTCGGCGTCTGAGTCTCGCGCAGGAAGATCGCGCGCACGCCATTGACCACGACGACGAGCAACACCGCCCACAGAATGGCGCGCCCGACCCATACGCCCCAGCGGCCACCCGCACCACGCCAGCCACCCACGGAACTCCGCGGCGCCGTGGCCCGGCCATCAGGCGCGCCCGTCGCCGTGGACCTGCCGCCGTGCACATCCGGCTGCGGACCGCGTTCGACGGTCGACCTGCGAGCCATCGCACCTCCGTGTCCTGGCCTGGCATCCCGGGCGCAGCGGTTACCGGCCGACGTCAATCGGGCCGGTCCTGTGGTCCATTGTGAGGCATAAGACCCCACTATTGGACGTCTATTCTCCCAGCGGCCTCAGCGTGTCCCGTGCTAGCCGGAAGGCCACTGCTTCGTCCCCCCATCATTGCGCAGCGTAATATCGGTCAGAATCATCACTGGTCACACGTTGAACCGGAACTCCACAACGTCACCATCCTGCATCACATAGTCCTTACCCTCCATGCGTACCCTTCCCACGGCGCGCGCCGCAGCGAGCGAGCCCGCGGCCATAAGATCCGCGTACGAGACGATCTCGGCCTTGATGAAACCGCGCTGGAAATCGGTGTGGATCACACCCGCAGCCTCAGGCGCGGTCGCGCCGGCCCTGATGGTCCAGGCCCGCGCCTCCTTCGGTCCCGCGGTGAGGAAGGTCTGCAGGCCGAGTGCGGCAAAGCCAGCCCGGGCAAGCTGAGCGAGCCCCGGCTCATCCTGCCCGATCTCGGCCAGCAGTTCCGCCGCGTCCTCGTCGGGAAGTTCGGTCAGCTCGGCCTCGGTCCTCGCGTCGAGGAACACCGCCGGCGATGGCTCGACGAGCGCGGCGAGGCGCTGCCGCAGATCACTGTCGGCGAGCTCGTCGGTGTCGAGGTTGAAGACATAGAGAAACGGCTTGGCCGTCAGCAGCTGAAGGTCACCCAGATCGGCCAGGGTGATCTCGCCCGCAGCCGCCTGGGCGTGCAGCGGCTGACCCACGTCAAGGATCTCCGCAGCATGAGCAGCGGCCTCCGCCGCACGCAGCCGTTCGGGATCTTTATGGGTTTTTGCTTCTTTGGTGAGACGCGGGAGAGCTTTTTCCAGCGTTTGCAGGTCAGCGAGGATCAGCTCCGTGTTGACCGTCTCGATGTCGCGCTTCGGGCTCACCCCGCCCTCGACGTGCGTGACATCCGCGTCGGCGAACACGCGCACCACCTGGCAGATCGCGTCGGTTTCCCTGATGTGCGCCAGGAACTGATTGCCAAGACCCTGACCCTGCGAGGCGCCGCGGACGAGCCCGGCGATATCCACGAACCGGACGGCGGCGGGCACGACTCGGACCGAGTTGCAGAGGCGTGCGAGCTCGGCGAGCCGCGGGTCAGGCACACCCACGACCCCCACGTTCGGCTCGATGGTCGCGAATGGATAGTTGGAGGCAAGCGCCCCAGCCCTGGTCAGCGCGTTAAATAGGGTCGATTTACCCACATTGGGCAGGCCGGTGATCCCGATCGACAAGCTCACTCGCGGGAGTCTACGAAGCGTCAACCGAGTAGACGAATCCGCGCCGGCCTGGCGTGTCACGCGCGGCCATGTCGGCGGCGGCTGCCACCATTGCGAGACATGGACTCGATCTCGCTGTTTGCCGGTCTCGTGCTTGGCGCGCTCGCAGGAGCGGCGATCGGTTTCCTGATCGCCCGTAACCGCCAGGCCGCGGAAGCAGCAAGCCTTTCCGCGCAGGTGCGAGCCGCCGAAGAGAAGATAACCCTGGTCGAGCGAGCGGCGCGGGAGAAGGCCGAGCTCGTCGAGGGACAGCTTGCCGAGCGGATACGCGCGCTTTCCACCGAAGCGCTCGACGCCAACAGCCGCCGTTTCCTCGAGCTTGCCGAGATGCAGATGCGCGCGTTCGGAGTCAGGGCCACCAGCGACCTCGAAACCAGGCGCACCGCGGTCGAGCATCTGGTCGGCCCGCTGAAGGACACCCTCGCCCGGGTGGAGACGCAGCTTCGCGAGTCGGATGCCGCGCGCCGGGCGTCGCACGCCGAGCTGGCCAAGCACGTCGAGTTCGCCAGGGCAAGTTCGGACCAGCTGCGCGAGCAGACCCAGGCGCTCGTGACCGCCCTGCGGCGGCCTGAGGCGCGCGGACGATGGGGCGAGCTGCAGCTTCGCCGCGTGGTGGAACTCGCCGGCATGACCGCCAGGTGTGACTTCGACGAGCAGGTCGCCGTCCGGGCGGCGGACGGCGCACAGCGGCCGGACATGGTCGTCCGCCTGGCCGGCGGCAAGAACATCGTCGTGGACTCCAAGGTGTCGCTCGCCGCGTACCTGGAGGCCGCGGAGTCCAGGGATGAAGGCGTCAGGAGCGCACGGCTCGCGGCGCACGCCCGCCACCTCAGGGAACACGTCGACAGGCTCGCCGCCAAGGCATATTGGACGGCCGTCAGCCCGACCCCCGAGTTCGTGGTGCTGTTCATCCCTGGCGAAGCCTTCCTCGCCCCCGCTCTTGAACACGACCCCGGCCTGCTCGAGTACGCGATGGCCAACAGGGTCCACATCGCGACGCCCACCACCTTGGTCACGATGCTGCGTACGGCTCACTACGCTTGGCAGCAGGCGGCGCTCTCTGACAATGCCCGCGCCGTGTTCGACCTGGGCAGAGAGCTCTACGACCGGATCGGCGGGATGGGACGGCACGTGGACAGGCTCGGCCGGGCACTGACCAACGCCGTCTCGACCTACAACCAGGCGGTCGGCTCACTCGAGAACCGGGTGCTTGTGAGTGCCCGCAAGCTCAACCAGCTCGGGGTCGTGGAGGCGGAGCTCGAGCCGCCACGGCCGGTCGAGGAGACCACACGGGCGATCTCCGCACCTGAACTCGTCGCAGAATCCGGCCCTGCTCTCGTCACGAACCTCGTCACCGACGCGCCCGCCGAACTGCTCGCCCCATCCCGGCGCGCCGGTGCTGCGGGATGAGGGCGGTGCCGGGCGGTTCGCCGCCCGCGACATCGGACGCGGCAGACGGGGAATAACCCCAACGGGGAGGAGGGACGTGCACGCGAACCGGATGCCGAAGTCATGGAACAGCCCGATCAGCGCCGTTGCACCACCGGAGCGTGCCAGGCACGGCGCCGGTGCACCACCGGGGCGTGACGCCCGCGGCTCCGTGCCGCGTGACATGGCCGGGGACGTCGCCAGCCACACCGTGGATGCCACCGACACGGTGGACGGCGGGTCACGGCAATTGCGGGCCACCAAGAGGCCGGCCGCTGACATCGCCGCTGACCCGTCCGTGCGGCTCACCGGGCGCGGTGGTGTTCTTGCCGTCTTCGCGATCTCGTTCGCAGGTGCGTTCGCCGCCAGCGCGGCGCATGTCGGGGTGCTCGCCGGTATCTCCTACGTGGCGGCTTGCGTCTTCGCGGCCTCGGTGGTGCTGCGCGGCCAACTGCTGCCCGTGGTCGTGACACCGCCGATGCTGTTCGCGCTGGCGGTGCTGAGCGTGCAGGTCATCACGGCCACTGGCGGCGTGCTGTCGGTTGCCGGGGGGACCGTCGTGACGCTCGGCAACGTGGCGCCCTGGCTCTTCGCCGGCAGCGCCGCCGGTTCGATCATCGCGCTTGCGCGCGGCCTGGCCGGGGATGTCCGCGCGCTGCGCGAGTCCCTGCGTGGCGATGCCCGCGGCTGACGACTGACACCCAGTCGGCCGGGCCGGCCCGACCGTGGACCTCGTGCCCGGCCGTGCTTTCTGGCTAGACGGCCCCGCGGCGCCGCGGTCGATACGTAACTGATTAGCAGTAATTGGTGATTTCGGTTGAAAAAACAGGGCAACCTGTGCTGCCCTGTTGCCAGGGGCGCGTCCCCGCTATCGGCGTGCCCAGGGGGTTGGGTTCGCATGGGCGAGGAGAGCAACCGCACGTTGGCGCGCCAGCAGGCGCTGAGAGACCAGATTCCGCCATCGACCGTGGCGGGGTTGCTTCGGATGGCCGGCCGTAGTCTCGACGCGGCGGAGCCCGGCGGAACAGAAGCAACTGACGAGCCCGCCGAGGCCGCCGGGGCCCAGCCCGCCGAGGCCACCGGGGCCCAGCCCGCCGAGGCCACCGGAACCCAGCCCGCCGAACCCGGACCCATCAAGACCACGGGACCGCGCCCGGCCAGGCCATCGTGGCCACAGGTCATCGGCACGACCACACGGCTGTGGGTGCGGCGCCATCTGCTTAGCACCACGCGGCACAGCACGCCTGGCACCACGCAGCACTCCGCGCCCAGGGCGGAGCGGCACAGCACGTCCAGCGCCGAGTTCGTGCGCACTGGGGAGCGCCAGATCGCCCCGCGGCGCCAGCTCATGATCGGCCTGATCGTCCTTGCCGCCGCCATCTTGGTGGCCAGCGGCCTGCTGATCATCGCGATACCCAGGCATACCCCGGCCCCCGCGCCCGCCGGGGCAGGTGCAGGTGCAGGCACCGGCGCGCTCGGCGCGATCACGAATGTGCGGCGAGAGACCGCGGCATGGGTCGCCCGCCAGGTAAGCCCGAGCGCGATCGTGGCCTGCGACCCGGTGATGTGCACCGCACTTCAGGCGCAGGGACTGGCCCCGCAGAACCTGCTGACTCTCCAGCCGGCCGCCTCGGATCCACTCGGGTCCGACGTCGTGGTGGCGACGGCGGCGGTGCGGAGCCAGTTCGGCAGCCGGCTGGCGAGCGTGTACGCGCCGACCGTCATCGCGAGCTTCGGATCGGGCGCGGCGCGCATCGATGTCCGCGCGGTTGCGGCGGACGGAGCGGCCGCATACGAGGCCGCGCTCACCTCCGACCGGCTGGCCAGGCGCGCCGCGGGCGCCCAGTTGCTCGGCAACCGCCGGATCACCGCGGTGCCGGCGGCCGCCCGGGAACTCGCGGGCGGCCAGGTGGATTCGCGGCTGCTCATCATGCTCGCGGCCATCGCCGCCAGATACCCGATGCACATCGTGGCGTTCGGCGCCCCAGCTCCCGGTGCCAGCCCTGACGTCCCATTGCTAACCGTGGACGTCACGGGAACCACCGCGCAGAGCGCGGCAGAACTGCGGCAGGTTCAAACTCTCTTGCGGGCCCAATTACCTCCGTATCACCCATTGCACGTGCAGGTGCTGGCGCCCGCGGGACAGACCACACTCCGCATCGACTTCGGCGCGCCGAGCCCGCTAGGCCTGCTCGGTGCGCACGCATGATCCCGGGTAATCGATAACTGGCCATGCCGCGTCATAGACATGGCTCATAAATGGCATCGCGATGGGATCGGGCTGGGGAGACCGGACATCGCGGGAGAAAAGAGGAAATATGAAACTGCCGCGCAAGGGTCGCCGGCTCATCCTCCCGCTAGCCGCCTTCTGGCTTGCGGCTGGCCTGCTCGCGGCCGCGCCCTCCACCGCATCGGCGGCGAGCGTCGGCTGGGTCCGTTGTGCCCACTTGTCGCCCAACGCCCCGCGGGTGGATGTTTATCTTTATTCCTTCAACAGCAAGATGGCACCCATGGTGCTCAAGGGCGTTGCCTACGGCGACGTTTCCGACTACATGTCATTCGAGGCCGGTTACTACACGGTCGCCATGCGCCCGGCCGGTGCCGCGTCGTCGACCGCACCGATCCTGTCGACCAGCATCAGGGTCGCGCCTGGCGGCGTCTACACGGTGGCCGGCATGGGACCGGTGTCTGGCCTGCGGCTGCAGGTGATACAGGACAAGCTGGCGACCCCTCCCGGGAAGGCGCTCGTGCGCGTCATCCAGGCGTCGCTCAAGGAGCACAAGGTGACGGTTACGGCCGGAACGCGGGTGCTCGCGCGGCAGCTCACCTTCTCCAGCGTGACCGGTTACCATGCCATCTCCCCCGGTAACCTTACGTTGCATGTCGCCAGCGGTAGCGATACGGCCACCCAGAGCGTCGATCTGTCCACCGACACCATCCACACGCTGGTTGTGCTCGACACAGCCACAGGGCTGCGGATCGACAGCCTGGAGGACGCGGCGGGCAGCCACATCATGCCGACCGGCGGCGCCGGCACCGGACTGGGCGGCACCGCACCTCGCGCACCGGGCCCGTCTCCCTTGCCGTGGCTCGTGAGCGCGGCGGGCGGCGCGCTGCTCGCAGCAGCGGGCGCCCTGCGGCTGCGCCGGATTCGTGGCAGCGTGGCCCGCTTGCCGTGAGCACGCGGCTGGCAGGCCGGCCTGGCGCGATAGCGGCGGTAGTCGCAGGCCTCATCGCGGTCGCGGCCGGCACGGCCGGCCTGCTGGTCATCGGCCGTGGCGCCGTCCCCGCGGCGGCGTCGCGGCCTGCACGCGCCACGACCGCGCCGACTCCGTTCGGCCCGGTCGCGCAGTTCGCTAGTCCATCCGCGCACCGCCAGACGCCGCGTCCGGTCGCGCTCATCATTCCGGCCATCGGCGTGAACACGCGCCTGATCCACCTCGGCCTGGCCGCGGGCGGCGCCGTCGCGGTGCCGCCCGACCCGGCCGTCGCGGGCTGGTACACGGGCAGCCCGCGACCGGGAGCGATCGGCTCGGCGATCATACTTGGCCATATCGACTCACTCTCCGGGCCCGCGGTCTTCTACCGGCTTGGGCACCTGCGCCCACACGATCGGGTGTACGTGCGACGGACGGATGGAAAGCTCGCGGTGTTCCGCGTTGACTCGGTGCGCTGGTATCTGAAGAGCAGGTTCCCGACTGCCGCCGTCTACGGCCCGACGCCCGATCCGGAACTTCGGCTGATCAGCTGCGGCGGGGTCTTCGATCCAAGCCTGAAGTCCTACCTGAGCAACGTCGTCGTCTACGCCACGGCGGTGCCGTAGCGGCAGCGGCTACGGACGGGGCGGTCAGCGGCGCAACTCGCGCGGCAGCGCGAAGACGAGGCTCTCCTCGACCGCTTCGACCTCTTCGACCTTGGTGAACCCGCGGTCAGCCAGATGGGCGAGCACACCGCGCACCAAATCTTCCGGCACTGACGCCCCGCTGGTCACACCAATCACACTGGCACTTTCCAGCCATTTCGGGTCGATCGCCGTCGCGTCGTCCACCAGATGCGCGGCAGTCGCGCCCGCGTCGAGCGCCACCTCGACAAGCCGCACCGAATTCGACGAGTTCCGCGAACCCACCACGAGCATCACGTCGGATTCGTGAGCGATCCGCTTCACCGCGGCCTGGCGGTTCTGCGTCGCGTAGCAGATGTCGTCACTCGGAGGGTCCGCGAGCAGCGGGAAACGCGCACGGAGCGCGCTGACGGTCTCGCTGGTCTCGTCCACGGACAGGGTCGTCTGGGACAGCCACGCCACCCTGGAGGGGTCCCGCACCTCGATGCCAGACGCCTCGTCCGGGCCGCCCACGAGGCGGATGTTGGCGGGTGCCTCACCGGTCGTGCCCACGACCTCCTCGTGGCCCTCATGCCCGATCAGCAGGATGTCATAGTCCTGCGCGGCGAAACGCCTGGCCTCGTTGTGCACCTTCGAGACAAGGGGGCAGGTGGCATCGATGGTGTGCAGGCCGCGCCGTTTGGCATCCTCGTGCACCTGTGGCGCCACCCCGTGCGCGGAGAACACTACGACCGCGCCGCCCGGAACGTCGTCCGTCTCTTCCACGAAGACCGCCCCTCGCTCCTCCAGAGAGCGAACGACGTGCAGGTTGTGCACGATCTGCTTGCGCACGTAAACCGGGGCGCCGTAACGCTCCAGCGCCTTCTCGACAGTCTGGACCGCGCGGTCGACGCCCGCGCAGTAACCGCGGGGCTTGGCGAGCAGGACACGTCCGGGCATGTGCCCATGGTACGGGGATGGCACGGGCCGCTGGCCGGTGCCCGGCCCGACGTGACCTGCTGCCTATCCTGGGTAGGGCATGGCCTACCCGCTGTTACTACGGCATTGCCACTGAATCCGGCGTCCGGCAAGCTTGGAGCCCAGCAGCACGCCGAAAGGAGAATGGAATGACGCGCATACCGAACGTTCCTGAACGCGTGAAAGAGGCGCCCGCGCACGCGCTGCGCGCTGTGTTCGCCGCGATCGGTCAGGCGCTGCTGCTGTCCGACCGGATGCGCCGCAAGCTCAAGAGCCCGCACGGTGAAGACGACAGCAACGCACCCGGTGCGGTCAGGATCCCTGTGCGCACGCCGACTGCTGTAAAGCCGGCTGCTGTAAAGCAGACGGCCAACACCCACGTCGGGTCCGCCGCCACCAAAGCTCCCGCCACCAAAGCTCCCGCCGCCAAGCTGACCGTTGCCAAGGCTCCCGCCACCGCCAAGGCCACCAGTGCTCCCGTCAGCGCGAAGACCCCGGCCGCCACCAATGCTCCCGCCGCCAAGCTGACCGTTGCCAAGGCTCCGGCCGCCGCTCCGGCCGCCGCTCCGGCCGCCGCTCCGGCCGCGCCGGTGGCGGCTGCACCGATCCCGAACTACGACGAGCTTTCCGTGGCCTCGCTCCGCGCCCGGCTGCGCGGCCTTGACGTCACGCAGGTGCGTCAGTTGCTCGACTACGAGAAATCACGCGGCAGCCGTTCAGAAGTCATCACGATGTACGAGCGCAGGATCGCGAAACTGGAGGAGGCGGACCGCTGACCCGACGCTGCCGCCATGCCGCTCGAGACATCGCCTGAGTCGCCCGCGCCGGTCCGCACCGTCCTGCAGATGGTCGGTGGGTGGATCACGCGCCTCGGCCGCATCTGGGTCGAGGGACAGATTGCCGAACTGAACGCGCGGGGCGGCCGCGGCCCGGTCTTCCTGACCTTGCGCGACCCCATCGCCGCCGTCTCCGTGCGGGTGATCTGCACCAGGCAGGTGTTCGACGCCGCCGACCCGCCGCCGCAGGAGGGTGCGCGCATCGTCGTGTGGGCGCGGCCGGACTTCAACGCCAACCGCGGCTCATTCGCCCTCACGGCCCTGGAGATCCGTGCTGTCGGCATCGGCGAACTCCTTGCCCGGCTCGAACGGCTGCGCCGCAGCCTGGCCGCGGAAGGCCTGTTCGCCGCCGAACGCAAGCGCCCGCTGCCCTTCCTGCCGACCGTGATCGGGCTCATCTGCGGCCGTGAGTCCGCCGCGCGCCATGACGTGCAGGAGGTCGCTTACCGGCGCTGGCCAGCCACGAAGTTCGCGGCCCTGGAGGTGGCCGTGCAGGGGCCGTACGCGGTCGCCGAGATCACCGAGGCCCTGCAGCGGCTCGACGCCGACCCAAGCGTCGATGTGATCATCATCGCCCGCGGCGGCGGCAGCATCGAGGACCTGCTTCCGTTCTCCGACGAGACGCTCGTCCGCGCGGTCGCCGCGTGCGCTACGCCTGTGGTGAGCGCCATCGGCCACGAACAGGACGTGCCGCTGCTCGACCATGTGGCCGACGTGCGGGCCGCCACACCCACGGATGCGGCCAAGCGCGTGGTCCCGGACGTCAGCGAGCAGATCGCGATCATCTCTGGACTGCGGGACCGCGCACGCCGGTGCGTCGCGGGGCGGCTGGACAGGGAGAAGTCGTGGCTCGACGGCATCCGCTCACGGCCCGCACTCGCCAATCCGGTGCGCGAGGTCGAGCGGCGCGCGCAGCAGGTCGACGAGCTGGCCAGCCGGTCCCGCCGCTGCCTGAGCGCAATGCTGGCCCGCGCGAACGATGACATTTCCCACACCAGGGCACGCCTGCTCGCACTTTCCCCGGCGGCAACCCTCCGCCGCGGTTACGCGATCGTGCAACGCAGTGCTCCCAGCGATCACCGTGACCGCACCATCGTGCGCAGTGCCGCGCAGGTGGCCGCGGGCGACAGGCTGCTCATCAGATTCACCGACGACCAGCTCGCGGTGACCGCGACGCCGCCCGAGCCGCGGGCCGGGCCGCCGGCAACGCTCCCGGGCGGGCACGCGGTCACATAGGGTGAGCCGGGTGGCGGACGAACAGGCAGTGCTTACCTCGAAGGACATCTCGTACGAGCAGGCACGGGAAGAGCTTGCGAGTGTGGTCAAGCGCCTCGAGGCTGGTGGTCTTACCCTCGAGGACTCCCTGGAGCTCTGGGAGCGCGGCGAACGGCTCGCGACGGTCTGCACCGAATGGCTCGAAGGTGCGCGCGCACGGCTCGCTACCGCAATGGCCTCTGTCCGCGCGGAAAATGTCGGCGGCACAGACCCTGCCGCGCCGTTCTAGCCTTATCCTTAACGGCTGCGCGGGGGCGGTCGCACGCACCGGTGCGGACGGGTCCGGCGGCGATGACGGGGGGTCCGGGGGGTCGTCCCCCCGGGACAGCAGAACGGCTGCGCGGTGGATCCGCGGTGGGCGTGAACCCACAGCGGAGCGAGTAACGTGAGAGTGGTTGATCCCAGTACGTCACGGGATCTTTGCGATCGCAGGGCTGTGCGTAAGCACGATCACAGCACTCAACCTCAGGGTCGGTAACGGGAGGTTCAGCGTGCAGGGCAGCAACGGTACGTGGAAGCGGCGCCCAGGCCGGCGAGCGGTCCGGGCCGCGGCGGCGGTCACGGCCCTGGCGGCACTGCTCCTGGTCGCCGCCTGCTCCGGCGGCGTGCTCGGCGTGGCGGCGAAGCCGACGCAGTCACCGCTCGCGCAGCTGAGGATCACACCCGCCGATGGCAGCATCAAGGTCAATCCGGGTGAGGGAATCACCGTCGCCGCGACGCACGGCAAGGTGACGAATGTCTCAGTCCGCACGTCAGGCACTCCGGTCGCCGGCAGCCTCAGTGCGGACGGGACGGTCTGGCGGAGCAAATGGACGCTCGGCACCGCACAGCTTTTCGCGGTAACCGCGACGGCAGTCAATACCGCGGGAAAGACGACCACGGCGACGAGTACGTTCCGCACGCTCAGGCCGGCCTCGACCTTCCAGACCCAGATATTCGAGGGCAGCGGCCAGACCTACGGGGTCGGCATGCCCGTCAAGCTGACCTTCAGCCAGCCGATCACCAACAAGGCCGCGGTGGAGCGCGCGCTGGAGCTGCGGACATCCAAGCGGGTGGTCGGCCTCTGGTGGTGGGACGGCGACCAGACACTCGACTTCCGGCCGCACGGTTACTGGCCGGCGTACACGGCGGTCAGCTTCGTCGGTCACCTCGACGGAATCGAGGGTGCCCCCGGCATGTACGGGACCGCCGACCTCACGCAGAGCTTCGACATCGGGGCCGCGCTGGTCGTCCACGTGAGCACGTCGAGGCACGTCATGACGGTGTTCAGGAACGGCAGGCATATCTACACCTGGCCGATCAGCACCGGGCAGCCCGGTGACGACACACCCAACGGGACCTTCCTGACCATCGACAAGGGGAACCCGGTGCAGATGAAGCCCGCCGACATCGCACCAGGCGCGCCCGGCTACTACGCCGTGCTTGTGAACTGGTCGGTCCGGTTCACCTGGAGTGGCGACTACATCCACTCCGCGCCCTGGTCGGTGGCCAATCAGGGCAGCTCGAACGTCAGCCACGGCTGCGTCAACCTCGGGCCGTCCTACGCTCCGATCTACTACAACATGGAGGTGCCCGGGGATCCGGTGATCGTCTCAGGCAGCCCGGTGCACGGCGCCTGGGACGACGGCTGGACCGACTACTTCCTGACCTGGTCGCAGGCGCTCAGCCGCAGCGCGACGCACGACGCCGTGGTGACAGGCCCGGCCGGCAGTTCCTTCGTCAGCCCGGCTTCGCTCCAGGCGCCGGCTGTGGCTCCACCGGCCACGCCAGCCACATCCCCGACGGCCGCGGCGAGCAGCCCGGCCGCCTGAGGTTACCCGCCCCGCAGCCGTCAGCCAGCGCTAAGTCCAGGCGGCTCCTGGCTCCGGCGGATGCCCGCCTCAGGGGGCTCAGGCAGCCACCTTGGTTCAGCCAGCCCTCCGGCTCAGCCAGCCCTCCGGCTCAGGCGGACCTCAGCTCAGGCTGCCTACCGCCCAGGCTGCCTACCGCCCAGGCGGGGACGCCTCAGCCAGGCCTCTCAGCCCGGCCCTCAGTCCAGAAGGGCCCACCCTCAGCCCAGGCTGGCGGTGGTGAGCACGCCGAGTTCGCTGTGGCGCAGCCATCGGTGCCACGAGTACATCCAGTCGGTTACGTCTCCAGGCGTGGCGGGAACCGGGCTGTTCTTGACGACGACGATGTCGCCTACCTGGGCGCGGCTGTAGTACCTGGGCGCGTCGTCCGGGCTGACGTTGACGCAGCCATGGCTGACGTTCGAGTAGCCCTGCTCGCCCACCGACCAGGGGGCGTCGTGCACGTAGTTGCCGCTCGGCGTGAACTTCACCGCGTAGTACACGGGCGTCGGGGGGTAGAAGTAGGGCCCGCTCGTGATTCCCACGGTCTTCGAGCTCATGATCTCCGGGTTCTTCTTGTAGAGCACGACGAACGTGCCGGCCTCGGTGTCGAAGTACTGTCCGGTGGCCGGGTCGATCTGGTGCATCCCGCTGCTCTCCGGCCAGTTCCAGAGCAGCTTGCCGTTCAGGTAGTAGCGCAGCCGGTACGTCTTGGTGTTCACGACGGTGATCTGGCTGGGGCCGATGGAGAAGTGGAGGTTCACGTTCTGCGTCGCGTACGCGCCGTCGGTGGCGCGAAGCCCGGCCGCGTGGAAAGCAAGGTGCACGCGGGTGTAGGCCGGCCAGTAGCTCTCCGGCCTGAAGTCCACCTCCTGGCTGCCGAACCATGACCAGGCGCCTGTCACCGGCGTCGACGTCTTCAGCACGAGCGAGCGCTCCACGGCGGCCCTGTTCGCTGTGCCGGATATCGGATGGTCGAACTGGATGACGATCGGCTCCCCGACACCGACTGCCGAGCCGTCGAGGATGTTCGGCGTAGGCGTCATGGTCATCGCTGGCGCCAGGGTGGTGAAGGCCGCCGTTTGCGTGACCGGCTTGCCGTCCTTGTTCACCGCGGTCGCCGTCACGTTGTACCTGGTGCCGGGCTCGAGTGGGAACGCGGTCTGCCAACGGACGCCGGCCTCGCTGAGCACACCCGGATCCGAGGAACGGCCGGCCTGCACGGTGACACTGGTGATCTTGCCGTTCACGGCGGTGACCGTGACACCCTTGTCCGGCCGCACGTGTGTGCCGCCCGCGGGCAGGAGCATCAGCGCAGCGGGCGGCGCGGGCGTGTGGCGGACAACTGGCCGCTTGGCCGCGCTCGCGCGGGCTGTGCATCCGCTCACTAACACCGCAAGCGCCGCCACCCCTGCCGCGAGGGGCACGAGCCGCCGTCGATACCGCTGCCACCGCCGAAGCGCCATCGGCCTCTCCCTATGACTCACCGTTACCGTGCCCAGCCGGCAGGCCACAGTAACGGGCGTCGCGCGGAGGGGTTATCTGCCTTCTACCGGAAAGAGACGTCTGACCAGAAGAGACGTTGCACCAACGTAAGGAAATAGTTGGTCAAATCGAGCGGGCGGCGGTGGAAGTGCTTGCTCAGGGCTGCTCTGCGAGCGAGCCTGCCAGGGCCGAAAGTTCCGGCCAGCTGCTGGTCCCGGTCACCACGATCGTGAAGGCGCCCGCCGCCGACCGGTACATCGACCGCTGGTCCTTGTCCTGCCGCAAGCGGCGGGCCCACCACCGGCCGCCGACCCAGATCCGGGGCAGGAGGTCGCCGTTGTTCGTCATCCGCACGATGAATTGAGCCGGCCGCTCTGTGCTTTCCTCGAGCGAGGCCATACGTCCGGCCGGAGTCACGAAGCCGAGATGCCAGCTGACCGCGCCGCCAGGCACCACGGTGAGGCGCGAGCTTACCGGCTGCCAGCCAGGCGGCAGACCGCGCGGTGCGAGCACCGGATACGGCGCGACCCGGCGGAACTTGACCAGATCGCCCCGGTAACTCACGGGCACCGCGATCTGGGTGACCGGCCGCGGCGTGAGCACGATGATCAGGGCGGCCAGGACCAGGCAGGTGAGCGCCGCGGCGAGAACCGACCCCAGGCGGCGCGCTCGCGCCGCCGCGGGGGCGGCAGCAATCACGGGTTCTCTATCCGCGACATGACCTGAAGGACCCCGTCCGCGAGCCGCCTCATCCGGCTGGCGTCGTCGTCGAGCGATACCTCAGCCACAGCCATCACCATCGCGCCGGTCAGTACGACCGCGACCGCCTCGTCGACGGGCTCCGCGCTGCGCGCGAAGAACTCGATATTCTTCATCGCCCAGTCATGCGTACGGCGCCGCATGATCAGATCGAAACCCGGCGGCCCGTCCCCTGACACGAACAGCCGGGCCAGATCGCGCTCCTCGATACATCCGTCCAGGTACGCGGTCGCACCCGCGAGGAACAGCTGCTTCGGAGCGATGATGCCCTGAGCACGCGCCCGGTGCACCGCCCGCCGCGCCCGTTCCGCGAGCTCGTGCTGGAAGTCGTCGAAAAGCACCAGGTAAAGATCGGCCTTACCGCTGAAATGGTGATACAGGCTGCCGACGCTCGCACCCGCCCTGGTGACGATGTCCGTCACCCCGGCCTGCGCGAAACCGACCGACGTGAAGACCTCACGGGCCGCCGCGAGCAGCCCGGTCCTGGTCGCGGCACCACGTTCCGATATCCGGACGGCGGTGTGTGCCTGCTGTGCCATGCGCGGTCGCGGTACTCCTCACGGTCCCTAAGAGGTCGCGCGGATGGGGCGTCGGCTGTGCTTCCCGTGCGCGCCTGCGGCACGACGGGAGCGGGTCATCCGCGCCTGGCTGGCCAGGCCGCAGCCCGAAGGCGTGCCTGGATCCCGCGTCGAGGGCGAGAACGCCGCCAGCCGGGATGCGGGGGCCCACGAGCCCGGCAGTCCTATCCGCGCGACCTCTAAGAGCCTGTTCGAGAAACGGGCTCTAAGACGTCCGCTGCTCACACTACGCCCGGCAACAGTGCGCCGTGCCCGCTCAGGCCGACGCCCCCAGAAAGCGCCCGGAATAGGATCGCATCACAGGCCAACACGAAGGGCGCGGCGGAATGAGCTACGACCAGGGCATGACAGGCAATCCAGGTGACGACAGCGTCGTGACACACAACCATGCCCCGGCCCCGCTGCCTGGGCAGCCCGCGCAGCAGGAGCAAGATCCCGGACAGCCCGACCGGCACGCTCCGGACCGCAACCTGGCGCTGGAACTGGCACGCGTCACAGAGGCCGCCGCGATGGCGGCAGCCCGCTGGGTCGGCAGGGGGGACAAGAACGGGGCCGACGGCGCGGCGGTCAATGCGATGCGCCAGCTCATCAACTCGGTGTCGATGCAGGGCGTCGTCGTGATCGGCGAGGGCGAGAAGGACCGTGCGCCGATGCTGTACAACGGCGAGCAGGTCGGGGATGGCACCGGGCCGTCATGTGACGTCGCGGTGGACCCGATCGATGGCACCAGGCTCGCCGCCGACGGTATGCCCAACGCGATCTCCGTGATCGCCGTCAGCGCACGCGATTCCATGTACGACCCGTCCGCGGTCTTCTACATGTCGAAGCTGGTGACCGGGCCCGCGGCGGCGGACGCGGTGGACATCGAGGCGCCGGCCAGCTACAACGTGAACGCCGCGGCGAAGGCGAAGGGGTGCTCGCCGCACGACGTGACCGTGATCATCCTGGACAGGCCGCGGCACGCCGACCTCATCGCCGAGGTCAGGGCCACCGGCGCGCGGATCAAGCTGATCACCGACGGCGACGTCGCCGGAGGGATCATGGCGGCACGTGACGGCACCGGGATCGACCTGCTGCTTGGCATCGGCGGCACGCCAGAAGGGATCATCGCGGCGTGCGCCGTCAAATGCCTCGGCGGCGTGATCCAGGGCAAGCTGTGGCCGCGCGACGACGCGGAACGCCAACGGGCCCTGGACGCCGGCCACGATCTCAACCGCGTCCTCACCACGGACGATCTCGTCGCATCCGACGACGCGTTCTTCGCCGCCACCGGCATCACCGACGGCGAGCTCATGAGCGGAGTCCGCTACCGGGCCGGCGGTGCCGCCACCCAGTCACTGGTCATGCGGGCGCGCAGCGGCACGATCCGCAAGATCGAAAGTGAGCATCAACTGTGGAAGCTGCGCGCCTACAGCAGCGTCAACTTCGACAGCGCCAACTGAGACGCCGCGCGACGCCCGGCGGGGGCTGCGGGGTCACCCCACAGGCCAGCACTGCTCAACTGCCGCCGAGCGCACGCCGCCTGGCCCGGCCGATAGCCACACCGAAACGCTGCCCGCGCCACCTGCGGCGTTTCGGTGTCCGCGCGGTGACGAGCCCGAAGACGGTGAACGCGCGAATGTCGACGACCGGGCCTTCGTGGAAGGCCCGCACGTGGTTGATCCTGCCGCCGACGATCGAGGTCCCGCTCATCTCGACATTGACCCCCTCGGGCACGAGCACGTGCACGTTGCCGAAGATCGCGGTCGCGTGCAGGATCACATGAGGCCGCTGGAGGAGCGCCTCCGTCAGGTCGAGGTTGACCTCGCCGAAGATCGCGGTGGCGGCGAAATTCTCCGGCACCACCCACCGGCCTGCCCTCTCATCGTTGCCGAAGAGGCCGAGAGCCGCTTTCGACCCGTCGAGGCGCAGCGGCTGTGCGGACGCCTCGGCCAGATCCGCTGTGAGCTCCGCAAGGTCGCCCAGGGTGCGGGCGGAGTAAGCCCGGGCCACCCGTTCAGAATGTTCTTCGAGGGTCAGCCGCCCATCCGCGGCCGCGCCCGAGAGCACCGCAACCACACGCTCACGGTCGGCGTCGGATGCGCGCAGGGTGCGCAGCGGGGTTCGGCGTGCCACCTTCCGACGATAACCCGTTCCGGGCACCCGGCTCCCCAGGGAATGGGTACATCAGTTAGTTTGCTTATAGCAAGTATTCGTGGGGTGTGCGGATCCGGAAGGTCATCGTGAGCGAAGGCGTGCCGAACACAGCGGGCTCCGGGGACGGCGCTGGTGTGCCGTCTCGCGCGACCAGACGCAGCGGTGTCCCCGGGCGTGGCACCCACTACAAATGGGTGGCCCTGTCGAACACGACGCTTGGCATGCTGTCGGCCACGGTCAACGCCTCGATTGTGATCATCGCCCTGCCCGCGATCTTCCGTGGCATCCATCTCAACCCGCTGGCCCCAGGCAACGTCAGTTACCTGCTGTGGATGCTGATGGGCTATCTGCTCGTCTCGGCTGTCCTCGTCGTGACACTCGGCAGGCTGGGTGACATCTACGGCCGGGTGCGGATGTACAACATGGGCTTCGCCCTGTTCACCATCGGCGCTCTCGCGCTGCCCTTCGACCCCTTCACCGGCCCTGCGGGCGCGCTCTGGCTGATCGGCTGGCGGGTCTTCCAGGCAACCGGCGGGGCCATGCTGATGGCGAACTCGCCGGCGATCCTGACCGACGCGTTCCCCTCTGACCAGCGCGGCATGGCGCTCGGCATCAGCCAGGTGGCCGGCATCGCCGGGTCGTTCCTCGGTCTCGTGCTCGGCGGCGTGCTCGCGGCGATTGACTGGCGGCTTGTGTTCGTCGTCTCGGTCCCGGTCGGGCTGCTCGGCACGGTCTGGTCGTATGTCAGCCTGCGCGAGATCGGGCTCAAGACCAAGGCGCGGATCGACTGGCTCGGCAACATCACCTTCGCCGTCGGCCTGATCGGGCTGCTCGTCGGAATCACCTACGGCATCCAGCCCTACGGCGGGCACGTGATGGGCTGGACCAGCCCGATGGTGCTGACCGGGCTGATCGGCGGGGTCGCGCTGCTGGCCATCTTCTGCGTCATAGAAACACGGGTCCCGCAGCCGATGTTCGACCTGAAGTTGCTGCGGATCCGCGCGTTCGCCACCGGCAACGCCGCCACTCTGCTCGCCTCGATCGCACGCGGCGGCCTTCAGTTCATGCTGATCATCTGGCTGCAGGGCATCTGGCTGCCACTGCACGGCTACGCATTTCGTGACACGCCGCTCTGGTCGGGCATCTACCTGCTGCCGCTGACGGTCGGATTCATCGTCTCCGGGCCGCTGTCCGGCTGGCTCTCCGACAAGCACGGCGCGCGCGCGTTCGCTTCCGGCGGGCTGCTGCTCTCCGCCGCCGCGTTCCTCGGCCTGCTGCTCGTGCCTACCGACTTCAGGTATCTCGACTTCGCGGTCCTCGTCTTCCTTGCCGGTGCGGGCATGGGGCTGTTCGCGGCGCCGAACACCACGGCGATCATGAACAGCGTGCCCGCACGTCAGCGCGGCGCCGCCGCCGGGATGCTCGCCACCTTCCAGAACTCCGGCTTCGTGCTGTCCATCGGCGTCTTCTTCTCCCTGATGATCGCCGGGCTGGCCAGCAGCCTGCCCACGACGATGACGAACGGCCTCACCGCTCAGGGAGTGCCCTACGCGATCGCGCACAAGATCGGCTCACTGCCGCCGGTGGGCAGCCTGTTCGCCGCCTTCCTCGGCTACAACCCGGTCAGCGAACTGCTCGGGCCCAGCGGCGTGCTGAGCCATCTTCCGCCCGGCCACGCTGCGTTGCTGACTGGCAAGACGTTCTTCCCGCAACTGATCTCACAGCCGTTCCACCACGGCCTGGTTGTCGTGTTCAGCATGGCGATGATCGTGCTCGTGATCGCCGCCGGGGCGTCGCTGCTGCGCGGCGGCCGCTACGTGCACGGGGAAGAGGCAGGGGTCACGGCCCGTGCCGCGGGCGCGGCCAGGCGCTCCTGTCCTGGCCGGCGGTCCTGTCCCGGCGCTCGCGGCCCATGCCGCTGTCACGGCCGACGGTGCCGTCACGGCCAGCACCGCAGGTGCGCAGGGCGGGAACGGCGCTGCGCGCTCCGCCGACCGGGGTGCCACACACCGTGCGGCCGACGTTGCGGGCGCCACGGATGGCGCGGCGGGCCCGGATGCCACGTCGGGCCGCCCGGATGGCACGTCGGGCCGCCCGGATGGCACGTCGGGCCCGGATGGCACAGCCAGAACGAATGGCACGGCCGCGGCCGCAACGGATGGCACAGCTGGAACGGCCAGTCAGTGTGCGAGCAGCACTCCGTGATCAGCCGCTGAAGCCGCACACCACCGAAAGACCGCGGCCCGTCCCGCCGCCGTGCGTGGTCGAATGTCGGCGGGCAGCCAGGCCGGGTTGTTGATGTCCGCGTGTGCGCCCGTGCGCCCGAAGCGCCTCGCCTCTACACTCCGTGCACCCCGTAGCGCCGCTGCGTCCCCTGCGCCCCGTGGCGCACTGTGCGCACGCGACTAATCCTCGCCCGGCGGCCGGGTTGCGCGTGGCTGGGCGGCCCATCTGGTCTCGATGTTCCCGAATTTCCAGTAGCTGATGGCGATGGCCCAGACGACGGCGAAGAGCCCGGCGATAGCAAAACCAGCCTTGTTGACGTCGAAGCCCGTCATGAAATCCCAGAACGGGCCGTGGATGTGCAGTTCCGCGGACAGGAGGCCGGTGATCTCGATGGTGCCGATGAGGAACGCCACTGCGATGGAAAGGCCCGTGATGACCAGGTTGTAGTAGACCTTGCGGACCGGGCGGGCGAACGCCCACCCGTAGGCGTAGTTCATGAAGCACCCGTCTGCGGTGTCGAACAGGGTCATGCCACCGGCGAAAAGCAGCGGCAGCGACAGCACCGCATACCAGGGGAGGCCCTGGGTGGCCGCGGCCGCGGTGGCGGCCAGGAGGAGGACCTCGGTGGCCGTGTCGAACCCGATGCCGAAGGCGGCCCCGACGAAGAACATGTGCCAGGTCCTGGTGATGGAGCGCATGAACCGGCCGAAGAACCTGTACATCAGTCCGCGCGCCCGCAGCTGGCGTTCGAGTTCTTCCTCGTCGAACAGCCCACGGCGCATTTGCAGGAAGACCTTGAGGATGCCCGTGAGAACCACGAGGTTGAGTGCGGCGATCAGGTAGAGGAAGGCTGCGGCCAGGGATGTGCCGATGACCCCGCCGAGCGTCTCGTACCCCGAGGCCGGGTCGACGACGGTGCCGAAGAAAGCCCGGGCAGCGATAGCCAGCCCGGCTCCGGCGGCCATGATGATGGACGAGTGCCCGAGGGCGAAGAAGAACCCGGTCCCGAGCGGGCGGCATCCGTCGGCCAGGAGCTTGCGGGTGGTGTTGTCGATGGCGGAGATGTGATCGGCGTCGAAGGCGTGCCTGGCGCCCAGGGTCCAGGCGGTGACCGCGACGCCCAGGCCGAGCCCGAGACCGCGGAACCGGAAGTGGTGGGGCGTGATGGCGAAAAGGAAGATGCCCCAGCCCCCGGCGTTGAGGACCACGATCACCAGGCCCATGGCGCTGAGCCGCCCCCACTCGCTCCGCGTCACGGCGCCGGGGTCCACCTCGGGCGGTGCGGTCGGGACTGTCATCGGGCCGTCCTTCTCACGACCGGGAAGGATCGCCCCGGTGACCGGATCCGGCACCGGACGAGCCGCCCTTCCGCCGCGGGCTGGTCACGTCGGCGCCGCAGCCAGGCGACCGGGCTCGTCCCCCTGGAGGGGCTTGACCGTTGCGGGACAGCGCCGGGCTTTCACCGGACTTCGCTGGGCTGAGCGCCGCCCCGGGCTTGCCGGGGCAGAACAGAACCTACGGCAGGCGCCCCACTCAGGTCAAGGCTGATCAGATGATCAGATGTTTGGCCGGCGGTCTGGCAGACTCTGCGCATGCACCTGGTTCCAGCGGAGCGGGCCCAGCGCCGGATCATCGACGAAGAGAAGGTCTGCGAAGCCATCGAAGGCGCCGGCGACCTGGCGGCAGGACGGATCTGGGCGCAGCGGTTCGCGGTGCTCGGCGACCCCACCAGGCTCCGCCTGCTGCTGTGCATCAAAGCGGCCGGGCCGATCAGCGTCTCCGACCTCGCCGTGGCCGCCGACCTCAACGATGACACCGTCTCCCAGACCCTGCGTTTTTTGCGCGCCCACCGGACAGTCTCCACCGAGCGCGACGGCAGGGTGATCCGCTACCAGCTCGCGGACCCGGTCATCGAGGAACTTCTCGACCGGATCACGTCGCTTCGCTGACCGCTCGCCCGGCCCTTCGGCCGACTGCGTTGGGACCAGCGGCACGGCGACCGCCGGCCCACCGGTCACCCGCCGAGCCTCGTGTAGAGCGCGTCAACCTCGGCGGCGAACTTGCTCAGCACGAAGTTGCGCCGCACCTTCTGCGTCGGGGTCAGCTCGGCTCCGACCGAGAACTGGCTGTCAAGAATGCGGAATCGCTTGATGGCCTCGGCCCGCGACACGACCTCGTTCGCCCGGTCCACGCCGGCCTGGATGACCGAGAGCAGATCTGGGTCACCGCGCAGTTCGCCGATGGTCGCCCCGGCCGGTTTGCTGTGCGTCCGCTTCCAGTGCGTGAAGATTTCAACGTCCAGCGTGACAAGCACGCCGATGTAGGGCCGCTTGTCGCCGACGACCACGCACTCCTCAATCAGCCAGTGCTCGCGCAGCCGGTCCTCGAGCACGGCGGGTGCCACATTCTTGCCCGATGCCGTGACGATCAGATCCTTCTTGCGGCCGGTGATGCAGAGGAAACCCTCGCTATCCAGCCGGCCAAGGTCACCGGTGCGGATCCAGTCCTCGTCGAACGCCTCGCCCGTCGCCTCGGGATTGTGCCAGTAGCCTGCGAAGACACTCCTGCCGCCCGCGAGTATCTCCCCATCGGACGCGATACGGACCTCGCAGCCGGGCAGCGGCTGGCCGGTCGAGCCGATCCGCTGCGCGGCCGGCAGGTTCAGGGTCACTCCGGCTGTCGTCTCCGTCAGTCCCCAGCCCTCCAGGATGTTGATCCCGGCGCCACGGAAGAAGTGGCCAAGCTCGGCGCTGAGCGGCGCGCCACCGCTGACCGCGTACACGACCCGGCCGCCCATCGCCCCGCGGAGCTTCCTGTAGACGAGGCGGTCGAAGAGCCGGTGCCTGATCCGCAGCCCGATGCCAGGACCCCGGCCGTCCGCCGCCTTGCTGTAGGCCACCGCGGCCGCCTCGGCGGCGCGGAACAGCCGCTCATGCCCTTCTTCCGCGGCCTTCTGGCGCGCGGCCGCGGCGAGCTTCTCGAAGACCCGCGGCACGGAGAGCACGAGCGTTGGCCTGAAGGCCGCAAGCTCGGTCTGGAGCGTGCCGATGTCGCCGACATGCCCCAGGTAAGCACCCGAATGAACGGCACACAGCTGGATCACGCGGGCGAAGATGTGCGCGAGCGGGAGAAAGAGCAGGATGGACGAATTCTCGTTGAGCACGTAGTCGTGGATGCCCCTGGCACGGGCCACGTTGCGGGCCTCGGCGACCAGGCTGCCATGATCGATCATGCAGCCCTTCGGCCGCCCCGTCGTACCCGACGTGTAGACGATGGTGGCCAGCGACGCCGCGGTCACGCAGCGGCGGCGCTCCGCGACACGTTCCAGCGGTACGTCCTTGCCGTCGAACCTGAGTTCGTCGACCGCACCGCTGTCGAATCGCCATGTGTGCCGTACCGATTCGACCGCGGCGCGCCCGGCCACCGCGGCCAGTTGCTCGTTCTCGGCGAACAGGCCAACCGCACCAGAGTCGCTGAGGATCCAGCGCACCTGCTCAAGTGACGAGGTCTCATAAATGGGCACGGTCACGGCACCCGCGGTCCAGATGGCGAAATCGGCGAGCAGCCACTCGAACCTGGTCGCGGAGAACAGGGCGATCCGGTCGCCGGGCTCGATGCCCACGGCGATCAGCCCTGCCGCCACCGCGGTGACCTGATCGGCGAACTCCTTGGAGGTCATCGGCCGCCACTCGCCGTCCACTTTCCGGCCGAACGCCGCGTGATCGGGATCGCGCGCCGCCCAGTCGAATATGTCGTCCGTCGCGTTGTCCTCCGGGCGCACGACATACTCCGCCGGCTGCGCCCACTCGCGGACGGCCAGCTGTGCCGTACTTGTCATATTTTCAGCATGAACCCGCTGGCCATAGCGGCCAGGGGCCTAAGTCACCCCAGGTCAGGCCCTTTGGCTAGCGGCCTGTAGGGGAGCCTGGGACAGGGCGTCACGAGCCCGCAGCGGGCGCCTATTCCGCGCGCTCACTGATCGCCGCCTGAAGGATGGTCAGAGCCGCATCGACCGCCGCCCGCGCGGTGATCGCGTGCTCGTGCGCGCGGTCGAGCTCATCGAGGCCGATGCAGTCGAAGGCCACGCGGGTGTCATGCGTAGCCTGCTCGAGCTCGCGGGACGCCTCCGCCATGTCCACGCGGTCAGCGCGGAATCCCGAGCCGGGTTCTGAGTCGCTCACCCTGTTGCCTCCCTCCGGAAACCAGATCTTCCCCCGGTACCCGTATCCGGGGTTAACAACCTACCGCTCCATGATCCGCGCGGAGTGCGGCCGCGGCCGTGACACGAGACACCAAGCGCGCTCCGCGCGGGTTCTGCGCAGACCACTAGGCTGAAGGCGAGCCGGTCAGCGGCTGACTCAACCTCCCGATTCAGCTTCCGGCCCGGCCACCGGCCCGGCCACCGGCCGGCCTCCAACGAGGAAGCTGCCATGCCTGAATTCGCCTATACCGAACTGCTGCCGCTCGGCGACGACGCTGAGGGAGCTGGACAAGCCACGCCCTACCGGCTGCTCGAATCCGGGGGTGTCACCCCACGCCAGTCGTTCGGGAGGGATTTCCTCGACATCGATCCTGGCGTGCTCACGTTCCTGACCGCACAGGCCTTCGCCGACATCAACCATCTGCTGCGGCCAGCGCATCTGGCGCAGCTCCGCCGCATCCTCGATGACCCGCAGGCGAGCCCGAACGACCGCTTCGTCGCGCTCGACCTGCTGAAGAACGCGTCGATCGCGGCCGGCCGGGTGCTGCCGATGTGCCAGGACACCGGGACCGCGATCGTGATGGGCAAGCGCGGCCAGCACGTGCTCACGGACGGGCGGGACGCCGAGCACATCAGCCGCGGCGTCTACGAGACGTACGCGAGGCTCAACCTGAGGTATTCACAGCTCGCACCGCTGACCATGTGGGACGAGCAGAACACGGGCAGCAACCTGCCCGCCCAGATCGAGATCTACGCCGACGCGGGCGGCGCGTACAAGTTCCTCTTCATGGCCAAGGGCGGCGGTTCGGCGAACAAGTCGTTCCTTTACCAGGAGACCAAGGCCGTGCTGGGCCCGCAGCGGATGCTGGCCTTCCTCGAGGAGAAGATCCGTTCGCTGGGCACGGCCGCCTGCCCGCCCTACCACCTGGCGATCGTGGTCGGCGGAACCAGCGCCGAGTACGCGCTGAAGACCGCCAAATACGCGTCCGCGCACTACCTGGACACGCTGCCGGTGACAGGCTCCGCAAGCGGGCACGCGTTCCGCGATCTCGAATTCGAACAGCAGGTGTTCGAGCTGACCGGGCGGCTGGGCATCGGCGCGCAGTTCGGCGGCAAGTACTTCTGCCATGACGTACGGGTGATCCGGCTCCCCAGGCACGGGGCGTCCTGCCCGATCGCCATCGCGGTCTCCTGCTCCGCCGATCGCCAGGCACTGGCCAAGATCACCCGCGACGGCGTCTTCCTCGAGCAGTTGGAGACCGACCCCGCACGGTACCTGCCCGAGACGACGAATGAGGATCTCGGCGACTCTGGCGACGTGGTGGCCGTCGACCTGAACCGGCCGATGGACGAGATCCTCGCGCAGCTCTCGAGATATCCGGTCAAGACCCGGCTGTCCCTGTCGGGCCCGCTCGTCGTCGCCAGGGACATAGCGCACGCCAAAATTTCCGAACGGCTGGACGCGGGCGAGCCCGTGCCTGCCTATCTGCGCGATCACGCGGTGTATTACGCCGGCCCGGCGAAGACACCCGAGGGCTACGCGTCGGGGTCATTCGGCCCGACCACGGCCGGGCGGATGGACTCCTACGTGGAGCGGTTCCAGGCGGCCGGAGGCTCGCTTGTCATGCTGGCCAAGGGGAACAGGTCACGTGCCGTGACCGACGCCTGCAATAAGCACGGCGGGTTCTACCTGGGCTCCATCGGGGGCGCCGCGGCCAGGCTCGCGCAGGACTGCATCACCTCGGTCGCGGTGCTTGAATACCCGGAGCTTGGCATGGAGGCGGTGTGGAAGATCGAGGTGCGCGACTTCCCCGCGTTCATCGTGGTGGACGACAAGGGAAACGACTTCTTCGCCGATCCGGGGCCGCCGCTCGTTGCCATCGGGAGCCGGATTCCGTGATCACGGAGACCTCCAGCCCGCCACCTGCTGCCCGCCGTCGTGGTTGGCCATCAAGCGTGCCCGGCCCGCGGCCGGGGCATTGCGGCAGCCCCGCTCCGGGATCATGATGGCAGCGGCCGAACCCGGCTTCCGCGTCGAGCACGACTCGATGGGTGAGGTCCGCGTCCCCGCTGACGCGCTCTGGGGCGCGCAGACGCAGCGCGCGGCGGCCAACCTCCCGGTATCAGGGCTTCGCATCCACCGCGGGCTGATCGCGGCTCTCGGTGAGATCAAGGCGGCTGCCGCCGCCGCCAACGCCGAGTTCGGCGTGCTGGACGCCGACATGGCCGCGGCGATCGCGGCCGCCGCGCGGGAAGTTGCGTCCGGCGAACACGACACGCAATTCCCCGTCGATGTGTTCCAGACCGGTTCAGGCACGTCGAGCAACATGAACGCCAACGAGGTCATAGCGGCGATCGCGGCAAATCGCCTCGGCCGGCCCGTGCACCCGAACGACCACGTCAACGCCTCCCAGTCCTCCAATGACGTGTTCCCTTCCGCCATCCACGTCGCGGTGGCGCAGAACATGAAACTGAGCCTGCTCGCCGCCCACGGCCGGCTTGCCGAGGCGCTGGAGGCAAAAGCCGCCGAGTTCGCCGACGCGGTGAAGGCGGGCCGCACCCATCTGATGGACGCCACGCCGGTGACCCTCGGCCAGGAGTTCGGCGGGTACGCGGCCTCGATCCGCCACGGCATGGAACGGATCACGGCGGCGATCCCCCAGCTAGGCGAACTGCCGCTCGGTGGCACTGCGGTCGGCACCGGCCTCAACGCTCCGGCGGGTTTCGCCGGCCGGGTGGTCGGCCTGCTCGCGGGCCCGCTCGACCTCCCGCTCACCGAGGCGCGCAATCATTTCGAGGCGGCTGGCGGGCGCGACGCGCTCGTAGCTGCCTCGGGCACGCTGCGCGTCGTCGCGATCAGCCTCTACAAGATCGCGAATGACCTCCGCTGGATGGCGTCAGGGCCGCGAGCCGGCCTCGCCGAGATCTCACTTCCTGACCTGCAGCCGGGCTCGTCGATCATGCCGGGGAAAGTGAATCCGGTGGTGTGCGAGGCCGTCTGCCAGGTGACCGCACAGGTCATCGGCAACGATGCCGCGGTGGCGTTCTGCGGGACCGCGGGAAACTTCGAGCTGAACGTCATGATGCCGGTGATGGCGCACAATCTGCTCGAATCCGTCCGGCTGCTTTCCAGCGTGGCACCGCTGCTCGCGGACCGCTGCGTGGCCGGCATACAGGCTCACCCGGAGCGGCTGCGGCGTTACGCGGAGTCGTCCGCGTCCATCGTGACCGCATTGAATCGGTTCATCGGCTACGAGGCCGCCGCCAAGGTAGCCAAGCGGGCCCTGGAGACGGACGCGACCATCAGGGAGGTCGTCATCGAGCGCGGGCACGTCGAAAGGGGCGACCTCACCCTGGAGCAACTCGACGCGGCCCTCGACGTGCTCGCGATGGCACGCACGGCTCCGCGGTCCCCCGACACGCCGGCGGCCGCGCCCACGCTGTGAATTCGCCGAGCGCAACCTGGGGATCCACCTGATTAGGGAGACGTTCGCCTCACCGGTCCCGCTTGGCACCCGCTACGCCATCCGCAACCGGTATCGTCCCGCTATGCATCCTTTGGCTCGGGGAGGGCGATGACGATCTCTACGTCGCGTAGCGCCCGGCCCGGCCACCATGCGGAGGCACCCGCCAGGCCTGATCACACCGGTCCTGCCAGCGCGGGGCCGGATACCACCGGTGCTGACACCACCGGGCCCGATTACACGGGTCCTGAAAACACGGGTCCTGATAACACGGGTCCTGATAACACGGGTCCTGATAACTGCGGGCATCACCTGATCGGCGGGCGGTACCGGCTGGCCGGGCCGATCGGCCGGGGTGCCATGGGCACGGTCTGGCGGGCCAGGGACGAACTCCTTGACCGCGAGGTAGCGGTCAAGGAAGTCCGGCTGCCGGCGAGTGTGAGCGACGCGGAGCGGGCGAACAGCTATCAGCGGACGCTGCGCGAGGCCCGGACCGCCGCCAGGCTCAGCCACCCGGGTGTGGCAGCCGTTTACGACGTGGTGGAGGAATTCGGGCGCCCGTGGATCGTGATGGAACTCGTTCCCGCGCGTGCCCTCGACCAGGTGGTCGCGGAAGATGGGCCGCTGCCGCCTGTGCGCGCGGCCGACATGGGACGCCAGGTGCTTGCCGCCCTGACGACCGCGCACGCGGCCGGTGTGCTGCACCGCGACGTGAAGCCGAGCAACGTCCTGCTCGCGGGCGACGGCAGGGCCGTGCTCACCGACTTCGGCATCGCGACCGCGGAGGGCGATCCATCCCTCACCCAGACCGGGATGGTGATGGGATCGCCGGGCTTTCTGGCACCTGAACGGATCCGCGGTGGCGCGGCCACGCCCGCGTCCGACCTGTGGTCACTCGGCGCCACGCTCTACGCCGCCGTGGAGGGCCAGGGGCCATACGACCGCCACGGCGGCGTGATGACCACGATGGCCGCCGTCGTCATGGAGGACCCGCGGCCGCCGAGGGCCGCTGGGCCGCTCACGCCGGTGATCAGCGCACTGCTCAGCCGTGATCCGGCGCAACGGCCGAGTGCCTCCGCGGCCGCGCGCATGCTCGATGCGATCGGCGGCACTGGTGGCCGCCAGGCCGCACTCCCCTGGGCCACGACGGCCCCGCCGGATGCCGGCTCCGAGCCGGGCCAGGCTCACGGGACGCTGCGCCTCGCCGAGACCCTGCGCCCGTCGGCGATCCTGCCGCCAGGTGCCTCGCCTCCTGGTCCGCAGCGCCAGGCCGCACCGGGCGCGCCCGGGCCGGTGAGGGCGGCTGCCCCCATGCCGCCGGCCCCCATGGCACCGCCGCCCGTGACGCCGGCCCCCATGGCACCGCCGCCCGTGACGCCGGCCCCCATGGCACCGCCCTACATGACGCCGGCCCCCATGGCACCAGCTCTGATGACGCCCAGGCCGATGGCGACGCATCCCATGGGACCGGCTCCGGTGGTACCTACTCCTGTGGCGCGGCCTCCGGCGGCGCTGCCTCCGACCGCACCGCCGCCGACGGCACGGCCTCCGACCGCACGGCCTCCGATGGGGCCTGGGCCGATGGCGACGCCTCCGCTGGGACCGGCTGGTGCCCTGGGACCCACGTCGATGGGTCCCGCCTCCATGCGCGGTGCGCCGCCGCGGCACAGGCACCGCGCCATCATTATCTTGATCATCGGTGCGGCGGTATTCGTCCTCGCCGCCCTCGCCGCGGCCCAGATCCACAAGGCCGGATCCGATGGCACGGCCCCACAGCAGCAGTCACCAGGAGCTGCGCAGGATAAGGGGACCCAGGGCAGGCAAGCCGCGGCGGGTTCGCACGGCAGGGGAAGACCCCATGCCGCAAGCGGGCTGACCGCCGGCCGTTCCTGCGGGTTTCCGCTGGTATACGCAACGGGCGGGGGCTGCGGGCAGCGGCACGGCTGGGTTCCGCGTCGCCGTGCCCTCCGGCTGGCGGGTCAGGCACAACGGCATGCAGGCGTTCATCGAAGACCCCGCGGGTGCCAGGTTCCTCGAGCTTGACCTCACGCCACACGCCTATTCGGGGATGGTTGCAGAACTCTTGTTACTGCAACGGCAGAGCCTGCTGCAGGGCACATTCCCTGGGTACCACCGCTACTTCATCAGGCCTGTCAGGTACCAGGGAACCGCCGCCGCGGACTGGGCGTTCAGCTGGCGCGGCCAGTCCGGCGGCAAGACCGACGTGCTCGACCGGGTACTGATAGCGCGCGGGCCGGCCGCCAGCCAGTCGTTCGCCGTCTACTGGTCCACGCCCGCGTCACGGTGGCAGGCGAGCCTGCCCCTGCTCAGAGAGGCGCTTGCGACCTTCAGCCCCGCGTGGTAGCGACTGGCCGGTAGGACGAGAGTCTTCGTGGCTCTGTGGCTCACGACCACGTGGTTCACGACCACGCCCCGCCGGGCACCCGCGGTGTTGTCGTCGTCGCGCGCAGCAATCACTAGGCGCTCGCTCCCCGAAAACAAGCAGAGCCTGCGATTCCCACCCGGGCACTGTTCGCTCGGGCACCCCTTACAGATCCGCCGACGGAGCTGCGGGCCCTGCCGCGTGACCACTGGCGCGCGACCATCCGCGACCGGCAGTTCGCACTTCTCCACCGATAAGGCACCGACGGGGCCGACGAGAATTCCCGCACTTTCACTTGCCGCAATATGTGTTGCGTGTCACATTAGGGAGCGTGCGGTCGAGTCGGCAGGGCCGTGCGGATGACGCGCTGGCCTGCCTCTATGAACTTACGACTGCGACTGAAGAGTTGCGGCGCAGGCTAAACGCGCTTTTCGACGGTGGACCACTGACGCACCTGGGGAGCTCGAATGGGCTCTCGTACGCGCAGCTCGTGCCGCTGAAGACGCGGATGCAGGTTCTCGAACTCATCTCCGATGCCTTCAAGGCGCTCTCTGACGCCGGGGGCAGGTTCCGGCAGACGGAGGCAAGCGCCCTGTACGACGAGGGCATGACGATGGATGAGATCGCCGCGGTCCTTGGTGTGACCCGGCAGCGGGTGTCGGCGCTGTTGCGGCAGGCACCGCGCCGCCCACGGCCCGGTTCACCCGCGGATCCGCAACGTGATGCCCTGTCGTCGCGGCCCGCTGGGACGAGCCGCGACCAGGCAAGAGGCGGAGCAGGACCATGACGCACAGCCATACGGGTCCACCCCACGCCCAGGCGCCCGCCCGGTCGGCCGTGGATGCCGCTCCGCCAAGTCCCGGCCTGGCCGCGCGGCGTGTTACCGCAACGCCCGCCGGTGTCCTCGCTGCCCAGCCGGAGCCTGATCTCACGGTCGCCGGCGAGGATCCCGCGCCGCCTGAGCTCGCGCAGCTCGCAGGCTCGCACGCCCAGTCCGCTGACGCCGAGCGCCGGATAGCGCAGCTGCTTGGCGCGGCCGCGAACCATCTGATCAGCGCAGGTCTGGATCTGGCGAGCGTGCGCGCACGGCCTGCCCCGCGCCGGTGATTGCAGCGAACTCGAACACGCCACCAACAATCTCGACGCGGCGCTGGCCGACATCCGCGGCGTGGCGGTGCGGATCGCTGTCGGCACTCAGCATGTCGGACCAGAAGCCGAACAAGAGGAGTAGCCGCGGCACCCGGCTTGCCAGAAGCGCCTGGAGCCGGCCGCGACGCGGCCGGCTCCAGGCGTTCTCGGCGTGCGGGACCTGACTAGCGCCGCGCCAGCCCAGGGTCGGGCTCCAGCTGAGCCCGGGCCTCGGATGCGGTGCGCATCCCGCAGATCTCTGGCCGGCCGCGCGACGCCGGAGGGTGGCTGGCTGCGTTCTGGCATCTGCAATGGCACAGCACACTCCTAGAGGGCGGCCACGCCAGGCAGGCCACCGCCTGACCCTGCTGCCTTTGGCTGCTCGCCGGTCCGCTCGCAGTGACAGGGTCTCCTGCACGCGGACTAGCTAGTACCAGCCGGTTGACTGCTCGTGGGACCACGCCCCACATGGCGATCCGTAGAGCCCCTGGATGTAGCCAAGGCCCCAGCGGATCTGGGTGGCCGGGTTGGTTTGCCAGTCCGCACCGGCGCTGGCCATCTTGGATCCCGGGAGTGCTTGCGGGATCCCGTACGCGCCCGAGCTTGGGTTGGACGCGCTGGGATTCCAGCCGCTCTCCGCGCTCCAGAGCGAGTCAAGACAGCCGAACTGGTCCTGTCCCCAGCCGAAGCTCCCCAGCATCCCACTGGCAATCTGCTGTGGTGACCCGGAAGGCTGTGGCGAGGTGCCCGATGAGCCCGAGCCCGACGAACCCGACTGGCCGGCCTGCGTCCGCTGGGCCGCTTGCTGCTGAGCAAGCTCCGCCGCGGCCCGTGCCGCCGCGGCCCTCTTCTCTGCCGCCTTGCGCGCCTGCGCCTTGACGAACCGCAGCCTGGCGGCGTGATCACTTGCGGCGAGCTCCGCCGGGCGCATCCGGCGTGCATCAAGACCCGTGTCGAGGGTCGTGACCGCACCGGCGGCTCCGGTAAACGTTTGCGCACTGAGGGCTGCAACCCCCGCATTCGATGCTTCGCTTGCCGGCCACAACAGGACGGTTCCAAGGCTGATGGCGGCCACCACAGCCATCCCGGCTGCCAGGCCCGCGATTGCGGCCGGCTTGCGGAACAGGATCTGGCGTACAGCGGAGGCGGACCGCCTGACCGTGGCCGCGATCTGGCGGAATGGATTCCGGAAGTGGTTCCGGTGAGAAGACAAGATGTGCCTTCGGTCGGTCGCGCGTGCGCGACGGCTTCCACCCGGGACAACTGTCCCGCCGCAAAGACGGCGGCGAGACGGCGGCGCGCGGGCCTGCCGCGGATCAGGGCGGCAGATCACTCTTAGTAATCGCCACGCGCGCTGGGTGCCAACGGCCACTCACACTGCCAACTCTTGGGAGCAAGGGCACCCGAAATCAGACGAAATCAGATGTAACCTAAATCACATTTTGGACGCTCAAACCTCGATTTGGGTCCTCAAGGCCGTAGCTCACCTGGGATTTCAGCCCTCGGCTTCCCTTTTGGGACAGCAAGTGACTCCCGTCACAATTGACCATGCTCACGCGGCTAATCACTGTAAGTAGTCATCCGCTGGGCGCCAAGCCAACCGCCGACGGTTAATTGTGCCGGTGTCGTTGCCAGCTAAAAGTAGTCGTGCGATTGCGGAGTGCTAATTCCTCAGTAGGATCCGTTGGCCTGCCAGTACGCCCAGGCGGCGCATGGGTCGCCATATCTACCCTGGATATAGCCGAGGCCCCACTTGATCTGGGTGACCGGATTCGTCTGCCAGTCGGCGCCGGCGCTTGCCATCTTGGAACCAGGAAGGGCCTGCGGTATCCCATAGGCGCCGCTGGGGTTCGAGGCGTTGTAGCGCCAGCCGCTCTCCCTCGACCAAATGTTGTCGAGGCAGCCGAAATACGTGCTCGGGCTCCAGCCGAAACTCGGCATCAGGTTCTCCGCGTCCGCGCGTGCACTGCCCGGATCCACCGGGCCGAGCGGCGGGACCGAACCGGACGAGGCCGGGCTGCCCGGGCTGCCCGTGCTCGTGGGCGCGACGGGCACGGACGTAGTCGCGAGTTTCGGTGCGGCAAGGACATGGGAGGACCGCGACGCCTCATCCATCGCGATCATCTGCTGCCGCTCCTGCTCGAGCAGCGCGACCGCATGCCTGGCCTCGACCAGTACGGTCGCGGCCTGCGCGGAATGGCCGGACGACCCAGTGGCCGACATCAGCACGTACGCGCCGACAACGACCGCCATCACGGCGGCCACCGCAGCAACGGGCACCATCACAGCTCCGGCACCGGATCCCCCGCGGCGGTGCGCGTGCCTCCTGCCCCTAACCCGTTCCGGGCGTGGTGACAAGGCAGTCCCTTCCGTCGGCCAAACGTGCCCACGAGGCGACCGATGAATGGACCGCTGCGATGCAGGGCAGCAGGTCCGGACGATCGCGGGCCGGGCTCCATTGACAACGCGCGGTAGGGAACGCCTGCCGGAGCGTCGCCCTGTCCAGTACGTGCTGTCGGCGCCCAACGTTGCCAGAGGAGTGGGAGGGGTCCGCAACCGATTCGGCATGGAAAGCTGTGTCGCCGGTGACACCAGTTATGTGATATGGATCACATTCTCACAGTATGATTCCGGTGAATTACAAAAAGTGATCAGCGGACTGGACTTCGTCCCGGGACGCGCCACGTGACGCCACAGGGTGCCACAGGACGCAATGCGGCTGCCGACCCTGCACACGACAGCGAACCCGCAATCAGGCATTTGAGCCAGGCCGGCGGTGGGTGCGGGCGGCGGGGCTGGCGTGAGCGTGGATGTGCCCCGGGCACAATCGCGGGATCTCCGGCCGTCCAGCCTGTTACCCAAGGTGGATGTCCGCCAACGCGGGAGCCACCCCGGCGGCAATCGATCCACGTCCGGTGGGCCTCTGTCGCCTTCGGCCCCGCTGCCCTCGGCGAACCGCCGGATGAGCAGCGCTGGTAGCAGCGCCGGTAACAGCGCCGTTCTCCGCGATGAACGTCCCGTAGGGCGGCCTACAGCACGCCTGCACCCACCAGCCCTCAGACACCGGCCGCCACATCCTGCGACGCCCCACCACCGGCCCCGGCAAAGGCCCCGCGCGGGCCGCCGGGCCTGCCGAGCCTTCCGGGCCGGCCAGGCCTTCCGGGCCTGGCCAGGCCTTCCGGGCCGGCCAAGCCTTCCGGGCCGGCCAAGCCTTCCGGGCCTGGCCGAAGCCTTCCGGGCCGGCCAAGCCTTCCGGGCCTGCATCCGGGCCGCTACGCCACTCCAGCAACCCTCCACCCGCCGCGCGCCAGCAGTTACGTCAAGTCCCACCGGAAGAGGTGTGCACCCAGGACGGATTGCTGCTGTGATACACGACTGTCAACAGGCAAAATCGAGATCCTGCTCAAGATCTGTGCCTCTTGGATGCGGCGATGGCCATCGCGATGCCATACCCCCGCAATGGCCCATTGCCGGTGCGATCCTGTGCCCAACGGCCATGGATCATGATCCGGGCGATGGCCGCGGCCCAGGCAACGCCGAGCTTCATGATCGCGGTAACTTCTCGGCGATATGTGCGGAAAAGTTACCGCGATCATGAAGCCGCCGTGGGTCAGAGGCGATGGTACAAATTGACAGCCGCGGGATAACCCCAGCAGCGGGCCATTGCTTGGGTTGCCAGAGCACGGTGCCCGGCCCGCGACTCGATGCAGTGCCGCCGCCAGGCCGCCGAGAGACTCACGATTGCCCGTAGGGCACGGACGGCACGCCCTACGGCAATCGATCGGGCTTTCGCCCGAAACCTCTCGGGCCCGGATCGTGCGACAGCCCGCAATGGACCTTGGGTTCGGGGGGACGCGTCAGCGCGCAGCGCTGTGCCATGACGCGGCCGACTGTGCCGTCTCGACCACGTTGTGCAGGTCTGCCGCGGCTTCGCCAGCGGCTACGACGGAGGCGACGGCGATCGCCGCGACCGCAGCCGCAAGCGCGATCCGCCGCCGTGGCCATAGCCCTGGACGCGGATCGAGCAGTGCCGCCACCCGGCGCGGAACGGGCCCCGCATGGGAAAGAGACACGGCTCCGGCACCCGCCCCGCCATCTACCTGGCCGTCCACGGGAAGGATCGCCCCGTACACGATGCCGACACTGCCGACAGTGCCGACAGCGCCGACAGCGCCGGCCATGCCCCCGGTGCCCCCGGTGCCCCCGGTGCTGGCGGTGCTGGCGGTGCCCCCGGTGCTGGCGGCGCCGACGGTGCTGGCAGTGCTGGCAGTGCTGGCAGTGCTCACCCGTGGTGCCGGGCGCCCCGCCTTGGCGAGCGCGGCCTTGCCCACGGCGAGCGCGGTCATGCGCCTGTCGCCCGTGATCTCGGCGGCCCGCTCGTCGGCCCAGCGCTCGACCGTATACGCGACCGCCCGTTCCACCGGGCGCAGCAGTGGGTTCGCGGCGGCCGCCAGGTGCGCGGCGGCCAGGAAGAGGTGGTGCCGTCCGGCCAGATGGGCACGCTCGTGAGCGAGCAGCGCGCGGCGCTGCGCGTTGTCGAGAACGGCGAGCATGCCTGTCGACACGATGACGCGGCCCTGGCGGCCGGTCAGGCCAGGAACGGCGAACGCATCAGCCATTTCGTCTTCGATCACCGCCGGCTGACCCGCCGGCAAGCACGCCGCGGCGTGACAGGCGGCCACCAGGGCGCGGGCACGCCGCCATGCGGCGCGCAGGGCCGCGGCGACCGCGGCCGTGAGCGCCAGCCCGGCCACGACCGCCACGGGGACGCTGCCCGCCGGATCACCGTCGCGGAGCGCACGGAGCGACACGTGACCCAGCGCCGCCACCTCGGGGACGTGCAGCGCCCCGGCGATCACGAGGACACCGAGCGCGGCACCGCTCGCCGCGGCGAGCACGACCGATGACACGGTGAGCAGCCAGGTCGCGAGCCCGGGCGCCAGCAGGCCCGCCACGGGCCGGGCGGCCAAGGCCACGATCACGGGCAGCACGAGCGGAAGGTAGACGGCCGCGCCCATCACGGGCTCTCCCGGTCCGTTGGCTGGCGGGCAGGGCCGCCGCCGAGCAGCAGGTTACGCAGCAGTTGCTCGTCCCGCTCGGACAGGTCAGAAACGAAATGCTCCAGAACGGCTGCGCGGTCGGCTTCGCCGTCGAGCACCTGGCGCATCCTCCGGGCGGCCAGACCTGACTCGTCGGCCACTGGCGCGTACGCGTAGGCCCGGCGGGTTCTGCGGCGGGTGAGCACCCCCTTGGCGTGCAGCCGGGACAAAATCGTCACCACGGTGCTGTATGCCAGGCCGCCGCCGAGGTGTGCGCTAACGTCGCCAGGAGTCAGCGCGACGTCCGCGCGCAACAGGACCGCGAGGACCTCCGCCTCAAGCTCGCCAGCGGCGCGGCGCCCATGAGTGCCCGGGTCACCCCCCTGGGCAGGCACATTCGGGGATTCCAGGGGATCGCTCCCCTGGGCGCCGGGCACGGCCGCGCGCTGGGGCCCCAGGGGGCCGTCCCGTTGTGCCGGCACATTCGGGGACTCCAGGGGGTCGCCCCCCTGGGCCGGGACGCCTGCGCGCCGGGGTGCCCGGGGGTCACCCCCCTGGGCAGGCGCATTCGGGGACTCCAGGGGATCGCTCCCCTGGGCAGGCATTGTTGCGATCGCGCACCTCCCCGCCTATTCTCTGCAACGCTAGACATAGTTTTACGGGCGTGTAGAACTTACCCGATCCAGTGTGCCATCCCTGGCGCGCGGGCGGTGTGAGCCGTCGAGGAGGAACAGGCGTGACAGTGCTCCATGCGGCCCTGCCGCAGGTGGTCTCTGCTTCGCACATTGTGCATGCCGTGACCGTGCATGCCACGACCGTGCTTGCGCTGAACCCGCTCAGCCCCAACTCCATCCTTGACGGCCTCGGCGCCCTCGGCGTATTCCTCATACTCTTCGCGGAAACCGGCCTGCTCATCGGGTTCTTCCTGCCTGGTGACTCGCTGCTGTTCACCGCGGGGCTGTTCTGCACGACCAGCGCGACCGCCACCGTGCACCTGTCGCTGCCGCTGGTCCTCCTCGCCGCCGCGGCCGGTGCCCTGCTAGGCGCGCAGGTCGGCTTCGTGATCGGGCAACGGGCCGGGACGGCCGTGCTCGCCAGGACCAAGAACCGCCACCTGGTCAACGGCGCGGCCCGCGCGGAGGAACTCTTCGCCCGATACGGGCACGCCAAGGCCATCGTCATCGGGCGTTTCATCCCGGTGGTCCGCACCGTACTCAACCCGCTGGCCGGGGGCCTGAGCGTGTCCACGCGCACCTTCACCATCTGGCAGGTGGCTGGCGGCCTGGTCTGGTCCATCGGGATCACCCTGGCCGGATACGTCCTGGGCTCCCACATCCCCGGGATCGACACCTACCTGTTGCCGATCATCGCGGTGATCGTCATCGTGTCGCTGATCCCGCTCTTCCTCGAAGTGCGCCGGGCCAGGCGGACTTCGAGGGCAAACGCCGCGGGCACTGCGAACACACCGGGCAACGCGGGCACACCGGATGCCTCCGGCGCCGCGGCGAGCGAGCGGACCCCTTCCGGCTGACTCCCCTTCCGGCCGGCTCCCTTCCGGCCGACTCCCCTTCCATCTGGCTGCGGGCTCCAGGTCTCCACGGCCGGCGACAGCTTGGCCTTCAGGCAGGCGGCTCATACGATGAAGCGGGGCGCATCCTGAGGAAAAGGGCCGATGAAGCGGTTTACTGCATGGCTGGCGGAAAACGCCGACGGCGTGATCGCTTTGGTGCTTTCCGCCGCCGTGGGAATCCTCGCCTTCGCCGACATTGTCGGATCGCAGGACGTCAATGCGGCCATCCTGCTGATCCTCGCCCTGGTGGCCGCCACCGTGTTGCGCGACCGCGCCCATAATGAGGCGGCCGAGCGGCAGGTACACGGGGTCCTGGCCAACGCCACGGCGGCGCTCGCCCGGATGCCCGATCCCGGCCGGGTGGAGGACATCGAGCGCACGATCGCCAGGATCCGCCAGACGCTCGACGACATGTCGACGGTGCGTGTGCTGCATGGCAACGAGGTCAGCGAAGCATTCGCGCAGGCACGGCGCAATACGGACCGGTGGGTATTCAAGGGCGGCACGGGCACCTATGTGCGCGCGGTGACCTTACCGGAATGCGTTGATATCGCCCGCAGAGAAAAACGGACGCTGCACGTGCAACTGGAGATCATCGACCCCACGGACGAGCAGGTGTGCCAGCTTTACGCCGACTACCGCCGTTCGCTGTCGCCGGGTCCGGACAGCACGGGCGAACTGTGGACGCTCGACCGCACCCGCAAGGAATCCTTCGCCACGATTCTCGCGAGCTGCTGGTACCGGCAGCGTTTCACCTTCCTCACGATCGCGGTCGGGCTCTCCCCGATCATGTCCACGTTCCGGTGGGACATGTCGTCGGCTTGCCTTGTCATCACCCAGGAGGACCCGGGCAGGCCGGCCATGGTGATCGATGCGGGCAAACCGTACTACCGCTCCTACAGCCAGGAACTGCTGGCCAGCCTGGAGCAGGCGAAGCAGGTCCCGATCACCCTGGCTAGGGATGTCCCGCTCGGGGACGAGCCGACCGTGGACGAGGCACGCAAGCTGTTCACCAGGCTCAGCCTTCAGCTGCCGCGGTCGTTCGCCGACCGGGATATCTCCGACATCATCCGCAAGGCCATCCAGCCCAAGAATCCTTACACGTGATGGAGTACCTGCACCTCTACGAGGACCTCGAACGCGGCGGCGGCGGGGATTCCGTGCCGCGCTGGACCAGGCAGGTGTTATGGGAGGTGGCAACGGGGCGGCTGCGGATCGCTGCCATCATGCACCCGCTCGGCTTCGTCTGCCTGCCCATCCTGCGCCAGGGTGAGCGTGGGATCTGTGTCCACCTCTGGACGCCGCGGCTCACGCACGCCCGCCCGACCACGTCGCAGGTGCACGCGCACAGCTGGGATCTGGTCAGCTACGTCCTCTTCGGGCAGGTGCGCAACGAGGTGATGCGCGTGTCCGGCACCCAGGCGAGCCGCGGCGAGGCCGCCGATGGCGTATACCGGGTTTTCGAGGTGCACAGCCGGGGCGACCTGGACGAGATACGGGCTACGTCCCGCCTGGTCCGCCGCGACAAGGGGACGTCTCAGGTCAGTGACGCCGGCGAAACGTACTCGGTGCCCGCGGGAACGTTTCACGCCACCGCCGTACCCGCGGGCGTGGACACGGCTACCGTGGCGCTTGGCACGAGCAGGGCAGGATCGGCCGACCTCTCCCTTGGGGATATCGCCACTGCCACCCATCAGGTACGGCGCCAGCATTGCGACAGCGACGAGACCAGCCGTGTCGCCCGAATGATCGCCGGGCGGCTGGCGAGCAGGCGTTCCGCCTGACCCGGGCGGGGCTGGAGGATCAGGTGACTGACGCGAAGACGACTCCGGCTGCCGCGGCGGCCCGAGCCGGCGATCTCGAACAGGCTCTGCGGGTCGCCGTCGAGGCCGCGGAAGCCGCGGGCGACCTGCTGCGGGACGGCTGGCTGGGCGATATCGGGGTGCGAGGCAAAGGCACCTCGGGTGATGTGGTGACCGATCTCGACCTCGCGGCCGAACGGCTCATCGTGGGCCGCATCCGCGATGTGTTTCCCGATCACCAGATCATCGCGGAGGAGGCCGGGGTGCTCGGCCCGCCTGACGGCAGCTTCACCTGGCTGGTCGACCCGCTCGACGGGACAAACAACGTTGCGATCGGCCTGCCCGCCTACGTCGTCGGGATCGCCCTGTGCACGGGCAGGCTGCCCGCGCTCGGCGTGGTTCACGACCCGGTGAGCAGGCAGACCTGGTCCGCGGTACGCGGCGGCGGCGCCTACGGGCCGCACGACAATCCGCTGAACCCGCCGTACCGGCCCGCGCCGCACGGACCGGTGCTCGCCTGGACGCAGGGCCACCAGGTGGCCCGCGACGACGCCACCGTCCGGTCGCTCAAGGTGGTTCTGGAGGCTACTTCCCGCAGGCTGCTCCAGCTGTGGGCACCGCTGCTCTCCTGGGTGATGCTCGCCCGCGGTGCCATCGACGGCATCGTCGGCTACCGTGCCGAGGCGGTGGATCTGCCCGCGGGCGCGCTCATCGCGGCCGAGGCCGGCATGATCATGTGCCGCCTGGATGGCACCACGTTCGACGAGCGGATCGGGACCCGATGCGAGGATCGCAGCTTCGTCGCGGGCCGGCCAGAGGTCATCGGCCGTCTGCTCGATCTGGTTGCGGCGGCCCGCCGCCTGGAGGAGGGGTCCGCCGGCATGCCGGGGCGTGGGTCGTGGGGAGCCTGGTGACACCCCGGAGTCGTGAAGGATCAATCCGGCCGCACCGGTACGCCTGGCCATATCAGCCGGTGAGAAGCAGCGCGGACACGGCGGCTGCGATGCCGACGACGGCGAGCCCCGCACCGGTGAGCACGAACTTCCGCATCGGGATTTCGATCCCTGTCGTGCGGCAGCGCTCGTACCACAGCAGGGTTGCCAGCGAGGCCCAGGGCGTGATGATCGGGCCGACGTCCGTTCCGATCAGCAGGGCCAGGAGCTGGTTGTGGTTCCCCACCGGCACCACAGCCTCGCCCGCGACGTAAGACGGCAGGTTGTTCAGCAGATTGGACAGGCCAGCCCCGGTGGCGGCGGCACGGAACGCACCGCTGCTTCCGCTGCTGGTACCGATAAGTGCGCCGGTGAGTGTGCCGAGACCGTGCCTGCTGATCGTCTGCACCACGAGGAACAGCCCGATGACGAACACAAGCAACCGCCAGGGGACAAGCGCGGGACGCAGCGCGCGGCGGTCGCGCAACGCGAAGGCCACCACGACAAGGCCGGCGGAAACCGACGAGGCGAGACCGAGCGGCAGGCCCGCCAGGATGCCGATGATGAAAAGCACGCAGGCCACCGACGCCACTCCGAACAGCAGCCGCTCCCTCGGCACATGCGGAGCGGGCGGGTCATATACGGCGGCGTCACGCTCCCCCCGGCGCCAGTAGAAGGCCCAAAGGAACGCCATGGTCGCGGCGATCGACGCGAGCTGCGGCGCCCACATCCGCGCCGCGAACCCAACCGGGCTGAGCGCGACCCGGTTAGCCGCGAGCAGATTGGTCAGATTGGAGACCGGAAGCAGCAGGCTTGCCGTGTTGGCCAGCCAGACGGTCGTCATGGCGAGCGGGAGTGGGGTGATCCTCAGCTTGCGTGCGAGGGCGAGCATGACCGGCGTGAGCAGCACGGCCGTCGTATCAAGGTTCAGCGAGATCGTGGTAATGGCGGCGAAAGCGGTGCACAGCGCGAACAGGGCGAGGTAGTGACCGCGGGCGATGATCGCGATGCGGCTCGCGATGACGTCGAACACCTCGGCTCCCGCGGTGAGCTCCGCGAGCACGATGACGGAGGCGAGGAAGAGCAACAGCGGCAGAATCCGGCGGACAGTCGCGTCCGCCTCCGCGACGGGGAGCAGCCCGGTCGCCACACACAGCGCACCCGCGCAGAAGAGGCCGATCCCGATCCAGTCCAGGATGGCAACCCGGCCGAAGACCGCAAGGATGCGCCGTAGCACGCCCGGTTTCCTGTCCTCATGCCCTCTGGTGAGGGAACCACCGGATCCAGGATCGGGCCGGCTCATGGGCACGGAATCCTGGTGCTCGGCCGCCACAAGCGCCATGGTCCCATAGCGGGGGCGCCCCACCGGATACGGGCGCGGGTACGTATGCACTTCGGATTCCGCATCCGCGGCGGCATAATTGCCGTGTGGCAGGGGGACTGATCTCGTCGGCACCACGTTCGGGTGATCGCCCGACCGATTTGTTCATCAGCTACTCTCCCGCCGACGAGCGCTGGGCGACCTGGGTTGCCTGGGAGCTTGAGAGCGCTGGTTACCGCACCATGCTCCAGGCATGGGACTTCGTTCCAGGCACCAACTTCATCGATTTCATGGATCGTGGCATCCGCGAGTCGGCTGCCATGATCGCCATTTTGTCCCGGAACTATCTCAACTCGACGTACGGCCGCTGGGAGTGGCAGTCGGCCATTCGCGCCGACCCGGACAACCCGGCGAGGAAACTGGTCACGATCCGCGTCGACGAGTGCCCGCTTGAAGGGCTGCTTTCGACGATCACATATGTCGACCTGGTCGGTGTCACCGATCCGGGCGAGGCGCGGGCCATGCTCATGGCCCGTATCCGGCACGCGCTTGCCGGGCGGGCGAAGCCTGGTCAGGGACCAGATTTCCCGAATGCTCAGGCGGGCACCCCTGGGGGCGTCATCGCGTCGCCGGGGCGGGACGCGCCCACGGCTCCCGGCGGCGGGGCTGGCGGGGCTGGCTCGGGGTCGAGCGGCGAGGCTGGCGTGGGGTCGAGCGGCGGGGCTGGCGCTGGGTCCGGGTGGGCGGGTTTGCCCATCCACCCGCGCGCCAGGCGCGCGCCCGCGGGGCCGCCCGGCTACCCACCCGCGTCCCCGGCCGCGCAGCAGCCGCGATCGGTCCTCTCGCTGCTCCATGTGCCCGGCCCGCGATTCGGCCGCGGGCTGATGAGGTCCGGTGAGCCGGTCGGCGCCGCGGAACTCCAGGCGCGCATCTGGGCCGACGTGACGCGGCTGACCCATTCCGGGGTGAACAGGCCCGAGCTTCTCGTCGTCACCGGCGACATCACAGAATCCGGCGGGCTGCGTGAGACAGAAGAGGCGCTGACCTTCCTGACCGGCCTGCGCATGCTGCTCGGCCTTGAACCTGGCCGCCTCGTGATCGTGCCCGGCGGCCACGACCTCACAAGGCCCGCCTGCCACGCGTACTTTGCCTCCTGCGAGGCCGACGACGTCGAGCCACAGCTCCCCTACTGGCCCAAGTGGCGGCACTTCGCCCGCATGTTCGAAGAGCTCTATCAGGGCCTCGACGGCCCGGTCTTCGACCGTGCGCAGCCCTGGACGCTGCTGCCAATGCCTGACCTGCGGGTCGTGGTGGCAGGGCTGAATTCCACGATGGCCGACAGCCATCGCGCCGAGGACAGGTACGGCTGGATCGGCGAGGCGCAGGCGGCATGGTTCGCCGAGCGGCTGCGGCCCTATGAGGAGGCGGGGTGGCTGCGCATCGGTGTGGTGCGGCACGCGCCCGCGCCCGGCTTCACCGGCGCTGCCTCGCACGCCGATCCGGATACCCTGCGCGACACGGCCACGCTGGACCGCCTGCTCGGGCAGCGGCTCAATCTGCTGCTGCACGGGCCGGGCCAGGGCGGGCCGGGTAGTGCCACCCTCAGCTCCGGCCTGCTCGCGCTGCCCGCGGCGGACCCGGGCAGGCACGAGATTCTCGAGCTCACCCCGGGTGGGCTCGTGCGCATGGACGGGCGTGGCGGCACGCCGGGCACCTCGGCGGACGCGCCCGAACGTGTCGAGCGGCCATGGCACGCCGTCAGCGCCACCTTCGCGACGGCACCGGCCGACAGCGATGCCGCCAGCGCGCCCTCCGCTCCGCAGGAACAGGAACAGGAACAGGATGCGGCCGCGCAGCGAGCGGCCGACCCGCTGACCGGGCTGCTCGACCGCATCACCGAGGTGCTCGAGACCCGCCATCCGGGCGCGACAATCCGGCGCGTCCCTGGCAACCAGGGCAGCCCACCGTATCTGCGCGTCAGGCACCAGGAGGAGGGGGTCTTCCTGCAGTGGCGGGTGGCCGCGCACGTGGGCGACCTGACCCGCGCGGAGGTCGAGGCGTTCATCACGCAGCTTCGGACCGGCGAGCCCGAGCCCGGCGCCGAGCTGGTGTACCAGGGTCCACGGCCACAGCAGGTACTCCGCGACGAGGCGCTGCGCCGCGGTGTCCGGCTGCGCAGTTTCATCGAGTTCCAGGGCCTGCTCGACCTCGACGACTACGTCGCCAAGCAGACGGCACGGCTCCGCTCGGACCCCCTCTACCCACCGGGCCTGTACGTGCCGCAGCGGTTCCGCGAGCTGGACCGTCCCAGGCAGCCAGTGCGCGAGGACCTGGCCGACGAGGTACTCCGGCTGCTCGCGGCCGATCACGGACGCTTCATCCTCGTGCTCGGCGACTTCGGCAGGGGCAAGACGTTCGCGCTGCGGGAGGTGGCACGCCGCATTCCCGGCAGGCTGCCCCACCTGATCCCGATCCTCATCGAGCTGCGCGCGCTGGACAAGGCACATTCTGTGGACGGGCTGGTCGCCGCCCACCTGGCGAACCACGGCGAGGAGCTTATCGACCTCAAGGCCTTCCACTACATGCTGCGGCAGGGCCGGATCGTGCTGCTCTTCGACGGGTTCGACGAGCTTGTCACCCGGGTCACCTACGACCGTGCCGCCGACCACCTGGAGACGCTTCTCCAGGCCGCCGAGAACAGGGCGAAGATCGTGGTGGCGAGCCGCACACAGCACTTCAAGTCCGATTCGCAGGTCCTGACCGCGCTCGGTGAGCGGGTCGGCCTGGTGCCCGACAGGAGGGTGCTGTCGGTCGAGGACTTCACCCACGCGCAAATCCGGACGTTCCTCGTCAACAGATACGACGGCGACGAACAGGCGGCGGGTGCCCAGCTGAAGCTGATCAGCGGAATCGAGGACCTGCTCGGCCTGTCGCAGAACCCGCGGATGCTGTCTTTCATCGCGGACCTGAATGAGGAACGGCTGCATGCCGTCGCGAGCGCGGGGCGGACCATCAGCGCGGCCGGCCTGTACGCCGAGATCCTGCGGTCCTGGCTCGGCTACGAGCAACGGCGCATCCAGGGGGTCCCCGGTGTGCCGACCGGGCTGGCACCCGACGATCTGTGGCACGCGGTGACCACGCTCGCGGTGCGGCTGTGGGAATCGGGTGAGCACTATCTGCGGCTCGCGGAGCTCACCAACGAGGTCGCGAGCTCGCTCGCCGGGCTGACGGGTGGGCGGCTGTCCCCGCACCAGACGGCGCATAACGTCGGCACGGGCACCCTGCTCGTGCGGACGGACGAAGGGCTGTTCGGCTTCATCCACTCCTCTGTCGCGGAGTGGCTCGTAGCGAACGAGATCGCCCGCATGCTGAACGCGGGAAGCGCCGATCCCGCCCCGCTGTCGCGCCGCCCGCTCTCACAGCTCACCGTCGACTTCCTGTGCGATCTCGCCGACCCGCAGGCATGCCATGCGTGGGCGGCGGGGGTCCTGTCGGACGCTGCGGCAGGCGACGTGACGCGGGCCAACGCCATCAAGATCACGACGCGCCTGCGCACGCCTGCCCGCACCGACCTGCGCGGCGCCTCGCTCCAGGGCGAGGACCTTTCCTACCGCGAACTGCAGAACGTCAACTTCACCGGCGCCGACCTCACCGATGCCCGGCTGGTCGGGGCCAATCTGACCGGGGCCGTCCTGCGCGACACCCGGCTGACCGGCGCGTGGCTTGACGAGGCCCGCCTGACCGGAGCGGACCTGCGCGGCGCCGACCTGACCCGGGCCCGGCTCGCCCGCACGGATCTGCGCGGTGCGGCGATCGCGGGCAGCCGCTGGACCCGCGCCGCGCTGATCGACGCCGCCGCCGATCCTGGGCTGCGCGAGGCACCGGAGCTTCGCGGTGCGGCCATCGCGCCCGGCAGGCCGGTCGACACCGAACTGGCGCCGCCGGCCGTCGGCGTGCCGTACGGCTACCGCGATCCGGGCGTCAGGCTGCCAGAGCCGGTCGCCTACAGCCACGACGGCGGCGTGGTCGCGATCGGTGGCGAGGACGGCGCCGTGCTGCTCTGCGACACTGCCTCGGGGCTGCCGCTGCGGAGCCTGCACGGGCACCGGGGACGGGTGTACGCCGTCGCCTACGGCGCCGGCGACCGGGTACTCGTGAGCGGGGCGAGCGATGGCGCGATCCGGCTCTGGGACCCGGCCACTGGCGACTGCCTGCGCGTGATCGAGGTGCATGACGAGGGCGTATGGCCGGTCGGGCTGAGCCCGGACGGCTCGGTGCTCACGGCCGCCGCGGCCGACGGTGTGCTGCGGATGTGGGACGTGGCCACCGGCGCCCTGCTTTTCCGGCTCGGCGGCCACGAGCCTCCCGTCTACACCGCGGTCTTCGATCCCGCGGGCTCGGTCATCGCGACGGGCGACGCGGCGGGTGCGATACGGCTGTGGGATGTGGCCACCGGCACGCTGCGCCATGAGCTCAGGAGCCGCGGCGGCGCGGTGTACCGGCTGCTGTTCAGCCCGGACGGGTCGCTGCTCGCGGCCGCGGACCACAGCGGTGCGGTGCGGCTGTGGGACGGGGCGACCGCCAGCTTGCGCGCCGAGCTCACCGGCCACACCGGACACGTGTACGCGCTGGATTTCCACCCGGCAGACGCGCTGCTTGTCAGCGGCGACACCGACGGCGGGGTGCGGCTCTGGGATCTGCCAGCCCGGGGGGCCGACCCCACGGACCCCGCGACCGCCGCCGCCCGGCTGCGGCGCGCACTGCCCGACCAGCGGGGCGGGGTGTACCGCGTCGTCTTCAGCCCGGACGGCAGCGAGCTGGCGACCGCGGACAGCGACGGCGGGGTGCGGCTCTGGGATCCGGCGACGGGACAGGTCCGCCGCGACCTGAGCGGGCACAAGAGCTCCGTATGGCCACCGGTGTACCGCCGTGACGGCGGGCAGCTTGCCACCAGCAGCAACGACGGGACCACGCGGCTGTGGGATCCAGCGACCGGCCAGTGCAGGCACGTGCTCCGCGGCCATGGGCGGCGCGTCACCTCCGTGACGTTCAGCGCGGACGGCACGCTGCTCGCGGCGGGCGGCAACGACGGGGTGGTGCGGCTGTGGGATCCCGCGACCGGGCAGGTCCGCCGGGTACTGACCGGCGTGGCCGACCGGCTCGTGTCAGCGGTGTTCAGCCCGGTCGGGTCGCTGCTCGCCACGGCGAGCAACGATGGCGGCGTGTACCTGTGGAACGCGGCGACCGGGGCGTACGAACGCGAGATGAACGTCGAGACCGATCATCTGTGGGCCGAGGCGTTCGGCCCGGACGGCGCCATGCTCGCCACCGCCAATGACGACGACACGGTGCGGCTGTGGTACCGGACCACCGGGCGGCGCATCCATACCCTGTCCCAGCACCGCGGCAGGGTCCGGTCGATCGCGTTCAGCCCCGACGGCGCCGCGATCGCGACCGGGTGCGACGACCGGATCGTACGGCTGTGGGACGTACGGACCGGTGCGCTGCGGCTATCACTGCGCGGCCACGAGGACCGCGTGTACTCGGTGGTGTTCAGTCCAGACGGAGCGCTGCTCGCCAGCGCGAGCAATGACGGCACGGCCTGCCTGTGGGACCCGGGCAGCGGCGAGCTGATGTTCAGGCTGAGCGGCCACAGCGGCAGGCTGTGGACGGCTGCCTTCAGCCCGGGCGGCGTGCTGGCGACGGCAGGAGATGACCTGGCGGTGCGGCTGTGGGACCCCGGCTCCGGCCGCCTGCTCCGGACCCTGATGGGCCATACCAGGCGGATCTGGTCGGTTGCGTTCAGCCCGCAGGGCGACATTCTCGCGACCGCGGGCGACGACGGCACCGTGCGCCTGTGGGACGCTGGCTCCGGCTCCGGCCCCGGCTCTGGCGACGGCCCCGGCGACGGCGCCGGCCCCGGCTCTGGCGACGGCCCCGGCGACGGCGCCGCCGGTGCGGCGTCGGCGCCGCGGGTGACGCTGCTCGGGCTGCCGGAAGGGTGGGCGGCATTCGCGCCAGACGGCAGGTACAAGTTCGACGGCGAGGTCACCGGCCAGTTCTGGCATGTGATCGGCTTGTGCAGGTTCGAGCCCGGCGAGCTCGACCCCTATCTGCCCGAGATACGCCAGCTCGCACAGGACGCGCCGTTTTACCCAGCTCGCGCGGCTACTGAGCTCAGTCCGTGAGTGCCTGGTAGACGAGTTGCCGCAGCATGCCGCGAATCGGGTACGTGCTCGACGGCAGCAGCTGCGTCAGGAAGATCACGATGAGATCCTCGGCCGGGTCCACCCAGAAGAACGTGCTCGCCGCCCCGCCCCACGAGTACTCGCCCGCGCTGCCCATCGTCCCGTAGGCGACCGGGTCCTGCACAACGGCCAGACCCAAGCCGAAGCCGACACCTGCGAAGGAGACTTCTACGTACAGGGGGCGCCCGAAGGACTCGAGGTCGGCGCCGCCGGGCAGGTGGTTGCGTGTCATGCGCCGCACCGTGCGGTTGCCGAGCAGCCGGACGCCGTCGAGTTGTCCCTCGCAGGCCAGCATGCGCGCGAACCGCAGGTAGTCGGCGGCGGACGAGACGAGACCGCCGCCTCCGGACAGGAAGACCGGCGGGCGCAGCGCGGCCGCGCCAATCGGGTCGAAGCGGGTGGCCCGGCCGTCCGGGCCCCGGACGTACAGCGCGGCGAGCCGCTGTGCGTCGTCGCCATCGACGTAGAACCGTGTGTCGATCATGCCGAGCGGGCCGAAGATCCGCTCCACGAAGAACTGATCGAGCGGCTGCCCGGAAACAACCTCCACCACGCGGCCGAGCACGTCGGTGGCCACCGAGTAATTCCACTCGGCGCCGGGCTGGAAGACCAGCGGCAGCGACGCCCACATATCGCAGCAGGCGGCGAGGTCCTTGCCGGGTGGGCTGGCCCACTCGAATCCGGCGGCGCGGTAAAGCTCGTCGACCACGTGGACCCGGTGGAAGCCGTACGTAAGCCCCGACGTGTGGGTCAGCAGATGCTGGATGGTCACCGGCGTGGCGGCGGGCGCCGTGACCGGTTTCGCCGCTGGACCCTTGTGGTACACCCGCAGGTCCGCGAACGAGGGGATGAAGCGGCTGACCGGGTCGGTAAGCTCGAACGCACCCTCCTCGTACAGCATCATCGCTGCCACCGAGGTGACCGGCTTGGTCATCGAGTAGATGCGGAACAGGGTGTCAGGCTCGACGGGCAGCCGGGCCTCAAGATCGCGCCAGCCGTAGGTCGAGGTGTGGGCGATGCGCCCGTGCCTGCTGACCAGGACGAGCCATCCCGGCAGCCTGCCGTCGTCCACGTATCCCATGAAATGCCGGTCGATCCTGGCCAGCCGGGCCGGATCCAGACCTGCGGAACGTGCCTCGATCTCGGCCTCTATCGCTGTCACCGCGCCCCACCTTCACGAATACAACGGCCGCGCAGCGACAGGCGCCGCGCGGACTCATAGGCGCAGGCTACCGGGGGGCCGCGGGTGCCAGCTACCCGCCCGCAGCACGGGGGCCTGGGTCGACGCTGATCCCGCAGAACTCGTGCTCGTAGGCGCCGCTCGCGGTGCGGCGCACGTCTTCTTCCGGCCGGATGGCCCGCCCGCAGCGCGCACACGTCTTGCCCGCGGCGTGCAGTTCGTTTTCCTCGAAGTCAACGTCGGCCCTGGCCTCGTGCTCCACGGCCTCTTCGTAGGCACTGCCTTCCGCTAGGCCGGGCCGCGGCAGGTCAACGTCCCGTTGCGGTCTATCTGCATATGAGCTCGGATCTTCTGTCATCGCGGGCCTTCTCCTTGCCGGTCAGCGCGGCGCGCGGCCCCGGCAGCGCTGATGCCGGGCAAACACGTGCCCGAACGTGAGGATGTCCCCTGCGCGCCCGCCGCGCGTCACCCCGTCCGGGTGACATCGGAGCGGCCCGCCCTCGGCCTGCTAACTGCGGCCCGCTACCTCGGCGCCCGCACGCCGAGGTCGGCCAGGGCGGTGCGGGCCGCCCAGTACCCGCACATGCCGTGTACACCGCCGCCGGGTGGCGTGGACGCCGAGCACAGGTAGACCCCGCGCAGCGGGGTGCGGTACGGGTTCCACCTCGCCGACGGCCGGAAGATCGTCTGGCGCAGCGTCGCGAGGCCACCGTTGATGTCACCGCCCACGTAGTTCGGATTGTGGCGCTCCTCGTCGGCCGCGGTCGTGGTGACCCTGGCGAGCACCAGGTCGCGGAACCCCGGCGCGAAGCGCTCAATCTGGCCTTCTATGCGGGCGGTCATGTCCACGGCGGAGCCGGCCGGCACATGACAGTAGGCCCACAGCGTGTGCCGCCCGGCCGGGGCGCGCGTCGGGTCCACGACACCGGGCTGCGTCACGATGCAGTACGGCCGCTCAGGGTGGCGGCCCGCGGTCACGTCGGCCTCGCTGCGCGCCACCTCGGCCAGGGTGCCGCCGAGGTGGACGGTGCCCGCCTCCCTGCACGCCCCGGCCAGCCATGGGACCGGGCCAGCGAGCGCCCAGTCGACCTTGCACACGCCAGGGGCGTACCTGAACCGATTCAGCGCCCTGCGGTGCGCGGCGGTGAGCCGGTCACCCGCGATGCGGGCGAACTGGCGCGGCGACACGTCAAGCAGAACCGACCGGGCCGCGGGCAGGTCATCGAGCGCATGCACCCAGCGCCCGGTCACGACCCTGCCACCCAGGGAGGTGAGCTCGCCGGCGAGCGCCCCGGTGATCCGGGCGCTGCCTCCCTCCACGACCGGCCATCCGGCCGCGTGGGCCGCCATCGTCAGCACCAGCCCGTACGCACTTGTGAGCGGTGCGCTGAGCGGCAGCAGCGAATGTGCGGCGACACCCGCGAGCAGCGCCTTGGCCTCCTCGGTGCCAAATCGCCTGGCCAGCAGTGTGGCGGGCAGCAATCCCGCCACGCCGAAACGCGCCAGGGCCACCGGATGAGCGGGTGGCGACCGCAGCGGCGCGAGAACGGCCGGCATGATCAGGCCGGCGTCGCGCACGAGTGGCGAGAGCAGCCGCCGGTAGGCACGGGCATCTGCGCCGAGCCCACCCGCCGTCTCCTCGACGGAGCCCACCACTGCCGCGGCGCGCCCGCCGTCAAGCGGGTGGGCGAACGCGACTGCCGGCGTGCAGAGTTTGACCCCGTGCTCGGTCAGGCGGGCTTGCTGGAAGAACGGGGACATGACGGCGAGCGGGTGGACCGCCGAGCAGATGTCGTGCACAAATCCCGGCAGCGTCAGGTCCGCTGTCCTGCATCCGCCGCCCGCGGTGGCCGCGCCCTCGATGACCTCGACCGCGAGGCCGGCGCGGGCAAGCGTCAGCGCGGCCGCCAGGCCGTTCGGCCCCGAGCCGACGACGACCGCGTCCGGCGCGCTCAAGACAACGGCCCGGTTCGTCCCCGCCGGGCCCCGCTGCGGTTCAGCTCCATCCAGCGGCGATCGTAGCGCGCCTGGCCCGCCGTGCGGCGACCAGCGCGCCGTACGACAAGCCAGATCCTGATACGGAACTCCCTTGCCGAGCCGGTGACTCTGTGAAATCGTCGCAGGTGTCTTACCTGATCTGGTGCGGACTCAGCCCCCTCCGCGTCGCAGTTAGTGATCATGGGGCCTTTTGGCGCGCCTGGAGTTCCATCCACCGCGAGCGGCCCATCAGAGCAATCAAGTCTACGGCTGCCGCGTGCCGCGATCGGTGGGAACGTGCGTCAACCGGCCGCAGAGGTGGGGCGACTCGCGGTGGCTTTCATGATCGCGGTAACTTTTCCGCACATATCGCCGAGAAGTTACCGCGATCATGAAGCCGCATCCGGGATCGTCGGCTGACCCCGGTCAGCCGACGGTTAGCCGCGCAGGACGTAGCGGCATTGCCCGTCCTGCTCGCCGGTCAGGCGGAAACCCACGCCTTCGAGCGCACGGCGGCTCGGGATGTTTGCCGTGTCGGTGTGCGCGATCAGCTCGGCGATGTCCGGCTCGTGCAGCAGCGAGCGCGCGAGCGCGGAAACGACCTGGCGGCCGTGGCCACGGCCGCGGTAAGGAGCGGCGAGGCCGTACCCGATCTCGACCGTCCCGCCCGGGCCGACAGGTCCGTGCGTGCCGCACTCCCCGACCACCAGGCCGTCGAGGATGACCAGCCAGGCCCGGCCAGGCCCGTCCGCGGCCAGCCGCGGCCCGTCCAGCGTGTCATCATGCGGCCAGCCGTCGGCCGCGTTGACCGCCGTGAAATCCCCGTCGGCCAGGGCAGCGGCGGCGCGCCGGCTGAGCGGATGCAGCACCACGGCGGCGGCCGGTGACGTCCGCGGCGCATGTCCCTCGGGCACGACGCACATCTAAACGTGGATGCCGGCTTACCGCCAGCGGTTTCGCACCCTCAGATCGCGGGCCACCGGCCCGGTTGCCGAGTTGAGCGGCTCAGCCCCGGCTAGCCACGGGTGAACGATTCAAGGGCCTCGGAACTGACCGGGGTTGTCACGCTGCCGTACTTGGTGGTTGCCACCGACTTCACCGGGCCGACCCCGTTCGCCACCCACGTCTGCACCTCGATGTTCACCGACACACCGTTGACGTGCTCGGACATGATCTCGTCGGCGAAGGTGGTGTGGCAGGTCCCGGCCGGGACCGTGACTGTCGCCGTGCCGCCGCCCTTCACCGTCACGTGCAAATTCGCGGTCGAGCTGCGGCCGGCGTCTGCCACGTTCATCACGATCGTGGCGGTACGCGACTGGCCCGACGCGAGGCCGGCCGCGCTCGGCCAGATGATGGCGCCGGACTTGACCGACACCGTGGTACTGCCGAGCTGGGTCAGCGGCAATGAGATCGAGCCGTCAGAGTGGAAGATCAAGGTCGAAGTGGTGGTCTTCGATTCGGCGGCCAGCCCCGCGATGTCGTCCTTGACCGTCATGGTCACCCGCTGGCCGCCAGCGACCGGCGTGACGGCGATCACCTTGTTGGTGGAGGTGCCCTTCTCGCCGAGGGACGGCCCCAGGTCTTGCTGGTACACCCACGTGTTACCCACCGCAACCGGGAAGAAGGCTGACGTGGCCACAGCGCTCCCTGATGCCCCGGTGCCTGGCGAAGCGCTTGTGGTCGTCTGTCCGGCGGACGAACCGCCGGACGTGGCGGAACCGGACGTGGCGGAGCCGGAGCCAGGGCTGGCGCCGCAGCCGGCGAGCACCAGCCCTGCTGCCGCGACGGCAATGACGGACACGGTGATCCTGCCGGGTGTTGCACTGAGTCGGTTCATTTCCTGGCCTCGCCTCACGTGTGTTCGCAGTGGGAGTTGTCGCCGGGTAAGGGCCCGGCTCAGCGCGGCAGGTCGTCGAAGCTCCCGCCGACGATGCCGCCTTCGACCGCGCCGCGGCCCCTCCCGTCAGCCAGATAAGGGGCAAGCGACGCGGCAAGCAGCGGCAGTGCAGTGGCAGTGGCAGTGGCAGTGGCAGTGGCATGGACTGCAGCCACACGGTCCCCGGCCCGGACAGCACCGCGAAATGGTGCGTGTCGCCGCCGAAGTACCGGTTGAAGATGCCCTCGACCCGCACGACCTGGAAGGTGACCGACGCCTCGAACAGGCCGACGTGTCCCGGATGCACCCGCAGCGACTGGCCCGTGGCCAGTTCGTGCCTGACCGCCTCGCCCGCGAGTTCGACCCACGCGCGCCCGCCCCCGAGGCGCTGGAGGACGAAGCCCTCACCAGCGAAGACCCCTGCGGAAAAGGATTGCTGGAAGCCGGCCGTGATCTGGATGCCTGGCACGCCGGCGAGGGCCCGGCAGGGCCGCTACCGGCAGGTCGCCGGCAACATGCACGTCAAGGAAGTCCGCCTCGACGACATCGATGACCGGCTGGTGATCTGCTGCAACCCCGGGGCCGCCGTCCGGGACGCCGCCATCCGCGACCAGCTCCTCACCCAGCTGGAGCAGATGATCGAGGGGACCGACGCGCTCAGCGCCGGCGACCGGGCCAGGCTCAGCGGTGTCATCTCCGCCAAACCCGGGCTGAACAGGTTCCTGAAGACCACGCCCGGCGGGCTGCTGCGCATCGATCGCGCCCGGATCAAGGCCGAGCAGCGGCTAGCGGCAAGTTCCTGCTGCGCTGCGGCGACGCGAAGATCTCCGCAACCGACATCGCGCTGGGCTGCAAGCAGCTGCTGGAAGTCGAACGCGGCTGGCGTGACATGAAGTAGATCATCGACCTGCGCCCGGCCTGCCACCAGCTCGAAGACCGGATCCGCGCCCACGTCACCTTGTGCTGGCTGGCCCTGCTGCTGATCCGCATCACCGAGACCAGCACCGGCCAGACCTGGAACCAGCTGCGCGCCCAACTGCAGCGCATCCACCTGGGCACCTTCACCGGCGACCACGGCACCTTCACCCACCGCACCCAGCTCACCGCCAGCCACAAGCTCATCCTCCAGGCCCTGGACCTGCCCGAACCCCCGCAGGTCCTCTCCGCCACCCCCACAACGCCCTGACCAGGGCAGATCCCGCCGCCTAGTGACACGCCCCGTCGCCGGGCCTGCACCCGTCTCCGCAGGTCAACACCCAAATCCGCCGACTAGATGATCGTTCATCTGCGGAATCCAGGCGTGGCCGGCGCAAGTCCGGGCCCAGCATGTCTGGCGAAACGCGAACGTGATCCCGCTCCCGCCTTGAGTTCGGCCACAGGATTAGAGTCGGGACCGCGGCCGCCTGATACCAACGCCTTCGGCAGTCAGATCGCGGTTGCGCCCTCAGTAGAACGTGGCAAGCAGGCCTGGAACGGCTGTGAAACGGCGTTGAAGCGGGCAGGCTGAGCTGGTAATCCGTTGCTTACGCAAGCAACTGGCCGACGAGCCCGCCGGTGAATGCCGCCCGCCAGCGCCCACGACACCCGGGCGGCGCCTGGGTGCTTGCGGGCGAAACTTTTACCGGACGCGGACGGCTGCAACCGGCCGGGCACGGCCGGCAGCAGCGGGAGGCCCATTCCTGATGCGCGCGCCGTTGATCGGATTGACCCGGTTGACTCGGGCAAACCGTCAACGTGGGTGTCACCTCAGGAGCTGGCGGGCCATCACGATCCGCTGTATCTGGTTCGTGCCCTCGTAGATCTGCGTAATCTTCGCATCCCGCATCATCCGCTCGACAGGGTAATCCTGCACGTACCCGTACCCTCCGAGCAGCTGAACCGCATCCGTCGTGACCTCCATCGCGACATCGGACGCGAAGCATTTACACGCGGCAGCGAAGAAGGTCAGGTCGGGTTCGCTGGCCTCCGCGCCAGCCGCGCCACTGATCATCGCGCGCTCCGACCGGCCGGCGGCGGCGTAGGTGAGGTGCCTCGCCGCCTCGAGCTTCATCGCCATTTCCGCGAGCATGAACTGCACGGCCTGGAACTCCGCTATCGCCCGGCCGAACTGCTGGCGCTCCTTCACGTACGACGTCGCGTAGTCCAGGGCACCCTGCGCGATCCCGAGTGCCTGCGCGGCGATGGTCACGCGGGTGTGGTCGAACGAGCGCAGTGCGGTCTTGAAACCCGTGCCCTCGGCACCGATCATCCGGTCCGCCGGGATCTCGCAGTTGTCGAAGTACAGCGCGCAGGTCTGCGAGCCCCTGATCCCGAGCTTGTGCTCGGGCGCACCGAGGGAGAAGCCCTTGTCACCCTTCTCCACCACGAACGCCGAGATCCCGTCCGTGCCCATGTCCGGCGTGGTCACCGCCAGCACGGTGTAGTAGGTGGACGTTCCCCCGCCGGTGATCCACCGCTTGGTGCCGTTCAGTACATATCCGCTGCCGGACGCGACCGCCCGGGTCCGCATCGCCGCCACGTCCGAACCGGCCTCAGGCTCCGAAAGCGCATAAGAGAACATCCCGTCGCCCCGCGCCAGCGGGGGAAGGTACCGTTGCTTAAGCTCGTCCGACCCCGCGAGCATCAGCGGCACCGTGCCAAGCTTGTTGACGGCCGGGATGAGCGACGAGGCGGCACACGCCCGGGCAACCTCCTCGATGACAATCGCGGTGGCGATCGCGTCAGCACCAGCGCCGCCGTACTGCTCCGGGACATGCACGGCGTGCAGGTCAGCGTGGACAAGCGCGTCATACACGTCCCAGGGGAACTCCCCGGTCTCATCGATCTCGGCGGCCCGGGGCGCGATCTTGTCATCGGCGAGGGCGCGCACTGACCCGCGGAGCATTATGTGCTCTTCTGCGAGGGCAAAGGCCGGGAATTCGAGGCTCATGGCCCCGATAGTAGGTGTCGCCCGGAGGCCGGGGCTAGGAGCCCATGCCGCCGGGGTGAACGCTCGACTCAGCAGGAAAGGAGACCCCGTGGCCCGCCGCCTAACAGTTCTCGGCACCGGCTACCTGGGCACCACGCACGCGGCGTGCCTGGCTGAACTCGGTTTCGAGGTACTTGGCCTGGACAGCGACCCAGTCAGGATCGGCATGCTGGCCGCGGGCAAGCTGCCATTCTTCGAGCCCGGGCTCGAAGGCCTGCTGCGCGCCGGCCGAAGCAGCGGACGGCTCCGCTTTACGACGTCCTACGAGGAGGCGGCGGCCTTCGCCGACACGCATTTCGTGTGTGTCGGCACGCCACAGCGCAGCGACGGCAACGCGGCCGATCTGTCCCAGTTGCACACATGCGTCGACGCGCTCGCGCCGCACCTGCGGTCGCCCTGTCTGGTGGTGGGTAAGTGCACGGTCCCGGTCGGTACCGCACAGCACATTTCCGAACGGCTAGCGCAGTTGTCACCGGCAGGGACAGCCGCGGAACTCGCCTGGAACCCAGAATTCCTCCGCGAGGGGCACGCCGTCCGCGACACGCTGCATCCGGACCGGATCGTGGCGGGGACGCAGTCGAAACGCGCGACCGCGGTATTGCGCGAGATCTACGCCCGGCCGATTTCCGCGGGTACCCCGTTCCTCGTCACCGATTTCGCCACCGCGGAGCTTGTCAAGGTCGCGGCGAACGCGTTCCTGGCGACCAAGATCTCATTCATCAACGCGATGGCCGAGGTGTGCGAGGCCACCGGGGCGGACGTGACGATGCTGTCCGAGGCGCTTTCCTACGACAACAGGATCGGCGGCAGGTATCTGAGCCCCGGGCTCGGTTTCGGTGGCGGCTGCCTGCCCAAAGACATCCGGGCCTTCATGGCCAGGGCCGGGGAACTCGGCGTGGATCAGGCGCTGTCCTTCCTGCGTGAGGTGGATGCGATCAACCTGCGCCGGCGCGCCCGGATGGTGGATCTCGCCAGGGAACTCGCCGGCGGCTCCTTCCACGGCCGCGTCGTCGGCGTGCTCGGCGCCGCGTTCAAGCCGAATTCTGACGACATCCGCGACTCGCCCGCGCTCGATGTGGCACAGACCATCCACCGGCTCGGCGCGCGGGTCACCGTCTACGACCCGGCCGCGACGGAGAACGCGCGGCGGGCCCACCCGGAACTCGACTACGCGACGTCCGCGCTCGACGCCGCGAGGGACGCGCACATCATGCTCCTGCTCACCGAATGGCCCGAGTTCGCCGACGCCGATCCTGAAGTACTTGGCAAGGCGGTAGCCGAGCGCAACATCGTGGACGGCCGTGGCGCTCTGGACCCGGAACGCTGGCGGGCCGCGAACTGGCACTACCGTGCCCTCGGCCGCCCCTGAGTGCGACGCCGGCGCATCGCGCCACGCCCGCCAGGGCCCCGCCCCATGATCGCGGTAACTATTCTGCGCATAGAGGCTGTCGCACAATTCGTGATCTTGAAAGTCAAGCTCATTTTGTGCGGCGTGTTGCGTCGATGATCTCCACTCAGCAGGCTCAGAGGCCCAAAAACTGGGATCCACGCTCCACTCGGGCCTGTTGCCGATGGCCTGGACAGGGTTACGCGACAGCCTCCATACCGCCGGAAAGTTACCGTGATCATGAAAGGCCCCCGGAATCACCCCCGCGCCAGCCGCCGCCGCATCCGCGGCAGCCTTAGGGCTCTGCCACCCCGGGGGACGACGCCCGCAACCCCCGGCCGGCGCGCCACACGGCAGCCGTAAGGGAGAAGAATCCGCCGCACCCGCCACCGCGTGCGCGCGGGCCCGGGGGGCCGCTGGGGCGGTCAGTGGCCTTCGGCCGGCCCGCTGGCCGAAGGTTCGCGCGCGGCACGCAGCGCGGCGCCCTTGGCCATCGCCTGCTCCTTCAGCCGCGCCTGGAAGGCGGTCATCTGCGCACGCAGCCCGTCATCGGCGGCCGCGAGGATGCGGACCGCGAGCAGCCCGGCGTTCCGCGCGCCGCCCACTGCGACCGCTGCCACCGGGACGCCCGCGGGCATCTGCACGATGGAAAGCAGCGAATCAAGCCCGTCGAGGTACTTCAGCGGCACCGGCACACCGATCACAGGCAACGGGGTCACCGAGGCGAGCATGCCGGGCAGGTGCGCCGCACCGCCCGCGCCCGCGATGATCACCCGCAGCCCGCGCGCCGCGGCGCCTGAACCGTACGCGAGCATCTCGTGCGGCATCCGGTGCGCGGAGACCACGTCCACCTCGTGGCCGACCCCGAACTCGGCCACGGCCTCCGCCGCCGCCCGCATGACCGGCCAGTCGGAGTCGCTGCCCATCACGATGCCCACAAGCACGCCCACGTCATTGCCTCCCGCTCAGTTATCCACAGAATCTCGTTCACCCCTGCCCCACGTCTTGACAACGTGCCAAGATCGTCAGTAGGGCAACGCCCCCAAGGGAGGGCGGGCCTTGTAGGGGAAGGCTTGCACCGGCGGTCGCGGGCGCGCCTTGCTCAGGTGGGGTGGCGGCGGCACGGCGGACCGGACAGGACGTGTCTCATGGCCCCTCCTCGCGTTCGCTGCCCAGGTAGCCGGCCGCGCGGCGGGCCCGCTTGCGCAGCGCGGCCATGTCATCGCCCGCGTCACCTGGCACGGTGACGTGCCCGATCTTCCGGCCAGGACGCGGCTGCTTGCCGTAGAGGTGGACCTTCACACCCGGATCGGCGGCCATCACGTGCACGTACCTGGCGAACACGTCTGCGGCCGAGTCGCGCTCGTCCCCACCGAAGACGTTCGCCATCGCGACCTGTGGCGCCGCGAGCCGCGGGGCGCCGAGCGGCAGGTCGAGCACGGCCCGCAGGTGCTGCTCGAACTGAGATGTCCTGGCGCCCTCGATGGTCCAGTGCCCGCTGTTGTGCGGCCGCATCGCAAGCTCGTTCACCAGCAGCCCGTCCGCGGTCTCGAAGAGCTCCACCGCGAGCAGCCCGGTCACGCCAAGCTCGACCGCGATCCGCAACGCCAGTTCCTGTATCCGGGCCGCGCCAGCTGAGTCGAGGCCGGGGGCGGGCCCGAACACCTCATGGCAGATGCCGTCGCGCTGCACCGTCTGCACCACGGGAAAGGCGGCGCCCTGCCCGTGCGGCGAGCGCGCGACCAGCGCGGCGAGTTCCCGCCGGAACGGCACGTGCTCCTCGGCGATCAGCGCGATGCCGTGTGCCCGGGTGCCATCGAGCACCCCGGCCGCTTCGCCGGGCGAGCGGCACACCCACACCCCTCTGCCGTCGTACCCGCCGCGGACCGCCTTGAGCACCACGGGCCAGGCCCCGGAGCCGGCGAACTCCCGCACCTCGTCCAGGGTGCGCACCGGGCGGTAACGCGGGCACGGCAGCCCGAGCGCGGCCAGCCAATCGCGCATCACCAGCTTGTCCTGCGCGTGCCGCAGCGTCTCGGCACCCGGGCGGACGCACACGCCCGCGCGCTCAAGGGCGGCCACGTGCTCGCTGGGGACGTGCTCGTGGTCGAACGTGAGCACGTCGCAGGAGGCGGCGAATTCCCGCAGGTCAGCGAGGGAAGTATGATCTCCGACCGAGACGTCGGGGCAGACCTGCACGGCGCTGTCGCCGGGCGAGGAGGCCAGGATCCGCAGCCTGATGCCCAGGGCGGCGGCCGCCAGATGGGTCATCCGGGCGAGCTGGCCACCGCCGACCATGCCAACGACCGGCGCTCGCGCGGGCTGTGCTGTCACGGCCAGCAAGCCTAACCGCCCACCACCAGCCAATCCGCTGGCGGCGTCTACATTCAGTCAACACGGTAATGGGATGCTTTCCGTGCGCGCGCAGATCATGCCACCGCGGAAGGAGCCCGCCGATGGTTACGCGGAACCAACCGGACATGGGTGAGCAGAGCGCACCGGTCGGTGTCCTCGTCCGCGAGGGCGAGTACGGGGACCGCGTCGCCGCGGTCGAGCCCGGCGGCGCCGAGTTCATCCCGCTGCGGGAGCGGCACGGCCATCCACTGCAGCTCTTCTGGACCTGGACGTCGCCGAACCTGGAATTCGCCACGATCTTCGTCGGCGTGCTCGCGGTCGCCGTGTTCGGCGTCGGCTTCTGGCAGGCCGCCCTGGCGATCGTCCTTGGCAGCGCGCTCGGGGCGATCACCCACGGCATCCTGTCGATGCGCGGGCCCTCGATGGGCGTGCCGCAGATGGTGATCAGCCGGCTCGGGTTCGGGTACTGGGGCAACGCACTGCCCGCCGGGCTCAACGCGGTGACGGCGGGCATCGGCTGGTTCGCGGTGAACAGCGTGAGCGGGGCGTTCGCGCTGAACACCCTCACCCACCTGCCCAGGGCCGCCTGCCTGGTCATCGTCGTGGTGCTGCAGGTGGTGATCGCGTTCTTCGGCTACAACCTGGTGCAGACCTTCGAACGTTACGCCTTTCCCGTGCTCGGCATCATCTTCGTCATCGCATCGGTGATCATCCTCACCAAGTCGCACCCGGGTACGGCCAGTCACGGCGGCGGCACCGGCGGGTTCCTGCTCGCCATGAGCGCCGCTTACGGCTACGCGGTCGGCTGGAATCCCTACGCCTCCGACTACACCAGGTACTTCCAGCCGCAGACGAGCAAGCGCGCGGTCGCCGTATGGTCGGCGCTCGGCCTGTTCCTGTCCTGCGCCGTCCTGGAGATCGTCGGCGCCGCGTCCGTCACCGCGGGCGGCGACGCACTCGGCCAGCCAACCGGGGCATTCACCGGCCATCTGCCGACCGTGATCGCTGATCTCACCCTTCTCGCCATCGCGCTCGGCGCGGTCGCGGCGAACGTGCTCAACATCTACTCGGGCGCGCTTTCCTTCGTCGCCATGGGCATCAGGCTGCCGCTGGCACTTCGGCGTGCCATCGTGGCGCTCGCCTTCGGGGTGACCGGTTTCATCGTCGCGCTTTTCGGCCTGGGCAACGCGGGCACCGAGTACGAGGACTTCCTGCTGGTGATCGCGTACTGGATCGCCCCGTGGCTGGCTGTGGTCCTCACCGACCAGGTGCTGCGGCGCGGTACGGACGTGGGGCCGCTGCTCTTCGATACCCGAAACCGCAATCTGGCGGGACCGGTGTCGATGCTGGTCGGCATGGGCGTCTCGATCTGGCTGTTCTCCAACCAGACGGATTACCTCGGGGTCGTCCCCAAACAGTTCCCTGCCGTTGGCGACATCACCTTCGCCGTCGGATTCGTCGTCACGGCCGTGCTCTACGTCATTTTGCGCGCCATTTCGCCCGCCGGTCATCCGCGGCAGCGCACGCCAGAGCCGCCGGATGAATCCCGCGAGACGGCGGACAGGCGTCATGGGGGGTAAAGACACGGTCATGGGTTTTGCCGTGTATGCCGGAACGGCGGCCGCGACATGGCAGACTCCTTCGGCGTGAGCCCGATCGCCGGCCTGTACCGCCGCTCCGCCGAACTCATCCATGAGCTGGCCAAGTTCGGCGTGGTCGGCTCGATCGGGGCCGTGCTCGACCTGGGTGGTGCCGCGGCGCTGCACGGTGCCGTTGGTCTCGGCCCGCTCGTCGCGAAGATTATCTCCACCGTGGTGGCGGCCACCTTCGCCTATGCGGGGAACCGGGTGTGGACGTTCAGGCACCGTGCGAACGCGGGCCTGGCACGCGAGTATCTGATCTTCTTTGCGCTGAACGGGGTCGGGCTGCTCGTCGCATTGCTCGTGATCGGCTTTACCGAGTACTCACTCGGCATGCACGGGCAGGTCGCGTACAACGTGGCCCAGGTGACGGGCACTGGGATCGGGACCATCTTCAGGTACTGGGCCTACAAGAAGTGGGTGTTCCTGCCCGCTGGGGCGCCCGCGATCGATCCGCACACCGGCCTGCCCATACCGGCACCCGCACCTGCCCGCGGCGGCCGCCGTGAGGCGTCGCAGCCGCCGCCGCTCGCGCGGCAGGAGCGCAACCCTGCCGTCCACCGGCCGGATTCCGGCAAGCTCGTGGACAGCAGGGCCAGCAGGGCCGTCTTCACGCGGGCCCGCTGACCGCGCGATCGCCATTGCCGCGGTCGCGCTGCGGGCGCGGCAGGAAGATCGCGAACGCCGCGGGCCGTGGCCGCACGAGCACGACGTGGCCGCCGTCCGCCGCCGCCATGTCCCGCGCGAGCGCCAGCCCGAGCCCTGTCCCGCCCGGGCTGCCGCTGACGTTGCGCTCGAAGATCCGCGGCACCAGCTCGGCCGGTACCCCGCACCCCTCGTCCCTGATCTCCACAACCACCGACTTCGACGTCGGCCACGTCCGGATCGCCACCGTGCCCGCGCCGTGCACGAGCGCGTTGTCCACCAGGGTCGCGATCACCTGGGCGAGGCTTCCTGGGGTGGCCAGCGCGTGCAGCCCTTTCGTCCCGATGACCTCGAGCTTGCGGTTCGCATGACGGAACGCCGGCTCCCACTCGGCGACCTGCTGGGCGATGACGTCGTCGACACCGGTGAGTTGCGCCGTACCTGACTCCTGCTGCGCCGTCCGGCCGAGTAGCTGGCTCACCACGTTGGCGAGCCGTTCGGTCTGGGCGAGCGCCGCCGCGCCCTCTTCGCGCACCACCTCGGGTTCTTCCGCCGCCGCGATCATCTCCTCGAGCCGCATCGACAGCGCGGTCAGCGGTGTGCGCAGCTGATGCGAGGCGTCCATCGCGAACTCGCGTTCGGCCGCGAGAAGCTCCGCGACGCGCCGTGCAGAGCGGTCGAGCCCCTCCGCGACCTGGTTAAGCTCGCGCACCCCGTACCTGTGGCCGACCCGGCGCGCGTCACCGGACCCGATCCGTTCGGCGGCCTCGGCGAGTTCGACAAGGGGCATGGACAGCCTGCGCGCCTGAATGAACGCCAAGCCCACCGCCACCCCGATCGCGAGCAAGCCGAGGGCGCCAATCAGGGCCAGCGCCTTGGTCAGCCTGGTGCCGGTGACGGCGCCGTCCGCCTCCACGGTGACATCGACATTCCCGGTGACGGCGCGTGACTTGATGGTGTTGCCGGCCGGAGGCTTCGGGCCGAGCGTGATGGTCGCCGCACCCGCGCGCCTGATGATCACATACCGGTCCGGCAGCGACTCCGCGATCTCCTTCGGATCGGTTGGTTTGTGCGCATGCTGCCGGTACTGCATGCCCTTGGCGACCAGGGCCGCGTCCCGCTCGAGCTGCTGCCCCGCCTCGTTCACTTCCAGGCGGCTCAGCACCACCGCGAGCGGCAAGCCGAGCAGCAGCACTGCGGTGACCGCCACGGCCAGCGTGGAGAACAGTAGGCGCCGCCGCATCGCTCAGCGTCCCCCGCGTCGGGTCAATCGCCGCGTTCGAACCGGAAGCCGACGCCGCGCACGGTCGTGATGAGGTGCGGGTCGTTGGCATCGTCGCCAAGCTTGCGGCGCAGCCACGAGATGTGCATGTCGAGCGTCTTGGTCGACCCCCACCAGTTGGTGTCCCATACCTCGCGCATGATCTGCTCGCGGGTGATCACCTTGCCGGCATCCCGCACGAGCACGCGGAGCAGGTCGAACTCCTTCGTGGTGAGCTGGAGCTCCGCACCTTCCAGCCAGGCACGCCTGGAGTCCGCGTCGATGCGCACCCCCTGCACCACCGGCGTCTCCGAGGTGCCGCGGCGCAGCAGCGCACGCACCCGGGCCAGCAGTTCGGCGAGCCTGAACGGCTTGGTGACGTAGTCGTCCGCACCGGCGTCGAGGCCGACCACCGTGTCCACCTCGTCCGCCCGGGCGGTCAAGATCAGCACAGGCACGCCGTGGCCCTCGGCGCGGATGCGGCGGCACACTTCGAGCCCGTCCAGGTCGGGCAGGCCTATGTCGAGAACGATCAGGTCGATCCCGCCACCGAGCGCCCGGTCCAGCGTGTGCGGCCCATCGGGCGCGACGTCGACGTAGTACCCCTCGCGCCGCAGCGCGCGGGCGAGCGGCTCGGAGATGGAGGTGTCGTCCTCGGCGAGCAGAACGGATGTCATGGCCAGATACTACGGCGCGCGCGTATTGAACGGCCCACATCGTCAAGGCGGCCAGGCTCTGGCGTGCACCCGCCGGGCTCCCCGCGCTGTTGGCTCATGCGTTCCCGCACGCGGTTCACACCGGGGTGACGCCGTGCCTGCGCCTGGAGAAGGCCCTGCTCTTCCCTCGCGCCGCGGCAAACCGCCTGATCAGCTCGCCCCGCAGATCCTCGGGTTCGACCACGTCGTCGACCACAAGCTGACCGGCGAGCCTGAGCACGTCGATGTCTTCCTCGTACTCGGTACGCAGCCGCTGTATCGCGGCCTCGCGCTCGGCCTCGGTGTCGAGCGCGGCGAGCTTGTTGTAATACACCGCGTTGATCGCTGCCTCGGCGCCCATCACCGCGATCTTCGCCGTCGGCAGCGCAAGCGTCGCGTCCGGATCGAAACCGGGACCGGCCATCGCGTACAGGCCAGCCCCGTAGGCCTTGCGCACCACCACGGAGATCTTCGGCACCGTCGCCTCCGACACGGCACTGATCATCTTGGCGCCGTGCCTGATGATCCCCTGCTTCTCCACCGCGGTGCCCACCATGAACCCGGGGACGTCCGCGAGGAAGAGCAGCGGCACGTTGAACGCGTCACAGAGCTGGATGAACCTGGTCGCCTTGTCGGCGGAGTCCACGAAGAGCACGCCACCCTTGAACATCGGGTTGTTGGCCACCACGCCGACGACCTCACCAGCCAGCCGCCCGAACCCGATCACAAGTTCCCTCGCCCAGAGCGCGTGGATCTCGAAGAACGACCCCTCGTCCACCAGTCCCGCCACGTAACGGCGCATGTCGAAGGCCTGCCGCTCGCTGACGGGCACGAGCGCCCGCAGGTCGGCCGGCTTCGGCTCGCGCGGCGCGGCCTCCGGCGGCCGGCCTTCCCAGTTCCCCGGCAGGTATGACAGGAATCCCCGCACCGCGGCGATCGCGTCCCGCTCGTCTTTTGCCAGGTAGTGGCCGCAGCCCGACACCGAGCAATGCATCCGGGCGCCGCCCATCTCCTCGAGGGTGGTCTTCTCCTTGACCACCATCTCGACCATGCGCGGGCTGCCCAGGTACATCGAGGCGTTGCCGTCCACCATGGCGACGAAGTCACAGAAGGCCGGGATGTAGGCGCCGCCCGCCGCGGACGGCCCGAAAAGCGCGCAGACCTGCGGCACCGCGCCCGAGGCCCGCACCTGGGTGTGGAATATCTTCCCCGCGCCGCGCCGGCCAGGGAACATGTCCACCTGATCGGTGATCCGCGCACCCGCCGAGTCCACCAGGTAGACCATCGGCAGCCCGGCGCCGTAGGCCTTCTCGATGATGCGGATGATCTTCTCGACCGTGCGGGCACCCCAGGAGCCCGCCTTGACCGTCGAATCATTCGCCATCAGCGCGACCGGGCGGCCATCGATGGCCGCCGTGCCGGTGACCACACCGTCAGCCGGCAGGTCGGCGGCGGCGGCGTTCGCGTAACGCCCGTCCTCGGTGAAGCTGCCCGCGTCGATGAGCAGCGCGATGCGGTCGCGGGCGAACATCTTGCCCCGCGCCGCCGCGGCCTCGTGATACCTGGGCGCGCCGCCGCGCTCGATCTGCTCACGGAGCTTCGCCAGGTGCGGATGCCCTGGCTGGTCGGTCACCCGGGGGCCACTGTCGCCTGCTGCTGAGTCCACCATGTCCACGATGGCGAGCGTACTCACCGCGCGAAACGCGCCGCATCCTCGACCGTGGATGTGACGTGGCTGTCGTTATAGCGACAGCCGCGTCACATGCATGTGTGCGGCACGCGGCACGGAACGGGGCGTACCACGAGACCGGCGGCGCGGAGCTGTAGCCTGCGCCCATGGATCTGGTCACCATCGAGCGGCACAGCGGGGATCGGGCGGGCGTCACCGAGATCGCGCTCAACCGGCCAGGCGCGCTCAACGCGATCAACACCGAGATGGCAGCGCAGCTCGCCGACGCGTGCGCGCGGGTGGCAAGCGAACGGGGCGGTGGCGGCACCCGTGCCGTCGTGCTCAGCGCCGTGGGTGACAGGGCGTTCTGCGTGGGCGCGGACCTCAAGGAAAGAAACGCCATGAGCGACCGGGCAGATCATGGCGCAGCGGACGGTGTTCCGCGGTGTGTTCGGCGCCGTGCTCGGCCTGCCGCAGCCGGCCGTGGCAGCGGTCAGCGGCTACGCTCTCGGCGGCGGGTTCGAGCTCGCCCTGTCCTGCGATCTCATCGCAGCGGACGAGACCGCCGTGTTCGGCCTGCCCGAGACGACCGTCGGCCTGGTGCCCGGGGGCGGCGGCACGCAGCTGGCGCTGCGCAGGCTCGGCCCGGCACGGGCCGCCGACCTGATCATGACGGGCCGCCGGGTGGAGATCGGCGAGGCCGAGCGGCTCGGCCTCGTGGACAGGCGGGTGGCCGCGGGCACAGCGCGCACCGCCGCACTTGACCTCGCCGGGCAGATCGCGGGTAACTCCACGGTAGCCGTTAAGGCTGCTAAGCGTGCCCTCAGGCAAGGGTGGGGCGCCGGGCTGGAAGCTGGCCTCGACATCGAGGACGCAGCCTGGCGGACCGCGGCGCTTTCCGCGGACAGAAAAGAGGGCATCGCGGCGTTCAACGAGAAGAGACGCCCCAACTGGCCAGGAGAGTGACGCCGTGAGTGATCTTCCCGTCCGGATCTCGCTGCGCGAAGTCGGGCCGCGGGACGGCCTGCAGAACGAGGATCCGGTGGACACCGGCGCGAAGGTGGCGCTGATCGACGCGCTGTCGGCGACGGGTGTGGGGCGCATCGAGGCGGTGTCGTTCGTCCATCCGCGCGCGATACCGCAGATGGCCGACGCCGACGAGGTGTGGAAGCAGGTCGGCCGCGCGGACCAGGTCAGGTACTCCGCCCTGGTGCCGAACCTGCGCGGCGCGCAGCGCGCGCTCGACGCCGGATTCACCGAACTCGAAGCGGTCGTGTCCGCGTCCGACACCCACAACCGCAAGAACATCAACCGGTCGACCGCGGAGTCCCTGGACGAGGTCTCGCAGATCATCGACCTGGCGCACCGCCGGGGCGCGACCTGCCAGGTGATCGTCTCGACCGCGTGGGGCTGCCCGTACGAGGGCGACGTTCCGGTCGAGAGGGTCGCGGCGGTGGCCGGGAGGGCGGTGGCGGACGGCGCGGACTCGGCGTCGTTCGGCGATACGACGGGGATGGCGACACCGTGCCGGGTGCAGGCGCTGGTGGGGACCTTCCGGTCGCAGCACCCGGACATGCCGCTCAACCTGCACTTCCACAACACGCGCGGCACCGGCCTCGCCAACGTGCTCGCCGCGCTCGACATGGGGGTGGCCGACTTCGACGCGTCGGTGGGCGGGCTCGGCGGCTGCCCCTACGCGCCGGGTGCCACGGGCAACATCGCCACCGAGGAACTCGTGCACATGGTCGAGGACATGGGCGTGGCCACCGGTGTGGACCTCGACCGGCTGATCGGGGTGGCCGCGCAGGCCGAGCGGATCGTCGGGCACAAGCTGCCATCCCAGGTACTGCGCGCCGGGCCGCGGACCCGCACCGTCCCGCTGTAGCGCGCCCGCCCGCCGGGCCGGTGGCAAGAGCATGATCCTTAACGGCTGCCGCGGATGCGGCGGCGACTGGCGCGGGGGGATCCCGTGGGGTGGAGCCCCCGGGGCAATACAGTCTTAACGGCTGCGCGGCGCGACGCACGGCACCTGTGCGCGCCCCCGCTGCCACGGCTACCCCCCGCTGCGTCGTCTGGTTCGCCCTCGACCTGACCGCCCCGACTGCTCGTTCATGATCGCGGTCCCGCGCGTCCCTCCCAGAACCCCACCAATGGGCCATCGCTGGGGTTCTGGCACCATCAATGGGCCATCGCCCGGGTTGAGATGCGGGCTCGACCCGACGGTCCTTCATGATCGCGGTAACTTGTCGGCGTTATTTTCCGGAAAGTTACCGCGATCACGAAATGGGCAGGCGACCGGCGACGGCGCGGGTTTCGTCAGGGCCTGGCGCGCAGGACGTGGGGCTGGACCAGGCCGAGGCCCCGGGCGGGCCTGCGCACGATCTGGGTCAGGTGAAAGCCGCCGTCGCCGGCGAGCGCAACCGCCATCTCCTCGTCGACAAGGACCGTGCCAGGCCGCGCGAGCGAGGTAAGCCTGCTGGCCAGGTTCACCGTGGTGCCGAAGACGTCACCCATGACGGGGAGCACCGGGCCGTACGCGAGTCCCGACCGCACATCCGGGCCGGATTCGGCGCCATACGCGCCTGTTATCCGGAGCGCGATGCGCGCGGCAGTCCGCGGCTCGTCCGCGATGAACAGCACCTCGTCACCGAGCGTCTTGACCAGCCGGCCGCCGTCCTCCGTGGTGATGTCCGACGCGGTCGCCTCGAAACCCTCCACGAGCGCCGCGAGCTCAACCTCGTCGAGTTCCCTGCTGAGCTCGGTGAACGCCACCAGATCGGCGAACCCGACCGCCATCGGAACCCGGCTCGGGATCACGTCATCGTTGGCGGCAGCGACCGCGAGGGCGCGGGTTCCCGCGGCGGCGACCTGGCGCCGCCACGCGTGCCCGATCAGGGTCTCGATCCGCGGCATGAGCACCTCCGCGAGGTCGAGCACCCGGGACACCTGCCCGGGCGCCGGCGCCTGCCGCGGATCGAGCAGTGCCGCAGTGATGATGTCGACCTGCCATTCCGCGAGCCTCGCCATGGTCTGGCCCATGGCACGCGCAAGCCGGATCGGGATCTCGTCATCGAGTTCGTCGAGCGCCTGAAGCTCAGCGGCAATGCGCGCGGCCGTTACATCGTTCTCCGTGAAGGCGACGGCATGGTCGGGGAGTTCGGCGAAACCAAGCGCGCGCCACAGCCGCCTGGCGAATTCGAAGTCAAGACCGGCCAGCGCGGCCACCTCACGGCGCGTGTAGCGAGGCTTCGCGCCGAGCAGCAACTCCTCGATCTGTGCCGGTTCTGGCGGCACTGCGGGATCCGTCGCGATCACCTCCCCGCTGGCTTCATCGCGTGACGGCCCGTTCCCGCCCGCGGCTGCAGCCCTGCGGAAACCGTCCTCAGCGTTCGTCCGGCACAGCCGTGGTGCGCTGCTGCTCCTCCTCGACGAGCTGGTACAGAGTGCTCTGCACCTTCTCGACCTGCGGGATCTCTGTCAGCACGAGCTGACCGTGCTCACCCGCGGATTCAACCACGAGCTTGCCACAGCCGAGCATCCGGTCGATGGGGCCGTGTGAGAAGGAAACGTCGTTGACCCGGTTGAGCGGGATGTCCCTGCCGTTTCTGGCCAGGATCCCCTCCCGCATCCGCAGTCTCCTGTTGGTGAGCTCGTAGGTCGTCGTCCGCCAGCGCAGCACGGGAATGCCGGACCAGATGGCGGCCACGACCAGTGCGACAGCAGCCACTACACCCCGGCCGATGGTCGCCTCCGAGCCGAACGGGATCAGCACAATCGCCGCGGCCGCGGCGATGACGACGACCGCCAGGATCACGATCGGGCCAATGATCGTCTTCCAGTGCGGATGCAGAGTGAGGACGGACTCTTCACCCTCGATAAGCGAGCTGTCGTGAGGCATGGGGTCATGTTGACATGAAGCGTCACGAAACGTAATGCCGTCGAATCAACGGACGTGCACGACATCCCCGGCGCTGACGGCGGTGAGCGAGCCGCCGGTCCGCACTACGAGCCGCCCATGCGCGTCGACCTCGACCGCGGTCCCGGCCAGGACCTGCCCGCCGGGCAGTTCCACCCGCACCGCACGCCCGAGCGTGTCGCACATGCCCTGGTACTGCTGCCGCAGCCCGGATCCGCCTGGATCCTCCGTCCAGCGCTGGTAGCTGTGTTCGAGTTCGCCGAGCACGGCCACGAGCAGGCGCTCCCTGGAGACCGGCGCATCGCTCTCCGCTTGCAGACAGGTCGCGGCGGCTCCCGGCCGGCCGGGCGGCGCCGCGGAAACGTTGATGCCCATGCCTACGACGATCGCGTCGGCGGCCTGCTCGGCAAGGATCCCGGCCAGCTTCCGATGTCCGACGAGGACATCGTTGGGCCATTTGAGCACGGCGTCGACCGTGGCAACCCGGCGCATCGCCGACGCGGCCGCCACACCGGTGAGCAGCGGCACCCACCCGCGCAGGCTCGCGGGAACGCCCAACGGGCGCAGCAGCACCGAGAAGGTCAGCGCCGCCCGCGGCGCGCTCAGCCAGCTACGGCCCAGCCGCCCACGCCCGGCGGTCTGGTCCTCTGCCGCCAGGACCGTTCCCTCGGGCGCGCCGGCCGCCGCGGCCCGGAGCAGGTCTGTGTTCGTCGAGCCGGTCGCGGCAACCACCTGGATCTCACGCCACAGCCCACCCGGCCGGACGAGCGCATGCTCCAGGCCCGCCGCGGCAAGTGGTGGCGGCGTCACGCCCACCGGATCGCTGCACATGCTGCCCCCCTTTCCCGGCCATTGTGGCGCGCGAACTGGAATGCTGGGGTCACGCCGCTCTTGTAGCGTGAGCGGATCTCAGATTCACGGGGAAGCTTTCTGCGGGGGAGGCCTGTGCCCGAGGACGCCGCACGAGCGGCTGCGGTCGCTCGTGTGCAACTGCTGTGCCGCGTGCGCGCGTTCGCGCTGGACCACTGGCAATTGGCCGTGGCACTCACGCTGGCGGCGGTACTCCGGGCGTTTGCCGTGCTCGCGTACCGCCCGGTGGAGTGGTTCAACGACTCCTTTTCATATGTCACGGCGGCCGTTCGCCTTGTCCCCGAGACGATCCGGCCAAGCGGGTACGCACTCCTTCTTGCCACGCTTGAACCGCTGCACCGGTTCGCGGCGGTGACACTGGTCCAGCATGTGCTCGGGCTCGCCACGGGAGCCGGTGCGTACGCGGTGCTCCGGGTGCGGGGTGTGCGGGCGTGGGTGGCGACGCTCGCGGCCATGCCTGTGCTTTTCGATGCCTACGAGATCCAGCTCGAGCACCTGGTGATGGCCGACACCTTGTTCATGTTCCTGATCACCGCCGCGGTGGTGCTTGCGTGCCTGCGAAATCAGCCCGGATGGATCCTCGCCTCGGTGGCTGGGCTGCTGTTCGGTGCCGCCGCGGTCGTCCGTACCGACGGACGGCCGCTGCTGGTGGTGGCCGCCGTCTGCCTGATCGTGCGGCGGGCCGGCTGGCGCCCGGTGATCGCCCTGGTAGCGGCCGGGCTGTTGCCGATCGCGGCGTACCTGAGCTGGTTCCATGCCGCGCGCGGACCCTACGCCCTGACCGAGGGTGACGGCGCGTTCCTGTACAGCCGGGTGATGGCCTTCGCGGACTGCGCGAAAATGAACCCGCCCGCGAGCCTGCGCCCGCTGTGCGACAACCGGCCACCCTGGAAGCGTCCGCCCGCCGCCTACTATGTGTGGCACGCGAACCCGCTGCGCACCTACACCGGCAATCCCTGGGGCGCGCGGGCGAGCAGTCTCGGCGGCAAGTTCGCATGGCTCGCGGTCCTCGACCAGCCTGCCGCCTACCTGTCTGTGGTGGCGACGGACGTGGCACGCACGTTCGCCCTGAGCCGCTCACCGCGGTTCCCCGATCCAGCGACCGCGGGCCAGTACCAATTCGCCACGCGCGACGCGCCGGTGCCCCGCTGGGCACCGATCGCGGACCTGCATGAGTATCAGCCTGGTGACCTGACCACCCGCGCCGACCGGCCCTACGCGGCGCTGCTCGCCAGCTATCAGCGCTACTTCTACTTCCGCGGGCCGCTGCTGTTGCTCACCCTGCTGGCCGGCGCGGCCTGGGTGGTGACCGGCCGCCGCCGCGGTGCGCCGGGCCTGCTGCCGTGGTGTGTCGTGGTCGCTCTCATCATCGTGCCGCCCGCCACTGCCGGGTTCAGCTACCGGTACGTTCTCGCCGCGGTACCTTGCGCTTGCATCGCCGCGGGCATGGCAGGCGTATCGGGACGCATCCGCCGCGATCCGCCGCCGCCCGAACTGCCCGGTCGCCGCCATGCGGACCAGCCGGAAGGCTCCGTCGTGGCACGGGACCCTGCCGAACTTACATTCGACAGTCGATATGGTACTTCGTAATTAATCGCCGTATTTAATCGCCGGGGCGACGCCCGGATCATACGGCGGGATTTCGGCCGACATCACCGGGAATAGGCGGCCCAGGCACGGTCTTGTGGGAAAACGCCTCGGTGGCATGGCACCACGGCTGTGGCATCGTCATATGTTCCGTTCAGGCGGCCGGACCGGCCCGGCCTGCGGTGCTAGCGTTGGGCAGTCGCGGCAGCCATCACCGTGGCCCGGTCACGCCGGGCGAATGTGAATTTCGCCCAAGCGCGGCTGGCACCACTGCCCGAATACGTGGCAGCCGCTCCCTTCTCCGAGGTGTCGCCGGCCGCGCGAAAGCCATGCGGCGGCATCTGCGGGCAAAGGCACACGGGGAGATCATGAAGGTCTCGCAGGCAATCCGGGCATTCCCACGTCACAATCGCACCTTTTCGGTGGCATTGCTGTTCGCGGCAGCCGTTCGGGTCGTGGCGCTGCTCGCATTCAGGCCCGCGATCTGGTTCGGCGGGGACTCAGCGAGCTACCTCGCCGTCGCCCTGCGGTACCAGCCCGATGTCACCCACGTTTCCGGCTACGGCGTGTTCCTGCTGCTCCTGCGGCCGTACCGCAGCTTCATGCTGGTCGTGGCCATGCAGCATGTCTTTGGCCTGCTCATCGGGCTCGCGATCTACGTGCTGCTGCGGCATGCGCTTCGCCCTGCCTGCCTGGGGATCGACGCTCGCCGCGCTGCCTGTGCTCTTCGACGCCTACCAGATCCAGCTCGAACACGAGATCCTGTCCGACGCCGCCTTCGAGGTCCCTGGTCATAGCGGCCGTCATCGTCGCCCTGTGGTGGCGCGACGACCCCCCCGCGTGGGCAGACATGACCGCGGGCCTGCTGCTCGCCGCTCTCCGCGACCATCCGGCCCATCGGGGTGCCGCTGCTCGCGCTCTACATCTGCTATCTGCTGCTGCGCCGGCCCCGCTGGCGGGTCGTCGGCCTCACGCTGCTCGCCTCCGCGCTGCCGCTCGCGGCGTACCTCGCCTGGTTCTACGCCTCCTTCCACATAGTGAACTTCACCATGAGCAACGGCATCTTCCTCTGGTCACGGACCATGAGCTTCGCGAACTGCTCGGTGATCACGCCACCCGCCGACGAGGCGGCGCTCTGTCCGCCCAGCGGCCACCGGTTCGGCGCCTCGAGCTACATCTGGGTAGCGCAGTCCCCGCTCAACAAGATCCCTGGCGCGAGGTTCAGCGCCGGAAAAAACGCCCTGGCGCAGGATTTCGCGCTGCGGGCGATCACCGCGCAGCCGGGCGGCTATGCCGTAGCCGTACTGCACGACTTCATGCTGAGCTTCCGCTGGAACCGGTCACGCGCACCCGAGCGCCTACACGGCCAGCAAGTACCAGTTCGCGACGGCGGAGAGCCTCTGGGCACCGCCCCGCATGCGCAACGCCTGGTGGCGGTACCGTGCGCACCGACCAGCACGCCTACGCCGGCCTCAGCGTCCACGGCGACCAAGGCGTATGAGCCCTACGCCGGATTCATGCGCGGCTACCAGCGCTTTGTCTACCTGCACGGCACGCTGCTCGGGATCGTTCTGCTCATCGGCTTCGCCGCCATCGTCAGGTCCTGGGCTCGGCGGCGGGATCAGACGGCTGCGCGACTGGGGCGGGCCGGCGCTGCTGCCGTGGCTCACGGCAATCGGCCTGCTGCTGATACCCGTGGCCACGGCGGACTTCGATCTGCAGGTACGTGGTTCCCGTCGCACCGCTCGCCTGCGTGGCCGCCGCGCTCGCGTTCGCCCGCGGCACCGGCGCCGATGCCCCGCCCGCCGGCGCCAGCGTCGCCGGCCAGAAGGCCGCGACGCAACCGCAGCCCAGCGCTTAGCCCACGTCCCGCAGATCTCGGACGTCGCGAGCGTCCCAACGCGAGCCGGCTCAGCCGGTGTTCTGCAGGCCGGCGGCCACACCGCTCACGGTCAGCAGGAGCAACCGCTCGAGTAGCCCGCGGTCGAGCGGGCCGCGGCCGCGGCGATCACCGTCGGCGTCGCCCCCGTCAGGTGCGCGCAGTGCCGCGAGCGCCCGCAGTTGCAGATGAGACAGCGCATCCACATACGGATTCCGCAGCGCCACCGCACGCGAAAGCACCGGGCGCCGCGCGAGGAGCCGCTCGTGTCCTGTGACGTCGGCGATCACCGCCCTCGTGCGGTCGTACTCGGCGAGCACCTGCGCTGTCAGGTCGTCCCTGCCGCCGAGCGCGAGGTACCTCTCGGCGATGTCGCGATCCGTCTTGGCGAGGCTCATCTCCGCATTGTCGAGAAGCACCCGCAGCAAGGGCCACTCGCGGTACGCCGCGCGCAGCAGGTCCAGTCCCCGGGGTTCCGCCGCTACCGCCGCGATTCCGCTACCCAGCCCGAACCATCCAGGCAGGTTCACCCGGGTCTGGGTCCACGCGAACACCCACGGGATCGCCCGCAGGTCGTCAAGCCCGGCCGCGGCGCCGCGCCTGGCCGGCCGCGAGCCGATCCGCAGGCCACCGATCTCCTGCAGCGGGCTGATCCGCGCGAACCAGGCGGCGAACCCGTCTGCCTCGACAAGCTCGCGGTAGGCGCGCAACGCCGCCGCGCCGATCCGGTCGGCCACGCCACGGAACCTCTCCGCGGCGGCCGCGATCCGCTCCGCCGCCGCTGGCGTCTCTGCCAGCAGCACCGCGGACGTCACCTGCTCAAGATGGCGCTGCGCGATGGCCAGGTGACCGTACCTGGCGAGCACGACCTCGCCCTGCTCGGTCACTTTGAACCGGCCCGCGACCGACCCGGGAGCCTGGGCGAGCACGGCACGCCCGGCGGGTCCGCCGCCACGCCCGAGCGCACCGCCCCGGCCGTGGAACAGCGTCAGCCGTACGTCGTTCACCGCCGCCCAGCGGGCCAGCGCGGCCTGCGTGTCGTACAGCAGGAGCGTCGCCGTCGACCGGCCCGAGTTCCTTCGCGGAGTCCGAGTAACCCAGCATCACCTCCATACGCCGGCCCGTCGTCGGCGAGGCGCTGGCGCACCGGCGGCAGCGTGAGCATCTCGTCAAGCACGTCCGTCGCGCGGCGCAGATCATCGCCGCTCTCCAGCAGCGGTACCACGTCAAGGACCAGCGCCCGGCCGTCCGGCGTCGCACACTCGGCGAGTTCGTACACGGCGGCGATATCGGCCGCGGAGCGGGTGAAGCTGACCACGTACCTGCGGCAGGCATCGGCCCCGAACCGGCCCTGGATCCAGCCGGCCACCCGCAGCGTGGCGAGTACCTCCTCGGTCTCAGCCGACCTCGGCCCGCCCGCACGCAGTTCGGCGAGCGCCCGCGCGTGCACGGCGCTGTGCTGGCGGATCTCCAGCTCGGCAAGACAAAAGCCGAAGGTCTCCGCCTGCCAGATCAAATGCTGCAATTCCCCGAACGCCTGCCGGGGCGAACCCGCGAGCGCCAGTGAGTCCTGCACAAGGCGGAGATCGGCCAGGAAGTCACCCGACCCTGGATAGGCGAGGTCGGCATGCCTGAGGCGGGTCGCGCGCAGCCGTTCGGCTACATAGAGGAGATACTGGCGGTGCGGCTCCTGCGGGGAGCGAGCGATGATCTCCCCGAGCAGTTCCGGGTGCGACGCCTCCGCCACGGCAAGCGCCCGCCGGAGATCAGCCGAGGGCGGGGTCGTCGAGGAGTGAGCGGTCAGTGCACGGCCGATCCTGGTGGCCGCGTTGGTGAGCGCACGCAGCACGTGGTCGGACTGTATGAGCGCGGTCTCCCTGGTGACCTGCGCGGTCACGTACGGGTTGCCATCCCTGTCACCGCCCACCCAGCTGCCGAACCGCAGGAAAGCGCTTACCGCCGGCGCGGCCGCGCCGGACCGCGGCCCGGCCAGCGTGCCGTCGACCGCGCGGTAGAAGGCAGGCACGACGCGGAATATCGTCTCGTCGAAAACCGCCATCACCGTGCGCACCTCGTCGAGCGGCCCCATTGCCTTGACCCGCAGCGGCGACGTGCGCCAGAGCAGGTCGACTTCCTCGCGCAGCCGCCGCCGCGTTTCCGCCTCTTCAAGCGGCCCGCGCCGCTCGTCATCGAGATCCCACAGCAGGCCCGTGATGCGCTGCAGCGCGGTGACCACGGCGCGGCGGCGTGCCTCCGTCGGATGCGCGGTGAAGACAGGGTGGATTTCGAGGCTGCGCAGGAGCTCACGAAGCCGCTGCGGGCCCTCGTCGCGGCTGACCGCAGCCACCGTCGCGGCGAGCGACTCGCGCACCGGCCCGCCGTCCGCGTCGCGCTCGCGTAGCGTACGGATCCGCTGAAGCTCCTCGGCGAGGTTGACGAGATGAAAATAGACCGTGAAAGCACGCGCAACCAGTTCCGCGCGTGCCAACGGCCAGCTCGCGACGAGTGCGGCGATCTCGTCGTCATCGGCGCTGCCCGCACGCACCGCGATCGCGAGGCGACGGAGCCGCTCGACGTCGTCGAGCGCGTCCTGGCCTTCGGTCTCGCTCAGCGTCTCGCCAAGCAGGTCGCCGAGCAGTCGCACGTCGCGGCGCATCCGCGCGGGCATCTCCATGCGGGCCGCGTCGCGCTCCGCAGCCTTGGGGCCGATCACAACGCCCATTATCGGCGGCGCGGGTCAACGGCGCTGCCTGCTGCCTGCGGCCCGTCCGCCGCCGCCCGCGCACCCGCGTGCCAAACGCCCACTCACGCCCCGCTCCCAGCGCGGCCCACCCGCGCTCCAGAGCCACTCGCGGCCCAGCCGCGCGCCACCCTGCTCTCACCCGCCCACCACCGGCCTCCGGGCACCGCCTGAGAAGATCCCACTTCAAACGCCTCTCACACCGAACCCGCCCGCCCCACAGGACACTCCCCCATATCGATCCGCGCCTGCCCGGCCCGCTAGCCACTGCCCCACCGGTCATGAGCCGTGCGGCGCTTGCGCCACCTCCTGGACGAGGCCGTAGGTGACCGCCTCGCCGGCGGTGAGGAAGCGGCGGCGGCGTGCATCGTCCCTGATCTCGTCGACCTCGCGGCCGGTGACGTCGGCGAGCCTGAAGTACAGCGCGTCGAGCATGGTGGCGAATTGCCGCTGTCTGCTCGCCAGGTCCGCCGCGGTGCCCTCGAAGCCGGCCTCGGGCTCGACGAGCAGGAATCCGGCATTGGGGTAGGCGAGCCGGCGGTCCGCCGCCGCGAGCGCGCCGAGTGCCGGGCCACTGAGGTGACCGCGCGCGAATGCGTGCACAGGCACGCCCACGGCGTCGAGGGCATCCATCACGGTCAGGGCTGCCTGAAGGTCCGCGCTCAGGCTCTGGAGGTGCAGCAGGATCGGCGCCGTCCGGTCCGGACTGTCGGCGTCGAGGGTGAGCAACTGGGCGCAGAGCAGGGTTGCCGCGGTCTCATCGAGGTGGCCGTGCGCCATCACGACTCGCTGTTCGAGCAGTCGCTCGCCTCAGCCGGCCTGGCCACTCGCCGGAGCCGCCCCACGTGCGTACGGGCGCGCCGAGCGGTGGTGACTGCGGGCTGGGCTGCGGGTGAGGCGGGTAGCGCGGAGGGAAGGGCGGTCCAGGGTAGGGGCCCGGGCGGCCGGGCCATCCAGGTTCTTCCGGCGTTCCCGGCTGCCGCGGCCACTGGGACTGATGCTCCGTCCGTGCGTTCATCGTCGCTCTCCTCCGGTCAGCTCTGCGTGTCTTCTTCAATCCCGAAGCTGCCACGTGATCTGACAGCCGATCGCGGCCGCGTAGCGCTCCAAGGTGGACGCGCGCACGTCACCCTCTCCTGTCTCCAACCGCGCCACCGCCGACTGCGAGGTACCCATCCGCGCGGCCACCTCCGTCTGCGAGAGCCTTGCTGCCTCCCGCTGCACCGCCAGGTCGGCGATGAGCCTGCGCCGGTCGGCCGACATGCGCCTGATCGCCATCTCACGGAAGCCTGGCAGCAGGGGCAGTTGCCCTGGCTCCTGCGGCGCCTCCGGTGCCGTACCGTCCATACATTCCATGGTATCTCTAATTTGAGATGCCACTGTTGATATTACGACGGTCGTCGGCGGCGGGACTCATGTGACGTGGTTACCCTGTGGCCATGCCCAGCGACGTGCCCATACCCAGCGATACAGCGAGTGGCTGGTCCGCGCCGAACGAGAATCCCGCCACGGATCAGGTTCCGCGAGCCGGTCGGATAGCCACGCCCAGCGATGGTCCGGGGCCGGTGGAAACGCCCGGGCCCACGGACACACCCGGGCCCGCAGACACGCCCGGGCCAATGGACGCTGGCGGGACCGGCGAGGCAGACGTGCCCGCGCCGCACACCACGGCAGCGAAGATCGCCGACCTGGAGCAGCGCAGGACCGCGGCCATCCACGCCGGATCACAGCGCGCCGTCGCCAAGCAGCACGACCGGGGCAAGATGACCGCGCGCGAGCGGATCGACGCAGCTTCTCGACCCCGGATCCTTCACTGAGCTGGACGAACTGGCCAGGCATCGCGCGGCCGGCTTCGGCATCGAGCACAACCGGCCGTACGGCGACGGCGTGGTCACCGGGTTCGGCACCGTCGACGGGCGCCCGGTCTGCGTCTTCAGCCAGGACTTCACCGTCTTCGGCGGCTCACTAGGCGAGGTCTACGGCACCAAGATCCTCAAGGTCATGGACCACGCACTCAAGACCGGCTGCCCGATCATCGGGATCAACGACGGCGGCGGTGCCCGTATCCAGGAAGGGGTGGTCGCACTCGGCCTGTTCGGGGAGATCTTCTACCGCAACGTGATCGCGTCCGGGGTGATCCCGCAGATCTCGCTCATCATGGGTCCGTGTGCCGGCGGCGCGGTCTACTCGCCCGCCATCACCGACTTCACGCTCATGGTCGATCAGACCTCCCACATGTTCATCACGGGGCCTGACGTCATCAAGACCGTAACCGGTGAGGAGGTCAGTTTCGAGGACCTCGGCGGTGCGCACACGCACAACACCAAGTCCGGCGTGGCGCATTATCAGGCCGCCGACGAGGGCGACTGTCTCGACCTACGCCCGGGCGCTGCTTTCCTACCTGCCGTCCAACAACCTGGACGACCCGCCCATCATCGACGCGGGAGCCGACCCCGGGATCACTGACGCGGACGCCGAACTCGATCTGCTCGTCCCAGATTCGGACGAACCAGCCCTACGACATGCACACGGTGATCGAGCACGTTCTCGACGGCGGTGAATTCCTCGAAGTGCACGCCGGATTCGCGCCGAACTTGATCGTTGGTTTCGGCCGGGTGGACGGCACCAGCGTCGGGGTGGTGGCCAACCAGCCGATGCATTTCGCCGGCTGCCTCGACATCGACGCGGCCGAGAAGGCCGCGCGGTTCGTGCGCACCTGCGACACGTTCAACATTGCGCTGCTGACCTTCGTGGACGTGCCCGGATTCCTGCCGGGCACCGATCAGGAATGGGGCGGCATCATCCGGCGCGGCGCCAAGCTCATCTATGCCTACGCCGAGGCCACCGTACCCAAGATCACAGTCATCACCCGCAAGGCCTACGGCGGCGCCTACGTCGTCATGGGATCAAACCATCTCGGCAGCGACGTCAACCTGGCGTGGCCCACCGCACAGATCGCGGTGATGGGTGCTCAGGGCGCCGTCAACATCCTGCACAGGCGCGAGCTTGGCGAGGTGGGTGAACGCGACAGCCTGCGCGCACAGCGGATCGCCGAGTACGAGGACACTCTCGCCAATCCGTACATCGCCGCGGAACGCGGCTATGTCGACGCGGTGATCAGGCCCTCGGAGACCCGTGGTCACGTGCTCCGGGCGCTGCGCACGCTGCGGACCAAGCGGCAGACGATGCCGCCCAAGAAACACGGCAACATCCCGCTGTGACGGCACGGGGACAGGATGTGCTGCCATAGAGTCGATGGCACCATGACTGAGTTCGCGAGCCCGCTGCCGATCGTCGCGCGCTATGCGATCATGGTGGATGTCGGGTACATCTACGCTGCGGCAGGCGAGCTGCTGTTCGATGCGAAATCGCGGCGCGAGTACCGCGTGGACGCGGACAGGCTCATCAGGACACTGACACAGCACGCGGCGAGCCAGCTCCGCGGCGAGCTTCTCCGCGTGTACTGGTACGACGCGGCCAAGGACCGGGTGCCCACGATCGACCAGCGCGTCATCGCTCAGATGTCGTGGGTGAAACTTCGTCTCGGCAACCTCAACGCACGCGGCCAGCAGAAGGGCGTCGACGCGCAGATCCGGGCCGACATGGAGGCGCTTGCCAGGCACCGGGCGATCACAGACGCCGTGCTCGTGGCCGGCGACGAGGACATGGTGCCTGCTGTCGAGGCCGCACAGGCCTACGGAGTCCGCGTCCATCTGTGGGGAGTCGAGCCGCCGTACGGCACCAATCAGGCCGAGCGCCTCGTCTGGGAGTCGGACACCGTCCAGGTCCTTGACGCCGCATTTCTCAAGGCCTACTTCACCAAGCACCAGATCCCGGTCGCCGAGCCGGTCCGGCCGGACGCAGTCGCGACGCACGCCGCGCCGTCACCCGCGCAGCTCTTCGGCGACCGGCCGCCGCCGCGCACCACACGGGTCTTCGGCCACAGCGTGATGACCGCCGCGGCGACACGGCTCGGCCCGGATCGCGACCGGGTCGAGGAAGCTGGCGAGCATGTGGCGCAGAAGTGGATTCTCACCCGCGGCCGGGACAACATCCGCGACCTGCTTCCCGGGCCGATCCTGCCACCTGTCATCGACAAGGAACTGCTCGTCGAGGCGGAAAAGCAGCTCGGCCTGTCGCTGCGTCCCTACCAGGAGGCCAGGGAGTGGCTGCGAGACGCGTTCTGGGAGCGTGTCCACCGCGAGTTCGGCATCGGCACGGGGAAAATCCGCAAGTAGGGATCAATGCGGCCCCCGCGGGCCGGTAATACTTGTGGGGAAGGCCGGTCGCACCGCTGGAGGATCGTCGTGGCTGACGCAGGCACACAGGTGCTGCTCCGCGTGGTGCGCGGGCATGCGACCGCCGAGGAGACCGCCGCCCTTGTGGCTGTGCTCGCGCTGACCCGCGCCGCCGCCAGAAGGGCGGCCGCCAGGGCGGCTGCGGACCGCGCACGGGCGGACGACCGCGCACGCTCCGGTTGGGGCGACAGGACCCGGCTACCAGCGGCGCCGGTACAGCACGGGCGGGGCGCCTGGCGTGCCAGCGGGCTGCCGCGCTGACCGGGCCAGCCGGGACCCGGTCCCCCGGCCCGGCGTACGGCCAGGTACACGGCCCCGGTACACGGCCCGGCGGACGGACCGATCCGGGTGGAATTCGCGCACTGTGGCGAGCCAATTCCACCCGGTCGCGACCTGCCCAATGGCGGGCCCCAAGCGGCAGCACGTGTGGCACCCCTTAGACTCCTACCTCAGGCGAGAGGAGGCGTTCCGTGCGTAGAGTCCTCATCGCTAACCGCGGCGAGATCGCGATTCGCGTCGCCCGTGCCTGCCGCGATGCGGATCTGGCCAGCATCGCCGTCTACGCGGAGCCCGACGTGGATGGGCTGCACGTCACGATCGCGGACGAGGCGTACGCACTGGGCGGGCAGACTGCGGCCGATTCCTATCTGGACATCGCGAAGATCCTCAAGGCAGCGGCACAGGCCGGGGCCGACGCGGTCCACCCCGGCTACGGGTTTCTCGCGGAGAACGCGGATTTCGCCCAGGCCGTCATTGACGCCGGTCTGACCTGGATCGGACCTCCGCCGTCGGCCATCCGCGCACTGGGCGACAAGGTGAGCGCGCGTCATATCGCCATGGCCGCGGGTGCGCCACTCGCGCCAGGTACGGCCGACCCCGTATCCGGTGCCGGCCAGGTGATCGCGTTCGCCCGGCAGCACGGCCTGCCTGTCGCGATCAAGGCCGCCTTCGGCGGCGGCGGGCGCGGGCTCAAGGTCGCACGAACGCTCGACGAGATCGAGGAGCAGTACGAATCCGCGGTGCGCGAGGCGGTCGCGGCATTCGGCCGTGGAGAATGTTTCGCCGAGCGGTACCTGGACCGGCCACGGCACGTCGAGACCCAGTGCCTGGCCGACAGCGGTGGCAACGTCGTCGTCGTCTCCACGCGCGACTGCTCACTGCAGCGCCGCCATCAGAAACTGGTCGAGGAGGCCCCGGCGCCATTCCTGACCCCCGAGCAGATCAGGGTGCTGTACGAGTCGTCCAAGTCGATCCTCCGCGACGCCGGGTACGTGGGGGCCGGCACGTGCGAATTCCTCATCGGCCAGGACGGCACCGTCTCCTTTCTCGAGGTGAACACCAGGCTGCAGGTCGAGCACCCGGTCACCGAGGAGGTCACCGGGATCGACCTGGTGCGGGAGATGTTCCGGATCGCCGATGGTGAACCTGTCGGCTACCCGGACCCGCAGCCGCGCGCTCACTCGATCGAATTCCGGATCAACGCCGAGGATCCCGGCCGCAACTTCCTGCCAGCACCAGGAAAGATCACGCGCTGGCAGCCGCCGTCCGGGCCGGGTGTCCGGCTCGACGCCGGCTACCGCGAGGGCATGACGGTGCCGCAGGCCTTCGACTCACTGATCGCCAAGCTCATCGTGACCGGCAGCGACCGGCGCCAGTCGCTGGAACGTGCCAGGCGCGCCCTCGGCGAGTTCGACGTCGCCGGGATGCCGACCGTGCTCGCCTTCCACCGCGCCGTTGCCGCGGACCCGGCATTCACCGCGGAGCCGTTCAGCGTCCACACCCGGTGGATCGAGACCGAGTTCGAGGGCCCCATCGAGCCGTTCACCGGCGAAGCCGACGGCGATCACCCTGACTCCGGCGCTCGCGAGCGGATCACCGTCGAGGTCAGCGGCAAGCGACTGGAGGTGGTGCTGCCGCCGGGGTTCCTCGTGCTGGGTGACCCGGCGAGCGACACAGGTGCCGCTGCGGGCCAGGCCGGACGCGCCGCGCAGCGCACCTCGCCGCGCGGCCGGCGCACGGCCGCTGCCGCGGGAGGCGACACGCTGGTCAGCCCCATGCAGGGCACCATCGTCAAACTCATCGCGGGTGAGGGCGAGCGGGTGTCGGCAGGCGACACGGTCGTCGTGCTCGAGGCGATGAAGATGGAGCAGCCGCTCGCCGCGCACAAGGATGGCACCGTGACTGGGCTCGTGGTCACCGTCGGCCAGAGCGTCTCGAGTGGCGAAACCATCTGCCAGATCAGCGATTGACCACTCGATCAAGGACCCGCGAGGCCCATGAGCTTTCCCTGCGGCCATGGCAGTGCGCCATGACCCGGCTTCCTGGTGATCCGAGCTTTGCCGGACGGCTGCGGTTCGCGTTCGGGCTGCGGCTGCGCGCCGAGAACAGGGAATGGGTGCGCCACGAACTCATCGACGCGGGCTGGCGCGGCCGCGTCGTGGCCAGGCACCTCGTCGTCATGATCCCGGTCTGCCTGCTTCTGGCGCTGCTGCCAGGGCCGATCTGGCTGCGGCTGATGGTTCCCGCGCTGGCCCTCGCCGGAAGCGTGTTCACGGTCGCGGTCTATGCGGACGACATCCGCGCGGCCCGGCTGCGCCAGCACGGCCTGCCCGTTCCCGACGATCCGGATCTTGGGCACCCGACCCACTAACATCCCTGACGGCTGCCGCATGGCGCGCCGACCGGCGCAGCGGGGGTCCGGGGGTCGCCCCCCGGGCCGGCCGAGCCCTGACGGCTGCCGCATGGCGCGCCGACCGGCGCAGCGGGGGTCCCGGGGGTCGCCCCCCGGGCCGGCCGAGCCTTGACGGCTGCCGCATGGCGCGCCGACCGGCGCAGCGGGGGTCCCGGGGTCGCCCCCGGGCCGGCCGAGCCTTGACGGCTGCCGCATGGCGCGCACCACATGCATGTGACACCGTCACGGGGTTGCACATGCGCGGCAGCCGTTAGGGATCAATCGATGTTCGCCGCCGACTGCATGAGCCGGCGCGCGGCCTCTGTCACGCTGCCCGACATCGACGGATACACCGCGAACGTGTGCGCTATCTGGTCGACCGTCAGTTGCTGTTCCACCGCGAGAGACACGGCCAGGATCAGCTCACTCGCCCGTGGCGCCACGATCACCCCACCGAGCACCATCCCGGTGCCGCGGCGGGCGAACAGCTTGACGAACCCGTCGCGTGAACCCTGCATCTTGGCCCTGGGGTTGGTGGCGAGCGGCAGCTTGACCACGCGCGCGTCCACCTCACCGGCCTCCACCGCGGCGTGGGTCACGCCCACCGTGGCGATCTCGGGCTCGGTGAAGATGGTGGCGGCCACGTGCGAGAGCCTCAGCGGGGTCACCGCCTCGCCAAGTGCGTGCCACATCGCGATCCGGCCCTGCATGGCCGCCACCGACGCGAGCATCAGCAACCCTGTGCAGTCACCGGCCGCGTACACCCCGGGCGCCGAGGTCCGCGACACCCTGTCCACCTCGACGAACCCCCGTCCGTCCAGCCGGACACCGGCCTCCGACAGGCCAAGACCCCCCGTGCTCGGCGTCATGCCCACGGTGAGCACGCAGTGCGTGCCCGCCACGGTCCTGCCGTCCTCCAGGGTCGCCACCACACCGTCACCCGTACGTTTCACCGCCTCCGCGCGCGACCTGCCGAGCACGGTCATGCCGCGCCGCCTGAACACGTCCTCCACTACCACCGCGGCGTCCACGTCCTCGTGCGGCAGCACCCGCTGGCGCGATGAGACCAAGGTGACCTGCGCGCCGAGCGCCTGGTAGGCGCAGGCGAACTCCGCACCCGTCACGCCGGAGCCGACCACGATCAGCTCCCGCGGCAGTTCGGGGAGATCGTAGAGCTGCCGCCAGTCCAGGATCCGCTCCCCGTCAGGCACCGCGTCCGGCAGCACCCTCGGATGTGCGCCCGTCGCGATCAGGACCACATCCGCCGCGAAGCGGCGGTCACCCACGGCTACCAGACCGGGCTCCACCAGCCTGCCTTCGCCAGTTACCATCCGGACACCCTCGGCCGCGAGCCGGGACGCCACGTCCGCGGACTGCCGTCTCGCAAGAGCCTTCACCCGGGCGTTCAGGCGCGGCGCGTCCACCGCTGCCGAACCCGCGCCCACTCGCACGCCCAGATCGCCTGCGGACGCCAGCCTCGCCATCGTGACCGACGTCTCGATCAGCGTCTTGGAGGGCACGCAGTCCGTGAGCACGCACGCGCCGCCCGCGCCGTCGCGCTCCACCACGGTCACGTCGGTTCCGAGCTGCGCCGCGACGAGCGCGGCCTCATAGCCCCCTGGCCCGCCGCCGATGATCACGATCCGGGTACGTCCGGCGGTCACGGTGTCCCCTTCTTCGCACGTGCGCAGCCCGCACATGCCACGCACTCCACAAGCCCTATCAATTGTGGCGCACCCGCCTTTATGGCGCCCGGCCAGCCCGTACGCTTGATCCCCGTGGCCTTGTACGCGGCGTACGGCAGCAATATGAACGCTGCCCAGATGGCGTCGCGCTGCCCGCACTCGCCGCAGCGCGGCTCTGGCTGGCTGGCCGGCTGGCGGCTGACCTTCGGTGGTGAGGACATCGGCTGGGAAGGCGCGCTCGCCACGCTTGTCGAAGACGCCGAGGACGGCACCGCGCAGGTGTTCGTGGTGCTCTACGACGTCCCCGAGATGGATGAGAAGGCGCTGGACCAGTGGGACGGCAAGACCATGGGATATTACGAGAAGATCAAGGTAAGGGTCCGTACGGCGGAGGGCAACGTGCTGGCCTGGCTGTACGTGCTCAACGGCTACGAAGGCGGCCTGCCGGCCGCGCATTGCGTGGGCGTCATCGCGAACGCCGCGGAGAAGGCCGGCGCACCCGGGGAGTACGTCGCCGCCCTGCGGGCGCGGCCGTGCCGCTAGCGCTCCACCGGAACGGCACTACCCCGCGGCTCGCGACGCTGAGCCGGGGCTGGTTGCCGGTGCGGTCGGCCGTCGGCCGGCCGGGCGGGCGGGGCCGCGAGCCGCGGCAATATCCGCGCGCGCCCGTCGTCCACGCTCACGAGCCGCATCGGGTGCGGCTGCCTGTCGCTTCGGCGCTGTGCGCTGTACAACCCGGGCGACGCGGCGGCCAGCCATGGCCCAGGCGCCCGCTGGCTGCTCGGCGACGAGCCCCCGGCGATATGACGGCACGCCGGGCGGCGTACCCTCGGCTGACGTGAGTGACGACCCGTACGAGGCCGCGCACGCGGCCGCTCGCGTGCTGCGCGAGCGCACAGGCTCCGAGTGCCACGACCACACCGCTGCGGTGGTGCTCGGATCGGGCTGGAGTGCCGCCGCGGACGCGTTCGGGCCGCCAAGCCACGAGCTGGCCACCACCGACCTCCCCGGCTTCGCCGCACCGTCGGTCAGCGGGCACGTGGGCAGGATCCGTTCCGTGCCCGCCGACCGCCACCGGCTGCTGATCTTTCTCGGACGTACCCACCTGTACGAGGGTCGCGGACCGGACGCGGCAGTACATAGCATCCGCACGGCTGCCGCGGCAGGAGCGCGCACGGTGGTGCTGACCAACGCGGCGGGCGGCATCCGCCCTGAATTCTCGATCGGCCAGCCGGTGCTGATCAGCGATCACATCAACCTGACGGGCCGGTCTCCCCTCACCGGCCCGAGATTCGTGGACCTCACGGACCTGTACACGCCGAGGCTGAGGGCCCTGGCACGGCAGCAGGATCCGTCACTGGCCGAGGGGGTCTACGCCTGCTTCCCCGGACCGCACTACGAGACGCCGGCCGAGATCCGGATGGCGCGTACGCTTGGCGCCGACCTGGCGGGGATGTCAACCGTTCTGGAAGCCATCGCCGCTCGCGAGGCAGGCCTGGACGTGCTCGCGCTCTCCCTGGTCACGAACATGGCCGCGGGGATGTCCGGCGCGCCACTCGAGCACGCCGAGGTGCTGGCCGCGGGCCAGGACGCGGCGGCCAGGATTGGCGCGCTCCTCGCCCGACTGCTCGCGGACGCGGCCTAGGAGGCCGCGTAGCCGCGGAAGCGCTGGCTCCGGGGCTCAGGATCTGGACCCAGGGCTCAGGCGAGCGGTCTGCTTCCGCGCCATTTGAGCTGTGCGAATCCTGGCTTGATGACACCGTTGATGAGCTCCAGGCGCTCATCGAAGGACAGGAACGCCGACTTCATGGCGTTGATGGTGAACCACTGCAGGTCGTCCCAGCCGTAGCCGAAGGCCTCCACAAGCCGGGCGAACTCCCCAGACAGACTGGTCGCGCTCATCAGCCGGTTGTCCGTGTTCACGGTGACCCGGAAATACAGCCGACGCAGCAAACCGATCGGATGCTCGGCAACCGACCGCGCGGCCCCGGTATGCACGTTGGAGGTCGGGCACATCTCCAGCGGGATCCGCTTGTCTCGCACGTAGGCGGCAAGCCGCCCTAGTTTCGGGGTACCGCCGTCGTCTGCCGTTTCGCCGTCGTCGCCTTGTCCGCCATCGACAATGTCGTCGATGATCCGCACACCGTGGCCGAGGCGGTCCGCACCGCACCATTGGATGGCCTGCCAGATGGACGGCAGCCCGAATCCCTCACCGGCGTGGATCGTGAAGTGCGCGTTCTCCCGCTGGAGGTACTCGAACGCGTCGAGGTGGCGGGTCGGCGGGTAACCCGCCTCGGGCCCGGCGATGTCGAACCCTGCCACGCCCGCGTCACGGTAGCGCACCACGAGTTCGGCGATCTCCATCGAGCGTGCCGCGTGCCTGATCGCGGTCAACAGCACGCCGATCCGGATGCCGCCCGACCTGCTCCCTGCCGCGAAGCCCTCGAGCACGGCCTCGACCACCTGGTCCAGGCTCAGCCCGCCCTCGGTGTGCAGTTCAGGCGCGAACCGCACCTCGGCGTACACGACCCCGTCCGCCGCCAGATCTTCCGCGCATTCCGCCGCCACTCGCGCGAGCCCTTCCGGGGTCTGCATGACGGCCACGGTGTGCGAGAACGATTCCAGATATCTTTCCAGCGAGCCCGAGTGCGCGATCTGCCTGAACCATTCCGCAAGCTCGCCCGCATCGGCCGTGGGCAGGTCGCGGTAGCCGGCCTCGCGGGCAAGCTCGGTGATCGTCCCCGGCCGCAGGCCGCCATCGAGGTGGTCGTGCAGCAGCACCTTCGGGGCGCGTCTGATGTGATCAAGCGTGGGCTGGTACGTCATTGGTAGCCAGGCTACCCTTCTTCCCCGGAACGAACCCGTCGCGGTGACGGGAGCGCGGTGGTCAGCCCAGGGCGGTGGTCAGCCCGGCGCGAGGTATCAGCCCGGCGTGATGGTCAGCGCCAGCGTGGTGGTCGACGCCGCCGTGGCCGTCGGCGCCCGCGTGGTGGTCGACGCCGCCGTGGCCGTCGGCGCCCGCGTGGTGGTCGACACCGCCGTGGCCGTCGGCGCCCGCGTGGTGGTCGACGCCGCCGTGGCCGTCGGCGCCACGCGTGGTGGTCGACGCCGCCGTGGCCGTCGGCGCCCGCGTGGTGGTCGACGCCGCCGTGGTGGTCCGGCTCCGTGTGATGGTCCGGCCCGGCCTCAACGGCGCCCGCGGCACCCTGGCCAGGGCCCGTAACCTGGGTGGCGGTGCGCGCTGGCCGGGACGCGAGCCGACCGCCACCGAGCGCCCTGAGCGCGGTCGCCACCATGACCTTGACGCCGATCTCGATCGCCCGCTCGTCGATGTCGAACGCGCCCTGGTGCAGGTCCAGGTCGCCGGCGACGCCGGAGCCACGGGTTCCGAGCCGCGCGAGCGCACCGGGGATGGATTCCAGATACCACGCGAAGTCCTCGCCGCCCAGGCTCTGCGGTGCTGGCGAGGTGGCGTCGCCGCCGAGCACCTGCTCAACGGCATCGGTGAGCATCTGCACACTCGCTGCTTCGTTCACCGTCGGCGGCACGTTGCGCTGGTAGCTGAGCTCGGCCAGGATGCCGTACGCACTCGCCACCGAATCGATCAGTGCCTTGAGCAGGTCAGGCGCGGCGTGCCAGGCCTCGTCGTCAAGGCAGCGGACGGTCCCCTCGGCGATCCCGTCGTCGGGGATCGCGTTCGCCGCGGAGCCGGCGCTCACCCTTCCCCAGACAAGGCTCAGGCTGGATCGCGGGTCGACACGGCGCGACAGCGCGGCGGGAAGCTCGGTAACGATCTTGCCAAGCGCATACACGAGATCCGCGGTCAGATGCGGCCGCGCGGTGTGCCCGCCAGGCCCCGCGACACGGACCGCGATCTTGTCACAGGCCGCGGTGATGGGGCCGGTGCGCAGACCGACCTTGCCGACATCGAGGCGCGGGTCGCAGTGCAGCGCGAATATCCGGTCGACAGAGGCGATCCCGCCAGCGGCGAGCACGTCGAGGGCGCCGCCGGGGACTTCCTCGGCGGGCTGGAAAACCAGCCGGACCCGGCCAGGCAGCTCACCGGCCGCCGCCAGCCGCGCGAGGTAGAGCCCGGCGCCGACCAGGATCGCGGTGTGCACGTCGTGCCCGCAGGCGTGGCAGGTGTTGCGGACGGTCGAGCGGTACGGCACGTTCTTCTCGTCCGACACGGGGAGCGCGTCAAGGTCGGCGCGCAGCGCCACCACTGGCCCGGCGCCGTCCGCGACGTCTCCGACGTCCACAAGCAGGCCAGTGCCCTTGGGCAGGATGGCGGGGCGCAGTCCCGCGGCGGTCAGCCGCCCGGCAACCAGGCGCGTCGTCCGGTGCTCGTGGTACCCAAGCTCCGGGTGAGCATGCAGATCCCTGCGGAACGCGACAAGCTCGTCCGCATGGGCGGACAAGAACGCGTCGAGTCCGCCGAGCGGGTCATGTCCCCGCATACGTCACCTCCCCCGATGCGACGAACCTGTCCTCGGCGAACTCTGTGACAAGAGCGTCGACCACGTCGGCCAGCTCGCCACCGCCGTCGATGATCGCGCGCTGCCGCTCATACGAGGCCCCGTGTTCGAGCACGTCCGACACCACGCCGAGCTCGTCTGCGCAGCCCATCCTGTCGGCGACAGGATCAAGCTCGCGCACAAGCTCATAGAGCTCGTCCCGCAGTGGCGCCGTCGCGCCCATGTCGTCGATAATCACGATCGCATCGAGCCCATACCTGGTGGCCCGCCACTTATTGTCCCTGACCACCCAGGCCGCCGGGTTCGGCAGGGTGTACCCGCGGTCGAGCTGGAAGTCGAAAAGCTGGACCAGGCACTGTGAGAGCGCCGCGACCATGCCAATCTCGCGCAGCGTGGGCAGCCCGTCGAACATACGGATCTCCACGGTCCCGAAATCGGGGTGCGGCCGGATATCCCACCACACCTCTTTGATGCTCCGGATGGTCCCGGCGCGAACCAGCGTGTCCATGTAGTCCTCGAACTCACTCCACTTGGCCAGTTGGGGTGGCGGCCCAGCCGTCGGCAACGCACCGAATACCACCGACCGGCTGGATGCCAGCCCGGTGTCCTGCCCGCGCCAGTACGGACTGGAAGCGGTAAGCGCGAGAAAATGCGGAAGGTACGCGGCGAGAGCATTGACGATCGGGATCGCCTTGCTCCCATCACGCAGGCCCACGTGGACGTGCACACCGAAGGTCTGGATCCGGCGCGCAAGCCACTGCATTTGCTCGACGAGCTCCGCATACCGCTGAATCGGCGCCATCCGCGCATCACGCCAGTCACTGACGGGATGCGTCCCAGCGCAGGCCAGCATCGTACCTCGCGCATCGGTGATCCGCTGGAGTTCCCGTATGGTCGCGGCAAGGTCCGCTTTCGCTTCCGCCGCGGTCGAGCAGATGCCCGTGACGACTTCGATCGTGGACTGCATGAGCTCATGACGGATCTTCGGATGGTCTCCGCTCTCGCTGAGCCCGGGCAGCAGGGCAAGCACCTCACCAGCGTCCTGCCGCAGCAGCCTGCTCTGGGCGTCTATCAGCTGAATCTCCCATTCGACGCCCAGCGTTGCCCCACGGGACGGGTTCCACGCGATGCCCACGACACAACCTCCATCTTCGATCTTTCCAGGTCAGCGGGGTGCGTGCGGCATTATCAAGGGCCAAGCGACCGAAATGATGCGGGAAATGACACGAACGGCCGTACTTCCCTCGCCGTGGCTCGCATAACTCGCGGACCGCGCAAACCTGGTGGCGCGGAGGCGGACCGGGCTGGCTGGGCGAGCGCCGTGGTGAGCGGGCGTGACGCGCTCGCGGAAAGCAGTGTCGTGGAAGCCGCGAGCACGACGGCCGCCGGTGCAGGTACGACGCCGCACCGGCACGCCCGGCAGCACCTGAGGTCACGGCGGTGCGGGCAAGCCCTGTGCGGCGGGAAACCCGGACCGGAGCAGGAACATTACCCGTCCGCGGGCCCCCGCGGAACGCCAAATATGTCACTTATGACACCACATACTGATGATCCGAGCTCGTATGCGTCAGTAATTCCCTATATGGCTGTTATGACACGTCCGGGGGCTTGTAGACGCCCCAGACATCGCGGAGCGCATCACACACCTCACCAACAGTGGCACGCGCCTGCAGCGCCACGCGCAGCGGATAGAGCACATTCCGGGTGCCGCCTGCCGCCTTCTTCAGCTCGTCGATCGCGCGCCGGTGGGCGGCGCCGTCACGGGTGCGCCGCAACTGCGCGAGCCGCTCCGCCTGCTCCTGCTCCATCGCCGGATTGACCTGCAGCGGCTGGTACGGCTCGTGGCCCTCGGTGCGGAACCTGTTGACCCCCACGACGACCCGCGTGCCCGCGTCGACCTCCCGCGCCACCTGGTAGGCGGAGCGCTCTATCTCAGCCTTCTGGAAACCCTGCTCGATCCCGGCGACCGGGCCGCCGATCTCGTCGATCCGGGCGATGAGCTCCGCGGCCTTCTGCTCGACATCATCGGTCATCGACTCGATCGCATACGACCCGGCGAACGGATCAACCGTCGACGTGAGATCGGTTTCGTACGCGATCACCTGCTGGGTACGCAGCGCGAGCCTGGCCGCTTTCTCACTGGGCAGCGCGATCGCCTCGTCGTACGAATTGGTGTGCAGTGACTGCGTGCCGCCGAGTACCGCCGCGAGTGCCTGGATGGTGACCCGGGCCATGTTCACCTCAGGCTGCTGAGCGGTCAGTTCGACCCCGGCGGTCTGGGTGTGGAACCGCAGCATCTGTGAGCGAGGATTGCGGGCGCCGAACTCGTCCCGCATGATGCGGGCCCACAGCCGCCGCGCCGCGCGGAACTTCGCGACCTCCGCGAGCAGTGTCGTTCGCGCGACGAAGAAGAATGACAGCCGCGGCCCGAAGTCGTCGACCGCAAGGCCCGCGCCGATTGCGGCCTGCACGTACGCCTTGGCGTTCGCCAGCGTGAAGGCGATCTCCTGCACCGCGGTCGCGCCGGCCTCCGCCATGTGGTAGCCGGAGATCGAGATCGTGTTCCATTTCCGCATCTCTTTGCCGCAGTAGGCGAACGTATCTGCGACCAGGCGAAGCGAGGGCTGTGGTGGGTAGATGTAGGTGCCGCGGGCGATGTATTCCTTCAGGATGTCGTTCTGGATCGTGCCGGTGAGCACGTCGGCGCTGACGCCCTGCTCCTCGGCGACCAGCTGATAGAGCAGCAGCAGCACCGCGGCGGGCGCGTTGATCGTCATCGAGGTCGAAACATCGGCGAGCGGAATGCCGCCGAAAAGGGCACGCATGTCCTCGATCGAATCGATCGCCACCCCGACCTTGCCGACCTCACCGTGCGCCGCCTGGCGCGTCGGAGTCGTAGCCCATCTGGGTAGGCAGGTCGAAGGCCACGGACAGGCCCGTCGTGCCCGCCTCGATCAGCTGCTTGTACCGCCTGTTCGACTCGGCCGCCGTCGCGAAACCCGCGTACTGGCGCATGGTCCAGGGCCGGCCGGTGTACATCCCCGGATATATGCCGCGGGTGAACGGGTAGCTGCCGGGTTCACCCAGGCTGTGCGCGGGGTCGAAATCGCTGAGCGATTCCGGCCCGTAGACAGGCTCGATGGGCAGCCCGGACTCCGAATCGGTCGTCATAGCCGTCATGGCCTCAGGCTACGCCGGGAAACTCTAGCCGACGTGCTCGCATTTCCCGCACGGCTACTCACGCCGCCGTGTCGTCAATGACGGACTGGATGACACGCCCGTAGCGCGAACGTGCGCCCGCGACCACACGCGGTAATCTGAGCCACGCCATGTGGACACCTGGGCCAAGACCCGCCGCCCTCGCCGCGGTCACAATGGCCGCCGCCACCCTCGCCGGGACGAACCCGCTTGCCGTCGGCGTCGCGGCCGCGGGGAGCAAGCCGGCGCTGAACATTCATCGGGCGGCTACGGCGGGCGGCGGCGCACACAGCGAAGTCGGTGGTCCAGAACTGGCCAGGCCCGGCGTGATCGTGAACTACCCCGTGCCGCGCTCGCCACGGGTTCCGAAGGTGCCCGCGGGCGCGTTCGTGATAGCCGACGCCACGACGGGGCAGATCCTCGCCGCAAAGCAGCCGCACGCGCAGTACGGGCCGGCGAGCACGCTCAAGATCCTCACTGCGGTGTCGCTCATTCCGGTGCTGAACCCCGACGCGACCGTCGTGGCCTCCAAGCGTGCCGTCAGCGTGGAACCAGACGTCGTCGGCCTGAAACGTGGGCGCCCGTACGAGATCGCCGATCTGTTCCGTGCGTTGCTGCTGATCTCCGGCAACGACGCGGCGATCGCGCTCGCCGAGGCCACCGGCTCGTTCGAGAAGGGCGTCGCGCTGATGAACGCGGAGGCGCACCATCTTCAGGCGTACGACACCGTAGCCAGGCAGCCCAACGGGCTCGACGCGCGCGGCCAGCATGTGTCGGCATACGACGAGGCGCTGATCGCACGGCAGGCGCTGCGCATCCCGGCGTTCCTGACCTATGACGAGACGCTGACGACCTGGTTCCCGATCACGCAGCGGCACCGGATCGAACTGTTCAACGAAGACCAGTTGCTCACCACCTATCGCGGCTTTATCGGGGGCAAGACCGGCTGGACGACCCCGGCCAAGGCCACCTACGTCGGCATGGCACGGCGGGCTGGCCATACGCTCATCGTCACCCTGCTGCACGCGGTGCCAGGCACGCTGTTCAGATCGGCTACCGCGATGCTCAACTGGGGTTTCCGCATGGATGGCAAGATCCAGCCGGTGGGCCAGCTGGTCAGCCCGCTGCCCGCATCCACGCGGTCGCCGTTACCTTCGCGCACGCCGGCCCGGCACGTGACCGCGGTACACAAGGCGGCACGCCGGGTGCGGGCGTCATCTTCTGGCGGGATGCCCGTGTCGTTCACCGCCGTCTGCGTGCTACTCGGCGCGCTCGCTTTCGGCGCCTACCTGCTCGCCAGGCGCCGGTCAGCGCTGTGACGCGGCGGGCGGAAGGCGGCCTCAGCGAGCCACCGGCAGCAGCCCGATCCGGTCCCTGACCAGCGTCATCGTCTGCCGCGCCACACCGCAGGCCCTTGCCGCGCCCTGAGCAAGGAGGCGGTCAAGCTCCACCTCGTCTGCGAGCAGCTTCTCGGTCCGTTCCCTGATCGGGGCAAACGCCTGCACCACGACCTCGGCCAGATCCTTCTTGAACCGGCCGTACCCACCTTCGGCGTACCGCGTCTCCAGGTCCGCCACGCTGATCCCGGTCAGCGCTGAATAGATCCGCAGCAGGTTGGTGATCCCCGGCTTGGCATCCTCATCGGACCTTATCTCGGACCCGGGATCGGTGACCGCCCGCATGATCTTCTTTCGCAGAGTGGCCGGGTCATCGAGCACGTCCAGGATGCCCTGCGGCGACGATGACGTCTTGCTCATCTTCGCGCTCGGATCCTGCAAATCGGTGATCTTGGCCACGCCAGGGAGGATGTGGGGCCCCGGGACCGCGAACGTCTGGCCGAACCTGTGGTTGAACCGCCTCGCGAGATCGCGGCTCAGTTCCAGGTGCTGGCGCTGGTCTTCACCGACAGGAACCTCGTTGGCCTGGTAGATGAGGATGTCGGCGGCCTGAAGGATCGGATAGGTGAACAACCCGACGCTCGCCTGGTCCGCGCCCCCCTTCGCGGTCTTGTCCTTGAACTGTGTCATCCGGCTTGCCTCGCCGAACCCGGTGATACAGCTGAGGATCCAGGAAAGCTCGGTGTGCTCGGGCACGTGGCTCTGCACGAAAATGGTGCAGCGGTCGGGGTCCAGGCCCGCCGCGAACAGTTGCGCGGCCGCGACACGCGTGCGGCGGCGAAGCAGCGCCGGGTCGAATGGCACTGTGATCGCGTGCAGGTCGACGACGCAGTAGAACGCGTCGCGTGAGTCCTGTAGCGCGACCCACTGGCGGACCGCGCCAAGGTAGTTGCCGAGGTGGAAAGAGTCGGCGGTGGGCTGAATACCAGAAAGCACACGCGGCTTGACGGTGGGTGCGGCGTCGGACATACAGGCTTTCCTCGAACCATGACGGTGGCGGATAGCAAGCCGCAGCGGACCGCGCGCTACGGACTCGCGGACAGCACTGCGTGTTGGCAAGCCTACCGTCGCGGCCTTCGCCCGCCGGCGCTACGGGGACACCCGGGCGCCGGCCCGCCAGCCCGTTCCCCGCCCGCTGTGGCAACTGTGGCCACCGATCCTGACCCGAGAATCGGCCGATTCCCATCTAGCAGCGAGCGGCCAGTACCACAGGCGGGGGTCCCGTGGGGTGGAGCCCCCCCGGGGCAATACAGTCTTAACCAGGGGCCGCGCGGCGCGACCGCCACGAACGTACACCAAACCGCCGCGCCGAAGCGCAGCCCGCATGAACCGTGCGCACTTCATGATCGCGGTATTTTTCCGGCGAATGGTTCCAAAAAGGTACCGCGATCATGAAACTGGAGTGCGCCCCACGGTCAGCGCTGGCCCGGCCCCTCAGGGCCTGGCCCGCCGCCATCGGCGCTGGCCCGGCCATCCTCCGTGCCGGCACGCCCCCGGTCACCACCAGCACGCCCGCCGTCCGCATCGGCTCGCTCGCCACCGGCGCCTGCCCGGCCGCCGCCCGCTGGCGCCGCCTGCCCGCCCAGAGCGGGATCCCGGCCAGAGACCGGCGAAACGGCCTGCCCGGCCTCGGCGGGCTCCTGGCCGGGGACCGGAGACGCGGCCTGCCCGGCCTCGGCGGGATCCCGGCCGGGGACCGGAGAAACGGCCTGCCCGGCCTCGGCGGGCTCCCGGCTGGAAGCCGGGGGCACGGCCTGCCTGGTCTCGGCGGCCGGTCCCTGGTCATCCACGGGGGGTGCCGCCTGGTCGCCCACGGCGGGCGGCTGCTGCTCGGGCGGCTGCTGATCCGGTTGGCCGTCGCCGGCCGGCGCCACCCGGATCCGGGCGATCCGCCGGCCGTCCATCTCGGTCACCGTCAGCCGCTGCCCCGATACCTCCACCCAGTCACCAGGATCCGGCAGCTTGCCAAGCGTCGCGATGACGTGGCCCGCGACAGTCTCGTACGGCCCCTCGGGCAGCGTGACCCCGGTTTCCTCCGCGAAATCGTCCAGGTTGAGCAGGCCATCCACTTCCACCTGGCCGCCGAGCAGCCGCCTGGCCTGCTCACCCTCCATGTCGTACTCGTCCTGAATGTCGCCGATCAGCTCCTCCACCAAATCCTCAAGGGTGACGATCCCCGCGGTCCCGCCGTACTCGTCGATGACGATCGCCAGATGGGACCGGTCCTTGCGCATCTCGGTCAGCGCCGCGAGCACCGTCTTGCTCTGCGGCAACTGCTTCACGGGCCGGCACACCTCGCCGACAGGCACCGACCGGTTCACCAGGTCCGGGTTGACCAGATCGCGCAGGTGGACGAAGCCGATCACGTCGTCGTAGGAATCCCTGTACACGGGGAAACGCGAATGCGTCGCGGCAGTGGCGATCTTGGCGGCGCGGTACATCGGCATCTCCGCGTCGAGGAACTCCACCTCGGTACGCGGCACAAGCACCTCGCGCAACTGCCGCTTCCCCGCCTCGAACACCTCGCTCACGATGTGCCGCTCGTCGGCGCCGAGATCCGAGCGCGCGGTCACCATGTCAAGGAGTTCCTCCGAGCTCATCGCGTCCCGCCCGGCCCGTGGATTCCCGCCGAGCACCCGCACCACGAGGTCCACCGACCTGGACAAGAACCACACGAGCGGGCGGAATGCCGCCGATATCCGGTCAAGCACCGGAGCGGCCGCCAGCGCGATGGGCTCGGGCCGCTGGAGCGCGAGCCGTTTGGGGGCAAGCTCACCAAGTACCAGCGAGAAGTAGGAGATCACGACCGTCACCGCGACAAGCGAGAGGGTGGACGCGAGCCCGGCGGGCACGTTGTAGCGGCGCAGCAGCCCCCTGAGCTCGGCGGCGAGGGTCGCGGCGCCGAACGCACCGGAGAGCAGCGTCGCCGTCGTGACGCCGATCTGCACGGAGGACAGAAAGCGGTTCGGGTCCTGCGCCAGCCTGGCAGCGCGCTGGCCACGTTTGCCCCGACGCGCGATCGAGCGCACCTGGCCCTCCCGCAGGGACACGAGCGCCATCTCGGCTGCCGCGAAGAATCCGCCGATGAGCACGAATGCGAGCACGACGGCGATATCGCGGCCGATGTTGCTCACGGCTCGATTCCTGAAAGTCGGGCACCTGGATGCATGGTGTCCGCACAGTCTAAGAGGTCGCGCGGATGGGGCGTCGGCAGTGCCCGCCACGCGCGCCTCCGGCACGACCGCCGTGCCCCAGCCAAGTAACGTGTGGATCCTGTGAAGCCCTACCCGATATGGAAACACGCGGCGCGGCTCGCCGATGGGCGCGAGATCATCTACTTCGACGAGTCGCCCGGCCTCGGCAGGCAGGCCGCCAGGGACTCCCGCGACCTTGGCGAGCCGGTAGAGGGGCCCGCGTCCATGCTGCGGTGGGATCCGCTCGCCGGGGAATGGGTGGTCATCGCCGAGCAGCGCCAGGACCGAACCTTCCTGCCACCGGCAGAGGCGTGCCCGCTCGACCCGTCCGCGCCCGGGCGACCCACCGAGATCCCCGCGGACAGCTACGACGTCGTGGTCTTCGAGAACCGTTTTCCCTCCCTGTCGGGAGCCGAGCCGTGGCAGCAGCCACCCACGGCACCCGTGGGCGGGGCCGGGCAGCGCGGGGGCGGAGCGGGGCATGACCTGTTCGCGCTGCGCCCTGGCTACGGCAGGTGCGAGGTTGTCTGCTTCACCGCCGACCACGACGCGTCTTTCGCCGAGCTCACGCCCGCCCGCGTGCGCACCGTGGTAGAGGCGTGGGCGGACAGGACCGGCGCACTGTCCGCTATCGAGGGGATCGAGCAGGTGTTCTGCTTCGAGAACCGCGGTGAGGAAATCGGGGTGACCCTCCATCACCCGCATGGGCAGATCTACGGCTATCCCTTCGTGACGCCGCGCACCGCCAGGATGCTTGAGCAGGCAGGACGGTACGCCGAGCGCACCGGCGGCAACCTGTTCGACGATCTGGTCGCGGGCGAACTGGCCGGCGGCTCGCGGGTCGTGGCGCGCAACGACCACTGGACCGCTTTCGTCCCCGCCGCAGCCCGCTGGCCGTATGAGATCCTGCTGTTCCCAGCCGAACGGGTGCCCGACCTGACACTCCTGCCTGACGCGGCACGCGCAGCCTTCTGCCCGATCTACCTCGATGTGCTCCGGCGCCTTGATGGCTTGTTCGGCAGCCGGGCACCCTACATCGCGGCGTGGCATCAGGCACCGGGGCGTGCGGGCAGCAGGGGCGTTGCGGTAGGTGTCCCTGGCGCCGCGGGTGCCACCGCTCCGGGCATTGCCGACCGCGCCGATTTCGCGCTGCACCTTCAAGTAATGTCGGTGCGGCGGGCACCCGGCAAGCTCAAATACCTGGCCGGCTCCGAATCCGGCATGGGCGTATGGATCAACGACATCGTGCCCGAGACCGCGGCGCGACGGCTCCGGGAGGTCATGTGAGGCTGCTCGTCACGGGCGGCGCTGGCTACATCGGCAGCGTCGTAGCAGCCTCGCTGCTGCGGGAAGGCCACCAGGTGGCGGTGCTCGACGACCTTTCCACCGGGCACGCGGACGCGGTGCCGTACGGCGCCGAGTTCATCCAGGGGACCCTGCGCGACGATGCGCGCGGCGTGCTCGAGCGCGGCATCGACGCCGTACTGCACTTCGCCGCCAAATCCCTCGTCGGCGAGTCGGTCGCGAAGCCGGGCATGTACTGGCAGCACAACCTCGGCGGCACGCTCGCGCTGCTCGACGCGATGCGCGTCGCGGCCGTGAAAAGGATCGTCTTCTCCTCGACCGCCGCCGTGTACGGCGACCCGGATGCCGTCCCGATCGAGGAGACCGCGCCCACCCGGCCGACAAACCCGTACGGCGCGTCGAAACTGGCCGTCGACACCGCGCTCGCCGAATACGCCCGGCTGCACGGCCTCGGCGCGGTGAGCCTGCGGTATTTCAATGTGGCAGGCGCCCACAAGGACCCGGGCTCCGGATGGCTCGGCGAGCGGCACGAACACGAGACGCATCTGATCCCCAACATCCTCGCCGTGGCATCGCGGCTGCGCTCCGCCGATCCTGGCGATCCCGCCGGGTCCGCCGGTTCCGCCGCTCCTGCCACTGACGAGGGGGTGCTGATCTTCGGTGACGACTACCCGACTCCTGACGGCACCTGCATCAGGGACTACATCCACGTGACCGACCTGGCCGCCGCACACCTGAGCGCGCTCGACGCGTGTGTGCCCGGCGCACACCGGGTGTACAACCTCGGAAACGGCACCGGAATCTCGGTCCGCGAAGTCATCGAGGCATGCCGCAGCGTCACAGGCATCGACATCCCCGCACGGGTGGCGCCGCGCCGCCCGGGTGACCCAGCCGTTCTTGTGGCCTCCTCGGCGCGCATTCAAGCAGAGCTCGGCTGGACCGCACGCCTGGACCTGCGCACCATGGTCGCGGACGCGTGGGCCTTCGCCTCCGCTTCCTCCGCTTCCTCCGCTTCCGCTTCCTCCGCAGCGCCACGATGACAGGGCGGCGATGATGGCGCATCCAGGCATGCCGGGCGGTGAGGCGGCGGCAAATGCGGGAGTGACCAGCGGCGGGGCCACAATCGGGGGCCCAGCCCGGGCCAGTGGCGCCGACGTCGCGGTGGGGCGTGCGACGGCCTGGTTCCGCGACCATTACGGCGGCGATCCCGATGGCGTATGGCACGCACCGGGCCGGGTCAACCTGATCGGCGAGCACACCGACTACAACGAGGGTTTCGTGCTGCCGTTCGCGCTCGGCTTCGGGGTGCGCGCCGCCGCGGCTCGCGTGGGGAACGCTGACGCGGCCGCGGGCGGCGGCACTACCGGCACGGCGAACACCGCTGCCACTGGCGGCGGTGTGCTCGAGCTGTCCTCGCGGCAGGCACCGTCCGAGCGGGTAGCGGTGCGGATCGGAGCGCTCGCGCCCGGATCGGTCCCTGGCTGGGCGGCATACGCGGCTGGAGTGGCGTGGGCGCTCCGTGAGGCTGGCTACCAGTTCGGTGGCGCGCGGCTTGCCATCGATTCCGATCTGCCCCAGGGCGCCGGGCTGTCCTCGTCCGCGGCGCTCGAGTGCGCGGTCGCGGTGGCGCTCACCGGGCTGTACGGGATCGAGATACCAGCGCGGACGCTGGCTCGGCTCGCACGGCGCGCGGAGAACGATTTCGTCGGTGTGCCGAGCGGGATCATGGACCAGTCCGCGGCCATGCTGTGCCGCAAGGGTCGTGCGCTGCTCCTGGACTGCCGCACGCTGGCGACCAGCCATGTCCCCTTCGATCCGGCGAGCGCGGGCCTCGAGCTGGTTGTCCTGGACACGCGGGTCCGGCACGACCTGACCGACGGCGCGTACGCCGACCGGCGGCACGCCTGTGAGCAGGCCGCCCGGCTGATCGGCGTGCCCGCCCTGCGCGACGTGACGGATCCCGACGCCGCGCTCAGGCGGCTGGACGACCCCGTGCTCAGGCGCAGAGCCAGGCACGTCATCACCGACAATCACCGCGTCCAGGCCGTGGTCGGCCTGTTGCGGGCCGGCGCCATGAGCGAGATCGGGGCATTGCTCAACGCGTCACATCTGTCGCTACGTGACGACTTCGAAATCTCCTGGCCGCAAGCCGATGTCGCGGTGACCACCGCAAACGCGGCGGGCGCGCTTGGCGCCCGCATGATCGGCGGTGGATTCGGCGGATCGGTGATCGCGCTGGTCCCTGCGGGCGGGGCGGGCGAGATAGCCGATGCGGTCGCCGCTGAATACGCGCGCCGCGGCTGGGCACCGCCGCAGGTAATACCCGCGGCACCGGAATCCGGGGCGCACCGCTTGGCGTAACCAGGCGCGGGCCGTGGGCACGGCCCGCGGCCCGCCGCTGGCCGTGCCCAATAGCTGAGGGTCAGCAACGCGTGGCCGGGCCGCATTGCGCAGCCGTTCGGGATCACTGGGTGCCAGCGGATCATCAGACCGCAGTGACGTCCCTCACGCACCATCCTGTGCCCGGAACCCGGTTAATGTGCTGGACATAGCGCGCCAATCACAGCAATCTGTTGCCATGACCCCGACGGGTATCCTCCTCCTGGCGATCCTGGCCGTTGGCGCGGTGATTGGCTGGTCAATACAACGCGCGCATGGGGCCTGGTCGGACTACCGGGACGTTCGTGCGCGGGTCCCGAGGGCGCGCAACAGGTTTCGTTCTCACGTCGGCAGCGCCGTCCGCTGGGGCATCGTGGTGGTCGTGGTGGTATTCGCCCTGTTCCATCTGTAAATTGCGCTACGCTGTGTGACCTGCCGTGGCGAGAATACGGACATCGATGACGAAGGCTCGCAAATGCCTCCATCCCGTGTATCGCTCCAGCAGTCGCCTGCACCACCCTGTCGCCTGGTGATCTGTAAGGCTCGATAGGGCAGGATGATCACATGGCCCTTCATGATGACGCCATGACCCTGATGGCCGAGATGACCGCGCTGCGCCATGCGGTCCACCACGAGCCCGAGCTCGGCCTGGATCTGCCCCGCACCCAGGAGAAGGTGCTCGCGGCGCTCGCCGGGCTGCCGCTTGAGATCACCACGGGCCGGCGGCTCACGTCGGTGACAGCGGTCCTGCGTGGGGCCAGGCCCGGCCCGGCCGTACTGCTGCGCGCGGACATGGACGCGCTGCCGGTCACAGAGCACAGCGGCGTCGACTACACGTCGGGGAACGTCGCGGCCATGCACGCCTGCGGTCACGACACGCACACCGCGATGCTGGCCGGCGCCGCCCGCCTGCTCGCGGCGCGGCGCGCCGAGATAGCCGGCAGCGTGATCTTCATGTTCCAGCCGGGTGAGGAAGGCGACTGCGGCGCTCAGCACATGATCGACGAAGGAGTGCTCGACGCGGCCGGCCCGCGCCCGGTGGCCGCGTACGCGTTGCATTCGGTCTCGGCACCGCTGCCGACCGGCGTGTGCGCCACCCGCCCGGGGCCCATGCTCGCGGCGGCCGACGAGATATGTGTCACGGTCCGGGGCGCCGGCGGGCACGGCTCGCAGCCGCATCGCGCACGCGATCCGATCCCTGCCGCTTGTGAGATGGTCACGGCGCTGCAGACCTTCGTGACCCGCTCGTTCGACGTATTCGATCCAGTGGTCGTCACGGTGGGCACCTTCCAGGCGGGCACCGCGTCGAACGTGATCCCGGCGCAGGCGCGCTTCGAGGCGACGCTCCGGTCGTTTTCTGACCAGGCGCGTACGCGGGTCAAGGAGGGCGCGGTGGCGCTGCTTCGGGGCATCGCGGCGGCGCACGGCGTAGAGATCGAGCACGCATTTGGGATGGGTTATCCGGTAACGGTCAACGACGCGGCCGAGGCGGCGTTCGCTGGAAACGCGATCGCCGGCGTGTTCGGGCCGGAGCGGGCCCTCACAGCGCCGAACCCGATCACTGGCTCAGAGGACTTCTCACTCGTGCTGGGCGAGGTCCCTGGCGCATTCGTCCTGATCGGTGCCTGCCCACCAGGGACCGATCCGGAGACGGCCGCCTACAACCATTCTGCGGAGGCCGTCTTCGACGACGCCGTGCTCCCCGAGGGCGCCACCCTCTACGCCGAACTCGCCCTGCGCCGCCTCGCCGCCTGCTGACGTCGCCACGCAGCCAGCTAGCCCTGCCCGCGGCACCCGGGCCCGCCCGGCGAAGACCGCTCCAGATCCGGGACGACGCCGCACGAGCCCAGGTGCTGGGACGAGTGACCGTATCCTGCCCAGCGCGGCCGGACGGATACGGCCGTTGTGCCCACCGGCCCGGCAGTTCCTTGGGTACGGGCCTTCAGAGGCTGGCCACGTCGGCCTGCTTGGCGCGGACCGCCTCGGCGGCCTCCCGCAGGCCGGCGAGTTCCTCGTCGGTCAGGTCCCGTTCCACCACGCGGCGGACCCCGGCCGCGCCGATCTCCGCCTCCACGCCGAGGTACACGCCCGAGATGCCGTACTGGCCGTCCACCCAGGCGCACACCGGCAGCACCGCGCCGGAGTCCTCGGCGACCGCGCGCGCCATCCGCGCCGCCGCGGCGGAGGGCGCGTAGAACGCCGATCCGGTCTTGAGCAGGGCGACAACCTCCGCGCCGCCCGTGCGCGTGCGCTCGACGAGCGCCTCGATCTCCGCCGCGGGCAGTATGTCGGCGAGTGGCTTACCATCCACCGAGCACGCGGAAGGCACGGGAACCATCGTGTCGCCGTGCGAGCCGAGGGTGAGCGTCCGGACCGAGCCGACAGGCACACCGAGCCGCTCGGCCACGAAATGTGTGAAGCGGGCGGTGTCCAGCATCCCGGCCTGTCCCATGACCCGGTGGGCTGGGAAGCCGGATACGTTGGCGGCCAGCGCCGTCATCTCGTCGAGCGGGTTGGACACCACGATCAGCACCGCGTCGGGTGCGTATCTGGCGACATTTTCCGTGACGCCGCGCACGATCTTGGCATTGACGCCGATCAGATCCATCCGGCTCATGCCGGGCTTTCTCGGCAGGCCAGCGGTAATGATCACGATGCCGGAGCCGGCCAGCGCCTCGTAGCCGGACCCGTCCGCACCCGTCGTCACCCCGGTGACCTTGGTCTCGAATCCTTCGACCGGGCGTGACTGGTTCATGTCCAGGGCCAGCCCTTCCGGCCGGCCCTCGATGATGTCGGTGAGCATGACCTCGGTGAAGATGTCGTACTCAGCGAGTCGCTGTGCCGTGGTGGAACCGTAGAATCCCGCTCCGATGACGGCTACCTTGCCCTGGTCGGCTCATCGGACCTCCATCTTCTTCCGCAGATTCTCGTCCAGTCGCGGCGAGGAACTCCTGTGTTGTCAAGTACGGCGCGTCGGCGCTGATGAGCATGCGCCAGATCCTTTGTCATCTCGCCGGCCTCGACGGTTTCGACGCAGACCTCTTCAAGCACCCGGGCGAACTCGGTGACCTCCGGTGAGCCGTCGAGCTTGCCGCGGTGCGCGAGCCCACGCGTCCAGGCGAAGATCGACGCGATCGGGTTGGTGGATGTCGGCTTGCCCTGCTGGTGCATCCGGTAGTGGCGGGTCACCGTGCCGTGCGCGGCCTCCGCCTCGACGGTACGGCCGTCAGGCGTCATCAGCACGCTCGTCATCAGGCCGAGTGAGCCGAATCCCTGCGCCACGACGTCGGATTCGACGTCACCGTCGTAGTTCTTCATCGCCCAGACGATCCCGCCCTCCCACTTGAGCACCTGGGCCACCATGTCGTCGATCAGCCGGTGCTCGTAGGTGAGCCCGGCGGCCTCGAAGTCGGCCTTGAACTCTGACTCGAACACCTCGGCGAACAGCACCTTGAACCGGCCGTCGTACGCCTTGAGAATCGTGTTCTTCGTGGACAGGTACAGCGGATACCCGCGGTCGAGCGCGTACCGCATCGTCGCACGCGCGAAATCGCGGATCGAGTCGTCGAAGTTGTACATGGCCATTGCGACGCCACCGCCGGTGTACTTCGCCACCTCGACCTCGAACGGCTGGCTGCCGTCCTCGGGGACGTACGAGATCATCACCGTTCCCGGGCCAGGCACCACGAAATCGCTCGCCCGGTACTGGTCGCCATGCGCGTGGCGGCCGATGATGATCGGCTTGGACCAGCTATGCATCAATCGCGGAATATTCGACATCACTATCGGCTCGCGGAAAACGACGCCGCCGAGGATGTTACGGATCGGTGCCGTTCGGCGACCGCCACATCTTCTTCAGGCCGAACTCCGTGACCCTTGCCTCATCGGGGGTGATCGTCGCGCACTTGACGCCCACGCCGTATTGCTTGATCGCGTTTCCCGCATCGACGGTCACCTGATCATCGGTGGCGTCGCGGTTCTGGATGGAAAGGTCGAAGTACTTCAGGTCGATATCCAGGTAGGGCAAGATCAGCTGATCCTTGATGAACTGCCAGATGATCCGTGTCATCTCGTCGCCGTCAAGCTCGACAACGGGATTCACCACCCTGATCTTGGGCATGCTGTTTTCTTCCCTTCATCACGCCAGCCGCTGTCCCCGGGGGGATTCGGGGATCACCCCCCGGGCCTTGCTCCCCAAGGGGTTCCGGGGGGTCATCCCCCGGCGGCCAGCTCTTCGAGGCTCACTTTTCGTGAGGTTATCTCCCCAGGTCTCCGGGGAAATCCCGGGGACCTGGGGCCCGGCGTCATCCTCAGGGCGGGCCCATACGGGCCCGGGTGGAATCGGCCGGGCAACGCTGCATTTCGCAGGACCGATCCTGCGTGGCACGACAGCCGTGGATGGTGCCCGTGCCTGATCACGACGGGTTCTTGAGCAGCAGAGCAGACACGAGCAACCCGAAACCCAGAATCGCGAAGGCGGCCACGTCTACGCCGCGGCGCCGGCTGACGAGCAGTCCGGCCCGCTCATCGGTGAGCACCAGCCGCGCCCCTCCCCCGAGCAGGAGCGCCGCCGCGAACACGAGCATTCCGCCCTTCACGTGCATGTGGCTGCGCCACACCCACAGCAGGCCGCCGAACCCGCCAGCAAGAACTATCAGATAAGGCAGGTTCGCGTGGCCGCGGCCCTCGGGCCGGTTCTGGGCCTCCGGCCGGTGCGGGCGCCCGGGCCCGGCAGGCGAGCCGTCCGGCCGGTGCCGGTGCTGGCCCTCCGGCCGGTGCTGGCGCTGGCCCTCCGGCCGGTGCTGGCGCCCGGGCCCGGCAGGCGAGCCGTCCGGCCGGCGCATGACTGGTGGGCGCGGCGCCTGTACCGGCGGCACCGCCTGGTCCTCCCGATGGCCCTCGCCGCCTGACCAGCGGGGGGATCCTGGGGGTCGTCCCCCGGGCGGCCAGGAGGACGGCCCGAGGGAACCGCCATGAAGCTCCCGCGGTGTCATCTGGCCGCCAGCGGTGCCCAGGCGAGACCATGTTCGCCCACATACTCACTGTCCGGCCTGATCAGGCGGTTGTCCGCATGCTGCTCCAGCACGTGCGCGGTCCAGCCGGCCATCCGGCTCACCGAGAAGACCGGCGTGAAGAGATCCGTCGGGATACCGAGGTAGTGGTACGCAGAAGCCGCGTAGAAGTCGACGTTCGGGCGCAGCCCCCTCTCCGCGAATACCACCTCCTCCATCCGCCGTGACATGCGGTACCACGTATCGTCGCCGGACGCGTCGGCGAGCTCCGCGGAAATCTGACGCAGACGCGTTGCGCGCGGATCCTCCGCCGTGTAGACGCGGTGCCCGAATCCCATGATTTTCTCGCCCCGCGCGAGCCGCGCACGGACTTCCGGCTCGACCGACCTCACTGCTTCGTCACCATCCGCGCCGTTTCTGATCGCTTCGAGTGTACGCATGACCTGCTCGTTGGCACCGCCGTGCAGCCTTCCCTTCAGGGTGCCAAGAGCTGCGACAACGGCCGAATGCATGTCAGACAGGGTCGCAGCGCAGACGCGCGCGGCGAAGGTGGAGGCGTTCATGGTGTGATCCGCGTGCAGCACGAGACAGGTGTCCAGCATGCGCGTGGCTCGCTCGGCCGGCGGCGTGCCCGTGACCTGGCGCAGGAGGTTGCCCGCAAGCCCAAGCCGCGGATCGGGATCGGCGAGCGGCGCGCGCGTGCGCGCCGCCTGATACGCGGCGACGAGCACCGGTTGCAGAGCGGTCAGCCTCGCCGCCTTGCGCTGGTCGGCGGCTGGCTCGTTGGAGTCCTTGTCCGGATCGCACGCGCTGGACAACGAGACGAGGGTCCGCAGCGCCTCCATGGGCGCCTGGCTGCCCACGATCCCAGGGAGGTCGCCGGTCACGAGGTCGGGAAGCGTGCGTCCGGCGGCCAGTTCGCCGCGGTAGGCGGTGAGCTCGGCAGGGCTTGGGGGTGTTCCCCGCTGCAGCAGGTATGCGACCTCCTCGAAGGTCGCTGCGCCGGCTAGATCGTGGATGTCATACCCCCGGTAGGAGAGCCGGCCAAGCGCGCCGTCAATGTCGCTGATCGCGGTGGACGCGGCGATCACGTCGGCGAGGCCCCTGGACGGGTTATCCGTCATTACGCGTTTCCTCCCGGTCCGCTCGCTCGGCAGTGTACCGGCGCGCTTACGCGCGGTCCTGCCTTCGGCCGCCCACACGTGGTCTTCCCACTAGTTTCATCTGGCCTCATCTATTCAGACCGCAAGGCTTCCAGAGCAATACCTCCGCGGAAATGCGGTACGACGGGCCCTTCGGAGGGTAACTGCCACGTTAGGCATGAGTGACGGCTCCGATACTGCGGGAGGGTCTGTCTTGGAGGGGCCATTCATAAGGATCGAGGACAGCGGCGAGCTTTTCCCGCTGCGGTCTGAGGTCACGACGGTGGGGAGAGGCAGCGCGGTGGATGTACGGCTCGGGGATCCGAGCGTCTCCCGGCTGCACGCAGAGATAATCCGGCGCGGGCCATACACGTACGTGGTCGATCTCGGATTATCGCGTAACGGGACGCGGGTGAACGGCCGACCAGTCGCGCGCCGTGTTCTCGAGGATGGTGATGTCGTCAGCTTCGGCGCTGCTCGGTGCCGGGTGGGCGGCGTCCAGCACGAGGACATCGCGCCGGAGGTGGAGCTCCGCCGAAGTCCGCCGCACCTGAGCTGACGCGCCGCGAACTCGACGTCCTCACTTCGCTGTGCCGCCCGGCACTGTCGGATGAGGCGTTCGTCGCACCTGCCACCGCCAGGGAGATCGCGTCGGACCTGGTCGTGACCGAGGCCGCGGTCAAGCAGCACCTGCTCCGCCTGTACCAGAAGTTCCGGATCCCAGAAGGGCCCGAACCGGCGCACTCGCCTCGCCAACGAGGTCGTCGCGCTCGGCCTGGTCCGGCCGATGCCGCCAGCCGAACGTGGCGGCAAGCCCGAGCCCGCGCGGCCGGGCGGTGCCGGGGCACCGGGCGGGGCCGGGCCACCCGGCGGCGCGGGTCCGCCTGGGACCGCAGGCCCGCCAGGGACAGGGCCGGGGCCGCAGGGCGCCGCACCGCGCGGGGCCGGGACATCGGGCGGGGCCGCCGGACCCCAACGGGGCGCCGCGGCATCGGGCGGCGACGGGCCCACCGGAGCGGGGGCGCAGGCCAGCACCGAGGCGCCGGGATTGCCCGCGCGAGGCGTACCACCAGATGACACTCATGCCCCACGGCGTGCCCACCGCCCGCAGGGGCTCACGTCGGGCACAGGCGGGAGCGCCAACGGGACGGCAGTCAGCCGCGCCGGGGCGCCGGGCAAGCTGAGCGCGTAGATCGCGGCATCGCCTGGGCTGCTGATCGGGCCGGATGGCAGCCAGATGGGCTGGCAGGTGGGCCGGGGGTGGCTACGAGAATTGTGATCAGGCGCGTTCTGCCGCCTCGACCACGTTGGCCAGCAGCATCGCCCGGGTCATCGGGCCCACGCCGCCTGGCATCGGAGCGAGGTAACCAGCTACACCGGCCACCGCCGGGTCGACGTCTCCGACCAGGCCAGCATCGGTTCGGGTAATGCCCACATCGAGCACGGCCGCACCCGGCTTGATCATGTCGGCCTTGATCAAGCCGGGCATGCCCGCGGCCACGACCACGATGTCAGCGCCCCGGGTATGCGCGGGCAGGTCCCTTGTCCCGGTGTGGCACAGCGTCACGGTCGCGTTCTCCGTACGTCGCGTCAGGAGTAGGCCCAGCGGCCGGCCAACCGTGATCCCACGGCCGATCAGCGTCACGTCCGCGCCCGCGATTGGCACCTCGTAACGGCGGAGAAGTTCCACAATCCCCCGCGGCGTGCACGGCAGCGGACCCGGCTCGCCGAGCACCAGCCTGCCGAGGTTCACCGGATGCAGGCCGTCAGCGTCCTTCACGGGGTCCATGCGCGCGAGCACCCGCTGCGCGTCAATCCCGGCCGGCAGCGGCAACTGCACGATGTAGCCGGTGCACGAGGGATCGGCATTGAGTTCGTCGACAGCGGCTTCTATGTCCTGCTGGCTCACCGTGGCGGGCAGGTCGATGCGGATGCTCGCGATGCCGACCTCGGCGCAGTCCCTGTGCTTGCCGTTGACATACGAGCGGCTGCCCGGGTCGTCCCCGACCAGGATCGTCCCGAGGCCGGGAACGACGCCGCGCCCGGCGAGCGCCGCGACGCGCTTGGCGAGCACCGCGCGGATCTGCGCGGCGGTCGCCTTTCCGTCGAGGATGCGTGCGGTCACGTGAACCCCAATCTGGTGTAGGTCGGAGCGGGCGTTCGGCCAGCCCGCCGCCCAAGGCCGCGGCCAGAGCCGCAACTGTGGCCGGGAGCCGCGATGAGGCCAGAGCCGCAACCGTGGGCGGAGCCGCGACCGCGGCGGTGGCCACGGGGGACATTCTCCCAGCCGACGTACTGCTCAAGGCACCCGGAGCGCCGCCGCCGCGGCACACGCTGGGCAGGGCCCAGGCCGTGGCCGGCGGCGTCAAGCCCGGGCGTGACACACGCCGAAGCAATCGATCAGTGGAAGAAATGGCGCGTGCCGGTGAAGTACAGGCTGATACCCGCAGCGTCAGCGCACGCCACGACCTCGCCGTCACGTATCGACCCGCCAGGCTGCACGACAGCGCGCACGCCGGCGTTGAGTGAGCACCTCCAAGCCGTCAGGAAACGGGAAGTACGCGTCGCTCGCCGCCACCGCGTCACGCGCGCGCTCACCCGCGCGTGAAACCGCGAGCCTGGCCGAGTCCACCCGGTTGACCTGGCCCATGCCGACCCCGACGGTGGCACCGCCGGAGGCGAGCACGATGGCATTCGATTTCACCGCGCGGCACGCACGCCAGGCGAAGGCAAGGTCGGCAAGCGTGCCGGTGTCCACAGGCGGTCCCGAGCGCAGCTCCCACGCGGCGGGTCGTCGCCCGGCGCGTCGATGCGGTCCGCGGACTGCATCAGCACGCCGCCGGTGACCGGCCGCCACTCCACACCCGGCCCGGCGCCAGGCGGAGCGCAGCGCAGCAGCCGCAGGTTTTTCTTGGCGGTGAGCACGTCGATCGCCGTCGTCGTCGAAGGCCGGGCGCGACGATCACCTCCGTGAACACGTCGGCGACCTGGCTGGCGAGCGCCTCGGTGACCGGCCGGTTCGCCGCGATGATCCCGCCGAAAGCGGACATCGGGTCGCAGGCGTGCGCCTTGCGGTATGCGTCCGCGATGTCCGGACGCCGATCGCGATGCCGCACGGGTTGGTGTGCTTGATGATCGCGACACATGGCTGCGCGAAGTCCCACGCGGCACGCCACGCCGCGTCGGCGTCGACATAGTTGTTGTAGGACATCTGCTTGCCATGCAACTGCCCGGCCTGCGCCAGGCCCGCGCCGCCCGCCGACGCGTACAGCGCCGCCCGCTGGTGCGGGTTCTCGCCGTAGCGCAGGACGTCCCGGCGCCTCCACTGAGCGCCGACCACCGCGGGCCAGCCCGTCTCACTGGCCGTCTCGTCCGGCGCGTATACGCTCGCGAACCACGCCGAGACCGCGCGTGTCGTATGCGGCGGTATGCGCGAACGCGCTCGCGCGGCAAGCCGGCGGCGTGCCTCGAGCGTGAAACCGCCGGCGCGCACCGCGGCCAGCAGTTCCGGGTAGCGCCGCCGGATCTGTCACTACCGCGACGCTGGCGTGGTTCTTTGCCGCGGCGCGCACCATGGCCGGCCCGCCGATGTCGATCTGCTCCACGCACTCCTCCGGCGCCGCACCCGACGCGACCGCGGCCTCGAACGGGTACAGGTTCGACACGAGCAATCCGAACGGGGCGATGCCGAGTTCCTCGATCTGGGCGCGGTGCGCGGGATTGCCCATATCGGCCAGCAGGCCGGCGTGCACCCGCGGATGCAGCGTCTTCACCCGGCCGTCCAGGCACTCGGGGAAGCCGGTGAGATCCTCGACGCTGTCACCGGAACGCCGGCTGCGGCGATCCTGGCCGCGGTCGTCCCGGTGGAGACGATCTCGACGCCGGCCTCGTGCAGGCCGCGGGCGAGTTCGTCCAGCCCTGTCTTGTCGTAGACGCTGATCAACGCCCGCCTGATCGCTAGCTTGGTCAACGGCCGATCCTCACCTTCCTGCCATGCACCGACCATCCGTCGCGCACCATGCGGCCCACGGTATCGACCAGCAGGCCGCGCTCCACCGCCTTGATCCGCTCGTGCAGCGTATCCTCGTCGTCGGACGTCGAAGACCGGCACGGCGGCCTGGGCCACCACCGGCCCGGCGTCGACGCCAGAATCCACAAGAAAGACCGTGCACCCGGTGACCTTGACGCCGTAGGCAAGTGCCTCGCGCGGCCCGTGCATGCCGGGAAAGGCGGGCAGCAGCGACGGATGGGTGTTGAGGAACCGGTCGCCGAACCGGTCAAGAAACGTGGCTGCCGACGAGCTTCATGAAACCGGCGGACACGATGAGGTCGGGCCAGAACGAGGCGCAGGACTCGGCTAGCGCTCGATCCCAGGCGGCACGGTCCGGATAGTCGCCGACGCGGTGGACGAACACCGGGACCCCGGCCCGCTCCGCCCTGGCCGAGGCCCTCGATCCCCGGCCGGTCGGCGCCGACAGCGGCCACGCGCGCGCCGAAGGCGCTGTGCGAGGACGCGTCGATGAGCGCCTGAAGATTGGTCCCTGCGCCGGACACGAGCACGACCAGGCGAGCTGACTGACGGCAACTCCTTCGATGGATCGTGTCCTGGCAGGAGTACGGCTCAGCCGCTCAACGGATGAGAGCACTTCGCCTGAACGTCAGCTCGCGGCAGTGCACCGCTGGGCTAAGTCGCAGGGTCACGATGTCGTTGGCCAGGCAGTTGACCTGGACGTTTCAGCATACAAAGTAGCGCCCTGGGAGCGGCCCGACATCGGGGACTGGCTGGCCAACCGCACGGCTGAGTTCGATATCGTCGCCTGGGCTCGGCTGGACCGCGCCGTCCGGCGGATGGCCGACATGGCCAAGCTGGCGGGGTGGGCTAAAGACCACACGAAGGTATTGGCCTTCTGCTCAGGGCCGGGCGGCACCCTCGTGCTCGACATGACCTCGCCCGTGGCTGAGCTGATCGCCATGGTCCTGGCGTTCGCGGCGCAGCTAGAGGCACAGTCGATCAGTGAGCGAACGCTAGATAGCCGGGCTGCTCTGCGTGCGCTCAGCCGCTATGCGGGAGGCTGGACTCCGTTCGGTTTCCGGTCCACGCCCAACGAGACAGGGAACGGATCTGTCCTTCAGCCTGATCCTGTCTACGCCCCCATCCTCCGCCGCATGGTAAAGGACGCCATCGCGGGCACTTCGGCCCAGCGCATCTCCGACTGGCTGAACGCGGAGGAGATCCCCACCTCGCGGGATATCACCCTCCTCGCAGCGCGAGGCCGCCCGTCTGCCGCCCGTGGACGTACAGGGGCGTCCTCTGGATACTGCGTAGCCGTGCCATGACAGGTGTAACCGAGTACAAAGGCGAGATCGTGCGGGACGTGGACGGCATGCCCCTGCGGTTCGCGGAGGCGATCATCAGCGATGCGGAATGGCGTGAGCTGCAGGCCGCGCTGGAGCTGTCGACAAAGCCCCGCTCGGGCAACCGCAAGGACTCAGCCCTGCTGCTGAGGGTGGCCTTCTGCACGTGCGGCGGGCCACTCTATACACAGAGAGTCGCACAGGATGATGGCCGACACCGCTACGACTACTACCGGTGCTCTGCGCAGATCGCCAGGCAAGGCTGCCCGGCCAGGTCCATCAGGGCCGACTTGCTGGACCCGGTTGCCGAGAAGCTCTTCCTTACCCAGGTCGGGCATGTCGAGATCGAAGAGCGGCGCACAGTGCCCGGTGACAACCACGCCGCGGAGCTAGTTGACGTCGGCCAGGCCATCACCGAACTGACATCTGAGCGGTACGTCCGGGGAATCATCCGGGATGATTATGACGCGATGCTGGCCCGGCTCCAGGCTGAGCATGCCCGGCTTGGCACTCTGCCCGCCGAGCCCGACCGTATCGAGCTGGTGCCGACCGGCCAGACGTTCGCCGACAAGTGGGCGGACAGCGACACCCTGGAGCGACGCCAGCTAATGATCAATGCGGGGTTCAAGATCCGCATAGGGCGATCACGCACCAACCTTGTATTCGGAGCTGAGCTTGATCCGGATCTGGAGCGCCGGGCTCGGCTTGCCGCAGAAGGACGCCCCGGCCGATGTGCCTGAGACTGATGAGATCTGGGAAGAGGCTCTCGCTCCTCTCCGCGCCAAGCTGCGCTAGGCCCTTGCGATTCCATGATCGCAAATAGGCCCTTGCGATTCCATGATCGCAAATAGTTTGTCGATGATGGCCCTTATGCTGCGGCGGGGGCGACGTGAATGCCCAGGTGCTGGAAGAGCGCCTGCATGCCTGGGCGCACGACATACAAGCATGGGATCAACCTAACCCCCGTACATCCTGGTCAGTCAGCAGCATCAAACTCATGAAGTCAAAGCAGGAGGTAAGCCATGTTCACCACCGAAGAGAACGAGCTGTCTCTTCTACAAGCCGCCTTGACACATTCACAATCCTGGGTCTCTCTCTACGTCTTCAAGGGCGCGCGGAGCGCGCCGCCGGGGATGATCACCGATCTTGGGAAGCGCCGCGCGCTCGGCGCGCTGACCCAAGTCGGCGCAGCACCCGTCCGCCACGCAGGATCGCCGTCGCGGGGAACCCTTCCGCGTCCGGGCGCCGGCTGCCTTCCTTTGGCCCTTCGGGCCACGTCGGCGCCGTCGCGCACCCGACCCCCGCGGCCGACCGCACGGGCAACTCACCGTCAACGGTCAGCGGTGGCGCGCACGGTGCAAGAGGTGGCCATCCCTCCGGCGCCTCATCCTGAAGCCCTGCAAGATCACGGTCAAGGGCGCGTCCGCGCGTCGCTGCGCGATCCCTTCGGACCCTGGACCGTGACTCTTGACAGGGATTCAGCGGCGCCTATCGGAGGGATGGCCAGGACCGAGCACGGCCGCCGAGGAGCAGCAGACCACCCGCTTCCGTGGTAGAGCTACCGCCTACGAGGTTACGGTGCGACGGCTAAAGTTTACGGTCGATTCCCAGTTCCTGCGCGAGCTTGGCGAGGGGCTAGTCGGGCGCCCGCATATCGCGTTGGCTGAACTCGTCAAGAACAGCTGCCGCCGGACAGCGGCCTGCCCCGACGACCACCAACCACCTCGCCGCCGGGGGGTTCGCATCGAGATGCTCAGCCGGTCTCCGCTCCTGGAGTTTGACCTCTGTGTGCGATGTTAACAGGCACCAGTAATCGATTCGGTCGGCACGCCATACACCTGGGCCGGTACTGGCGATACTGGATGCTCATGTCTGGCCGATCCGTGCCCGACGCTTCCTCATCCTCCATCCCTGAGGCCGTGGTCGACGTGTCAAGGTTCGTGAAGCGGCCGTTGTGGCTTGGCCTTGACACGGCGGACTCGGTCGAGACAATGGAGCAACGAGGAGGACGGCATCATCAGTCGGCTACCGTTCGGAGGGCTCGATGAATCCGGTCGCGGGCATGGTCAGAGGGGAGCCGACGATATCTGTTTTCTCGTGGTTGACCAAACTTGCTTCATACCCGTATAAGTCCTGGGTGATCGCGATAGCGATCGCTGTCGTTGCAGCGGTCATTGCGGGGCTAGTCCTAACTTTCCGGTACACCCGGGCCACAGGCATCCTGCTCTGGGTGATAGGTATTCTTCCTGGCTTATGGCCTAGCCCTGGTTTACGTGAAGTTCCGCGTTCACGCGGTCAAGGTGCCATCGACCACTTGGGTGTGGATGCCGTCGTCGGGATCACCTTCTCTTGATCGCATGGTTTCTGCGGAGGCGCCAGGTACAGAAGGTGCACCGACCCGGATCCAGCGTCTCGCTAATACTGCCGCGGACCGTATCGAGGCGCTTGAACGAGAACATGGGGCAACGCACTTTGTTGATCAGATCGTGCCTACGATCAGTCAGTCTTGCCCTTGCTCAGGTCGCTGGTGCGCCGACGGAGAAGCCGGAGAAAAGGGTGGTCCATGGTTCTGGCTGGGG
>CAWKNX010000017.1:0-110035 GCA_963851085.1 uncultured Actinomycetota bacterium | reverse complement strand
CTGTCGCCGATCCACACGCTCGAGTCCCTGATGAACAGCAGGTTCGGGAGGGGATCGATGATGAATTGGTAAATCAAGGAGCTGGTAGACGACGCCGCGGCCCGGCCTCAGTTCTTCCGGCGCGAGGCCGCTGATCAGAACCTGGGCCAGGCGCTCCGGATCCAGGTCGTCCAGGTAGGCCCGCAGGTAACCGCGGAGTTCGTCGCCGAGCCGGTCGTCGCCCAGCACCGAGGCGATCGCCTCGCTCCTGGCCGGCTGGTATTCCAGGGTGTCCTGCAGCAGTTCGGTGAGATAGCGGACCTCGGTGCCGCAGCCCCTCAGGGCCGTGGCAAAGGCATCATGTTCCTGCTGTGCACGCCCGACCCAGGGAATGGTGCCGAAGAGCAGCTTGGCGCTATTTCGAGGGGTTATCCGCCGCAGTTCCATACCCGGACGGTGCAGCAGGACCGTGCCGAGCCGGCCGACCTCGCTGTCCACGCCGTGGGTATAGCTCACGGTCACCCCCGGATCCTCCACTTTGCCGCGTGAGCGTCATGTCACCGTGAGTATCACCACTTTGGCGCTGTGCTACCCCTCTGTTGCTGATCGCGCGCCCGTTGACCGGGCGTACCGGGAGCTGAGCCCACACGGTGGTACCGTCATCGTCGGAACGGACACCCCAGCGCCAGGTCAGATGGGTCACGATGGACAGGCCGCGGCCTCCGAGCGAAGAAAGCGATGCCTGCGACGCCCGCGGCCTGGTGACAGCACCGCCGTCGCTGACAGTAACCTCCAGCATGTCCGCGTCGAGTGCCCATCCGACGCGCACGTGACCGTCTGGCAGCGGATGCGCGTGCCGGAGCGCGTTGCTCAGCAGCTCACTCATGACCAGGGCAGCGTCGTGGACAGCCGGCCCGCGGATCCCGGCGCCGAGGAGATCGGCGGTCAGGCGGCGGCGTGCGACCGCGACGCTGGAGGGCGTGTAAGGGAGCAGAACCGTGCTCGACGCCCTCACCTCCGTCCGACGGTCGCCAGCCACGATCTCGAGATCTACACGGATCTGGTACGAGCGGAAATGCCCCGCCGGACCGGATCGGAAACCGCGTGATGTGGATGGTGTGGAAATGTGCCGTAGAAACACCAGATGAGCCGTTACCGCACAACAAACGGGCACTTGCGCGGCACGAAACATCCGCAGGGAACGCGCTGATGGAACGCGGGTAACGCGTGACATGCGCGGCATCCACCCCGCGCCCGGCGGCAGGGCGCGGCCCGCAACCGTCCGCCCTGCCGCGCGGCCTGTCAGGCGATGTGCTTTGCGTCACGTGGGGGATCGCCGAGCAAACCCTCCGCAGCGAGCGCGCGGATCAGTCCGCCGAGGCCAACCGTCAGGCCGGCGCGCTCCTCCTCGCTCAGCGCGCCGAGGATCCGGGCCTGGCGGTCCTGCCAGCCCCGCCATACGCGTGCTGCCACGGCCCGGCCCTCCGGCGTGAGGTGGAGCCGGACGTAGCGCTGGTTCGAAGCATCGCGCCCGCGCCTGATCCAGCCTTTGCGCTCGAGCCCGGCGGCGAGCCTGCTGATCGTGCTCTTCTCAGCCCGAGCAGGCTGGCGAGCTCTCCCTGCGCGATCCCATGGGCGGCGAGCAACTCGAACAGCGCCCTGGCCTCTGACGGCGACACCTGGGGGCTCGGCTCCTCCGGCGGCTGCTCGGCTGGGCCCGCAGCCCTCAGCAGCCGCCCGAGGAGTTCTTCAACCGGCCCGCCAAGCGCGATCTCCTGCACTGCCCTTCCCCACTCTGCTAACGAACTCTGCTTCCGAACTGCGTTACGAACTCTGCTTCCGAACTGGCATGCGACGCCTCAGACCGGGAACAGTTGTATGCTGCAACTCTCATGGTATAGCGTTGGGCTCGACAGTTGCTCCCTACAACTCTAATCGTCAGGCGATGAGGTATCCAGTGATGAATCCGCACCGCGAGCGACGAGGTTGTGTCCCGTCGACCCTACGGCGCGAAATAGGCTCGGCCACATGAGCGGAACCGGGCGCATAAGCGGTCCAGGCGGCCTGAGCGGCCCTGGCACGCTGTCCAGCGGCACGCCGCTCGAGATCACCCCGCTGCCGGCCGAGCCGCTCAGCGAACTCGCCGCGGAGCACGGTCTGCGGCCGAGCGCGCGGCGGCCTCCCCTGCGCGCCTATATCCGCCAGATCTGGGCACGGAGGCACTTCATCCTGACCTTCGCCACCGCGCGCAACGTGGCGATGTACACCGAGGCCAGGCTTGGCCAGCTCTGGCAGGTCCTGACCCCGCTACTCAACGCGGGCGTCTACTTCCTGATCTTCGGCGTGCTGCTCGGCACCAGCCGCGGCGTCCCGAACTTCCTCGCATTCCTCGTCACCGGGGTCTTCATCTTCACCTTCACCCAGCGGTCGTTCCTCATCGCCGCCCGTGTGATCAATGACCATCTCCCGCTGATCCGGGCGCTGCGCTTCCCGCGCGCGTGCCTGCCGCTCGCCTATGTCGTGGTGGAACTGCAGCAACTGCTGCTGTCCATGCTCGTGCTTTTCGCCATCGTGCTGGCCACCGGCGAGCCGCTTACCTGGTACTGGCTGCTGATCATCCCCGCGCTCACGTTCCAGGCGATGTTCAACGTCGGCGCGGGGATGATCATCGCGCGCACCGGTGCCGGCGTGGCCGACTTCAGCCAGTTGCTGCCGTTCCTGCTGCGGACCTGGATGTACCTGTCCGGCGTCATCTTCAGCCTGCGCACCCTGACGAGGCTCGACGGTCACCGCAAGCTGCAGGCGCTGCTGCAGGCCAACCCGGCCGCGGTCTACATCAACCTCGTCAGGGACGCACTGCTCAAATCGCAGCGGCTGAGCAACCCCGGCTCCAAGCCGTACAACTTCGCCAAGTGCTGGTGGTACGGGAAGCACCCGTCGAGCAAGCCGTACTGGTCGGCGTACTGCCATCCGCCGCCCCTCGGCACCACGCGCGACCTGTGGCTGCTCGGCGTCGGCTGGGCCGTGGCGGCGGTCGTGATCGGTTTCCTGTTCTTCTGGCAGGCGGAGGCGGTGTACGGCCGTGGCTGAGCCCGTGGTCATCGTGGATGACCTGCACATCGTGTATCGCGTCTACGGCGCGGGCGGCGACAAGGGCACCGCGGCCACCGCACTGCTGCGCCTGATGCGCCGCCAGCGCAGCCCCTCGGTCAGGGAAGTGCACGCGATCCGCGGTGTGTCGTTCGTGGCCTACCGCGGCGACGCGATCGGTGTCATCGGGCGGAACGGGTCGGGCAAGTCCACCCTGCTTCGGGCGATCGCCGGTCTGCTGCCCTCGGAACACGGCGCCGTCTACACCACGGGCGAGGCATCGCTGCTCGGCGTGAATGCCGCGCTGATGGACGACCTCACCGGCGAGCGGAATGTTGTGCTCGGCTGCCTGGCCATGGGCATGACACGGCAGGAGACCAAGGAGCGCTACCAGGAGGTGGTCGATTTCTCCGGGGTCGGAGAATTCATCGACCTGCCGATGCGCGCGTATTCGAGCGGCATGGGGTCACGGCTCAGGTTCGCCATCGCCTCAGCCAGGAGCCACGACGTGCTGCTCATCGACGAGGCGCTCGCCACGGGCGACGCGGAGTTCCGGCGCAAGAGCCACCAGCGGATCGAAGAACTGCGCCAGGAGGCGGGCACGGTGTTCCTCGTCGCGCACAACCTCGACGAGGTCGAGGAGACGTGCAACCGGGTGATCTGGCTCGAGAAGGGCGAGATCGTGATGGACAGTGACGACGTGCCAGGCGTGATCGACGCCTACCTGGACGCGGCCGGAGGCGAACGGCGCGAGCGCACCCCGGTCAGCGGCGGCTGATCGGGGTTCAGCTCGCCTTCCGGCGGCGGTGCGCCCTGATCGCCGGGCCCGTCCGCCCGCCGCAGGCGGAGCCACATGATCGTGCCGCCGCCGGGCCGTGAGCGAGCCTGCACGTCCGCGCCCTGCGCACGGGCGAGCCTGCGGACGATGTAAAGGCCAAGGCCGATCCCGCCGAAACGCCGCCGGTCTCCGGCCTCGCCCTGGACGAACCGCTCGAAGATGCGCTCGTGATCGCCCGGCGAAATGCCGATGCCCTCGTCTTCTACCGTGACATCGATCCGATCGGCGGCTGCCTCGGCGCGGACCGTGACGGTGCCGCCGGACGGGGAGTACTTGAACGCGTTCTCGAGGATCTGACCGGCGATGATGTCGGTAGCCATCGCGTCACCGAACGCCGCGGGCAGGTCCGGGGGGATGTCGGCCACGAGCGTGTGCTTGTCGGAAAGCGGCCGGAACGCGACCGCGGCCCCGCGCAGCAGCGCGCCCAGGTCGAACGCGCCATTGGTAACCGTCAGCTCGTCCGCGCCGGCGCGGGAGCCGAGCAGCAACTGCTCGACGAGACGGCCGAGTGACCCGGCGCGCTCGGCGATGGTCACCGCGGCGCTGTGCCGGTCGGAGTCGGTCAGCTTCTCCCAGCGGCTCGCGAGCGTGCTCGCGAAGCCTTGTACCACGGTGATCGGCGTGCGCAGCTCGTGGCTCGCGGTCGCGAGGAAGAGATCCTTCGCCTCTTCGAGCTCCTTCGCCGCTGTGACGTCGCGGAAGTCGAGCACCCGCTCGTCGCCTCCGGCCAGGCCCGTGCAGAGCACGTCGAGCCAGCGACCGTTCACGAGCTTGTGCGTCAGCTTTGAGCCCGGCGCGGGCAGCGGGAACGGCGGCAGCTTGCCCGTGACGGCTTGCGCGGACACGCCGGTCAGCCGGTGCGCGGCCGGGTTCCACTGCCTGACAAGCCCGCCGGAATCGAGCACCGCGATGCCGTCCGCGCTCGCGTCGATCACTGCGCGCTCGTGCGCCCGCTGCCTGACAACCTCCTCGAACGCCATCGCGTTGGTAAGCGCCACGCCGGCGTGGCCGGCGAGCAGTTCGAGCAGTTCGAGCTCGATATGCCCCACCTTGCGCCTGCTGTAGAGCGCGTACAGCGCACCGTAGGGCCTGCCACTCACGTAGGAAAGCCCGATCGCGATCGTGTGCAGCCCGGGCAGTGCGGACCAGATCATGTCGTCGAAGCGGCCGGTTTCCCCGGTGGCCATCAGCACCGTCTTGCCGCTTCGCATCAGCTCCCCGACCAGGCTGTCCGGCAGCTGCGCCGTACGGCCGCGCAGGCTGCCGGGCAGCCCGTCCATGCTGACGAGCCGGAGCTCACCGCCTTCGATGAGCACGAAGCCGCCCGCGTCCGCGCTGGTGAGCTCGCGCAGGCTGGCCGCGATGCGGTCGAGCACCGACTCCAGGTCGCGCTGCGCGTTCATGTCGGCCACCACGTCACCGAGGCGACGCACCACGCGGACCCGCTGCGCCACATGATGCCTGGCCGCGTCGTCCTGGCCGACCCGGTGGTAGACGTTGACCCAGCCGATCACCTCGCCCCCCGCGTCCCGCAGCGCGCTGGTGTCGATGCGCACGTCGAGCAGGCCACCGTCCCGGCGGATGCGGCGGGTGGCGAATGATATCTGGCCGCCGCTTCGTACCCGCTCGAGCACGGCGTTGTGCTCGGCCCTCAGCTCCTCCGGGATGATCTGCGGATCACGCCCCGCGACCTCAGTGGCGGCCCAGCCGAACATCCGCTCCGCCGCGGGGTTCCAGAGCAGCACCGTGCCGTCGGTGTCGGAGGCGATGATCGCATCGGCGGCGCACTCGATGACGGCTCGTGCGATCGCGTCGACCCGGGACTGCACCTCGCCGCGATCCACCACGTCAGCCACGTCAGTCATGTTGCCATCGCGCACGCCTGGCTGGCAGGCGGCTAGCGGATATGCCACGCCCCCGGCGCCGCAGCGGTGCCGCCTGTCATGGGCTCAGAACAGGACGCCAGGGTTGAGCAGGCCCGCGGGATCAAGCGCGGACTTCACCGCCCGCATCGCCGCAATCTCCTCGGCGGACCTGCTCAGCGGCAGCCACCGTGCCTTCGCCCGGCCGATCCCGTGCTCCGCGGAGACGCTGCCGCCGTGCGCGGCCGCGAGGCGCAGCACCGCCTCGTCGACGCGGTCGTCGCCGGTGTCGGGCCCGAGGACGTTGATGTGCAGATTGCCCACGCCGATATGCCCGAAGACGATCGTCCGCGTGCCGCCGACCACGTCCGCAAGCGCCGCTCGGAAGGCCCCGAGTGCGCCAATCGGGACGGCCACGTCCAGCTTGTGCGGGATGCCCACCGCGCTGATCGCGTCGGTATGCCGCTCGCGGTACGCCCAGAGCCTGTCCCGGCTGCCCTGGTCTGTGGCGACCGCCGCGTCCGCGAGCGCAGGTAGCCGCGCCAGCCGCTCGGCCGCGTCCGCTCCCGCGGTCTCCGCGAGCAGGTAGGCGGGGTATCCGCGGCCGAGCGGCAGCGGCAGGCCAGTCACCGCGCGGACCAGTTCGACGCCCTCGGCTTCGAAGTACTCCGCCGCCTGCACACGGTCCGCCCCGGCGCGGATATCGGCAAAGAGCGCCGCTGCGGCATCGATGCCGTCGACCCCAGCCAGCAGGGTGGTGAGCGTGGTCTCCACCGGCCACAGCCGCAACCGCGCCGCGGTGATCACGCCGAGCGTGCCCTCGCTTCCTGCCAGCAGCCCCGGCAGGTCATATCCGGTATTGTCCGAGGTGAGCCCAGCCAGCCTCGACACGACGGCACCGTCGGCGAGTACCGCCTCAACGCCGAGTAGCTGGGCACGGGTAAAGCCGTAACGCACGGTGTGCACGCCGCCCGCGTTGGTGGCAATCGTGCCCCCGACGGTGGCGGAGTCACGGGAGGCGAGGTCGACTCCGTAGCCCAGCCCCGCCTTGCGCGCGTGCGCGTCCAGGTCGGCGATCGTGACCCCGGCACCGGCTGTGACCTGGCTGGCGACGAGATCGACCTGGCCGAGGTCGCGCAGCCTGCGGGTGGAAAGCACGACCGACGGGCGCTCCGGGCCAGGCGGTGCTTCCCCCGCTTCCCCCGCTTCCCCCACTTCCACCGCTCCGCACGTACGATGCCACGGCACGCCGCCGCCGACCAGCCCGGTATTGCCGCCCTGCGGAACGATCGCCGCGCCGCGCCGCGCGCATACCCGGACCACTTCCGCGACCTCAGCGGCGGAACCCGGCCTCACCACGCATGTCGCCGTGCCACGGTACCGGCCGGTCCAGTCGGTGACGTAGCCCGCCATAACGTCGCGGCCAGCGAGCACGTGGGCATCGCCCGTGATGCTGGTGAGTTCCTCCAGCAGGCCCATGACCTCGTATCCTCTCGTAATCCGCGCGGGCGGTCCTGGCGCCGCGCACCCGTGTCCGCGCACGGATGGACGCAGGAGGATGATCAACCGCGAATCGGGCGGAACCAGCGCCAGCCGGCCGGCGTCCAACCCGCATGAAGATCCCCATGACATCGGCGGCCTTGCTTGCCGCCATGGCGACTGTGCTCACGCTCGCCGCTGGGTGCGGCTCACAGCACGCCGCGGGCGCGGGGACCACGAGCCCCGCGAATCCACCGGTGTCGCTGACGATAGCCGTTCGGCCAAATGCGCACGCGAACGCGCAAAGCTGGACGCTCACCTGCGATCCAGCCGGCGGCACCCTGGTGCATCCCGCCACCGCGTGTGCCGCGCTCGCCCGGGTCGCAGATCCGTTCGCGCCGGTGCAGCACGGCGTTATGTGCTCGATGATCTACGGCGGCCCGCAGACCGCGATCGTTGACGGCACCTGGCACGGCAAGCAGATACACGCCACGTTCTCCAGAGTCGACGGCTGCCAGACCGCGCGCTGGAGCCGGATCGCCCCGGTCTTCGGCCCTTACGCCAGCCCGGCGGCAGTGGGGTAACCGGGTTAGAGCCTGTTCGAGAGCCCTCGGTCGCGCGAGGGCACAGCGAGCGGCCCGGCGCACAGCGCCGGAAAGCCAGCAGGGCCAGCCGGTGGCTGGCAAGGCGGTGGCTGGCAAGGCGGTGGCTGGCAAGGCGGTGGCTGGCAAGGCGGAGCGAGGGAGCCTAGCCGGAGGTACTAAGTGACCGAACACAGCGCTATCCGGGGGGACCCGGACCCCAATGGCGCAGCCAGCCGCCGCCTGGGCGCCGCGCAGCAGAGCATGGGGTTCTCAAGCAGGCTCTTGAAGGTCGCGCGGACAGGGTGCCGCGAGCCCGGCAGCCCTACCCCGCGCGGCCTCTCATTGCGCGACCGCTCATTTGAGCAGCCGCGAAAGGCGGCGGTCGGCGAGCGGCTTGCCGCCCGTCTGGCACGTCGGGCAGTACTGGAGCGCGGAGTCGGCGAACGACACCTCCCTGATCGTGTCACCGCAGACCGGGCAGGGCTGGCCCGCGCGCCCGTGCACCCGCAGGCCGGTCTTCTTTTCTGCTTTCAGATCTCCTGCCGCCAGGCCCGCCGACCGGTCCACAGCGCCGCGCAGGGCGGTCACGATCGCGGAATGCAGGGTGGCCACCTCGTCCGGCGTGAAGCCCGCCGCAAGCTTGAACGGTGACATCTTCGCGGCGTGCAGCACCTCGTCGGAATAGGCGTTGCCGATGCCGGCGATGACGCTCTGATCGCGCAGGAGCCCCTTGATCTGGGTTCTGCGCCCGGCCAGCAGCCCGGCGAGCGCGGCGACGTCGAATTCGGGCGCAAGCGGATCCGGGCCGAGCGCGGCGATGCCCGGTACTGCCGCGGGGTCACGGACCAGATAGACCGCGAGCCGCTTCTGGGTTCCCGCCTCTGTCAGGTCGAATCCCGATCCATCGTCGAGCAGCATCCGGAACGCGAGCGGACCCTTGCCAGGGCGTGGCGGCTCGGCGGGCAGTTTGTCACGCCAGCGCAGCCAGCCTGCCCGGGCAAGGTGGGTGATCAAGTGCAGCGGCTGCGCGGCCGAATCGCCGGCGCCACCGACAGTGCCGGCGGCACCAACGGCACCGGGGGGATCACCGCCACAGGAAAGGTCGAGGAACTTGCCATGCCGTGCCACGGCGCTGATGACGAGGCCGGGAAGGGCACTGAGCGGCGGGTCGTAGGTCTTCAGGACCGAGATCGCCGCGACGTCCGCCCGGGCGATGGCGTGCCCGACCGCGCGTCCGCGCAGGAAGACGGCGAGCGCTTCAACCTCGGGCAGTTCAGGCATGTCTTAGAGTCTGCCGGACCGGCAGGGGCATATCCACCGGCCAGGCCCTCTGCACAGGCGCGGGGTGGGGCTGCCATCCCGTGGTGCCAGCAGATGATCGGGTCGCGAGCAAACCCGTTCCCCGATCTCGGCCTTGACCGACCAGGTCGGTGAGCAGTTCATGATCGCGGTAGCTTCTCCGCGGTATCCGCCGAGAAGTTACCGCGATCATGGGCGAAGGTGTGTGCAGCCGTAGGGCCGTGCCGGATCGGGAGGCGGCCGTCGCCCCCCGGGCCAGCACCAAGGCACCGGCGAAGCCGGCCAGCGACCGGCGAGCAAGCGTGGGCGAGGAGGGATTTGAACCCTCACGTCCTTGCGGACACACGGACCTGAACCGTGCGCGTCTGCCATTCCGCCACCCGCCCTGGGCAGTGAGCTAGGTTAGCACGTCGCCGCAGCATGCCACTGCGCCGATACGATCGTAGGCGTAGCGGGGAGGGAGGTGTTTCGTTGGGAGTACTGCAGCGCTTCGAGCGCCGCCTTGAAGGCTTGGTCGAGGGCGCGTTCGCGCGAGCCTTCAAGTCGGAGCTGCAACCTGTCGAGATCGCCAGTGCGGTCCAGCGTGAGATGGACGACCGGGCAGCGATTGTCGCGCAGGGCCGGACCCTGGTGCCGAACGACTTCGTCGTGGAGCTCGCGGAGACAGACAATGAGCGGCTGGCGGTGTATGCGGGGAGCCTCGGCGTGGAGCTTGCCAACCTGGCACGTGATTACGCCAAGGAGCAGGGGTACTCATTCGTCGGGCCGGTCCGCATGCGGTTTCAGGGAGTGCCCGAGCTGACGACAGGTACGTTCAGGATCCGTTCTGGAGTGATCCGCGGATCCACCGTCGAGGGCGGCGAGATCCGCCAGCCGGTCAGCGACCTGCCCAGGGCCCACGGCGGGTTTGTCGGCCATCCCCGGCTGGTGGTGTCCGGCGGTGGCGTGTCGGTTGAAGGCGCCTCACAGGGCGGTGATCAGCGGACCTATGAGCTTGCCACCCCCGTCACGCTGCTCGGCAGGGGTACCGACTGCGACCTGCGGCTGGTAGACCCTGGTGTGTCGCGGCACCACGCGGAGCTGCGGGTGGAGGACGGCGACGTGGTAGTGGTGGACCTCGGCTCAACGAACGGTACTTTCGTGAACGGCCAGCCGATCAGGCGCGCATCATTGAGCGACGGCTCGCGGGTGACGATCGGCAGGACGACCTTGACATTCCGCGCCGACTCGCAGCATTGACGAACCAACGTGTTTGCCCGAAGTCAGGACCAACGTGTTGCCCAAGGTCAGGACCCTCGGGAACCTGGCTCATAACTAGCAAGGCTCATAACCAGAAAGCACAGCGCAGCACCGCATGACAGCAGCACCGGAGCACCACAGCAGCGCCCCATGACGCAGCGACAGCAGCACACGACGACAGCGCGGAACCGGACCGACGCCCGACCCACTCGAGGATGCAACGCCCGATGAACGAGCTAACCCTCACTCTCATCCGGCTGGCGTTCCTGGCCGTCCTCTGGCTGTTTGTGATCGCCGCGGTCGGAGTGGTGCGCACCGATATGTTCGGCCAGTCGTCAAGCTCGAGAAAGGCGGCACGCGGGCGGCAGCAGAATCAGCGGCCACCCAAGCAACAGCGTGGCAAGCGTGGGGTACCAGGACATGTCGTGGTGACGCAGGGCCCCCTCGCGGGCACCACCCTCGGCCTCAGCGATCAACAGATCACCCTCGGTCGGGCCAATGATGCCACGCTGGTGCTCAACGATGACTACGCTTCGAGCCGACATGCCCGGCTATTCCCACAAGACGGCCAGTGGATCGTTGAAGACCTCGGTTCGACCAACGGGACCTACCTCGACCGTCAGAAAGTAACCCGGCCGACACCCGTGCCGGTCGGCGTGCCGATCCGCATCGGCAAGACGGTTCTGGAACTGCGCAGATGACACTTGCACTCCGATACGCGGTCCGCTCTGACGTCGGGCTCCTGCGCGAGGGAAACGAGGATTCGGCCTACGCGAGCCCGCATCTGCTCGCGGTCGCCGACGGGATGGGCGGTCACGCCGCGGGCGAGGTGGCGAGCGCGGTGGCGATTTCCGCTCTCGCGCACCTCGACGACGACGTGCCTGGCACCGACCTCGCCGACGCGCTCGGCAGGGCGGTCCGCGATGCCAACAGGACCCTGCACGAGATGGTCATCGCCAACCCCGCGCTGGACGGCATGGGCACGACGCTCACCGCGATGCTGTGGTCGCCGCCACGGCTCGCGCTCTGCCATATCGGCGACTCACGCGCCTACCTGCTTCGCGACGGCGAGCTCTACCAGATCACCCACGACCACACTCTCGTGCAGAGACTTCAGGACGAGGGACGCATCAGCCCGGACGAGGCAGCAACCCATCCGCAGCGGTCGCTGATCCTGCGCGCGCTCGACGGCAGGAGCGAGGCCGATCCCGACGTGTCGTTGCGTGAGGCAGAGCTCGGTGACCGCTACCTGCTCTGCTCGGACGGCCTGTCGGGGGTGGTGAGCGCGGAAACGCTGCACCGGACGCTCAGTACCGTCACAGAGCCCGACCAGGCCGTGATCCAGCTCATCGAGCTCGCCAACCGCGGCGGTGGTCCCGACAACATCACCTGCATCGTGGCCGACGTCGTGGACAGCGCCACGGCGCGCCGCGCGCCGACCGAGGTGCCTGTCATCGCGGGCGCCGCGTCCAATGGCAGGGGCGTCCCACAGCAGCCGATGCCGCGGCCGGACACCCCAGCGGGGCGCGCCAACGCGCTCACCCACACCGCGCCGCAACCCGTGATCGGCGGAGTCGGCGGCGTGGAAACGATGGAATCCGCCAACGGGCACGGCGCCGCCCCGGCGGCGGCAGAAGACGACGATGGCGGGGCGGGCCTGCGGACACGGCGGCGCTGGCCGATCGTCACGGCGATTCTCATCCTGCTCTTCGCCGTCATCGCGGGGGGCGGCTTCGCCGCGTGGCGGTATACCCAGAGCCAGTACTACGTGGCGGCCGCGGACGGCAAGGTCGCGATCTTCCGTGGCGTCAACCAGAACGTGGCGGGCCTGAGCCTGTCGTCGGTCTACCAGCGGACGAGTATCCCGCTTGCCGCGGTACCGCAGGTGGACCGCACCCGCATCGCGGCGACGATACCCGCGACCAGCCTCGCGGACGCGCGCGGGATCATCACCACGGTCGGCAACGAGGTGCGGAACTGCCAGGCGGCGCAGCAGAAGCTCGCGGCGTGGCAGCTGCTCATCGCCCATTGGCCCCCACCGGTGAAGGGCCAGCGGCCGAAGCCCAAACCGGCGCGGCCCACGGTGCCGCCGGACTGCCCGCCCGCTGCCGCGACCGGCACCGCGACAACGCCGCCCGCCACACCGACGACCGGGGCGACGCCATGAGCGCCGCTGCGGCGCCCGCCGCCGTGGGCCCGGCGCCTGCGGCCTTGCCGCACAAGCGCCGCCGCACCGAGCTGACTATGCTCGCGTTCGCCTTGCTCATCACGTTCTTCGCCTATGCGAATGTCGGATTCGGCGTCAACGGCAAGCTGCCGTCCGGCGCGTTCGGTTACGGCCTCCTCTTCGCGGCTCTGCTGCTCGGCGCCCACCTGGCCGTGCGCAGATTCGCCCCCTGGGGTGACCCGCTGCTGCTGCCACTCGCCGCGATACTGAACGGCCTTGGCCTCGTGATGATCCACCGGCTTCAGCTGGCCAGCCAGGCGCATCTGATGGCAGGCAACACGCTCGCCGCGTCCGCGACCACCACACAGCTCTTGTGGAGCGCGATCGGCATCGCCGCGTTCGCCGCCGTGCTCATCTTTGTCCGCGAGGTCAGGGTCCTGCAGCGCTACACCTACACCCTCGGCATCATCGGGCTGATCATGCTCGCCATTCCCGCGCTGCTGCCGAGCTCGCTGAGCGCGATAAACGGCGCAAAGGTGTGGATCATCGTCGGCGGATTCTCTGTGCAGCCCGGCGAGTTCGCCAAGCTGGCTCTCGCCGTCTTCTTCGCCGGATACCTCGTGGTCAAGCGTGACGTGCTCGCGCTGGCCGGCCGGCGCGTCCTCGGCATCGACCTGCCCCGGGCGCGGGACCTGGGCCCCGTGCTTGTCGCCTGGGGCGCGAGCCTGATGATCCTGGTGTTCGAGTCCGACATCGGCACGTCCGCGATGTTCTTCGGGCTGTTCGTCGCCATGATCTACATCGCCACGCAGCGAACCTCGTGGCTGCTCATCGGGCTGCTGCTGTTCCTCCTGGGCGTGCTCGTCACCGCGACGCTCTTCCACCACGTGGGAGATCGCTTCACGATCTGGCTGCACACGTTCACAGCGGCGAACGTCAACTGCGATCCGGCGACCCAGGTCCACTGCGCGCCTTCGTACCAGCTCGCCCAGGGGGTATACGGGATGGGCTCCGGTGGAGTCGTGGGCAGGGGCTGGGGCCAGGGCCAGCCCTATCTGACGCCGCTCGCGCAGAGCGACTTCATCGTGTCCTCGTTCGGCGAAGAACTCGGCCTGACCGGGCTGATGGCGATCCTGCTCATCTACGGGCTGATCGTGCAGCGCGGGCTGCGCGCGGCACTCACCGTGCGTGACGCGTTCTCCAAGCTGCTCGCCGGTGGTTTGTCCTTCGTGCTCGGCCTCCAGGTGTTCGTCATCGTCGGCGGGGTCACCCGGCTCATCCCGCTCACCGGGATCACCACGCCGTTCCTCTCGCAGGGCGGTTCGTCGCTCGTCGCAAGCTGGATGCTGATCGCGCTGCTGATGCGGATCAGTGACAACGCGCGCCGGCCGCCGCCACAGCCGATCCAGGAGGAGGGCATGACCCAGGTGGTGAGGCTGAGGTGAGGGTCCAAGTGAGGGCTACGTGAACCGGGCGCTGCGCCGCATCTCCATCGCCAGCCTGCTGATGTTCGCCGTGCTGCTGGTGAACGTCAATTACCTGCAGGCCTTCCAGGCCGACAGCCTGACCACCAAGCCGTCGAACGTGCGCGCGTTCGAGCAGCAGTTCCAGCAGCAGCGCGGGCAGATCGTGGCGGCGGACGGCACGGTCCTCGCGAAGTCGGTCGCGACCAACAACGCGATCTACAAGTTCCAGCGCGTGTACCCCCACGGCCCGCTGTACGCCCCGGTCACCGGCTACGACTCCATCTACAGCGCCACCGGCCTTGAACTCACCGAGGACAAGCTCCTGTCCGGCAATGACCCCAAACTGCTTGTCCGCAACTTCGTGAGCATGATCACCGGCAAGAAGCCGCAGGGGGCTCAGGTGGTCACCACGATAGATCCCAAGGCACAGGCCGCGGCGTTCAGCGCGCTCCGGGCCACCGGCCTGTCCGGCGGCGCCGTGGCCCTTGATCCGAAGACCGGTGCGGTCCTGGCGTTGGTGTCCACGCCGACATTCGACCCGAACAGGTACGCGACGTTCAGCGGAACCAAACTCAACAAGGCCGACAACGCGTACCGCAAGGACCCAGCCCAGCCGTTGCTGAACCGGGCGATCAACGAAACCTACCCGCCGGGTTCCACCTTCAAGGTGGTGACGAGCTCGACTCTGTTCTCCTCGGGCAAGTACGACCCGAACACGGTGGTGAACGCGCCCACAGTGCTCAAGCTGCCAGGCAGCACCGCCACACTGATCAACTTCGACGGCGAGGCCTGCGGAAGCGGCACGGTGCCGATCATCTACGCGTTCACCGTGTCGTGTAACACCGCCTTCGGCGCCCTGGGCATGAAGATCGGCGGCCCGGCTCTGTACGCTCAGGCCAACAAGTTCGGCATGAACGACCAGAACCTGACGATCCCGCTGCCTGTTTCGCCGAGCATCGTGCCGCTGCTGATCAACGACCCGCCACATGTCGCGCAGACCGCGATCGGCCAGTTCGACGACACCGTGACGCCACTTCAAGAGGCAATGTTCTCCGCGGCGATCGCCAACGGCGGCCAGCTCATGAGGCCGTACATGGTCCAGAAGATCGAGGCTCAGGACCTGTCGAGCATCGAGTCGACATCGCCGCAGCAGCTGAGCCAGGCGGTGACCCCCACCGTGGCGGATCAGGTGAAGTCGATGATGCAGCAGGTGGTGCAGAGCCCGTCCGGCACCGCGCACGCCGCGACGGCCAGCCTGCAGGGTATCCAGGTCTGGGCCAAGACCGGCACGGCGCAGAATGGGGTTAACAACACCGGCCTGGACGATGCCGTCTTTACCTGCTTTGCGCAATCTGGCAACCAGCAGATCGCAATCGGCGTCGTGGTGAAGGGGGGCGGGCAGGGCGCCGATGCGGCCGCACCCGTCGCCGTGGCGGTCATCAAGGCTTACCTGGGGCAGCAATGAGCGGAACCGGCCCAATCAAGGGACCTCCTGCCGGACCCGGCGGTCAGGCAGGCGCGCAGCACGCCCCTGACCCGGCGGGCCCAGATCGTTTCGTGAGCCCGGACGGCGCGGATCGCCCCCCGAGCCCGGACGGCGCATCGCCCCCCGAGCCCGGACGGCGCGGATCGCCCCCCGAGCCCGGACAGCGCGGCGGGCATGGACAGCCCAGCCACCTCAGCCACCCCAGCCACCCCAGCCGACTCGAGCGACGTCCAGATGGACAGCCAGCACTACGGCCAGCACTACGCCGATCCGGACGGCATGCTCGGTGTCCTGCTCAGTGGCAGATACCGCCTGGACCAGCGGATCGCGGCCGGCGGTATGGGCGAGGTCTGGCGTAGCACCGACGAGGTGCTCGGCCGGCCCGTGGCCGTCAAGCTGCTCAGGCACGCCTACATCGGTGACGAGGCGCTTGCCTCGCGGTTTCGCGCCGAGGCGCGTTACGCTGCGTCACTTTCCCACCCCGGGATCGCTCAGGTCTTCGATTACGGGGAACAGGACACCGGTGCCGGGCGCGACTCGGTCGGCGGCGCGTATCTCGTCATGGAACTTGTCCCTGGCGAACCGCTTTCTGCCATCCTCGCCCGCAGCGGCAGGCTGTCGCACGAGGTGACGCTGGACCTCATCGCCCAGGCAGCGGGCGCACTCCAGGCCGCCCACGCAGCGGGAATCGTGCACCGTGACATCAAGCCGGGCAACCTGCTCGTCACGGCGGACGGCCGGGTGAAGATCACCGACTTCGGCATCGCCAGGGCAGTGCAGGCCGCACAGGCCGGCCACCTGACCCAGACCGGAATGGTCATGGGCACGGCCCAGTACGTGTCACCCGAACAGGCGAGCGGCCTGCGGGTCACGCACGCGTCTGACGTCTACTCACTCGGCGTCGTCGCTTATGAGTGCCTGGCCGGCGTCCCGCCCTTCGCCGCCGAAGCGCTGATCGCGCTCGCTCTCGCACATGTCCGTGAGGTGCCGCCGCCGCTGCCCCCCAGCGTGCCCCCGCTGGTGTGCGACATGGTGATGCGGATGCTCGCCAAGCGGCCGGAAGACCGCCCGGCAAGCGCGCAGGCGGTGGCGGATCGCGCGAGTGTGCTTCGCGACGTGCTCCCGGCCACATCAGGGCCCGGCCTGGCCGAGATGGCTTCCGACGACGCGGCCACATGGTTTTCCGAGAACGCGCCGACCAGCCCGCGGCTGCACGACGGTGCCACGACGCAGATTCCGGTTGATGATCCCGAACGGCTGCCGCATGCGCCACGCCGGCATATCCGGCGTCGCGCGCTCGTCGTGGCCGCACTGAGCGTCACCATTCTGGGGCTGGGGGGCGTGACGACGGCGCTGATGGTGGACAGCCACCACGCGGCGGACGTCGGCGGGCCCGCGGGCGGCGCGTCCGCCAGCGCCAGCCCGCACGTGACGCACAGCACCCATCACGCCGTGCGGCAGACGACAAGCCAGAGCCCGCCCGCCACGTTCCCGGAAAGCCCGTCACCACCTCCGCCGAGCCCGACCGTCTCGGCGACACCGAGCCCGACGCCGTCGGCCACGCCGTCGCCGACGCCGACACCGACGTTCACGCCGACACCGACGCCGACCTCCACGCCGACGACGACGCCAACGCAGACATCACAGGCACCGGCCACGGCGCCCACATCCAGCCCGTAGGCTCACCGGTGACACCCGGACCGCAGGGATGAAGAGAACGCAGGACGGTAAAGAAGAGTGCGAGATATGACTCAGCCCCGGCTCCTCGGTGGCCGCTACGAGCTCGACGGGGTCGTCGGGCGCGGCGGCATGGCCGAGGTATACCGCGCGCGTGACATCCGCCTGGACCGCATCGTCGCTGTCAAGACGCTTCGTGACGACCTGGCACGCGACCAGACGTTCCAGGCGCGTTTCCGCCGTGAGGCGCAGTCGGCCGCGTCACTCAACCATCCGTCGATCGTCGCCGTCTACGACACGGGCGAGGACATGGTGGGCCCCGTCCCCGTGCCCTACATCGTGATGGAGTACGTCGACGGCCGCACGCTTCGCGACCTGCTCCGCGACGACAGGCGATTGCTGCCCGAACGCGCCCTGGAGATCGTCGACGGCGTCCTGCGTGCGCTCGACTACAGCCACCGCAACGGCATCGTGCACCGTGACATCAAGCCGGGCAACGTCATGCTGACGCGCACCGGCGACGTGAAGGTCATGGATTTCGGTATCGCCCGCGCGCTGAGCGACAGCCAGGTCACCATGACCCAGACTGCCCAGGTGATCGGCACAGCGCAGTATCTTTCACCGGAGCAGGCCCGCGGCGAACGCGTGGACGCCAGAAGCGACCTCTACTCGACGGGATGCCTGCTGTACGAACTGCTGACCGGCCGGCCGCCGTTCAGCGGCGACTCGCCGGTCGCGATCGCCTATCAGCACGTCCGCGAGAATCCGGTGCCGCCGTCGCAGATCGATCCGGAGATCCCGCGCTGGGCCGACGCGATCGTGCTCAAGGCGATGGCCAAGAGCCCGGCTGACCGGTACCAGAACGCCGCGGAGATGCGTGCCGACATCCAGCGCGCGATGTCGGGCATGCCAGTCTCGGCGCCGGCGACCGAGTTGCTCCAGAACACCCAGCGGCTCGGTGGCGGCACCATGGTGGCGCCACCCACCAGCGCTATCCCCGGCTACCAGTACGGCCCGCCCGACGAAAAGCCGCCGGGCGGCGGGCGCCGCCGTGCCCTGCTGTGGACGCTGTTCGCCCTCCTCGTGCTCGGCACGGTCGTCGCGGTCGCCTACCTCCTGCTGGCCGGGGGTGGCAAGACGTACGCGGTCCCCGACGTCACCAATCTGACGCAGCAGCAAGCGGACAGCGCGATCGTCAAGGCCCACCTGATTCCGCACAACGTCGGCCAGACATCGTCGAACGTGCCAAAGGGCCGTGTCATCAGCACCAACCCGTCAGCCGGGAACCTGCTGAAGGCCAACGCTGTCGTAACTGTCCTCGTATCCATTGGCCAGCAGCAGGTCACCGTGCCGAATGTGGTGGGCGATGATCAGAACACGGCATCGACCATGCTGTCCAACCTGAACCTCAACCCGGTTATCAAGACAGTGCAGTCGACCAGACCGGCCGGCACGGTGGTGAGCCAGAACCCTGTCGGCGGCAGCAAGGTGAACCCGAACACCAACGTCGTTCTCAATGTCTCAGGTGGCGGCACAACCGTGCAGTCGGTGATCGGGGATCCGGTCCAAACGGCGAGGAACATCCTGCAGCAGCAGGGATTCCGGGTAAATGAGATCGAGCAGCCCGGTCCCTCCAACGCTGCGGTAGGCACCGTGTACGCGCAGAACCCGCAGGGTGGTACGACGGCAGCGGCAGGCGCCACGATCACGATCTATGTCCAGCCGGCCACGCCGACCATCTCGCCGACGCCAACTCCGACGGCAACAGGGACGCCGACGCCGACCCAGACGGCGACACCGCCATCGACAGGTCCCTGACGCGATCTGACCCGCTCCGCTGATGCTCCGGTACCAGGCGGCTATCCCACGCCGACCCGGTCGATGGGCAGATGCAGCGCTGCCCACGGGAACGCGAGGAACCACAGGGCGGCGATCGCGAGCATGACGATAAGGATCAGCGACATGGCCTTGCGCACCCAGCCGCCGGGCAACAGGCGCCACAGCCACCCGTACACCGCTCAGCCTTCCGCGACGGGCCGGGGCTGCGTATACGCCAGCCTGCCTGACACGATGATCCGGTGCGTTCCTGTCCACGGCGGGTCGCACGTGATCAGTGTGATCAGGCGCTGCCGTGGCCGCTCGTGGGGATGCCCGGGCACAGGGTCCAGGACGCTGACATCCGTGGGGAGCACCTCCTGTCGCCGGGTCACCACGTATTCGTAACGGACCTGCCTCGTGTCGACGACGACGAGATCCCCCACCATGAGCGAGGGCAGGTGGTAGAAGGGGTTCCCCGCGGTGACGCGGTGGGCGGCGACGGCGAAGTTGCCGACCTGGCCGGGAAGTGCCGTGCCAGGCACGTGACCGGGGCCGAGCGCAAGCTGCGGCAGTCCCGTACCCTCGACGATCGCGAAACGCCAGTGCCGGCCGAGACGTGGGATCTCGATGAACGCGAAGGGCTCGCCGAGGACGGGATGAATGGGGTCGCGGAGCGGATGCCCGCCGCGCGCCTGGCTCACCGGCTTGCGCCACTGGCGGTTAAGTTCGCTGGCGAAGGCGTGCTGTGCGTGGCCCGCCTGAACGCCGGTTCCCCAGATCAGGTACCCGACGAACAGCAGTATGACGGCGCCAAGGGTGAGGCAGAGCTCACCGAAGACGCGGAAGAAGGTTCGCACTGTCCGAGACCACCGCATCGCAATGTTGCCGACCCAGCGAAGGCCGGAGCTGTGTTCTTGCTGAGGTTCCACCGTGTGCCCAGCCCGCAATCCGGGGGGGTCGTGGCTGTGCGTACTGCGGGAACGGGATTACTGCTTACACAACGTACAGTACTTGTTGCAATCTGATACCGGGCTTGCGGAAACACCTGACCGCGCTACCGCTTGATCCGCCCTATCCGGGGGCACCAGCAACTACCCTTACGGCAGGACCCAACCAGGAGACGACCGTGCCCAAGTCCCGCGTACGCAAAAAGGCGGTCTACACGCCGCCGCCAAGATCTGCCAAGTCCAAGGTCAGCCCGCGGTGGCTGGTGCCCGTCATGGTGTTCTGCCTCGTGTTCGGGCTCGCCTGGATCGCCGTGTTCTACGTCACGAGCGGGCAGGTTCCGGTGCAGAGCGCGCTGGGCAACTGGAATCTGCTTCTCGGCTTCACCTTCATCATCGGTGGGGTGGTCCTGTCCACCCGCTGGCGATAACAGCCTTACCGCGCCGTGGACCAATGAACGCGAGCGGCGGCGTGCCACGTCAGTTCCGGACTTACATCACTGTAATTTGATCCACACAACAGTCCACAGCCTGTGGATAACTTACGAGGGCCGCGGCCACCCACAGACGGCCGCTATCCACATCCTGTGGATAGCGGGGTCCTCAGCGTGGTGTCAGACGGTGAGCTGGTGCGTCCGGACGACCGTGGCCACGATCAGCAGGACGAGGAGACCCACCGTCGCACCCGCCTGAATGAGCGTGCGGTGGCTGCGTGGGGCGTACGCATACGCGGCCGTGAGAGCCGCCCCCGTGACGAGCCCGCCCACGTGTGCCTGCCACGCGATGTTCGGGATCGTGAAGCTGATGACCAGATTGATGCCGATCAGGACCACGATCCCGCGCGCGTCGAGGCGCAGCCTCCTGGCCACCACGAACCACGCTCCGAACAGGCCGAAGATCGCGCCGGAGGCACCGACCGACACCTCGGTGGGCGGGCCGATGATGTAGATGAGCACCGAGCCGCCGAGCGCACTCATCAGGTACACGACGGTGAACCGGAGCCGGCCCAGCGCCTGTTCGAGCGACGGGCCGACGACCACGAGCGCCCACATGTTGAACAGAATGTGCAGGGGGGTGGTTGAGTGCAGGAACGCGCCAGTGATGAGCCGGTAGTACTGATGCTCCGCCACCCCGACAAGCGGGCCGCCGCGGTACAGGGGTATCTGGCCGACCATCGCGAAGTTGCCGACGACCTTGCTGTTGGTCAGCTCTACGAGATAGATGGCCACGTTGATGCCGACCAGCACCCACGTGACGCGTGCACCCGCCGCGACCCGGCCGCCAAAGGCGGTCCGGGTCGTCGGCGTCGCGCGGCTGCCCTCACGAACGCACTCGACGCACTGCTGCCCAACCGGGGCGGAACGCAGGCAGTCGGGGCAGGCGTAGCGGCCGCAGCGCACGCATGACACGTACGTCTCACGGCCTGGGTGCCGGAAACAGGTCGGAACCTGGGATCCATTGCCCGTGCCGCTGTGGGTATCGGGGGCGTTCAAATCCCTATCCGGCGGTTGTACCTGGGCCACGTTCAACCGTAACCGATTCAAGGACCACATCTTCCACGGGACGGTCCTGCTGGCCGGTCTTCACAGCGCTGATCTGGTCCACGACGTCGCTGCCCTCGATCACCTCACCGAAAATGGTGTGCTTGCGATTCAGCCACGGCGTCGGCGCCACGGTGATGAAGAACTGCGAGCCGTTGGTTCCTGGCCCCGCGTTCGCCATCGCGAGGAGGTAGGGCCGGTCGAAAGCGAGATCCGGATGAAACTCGTCGGCGAACTTGTAACCCGGCCCGCCAATGCCGGTACCTAGCGGATCCCCACCCTGGATCATGAAATCAGGGATCACCCGATGGATGACCGTGCCGTCGTACAGCCTGGCGGTCGTTCGCTGGCCGGTGCGCGGGTCCTTCCACTCGCGCGCACCCTCGGCGAGCTCGGTGAAGTTGCGCACGGTCTTGGGCGTGTGGTCGGGAAAGAGCCGGACCACGATCCTGCCGTGGTTCGTCTGCAACGTTGCGGTGAGCGTTTCCGTCATGCCTCGCATCCTCCCACGAGCTGGCCAGTGCAGAGCGCTCGGCAGCCGCATGCGTCAGCCGTTCGGCTGTGGGTACTGCACGGGGTGCAGGCATGATGCGACGGACGGCCACCGCCCGCGGGCAGGGTTGGCGCGGGCCGGAGCGGGAAGCCTGCCAGACGGGACCATCCGGGAGGTTAACGTGTCGCTGACAACGAGAAAGCAGCAGGTCAAGGCAGTGCCGCCCGCCGCGCGCAAGCGTGCGCAGCAGGCCGCGCAGCAGCTCGGGCCGATAGCGCAGCAGCTCGGGCCGATAGCGAAGAGCGCACGGGACAACGCGGCCGACAGGATTCGGGACGCGCGCGTGTGGGCTGCGCCCAGAGTCGAGCAAGCCGCACACACCGTGCAGGAGAACGTGGCGCCGAAGGTCTCGGCCGTACTCGAGGCAACCGCGCACCGGATCGAGCCCACTCCGGCGGAACTGAAGAGTCTGGGCCGCAGGGCCCGCCGCCACGCGCAGGCGGCGTCCCGGGAAGTGACCGCACGCCGCGAGAAGCTGCTCGCCAAGGCGGCCAACCCCAAGCGACGCTGGCCCAAGCTGATGGGCGGCGTAGTGTTCGTCGCGGCCTCCATCGGCGCCGTCACCGCGATGGCGATGCGCCGGAACCGCGAGAAGATGGAAAGCGATCTCGACGACGCCGCGCTGGGCGAGGAGTCCGGAGAACCGCGGCCCGCGTCCGCCGACGCCGAGGCCGGGTTCGACGGCCAGGTCCGCACGCCCTGATCTCCTGACCGCACAACGCATTCCGGCGCCGCGCATCGGGGGAGCCTGGCCATGAGGTGCTGGCTTCCCAGTCTGGCATCCCAGTTCTGGCATCCGCCGGAGCGCGCCTGGCCGGGCTGGTCGTACCGCGGCCGGCTGGGCCAGGTTCGTTGCCGAGCGCACGTAGAGCTGGCTGAATCAGCCAGCTTTACGTCCATTTTCGCAGGCAGGGTACCCGGCGCGCCGTCGCAGCATAGCTTTGGCCCCGGCCGGAGCTGACGGTGCTGTGCGGCACGGGCACGGTGCGGTGCTGTGCGGCACGGGCACGGTGCGGTGCTGTGCGGCACGGGCACGGTGCGGTGCTGTGCGGCAGGCAGGGTGCTGTGCTGTGCGGCACGAGTGCGGCGCGGAAAATGTCACACCTTCCCGATAGCATGTTCGAAGACCGTTTGATCCTGGCTTTCGGCTTTCGCGGGAGGTGACCCAATGGCCGCAGCTAGTGCGGATGGCCGTTTGGGGCGCGAGCCCGCTCCTGACCGGCCGCCATCGTGTGCTGAGTACGCCGAGCAGCGTGAGCCGACGGATGCGGAGCTTTGGGGGCTCGAGCCGAATCCTGGCAGCGACCCTCCGGCCGGGCCGGAGGCCGATGTGCCGTCGGATTTGCTGGTCGCGCTGCTCGCCGGGAACGTGCACGCAGGGACCGGGTTCGCCGAGGGCGGGGTGCTTGATGAACTTGAACCAGGCGTGGTGCTTGCTGGCTTTGCTCAAGATGCGCAGGCGGCCGGACTTGACGCGCTGTGCGACGACGAGCTGATCGGCGTGGTGCGGGCCTTCCGCCGGCTCGCATCGTGGGCGACGGCAGGCGAGTTCGCTGCCGTCCATGAGCTCTCGGTCCGGCGCGACAGGGAGGCCGAGACGACCGGCGAGGATCCAATCCTGGCCGTCGCAAGCACCGAGGCCGAGCTGGCGTGCGCACTGACGCTGACCCAGCGTGGTGCGCAGACCCTGCTTGACCGCGCCGGTGACCTGACCCGCCTGCCGGGCACTGCGGCAGCGCTCGCAGCAGGTGTGATCGATGACTACCGCGCCAGGGTCATCGCGGAGCAACTGTCCGAGCTGGACGCCGAGGACGCACAGCAGGTCGAGACAGAGTTATTGGAGAAGGCCGGCGCTCAGACAAGTGGCCAGCTGCGGGCTGCTGCCCAGCGGGCGGTATTCGCGGTCGATCCGGCTGCGGTGCGCAAGCGCCAGGAGAAGGCACAGCGAGATGCGCGGGTGGAAGTGTGGCGGGAGCCATCAGGCACAGCGTCCATCGCCGGCCGCGATCTGCCGCCCGCCGAGGTGCTGGCCGCTGACAAGCGGATCGACGCACTCGCTAAGCAGCTGAAGAAGACCGGTGCCGAAGGCAGCCTGGACCAGTTGCGCGCGCAGGTCTATACCGCCCTGCTGACCGGTATGCCGCTGGACGAACTGCTCGCCGGCCCTGACAGCAGCCCGGCCGGCTCTGACAGCAGCCCGGTCGGCCCCGCGACTCCCGCGCCCGATGGCACCACCGCTGATGGCACCACCAGCGCTGATGGCACCGGCGGCGAGCCGGCCGAATGCGGCACTGGCGGCGAGCCGACCGCCGATCGTGCGGACGACACGGCCAAGCGCACCGCCACGCATCGTGGCAGCGATGGCGGCAAGCCGGGCAATGACGCCAAGCAGGCGGCCGGCTCAGGCGCGCGCTATGGCGGTCCGGTGGGTTTGGCAGGCCGGATCAACCTGACGCTGCCACTGGCTACCTTGCTGGGCATGTCTGGCGTTCCGGGCGAGGTCAGCGGGTTCGGGCCCGTCGACGCTGCCACCGCCATCGATCTCGCCGTACTCCTCGCGGGACATCCCTCCACCAACTGGTGCGTCACCCTGACCGGCCCCAACGGACGGGCCATCTGCCACGGCTGCGCCATCCCACCGGATCGGGCACGTGCCCCGGCGGATCGGGCAGGTGCTCCGGGCGGCACACGCCTGGACCACTGCAGCGGGAGCGCAGGCCGCGGGAGCGCAGGCCGCGGAGGCGAGACCCACGAGGCGGAGACCCCGGAGGCGGAGGCGGAGACCGCGGGCGCAGCGGTTTGCCGCGCCGGTGGCACCTCGCGTTCAACATGGAACCGCTCGCGGTCCGCACGTGCACGCATGAACGAGAAGTCCCCGGTTACTCCCCTCCGCGTTCGCTGCGCCACCTCATAGAGATCCGCGACACCTGCTGCAGCCATCCCACCTGCCGCCGACCTGCGGCCCAATGCGATCACGATCACACAATCCCGTACGCGAAGGGCGGCCGAACCTGCGAGTGCAACCTTGGACCTGCGTGCAGACTCCACCACCAGGTCAAACAGGCGCGCGGTTGGCAGGTCACCCAACCCGAACCTGGCGTCTTCATCTGGAGAGCCCCGTCCGGACGCAGCTACCGGACCACCTGAGCGTCAGGCCGTTAAGTGGATCACGGACCACATCGCCGACGGCAAGACACCGGGCAAACCGGTCGTGATTGAGGAGTATGGCGTGTCGGTCAACGCGGCACAGGGAATCCCCGACCAGGCAGCGCGCCAGCGCCTATCAAACGTGGACCAGCTCGGTCGAGAGCGCAGGTGGCGCCGGAGACCGGTTCTGGCTACTGACCTCCCGCGTAGACGACGGGTCGTTCTATCCCGACTATGACGGCTTCCGGATCATCTGGGCCAACGACGCGGGCAACCCGACGAACGTCACGGCCCAGCTTCTCAGCGCCCACGCCAAGGCCATGGCTGGCTAGCGCGGCCCGCATCCCGAACGGCACTGGCTCCACACCCGGCCCCAGTCGTGAGCCGACGGCTGGACCGAAGGAAGTGTCACTGCCATCAGGCACAATGCGAGTGTGCTGCTCGATGAACTGGTGCGGACCTCCGCCGCTGTCGCGGCGACCTCGTCGCGCCGCGCCAAGATCGACGCAATCGCCAACCTGCTGCGGCGTGCGGAGCCTGCGGAGGTTTCTGTCGCGGTCGCGTTCCTGTCCGGCGAGCTGCGCCAGCGCCAGATCGGCGTCGGCTATGCGGCACTGCGGGATATCGCCGGCGGCTCCTGGCCTCCTAGCGCCGGCGAGCGTACCGGCGAAGGTGCAGGCGAGCATGCAGCGGATACCCCGGCGCTGGCAGGAAACCGGCGCGCTGGAACCACCGCGCAAAGCGGAACCGAAGTCACCGCCGCCCGGGACGGCCCTATCGCGGGAGCCTCTGGCCTGACGCTGACCACCGTCGACGTGGTCTTCGCACAGATCGGCGCGGCCACCGGCCCGGGGTCGCAGGCGGAGCGGCGCCGATTGCTTGCTTCGCTGTTCGCAGGCGCGAGCGCTGCGGAGCGGTCCTTCCTGACCCGGCTTATCGCCGGGGACCTGCGCCAGGGCGCACTCGAAGGCATCATGATAGAGGCCATTGCGACGGCTGCCGGAGTTGCCGCCATGGAGGTGCGGCGGGCCCATATGCTCGGCGGATCACTGCTCGCGGTCGCTTCCGCGGCGCTCGCCCCTCCGGTGGGAAAGTCCGGCAATGACACAGGCCATCCACACGCCGCCAGCACAGAACACGAAGCCGACCCAGAAGGCAGTGGCAGCCCAGAACGGGAAGCCGACCAAGAACACGAAGCCGGCCCAACACACGAAGCCGGCCCAAAACACGAAAGCGGGCCTGCGCTCGCGGCGCTGCGAGGCTTCCGGTTGCAGGTCGGGCGGCCCCTCCAGCCGATGCTGGCCGGTTCGGCAGAAAGTGTGCAGGCCGCGCTTGAGCGAGTCTGCCCCGCGGCGGTCGAGTGGAAGATCGACGGGATCAGGGTTCAGGTCCATAAGGACGGTGCCGAAGTCGCCGTATTCACCCGCACCCTCGACGACATCACCGCCCGGGTGCCCGAAGTAGTCGCGGCGGTGGCCGCACTAACCGCCCGATCGCTCGTGCTGGACGGCGAGATCATCGCGCTCGGTCCGGACGGGCGGCCGCGGCCGTTCCAGGTCACGGCCGGGCGCACGGGAAACAGAAGTGATGTCGTCAGGCTCGCAAATCAGGTGCCGCTCACGGCATTCTTTTTCGATCTACTCCACCTCGACGGCGTGGATCTGGTCGACGCGCCGGGCACCGAGCGATTCGCGCAGCTCACTGCCACCGTGCACAGTGATCTCGTCATCCCGCGCATCGTCACGGGCGCGGACGCGGAGGCAGCGGAGGCGGAGGCGACATCATTCTTCCAGGACGCGGTGGCGCGTGGCCACGAGGGCGTGCTCGTCAAGTCGCTCGACGCACCCTACGCCGCGGGGCGCCGTGGTGCCGGATGGATCAAGGTGAAGCCACGGCACACGCTCGATCTGGTCGTGATCGCCGCCGAGTGGGGTCACGGCAGGCGGCATGGCTGGCTGTCCAACCTGCATCTTGCGGCTCGCGATCCGGTCAGCGGGGAGCATGTGATGCTCGGCAAGACATTCAAGGGACTGACCGACGAGATCCTCAGATGGCAGACCGCGCGACTGCTCGAACTCGCCGATCCGCCGCGCAGCCGTTCGGGATCTGATGCCGGGAACGCTGGCTGGGTCGTCCGGGTACGACCGGAACTGGTCGTGGAGATCGCTTTTGACGGGGTGCAAAGCAGCCCCCGCTATCCGGGCGGTCTCGCGCTCCGGTTCGCCCGCGTCATCAGGTACCGGCCGGACAAGCGTGCCGATGACGCCGACACCATCGAGACGGTCAGGCAGATCGCGGGCGCGGCCGGGCTCGTGATGGACCCCGTGCCTTCTCCCGCGGCCACCCAGCGGGATCCTCCGGGCTCAGAAGGTGCACGGAAGGTGCTTGATCCCGTTGATGAAGTTTGACAGCAGCCGGTCGGGCGGGCCGGCCGTCCTGATTCGCGGCAACCTGGTGAACAGTTCACGGAGCATCACGGTTATCTCACGCCGCGCAAGATGGGCGCCGAGACAGAAATGCGGGCCAGGTCCGCCGAATCCGACATGGGGGTTGGGGTCGCGGGTGATGTCGAAGGTGTCCGGGCTGGTAAACACCGACGCGTCGCGGTTGGCCGAGTTGTAGAAGAGCAGCACCTTGTCACCGGCGCGGAAGTCGCTGCCGCCCAGCGTGTAGTCACGGGTGAGCGTGCGGCGAAACTGGATCACCGGCGTCGCGTACCGCACGATCTCCTCGACGGCCCGGCCGATGTGGCTGTCGAGGCCGGAGAGCAGGAGTTCCCGCTGCTCCGGATGATCAGTGAAAAGCGTCAGCGCGTGCGAGATCGCATTTCGGGTGGTCTCGTTGCCTGCCACAACGAGCAGGATGAAGAACGAGCCGAGTTCCTGGCCGGTCAGGTGCTCGCCATCCACGTTGGCGTTGACCAGCGCGGAGGTCAGGTCGTCTGCCGGGTTGCCGCGCCGCTGCCTGCCGAGCCGCATGGCCAGCCGGTGCAGGTCATGGCCCGCCTTGATCAGCTTACCGAGACTGCGCAGGGTGGACAGCCGGGAGAAATCGGGATTCACACCGGTGTACTCGGGGTCACTCGAACCCAGGATGATGTTGGTCCGGTGCAGCACCCGGTCGTGCAGCCGTTCGGGAATCCCCATCATGTCGCAGATGACCCGCATCGGGAGCCTGGCCGCGACCGAGGTGACGAAATCGCCCGGACCGGCCGCGACCAGTTCGTCCACGGTCCTGGCCGCCGCGGCCTCCAGGTCGCTCTCCAGCTTCGCGAGCACGCGGGGCGTGAATGCCCGGGACACGATTCGCCGGATCTTGGCGTGCCGGGGATCGTCCATGTTGATCATGGAGCCGAAATATCTCGACAGGTAGGCGGGCAGGTCCGCGATGCTGTTCGAGCAGGGTTCGCTGCTGAAAACGTCCGCGAGCCTGCTGGCCTCGGTCACGTCGGCGTGCCGGGTGAGCGCGTAGTAGCCGGCGCCCTGCGGGATGAGCGGAATCTTCTGCTCGCGGAAGAACACCGGCCGCGGCTGCGCCCGCAGGACCGCGAAGGCCTGTGCCCGCTCGGTGGGCGGCCTGGTCCAGAAGCCGATGTCGGACAGGTCGATCTCGTCGATGGAAAGAGCTGCCGACGTGGCCATCGCGGCACCGCCTCCCGACCAGGCATGAACGACCAGGCCCGGTCCCCGCTAGAAAGGAGCCCGTCCCATCCTGCCAAAATGGCTTCGCGCGTCAAGGCCGTGCGGCTGGGATGAACTCCTGGTTACGGCAGACGGCCGTAGAAACGGCCAGTTCGCATTGCCATCATGAAGGCACGCGCCATGCCCGGCGGCATGGGCGGCCCGGGCGGGCCGGGCTCGGGGCCTGGTTCTGGCTCGTCGCCCGACCTGCTCCCATCGCCGAGCAGGCTGCGGGTCAGCGCTTCCCGCTCCGCGGACATCTCGGCAAGCGCGGTCGCGAAATGCCCCGGTTCCAGGACTTCCAGCACTTCCGCGGTCGGCATCGCGGCCAGCACGGCACGGCGGAGCAGCTCCTTGATGTAGGACGCGGTGACGCCCTCCGTGGCCGCGACTATCCCGGAAAGGTCCGCGGGCAGGCTGAGTGTCCCGGCATACAACGCCAGCAGCCGCTCGCGGCCTGCCTCGTCGGGCACGGGAATCTCGACGGCCAGGTCCACCCGTTGCCGCGGTGCTCGCCGTGCCCGAACCGCAGGACGTGCCCGCGGTATGCGTCGTGCACACGCATCAGGTGCTCGATCTCCTGCCGGATGGCGGTCGCCGATGCCCGGTCCGTCGCGAGCACATCCAGTCTGGCCTCGCCGCCCATCGGACCGTGGTGCTGCTCAGGGCCGCTCAGGGCGACGATCGCTGGGGCGCCGTCCGGTGCGTGCGTGGCGACCAGGCCGAGGTTCACCACCTCGGTGGTGGAATCCGGACCGGTGGCGACGGTGACGAAGTCCACCGCGCCCAAGCGGTAGTGGCCGTGCCGCTCGGCCTCGGTTAACAGGCTGATCAGATCGTCGCCACCGCGGTGCGCACCAGAGATGCCAAACCACGCCGCCTCCGGCGTGTGCGCGGCCAGGTACGCGACGATGCCGCGATGGAGGTTGATGTGCTCCCAAGGCGGAAAAGACTCACCGACCGGGCTCAGATCCGCGAGGCCGCAGCCCAGATGTCCGGTGACCCGGTTCACCAGCCCGGTGGCCTCGTGGCCGCGGTCGAACTGGTCGGCCAGTTCAAGAAGGCGATCCAGCGAGCGCGACAGTGAGCGGACGATCCCCGCGTCGTCGGGCAGCCCGGGAGTGTTCTGGGTCACACACGTCAGGATGCCCGATGGCCGCGACTGGTGTCACCACAGATACCGGCGGCGTGGGGACCGGCTGTCAGTCGCCTGGCGCGGGGACGATCTTGTCGATTTCCGCGAGCTGCTCCGGGCTCGGCTCCCACCCGCCAGCCTCGGCGTTCGCCTTGACCTGCGTGGGCGACATGGCACCTGCGATCACAGAAGCACAACCAGGTTGAGCCGCCAGGCCGCCGATCGCCACCTCGAGCAGCGTCAGCCCCTGGCTCTCCGCCCAGCCGATCAGCGCCTCGACCCGGTCCAGCTTGTCAGCTGTGATGTAACCCGGCCTGCTCGCCAGCCTGCTTCCCTGCGGTGGCCCCTGGCCACGCCGGACCTTGCCGGTGAGCATGCCGTAGGCGAGCGGGAAGTACGGAATTACCCCGAGCCCGAAGTGCCGCGCCGCAGGCACGACGTCGGCCTCCACCGCGCGCTCGAGCAGCGACCAGTGATTCTGGGCCGAAATGAACGGTGTGCGCGAGAGCCGCTGCGCCGTATGCGCGGCATCCGCCAGCTGCCAGCCGGAGAAGTTGGAGTGGCCGATATACCGGACCTTGCCGTCGTGGACCAGTTCATCGAGCGCCGCGATGGTCTCCGCGATCGGCGTGAGCGGGTCCGGCGTGTGCATCTGATAGAGATCAATGTGGTCGGTGCGCAGACGGCGCAGCGATTCTTCCACCGCGCGCCTGATATACGAGCGCCCGCCTTTCGCGCCGGCCGCCGGTCCGTACCCCATGTCGGCCGACTGGTGGCCGAACTTGGTAGCCAGCACGACCTTGTCGCGGCGTCCCACGAGTGCCTCGCCGAGCAGCGTCTCCGATCCGCCACCACCGCCATACGTGTCCGCTGTGTCAAAGAGCGTGATGCCAGCATCGATCGCCGCGTCCACCACGGCGCGGGTCCCGGCGGCGTCCAGCCGCCCGCCGAAGTTGTTGCAGCCCAGTCCCACCACCGAGACCAGCAGACCAGAATCACCGAGCGGCCTGAATCGCATGATCCCTACCCGTCAGGTCTCGCGGCCGATATCGCCATGCGGCGCCGGGCCTGGTGCCCGGTCCTGCCCGGATTCTACGCAGCAGGCGCGACATGGTTAGGTCGCGCCCGTCCGGGTATCCTGCCTGTTCGCTGCGACGCCGCATTGGAAAAATATCACTAAGACGACCATAATGATCTGGTTTAGTGGCGCCCTGAGGAGACGCGATGGCCCTGCCCGACTTCCTTGTGATCGGCGCGCCGAAGGCGGGCACGACCGCCCTGCATGCGGCCCTGGCCAGGCACCCTTCGATATACATGTCGGCGATCAAGGAGCCGAAGTTCTTCCTGACCGATGGCCCGCCACCTACCCGGGGCGGCCCAGGCGACGCCAAGACCTACCGCGAGCACATCTGGCGCCGCGACGACTACGAGGCACTGTTCGACCCCGCGCCGCCAGGAGCCCTGCGTGGCGAGTCAACGCCGTTCTACCTCTACGACCGGGAAGCGCAGCAGCGCATTCGTACGCTGATCCCGCAAACGAAGCTGATCGCGGTGCTGCGCGACCCGATCGAGCGGGCGCACTCCAACTGGACACACCTGTGGTCGGCGGGGCTGGAGCCCATCGGAGACGTCGTGCAGGCATGCGACGCGGAGAACGAGCGGATCGCCGCAGGCTGGGCCGCCTTCTGGCACTACACGCGCCTCGGCTGCTACGGGGAACAGCTCGAGCACCTCTACACGATGTTCCCACGCGAGCGGGTACTGGTGTTCCGCTACCGGCTGCTCGTCGATCGGCCCGCCGAGTCACTGGATCGGATCTGCTCCTTCCTGGGTGTCGATCAAGGCGTGATCAGTGAAATACCGCGGGAGAACGTCACGGCCCATCCCGAGCAGACACCAATTCGCCGTGCCGGGTCGCGTGCGATGCGCCTCGGCGCCGCGGTGTGCGGCTTCCTTCCCGCACCGATGGCTGCCGCGGTGACCGACCCGCTTGAACGGGCGCTCCAGCGCGGCGGCCGCCCGCGCCTGCCACTGGGCTGGGAGCAGCGTCAGGCGCTCATTCCCCGGTTCGCGGCCGACGTCAAGCTGCTCGAAGAGGTCACGGGCGAGAGCTTCACCGACTGGCTGCTGCCACGCGACCGATCCGGCGGCCTCGTGGGCGCCAGGCCCGCAGGGCACGCACAGGCACGCAACGGCCAGCCAAGGACGCTGTAGGCCGGTCATCGGCTGAGCACCCGGGCCTGCTCGGCCTGCTGGGCCGCTGGGAATGACAGACCCTTATCCCGAACGGCTCACGCGCGGTGACACGTATTTCTTCGCCCGGGATTGGCCTGCTGCTGTCGCCGTTACCTGAGCTCGGTACGCAGCTCGTGGGCGCCCCCCAGCTGGGTGAGCTCGTAGTACAGACGATGACGTCCGTTCGGCAATGCCAGCACGGTGAGGTAGCGCAGGCCGCCGCCGTGTCGCGCCTCCGCGAACGGGGCCGAGCCCAGGGCGGTCAGCGCACTCGGCTCGGTTCCAGTCGCGAGCCCGGTCCGCTCCTCGTAGTTCTCCGCGGCGCTCGCTCTCCCGTCGTAGAACGCCACGATCCTGCCCGCGACAAAGTGGACCGCGGCGATCCTCGTCCCCCGCGCGTCCCATTTGCCTGGGCGGCCGCTGAGCGCGGTTCCGTGCCACGTCCATTGCAGGCCGTCGATGCTGGTCGCGTAGTCGGTGACCATCTGATCGGCCTCCGCTGGATCCGCGAGCGGATGACACGAGGCCCACAGCTCCCATACATCGCCGCGGCGCACGATCACCGGGTCCTTCACGCCAGTCTTGGTGTCACCGGGCAGCGTGACCTGGCTCCGGGTCGCGTCAAACCCGGCCGGGTGACGCGCCTCGATCACCTCGACGCGCCAGTGCTTCGTGCCATAGGTCGCACAGCTGAGGTACAGCCGCCAGTCCCCTGCTGGCGTCCGCGTCAGCGCGGGCCGCTCCAGTGACTCGGCCCGGACCTCCTGTTTGCCGATCATCAGTAACGTCTCGAAGTTCTCGCCGTCGGTGGAGCGGGCCACCGCGACCGCGTAACCACGGCCCTGATCCAGGGGCCGCCTGAGCCGGTACGCCAGGTAGATCTCCCCACCGGACGCTACGGCGCTAGGGGCCCCGGCCCAGTAGCCAGGGCCCTTTCCAGGGGCGGCCACGGCAAGAGCAGAACGGTCAGGGTCGGGCAGCAGAGCTGTCGCCATCGGTGTCACGTCTGCGGAATCCACTCCCGAACAATAGACAATCCTGCTCGGCCGAGGCTCGCGGGCGCTGGCCCCGCCATACTCCGGCTCTCCCTACCCAGTGCGATGCGTTCAAACCGGCCAAACCTGCGGACAAGAACGGCGGTCCGTAGTCTGATCGCTACAGACGGCTCAGCCCCGCGTCAGAAATGTGCCGCCGGCTCTCGGGTAAAGCAGCTCGTGGAGGCCTGCCGCGACGATGCCGCCCACGAGCGGCGCGACGATGAAGAGCCACACCTGGCTGAGAGCGGTACCGCCGACGATAAGGGCGGGCCCGAGGCTGCGGGCGGGGTTCACCGAGGTGCCTGTGATCGGAATCCCGATGAGGTGCACCACGGTAAGCGACAGGCCGATGACCAGTCCGGCAAGGCTGGCGTTGACGGCCTTGCTCGTCGCGCCGAGCACGGCGAAGACGAACAGCGCCGTGAGGACCACCTCGGCCAGGAAGGCGCCGCCGACGCTGATATGAATGTGGCTGGCGGCGCCCCAGCCGTCGGCCCCGAGGCCGGTGGTGTGGCGGTTGTAGAGCGGCGATGCGGCGAACGTCCCCAACAGCAGCAGGGCCCCGAGTATCCCGCCGACGAACTGCGCAATCCAGTAGCCGACCGCCTCGGCCAGCGGAATCCGGCCGGCGACCAGTGCGCCGATCGTGACCGCCGGATTGACGTGGCAGCCCGAGATGGGCCCGAGAACATAGGCCAGGGCAAGCAGAACGAGGCCGAACGCGAGAGCGGTGGCGACCACGCCAGCCGCGTAACTGCTCCCCGCGGTCCCGAAACCGAACGACAGCGTCGCCACTCCGACACCGAAGTAGACGAGAAGCCCCGTCCCCAGTAGCTCAGCAGCAAGTTTGCGTATCATGTCGCTCCCTTTTTTAACCGTATAACACCTGAAACCACCACTTTCGATGCTTCAGGCGCAGGCGTCAAGATCGACATGATCACCTGGGCGAGGTTAGGAACTCACCGGGGTGACCATTCACCCCGGTAGCCGTTAGGTCACCGCTGGCCGGAGGGGTACCGCAAGGTCGCAGGCTGGAGTGTCCGGTCCCGCGTTCCGCCAGTCCGCGATCATGACCTGGCGGGCGCTCCGGCTGGTGCCCGGCCGAGTTCCCTGATGCGGGTCTCGATCGCGTCAAGCGCGGGAAGCTGGGCGGGCCAGCCAGTACGCCTTGGGTGAGAGCCGGCTGCGCGCCGAGAAATCCCCGATCGACAGCCGATGCCCCGCCACGACCCACCTGCCGCACCGGGCACCGTGCCCGGTCAGACAAGGCTGCGGCATGCCCAAGGGTGAAGGTCAAGCAGAAGCGCTTAGGCCTCGACAGGCGTGAGCTCCGCCATCCTGGACCAGCCGTCGCCAGGCACCTCGACGTTGATGATCTCCGGTTTCTCCGCGATCACCTCAGGCATCCACGCCATGGCGGTCTTGAAGTGATCGGAGTTCACATGCGCCCCACCCGCTTCGCCGTCCCTGAACGCCTCGACCAGCACGAACTGGTGTGGCTTGTCGACGCTCTTGGACCATTCGAAGAAGACGTTGCCCGGTTCGTTCCTGGTGGCCTGGGTGAAGGCGTCGACGAGCGTGAGCCACTCGCCGCTCCGCTCTGGCCTGATGGTCCACTTGACGACGATGAAGATCATAAATGCTTCCTTCTGTCCGCCCACCGGTGGCTGTGATCGCCGTATTGCAGCAGGTTGCGCCCACTTTACCGAAGGCCGGGCCAGGCCAGCCAGGCGTCGGGTGGCCCAGCCAGACTCAGGTTGTCCGCGTCCGACTCATCCCTAGCACGCAGGCGTATTTGCGCGATCCGGCGATCTGAGTACCTGCCGGACCCTGACCCGGCCACCGGTGCGGTCTCCACCTTGGACTGCCCGTAGTCACCAAGCCCCAGGCGCTCAGTCCAGCGCCGGGCGTCCTCCTCGAAGGGCTCGCCGACAGCGCGCCCTGTGCCGAGGCCCGGTACGCGGCCATCGAAGCCATCTCGTACGCGCCACGCTAAGGGCCTGAAGCGGCACGTCTGGCCCGGTGTCAGCTGGGCCAGTTCAGCAGCTGCACCGCGGCGTGGGGACGGTGGCCCGGGTCAACATCCAGGGTGGCAACGCAAGTCGTCGAGTACCGCGGCAACAGGCAGCCCCAGCCGTGCGCCCACGATTTCTGCTGTCTGCCGGGCCCGGCGCAACGGAGAGCAGACCAGGTGGCCTACTGGGTCGCCGTCGCATCTGGCGAGGCGGTCGGCCAGCTCCTGCGCCTGCCGTCGGCCAGTGCCAGTCAGGTCACCGTCGAAGACCCGGTGCGAGAATGTCCAGGTAACGTTCGCGACATTCTCGCCGTGCCGGCCCCACAGGATGTTCACCATCAGCGCTCCTCACCAGTGGACGCGCCAGCGACACAGACGCCTGATCATCCGGAACTCCAGCGGTATTCGGCGGATCCTGTCACGGCACTGTGATCATTCGAACGTATCGACCCGCGTCCCCGGCGGTCCAGGTGAAGGGGTGGGCGCGTTCGTTCCAGGCGCCGACAAAGGCGCGGATCTTGGTGTTGAGGTTCTTGACGGCGGTGTATGTGCCGCGGTGGATAGCCAGACGACCGGCGATGGAGCACAAGACATCGACCATGTGCCGGCATCGCACGGGCTAGGCGAGAACGAATTTCGCCAGGGCGGCTACCCCGACGACCACGATGACGCCACGCAGGAGCGCTGGGGGTAGCCGTCGGCCGATGTGGCCGCCGAGTTGGCCGCCGAGCGCCGAACTCACCGCGATGATGGCCACATAGGTCCAATCCGGATTCGCGAGCACGACGAAGATCACGCCGGCAACTGCGTTTACCAAACCGGCCAGCACGTTCTTGATGCCGTTCACCCGCTGCAGATCAGTGTCGAGCAGCACGCCCAGCGCCGCCATCAGCAGCACGCCCTGGGCGGCGCCGAAGTAGCCGCCATAGACCCCGGCCGCCAGCACGACGCTCCACAGCAGGACGGGGTGAGCACCCGCCGGATGCGGATGCTCCTCGCGGACGAATCGACGAGCCAGCCAGGGCTGGGCGACGACCAAGACCAGGGCGACAGCGATCAGCACCGGGACCGCCGTTTTGAACACACCCGGCGGGAGGACCAACAGCAGCAGCGCTCCGGCGGTGCCACCGATCAGCGATGCACTGCCCAGCCGGATCAGCCGCTCACGCTGGCCCGCCAGCTCGCGGCGGTAACCCCACGCACCACTGAACGACCCCGGGACCAGGCCGATCGTATTGGTGACATTCGCTGTCACCGGCGGGACACCGACGGCCAGCAGAACCGGGAACGTGATGAGGGTGCCCGAACCGACGACGGTATTGATCGTGCCCGCCGCCAACCCGGCCGCCCCGACCAGCGCAGCCGCTGCCAAACCTGTCACGTCGATCCGCCCTCGCCCGGAACCGGCCGGGTCTGCTAGGTTGACAGCTTAACTTGATCTTCCTTGGCTACCTCCGGCGCCGTGACGCGAGAGGTCCGTGAGGCGGCCGCACCGTCCTGCTGCATGCGCTGATCGCCACCAGGGCCAGCGCCGCCCGGCGTCGGAATGGCCACGCTGCGGGCGCCGGCCGGTCTGCAGAAGGTCAGCGACTTCCGCTAGCGAGGACCGAGCCGCTGCGCCGGTTTGATCACCCGCAGTGCCGTCACCGTTTCGGCCGAATAATTGCCGGTGTCCGCCCGTCGCGCGGTGTGGTCTAGTAGCCGGACGATTCCAAGGCACCGGCTGACATCCGGCGCGCGGGCCACCGGCCAAGCTCGCTCGCGACCGACCAGTCCACGAGACGGATATCAAGCCGTGGGCCTACATGCCCGGCAGCCGGTAGCCGTTGTAGTACCACAGCGCCGAGGTATACCAGAGCACCCCGACGATGACGGCGAGCGTTCCCCCGGCAACCGGCAGCGCCCAGCCGGGCAGCCGCTTGCTCCGCACCAGCAGCACCTTCGCCACGAAGGCACCGTAAAAGAAACAGCCCGCGATCGAGTGCAGCGCCACCCTCAGGCTGGTGAGCTGCACGCCGTACGCGAACAGGCAGTGCACCGCGATCGGCACTGTGAGCGCGAACAGCCCGAAACCGGCGACCCGGTGCACCAGCCGCACCGGACGCGGCGGGCTGCCCGCCAGCGGCAGCTTCCGGTAGATCCACAGAGCCAGCGCTACTTGCAGCACGGCCAGGCCGAGCGCGACGGACGCCAGCGTGGACTTGAGCGTGACCGCGGCCGGGCCAACCTGCCCGAACAGGCCGAACGTGTAGCTCGGCGTGAGCAGCCGCCCGGCTACATACAGCGCCGCCGCCACACCGACGGCGAGCAAGCCGATGCCTGCCAGGCACCCGGCGGCGGACCTCCGGCCCGCCGCGCCGGGTGCCGTCATGCCATCGCACTATGCCACACATCCCACCCGAGGACACCAGGTCGCAGTACTCCAGCGCCACGTCAAGACACCCAGACCGACCTGGGCAGACCGGGCGATCCTGTCCGCGTTGACCCGGCTGCTCCCCGCCGCAACCGCAGCCAGCGTCGAAACTGGCCGCCACCGACTGGATCAACAACGATGTGATCGCAGCGAAGCGCCCAGGATGCTCAAAAGCCCGAAAGCAGCGCGGAGTGTCGCCTGCCTACCGGTACCACTGTCCCCCAGCTACCAGAACCGGGTCCGCAACCTGTCACCCAGGAACCGGAACCAGCCGCGTGGTGACGGGCCGTACCGATGCAGACGAGCAAACGCCGAGCAAACATGTCCGGTCCGCGATCATTACCCCAAGCTCGCCCGGACGGCTCCGGGTGCGTCCCCCGCTCGGGCAGGGCCGCTGGGCATTCCGAACGCCTGACGCGAATCCTCCTCCAGGTGCGGGTCGTGCGCCTAGCCGGTTTCGCCGGGCTGAACGGCGGGGGCTTCGGGCCGTTGCCAGTTCACCCTCAGGTGTTCGCGCCTGCCGAACCTTTCGATGTCACCGGCGACGATACCTTGGACCCGCTGGAGGTCTTCCTCGTCGGCAGCTTCGGCGTGCAGTGTCAGCGTGTCGGGGCCGGCCTGCATCGTGCACCGGCCCCAGCCGAAGCTGACTATCCCGCGGGTTTCAGACCATTCGACGTGCTGCACCTCGGGGGGCGGCGGCTCGTCACCGCCGTCGTGAGTGCGGGGCCGATGGCGTAGGCGATCGATTTGCTGGGCGTGTCGGCAGAGTTGGACGAGGTACCGGCTCGGGTGTTCGGTCTCAAGATGGGCTTCGGCGGTCAGCATTACATTCCTCTCCTGGGTGACCTCGTAGGCAGTGGACCTCCGGGGCTAAGCGTCGCGGTGGTTGATCAGGACGAATCCGGCCACGAGGGCGACCGCCGCGTAGAGACAGAACACGCCGAACCCGGACCAGGCTCCTAGGGCGGCCGCCTCGCGATGCACGGTGAAGATCGCGGTGCCGGCTTGCATCGGGAGGTAAGGGCCGACAGTGCCCTGCCAGGCGTGCGGTAGGAGCGTCACGATGAGCTGAGGCACGAAGAGCACGCCGAACAGTGTTGCGACCGCGCCGGCGCTGAAACGGATGATCGCGCCGAGGCCGAGTCCGAATAGCCCGAGCACCGCCAGGTAGAGACCGCCTCCGGTCACCGCCCGGAGGACGCCGGGGTCATCGAGCGAGGTCCGCAGGCTATCGCCGGACAGGAACCACTGAAAGACGAAGTAGGCGGCGAAGCATGCGAAGATCCCGGCGATGAGGGCGGTCACGGCGAACACGATTGTCTTCGCCGCGAGCATCAGACGGCGCTGCGGCACCGCGCTGAGGGTGGCCCGGATCATGCCCGTGCCGTATTCGCTCGTGATGACGAGCACGCCCAGCAGGCCGAACGCGATCTGCGACAGGTGCAGGCCGCCGAGGCTGACCCGTGTCGCATCAATGGTCGCCTTCTCGTGGGCGCTGAGGTGACCGGGCACGAAGATGGCCAGCAGCGCCGCCACTGCGACGTTGAACACCACAGCCGCGAAGAGTGTCCAGTAGGTCGAGCGCACCGAGCGGAGCTTGCAGAACTCCGATCGGAGGATGTCGGCAAAGCGCGACCGCGGGCTGTAGGAGGGCCGCGGGACCACCACGATGGCTTCCATGACCGGCCTCACTTCCGGCCCGGGACGAGCGCGCTCTCGGCCGTGTGATAGTCGACGCAGTCCCTGGTGAGCTCCATGTACCTTTCCTCTAGCGACGCCTGGTGCGCCGACAGTTCGGCCAGCGTGAGCCCGTTCGCCCTGGCGAGTTCGCCGACGGCTTCACAGGTGGCGCCGGTGATGCTGAGCGTGCCGTCGGCCTGACGGACGACTGCGGCGCCCCGCGCCTTGAGGAGCATCGCGAGGGCGTCGCCCTGAGGCGAGCGAACTCGCACGAAGCCGCCCGAGCCGCCGCCCAGGAAGTCCTGGACCGTCGCCTGCGCGATCAGCCTGCCGCGTCCGATGATGATCAGCCGGTCGGCGGTGAGCGACATCTCGCTCATCAGGTGACTGGAAAGGAAGACGGTGCGGCCCTCAGCGGCGAGCGACTTCAACAGGGTGCGGATCCACAGCACCCCCTCGGGGTCGAGGCCGTTGACCGGCTCATCGAACATCAGCACCGGCGGATCGCCGAGCAGTGCGGCGGCGATGCCCAGGCGCTGTGACATGCCGAGCGAGAAGCCGCCCGAGCGCTTGCGCGCGACACTGCGCAGCCCGACCAGGCCGAGCACCTTTTCGACCCGCGCCCGGCCGATCCCATTGCTGAGCGCGAGGCACAGGAGGTGGTTGTACGCGCTGCGCCCACCGTGTGCCGCCTTGGCTTCGAGCAGCGCGCCGACCTCGAAAAGCGGTCGCCGGTATTGGGCGTAGGGCCGCCCGTTGACCGTCACCGACCCCGAGGTCGGCGCGTCGAGACCGAGGATCAGGCGCATCGTCGTCGATTTCCCGGCCCCGTTCGGGCCGAGGAACCCCGTCACTTGACCGGGCGGCACGCTGAACGACAGGTCGTCGACGGCCAGCGTGGCGCCGTAACGCTTGCTGAGGCCGGTTGCCTCGATCATCTGCGGACTCCAAACCGAATCAGGGCGGGTGGGTGACGTACGAAACGGTGGACTATCCGTGGCTGCCAGGGCCAAGGGTGCCGGTGAGGTGCAAGACGAGGAACAGCAGGATTAGGACGACCCCGATGATCCAATACACGATCCCCCGGCGTGACCTTCGGGCGGCCGGTCCGGTGTCGTGCGCCGCGCCGGTGTCGTCGCCGGTGCCGGGGTAGGGAGGTGGGTCGGGCATCTTGGTGTCCTCTTCTGTCGCGTGGCTGTCAAGGCTCTTCATGACGGCAACAGTTTTATCGAGACAGTGTGTCTATGTCAATACAGATCGTTCTGACACCGACGTCATGTATGCTGAGGTGGTGCCGAAGCTGTGGACCGAGACGATCGAGGCGCACCGCCGTGCGGTGCGCGACGCGACCCTGGACACAACTGCGGCGCTGGCGGCCAAGCACGGGCTGGCGTCGGTGACGATGTCGCAGATCGCGGGGGAGACCGGCATCGGGCGGGCGACGCTGTACAAGTACTTCCCAGACGTCGAAGCGATCCTGATCGCCTGGCACGAACGCCAGGTCAGCAGCCATCTCCAGCAGCTCGCCGAAGTCCGCGACCAAGCTGGCGAAGCTGGCGAGCGGCTCGAAGCAGTGCTCGAGACCTACGCGCTCATCCGCCGCGAGCACCACGACACCGAACTCGCGGCACTGCTGCACCAGGGTGAGCACATGGCCCGAGCGCAGCAGCAACTCCGCGACTTCATCAAAGACCTGCTGACCGAGGGCGCAAAGACCGGCGAGGTCCGGGATGACGTCGCGCCTGAAGAGCTTGCCACCTACTGCCTCCACGCCCTCACCGCAGCAAGCAGCCTGCCGTCCACGGCCGCAGTCCACCGGCTCGTCCGGGTCACTCTCACCGGCCTGCGACCGAGTCCGCGTGATAGGCGGGGATGAGCACGGAGTGGCCGAGGCTGGAGCCCGGGAACAGCTTGGTCACGCCCTGAACGACGGCGATCACAAACGCCAGACCCGAGGGGAACCCGGTCCGGATGACAAGGCCCGGGCACTGGGTCGGCCGCTTGAGGCCATGCTCCGGGAGCGGCATTCCGGCGGCGTACGTCGCCACCGGTTCCACGCCGAGGGCGAGCGCGAAGGGCATGTCCTGTCCGATGTGCCGCCACGCGGCGTGAACCTTGCCGAGGTGCTGGAAGGATGCCACCACGCCGACTGCTCGACGGGCGTCGAGCATGATCCGGACGCGGCACGTCCCTGAACACAGCATCGAGCTGGCCACGGCCGGCGCTCGCTCTGGAGGGCACGGCTCATGCTGCTCACCCGGCTGGCCGGGCATGCGCTGCACCGCAGCGACCTTGTCCCATCCGTGCTACCGGAACCGCACCATCCGCTGGGCGATCCGCATCACACCCGACGGCCGGGCCTACGGCGCAGGCGCCAGACGATCTATCCGGCGCCGACCTGCCCGTCGGGCTGCCGCTGGCCGCCCCGTATGTCTACCGCTCCGGGCAGCGTCCCCCCGGCGGTGCTGCTGGCCGGCACTCTCCGATACGTCGTGGCGCTGCAGGCGGCCGATCCCGAACGGGCTCAAGCCCGGACGGAAGCCGAAGTGCGCGGCCCACGCTGCGTCCACGATGAGCGTGACCCCGGGCCTCGTGGGCGGCGGCCGCGTGCCCGGCGAGGTCACTAGTGGTGCCAGCATGGGAGGGGTCGCCGAGGAATACAGCCGCCGGGACAGCCGGTTCGGTGCGCCTGGTCGCGGCGGCCGCCATCTGCGCCTTCCGCTGCTCGCGCGGCGTGGTCACGACCGCACCGACCCGAGGGGAACGCACCGCTCGACGAGGTCATTGGCTACCCGGCGCCACACCTCGCGCCCGGTGCCGGGAATCGGCAGGCCGAAACTTTGCGCGTAAACCTCCAGCCGCGGCACGGCGGTCGCCAGCACCGCATAGCCAAGACCCTCCAGCGCCTCTCTCGCGTCGGCCGTGGAATTCGCCCGCGCGACGCAGCGGTTCAGCAGCACCGCCGAGCGGGCGGGCCGGTCCCGGGCCGCCTCGATCTCGCCGATCTCCTCCCGCACCGGCGTGGTGCGGTTGATCTCAATGGGGCTCGGCGCGCACGGGATCAGGATCTCGTCGGCGTACCGCAGCGCCGACCGGGCAATGGCGGCGTGGTCCTCCAGTTGCGGCGCGTCGATAATCACCACGTCATCCATCTCGGCGATCTCAGGTACGCGGCGGTGCAGTTCGCGCGACGGCAGGGCCACGATCCGGAACGGGAACGCCTCCTGCGGCGGCAATCCCGGGTACATGGCCGCGAGGTCGGACCACTCCAGAGCACTGCCGGACGGGTCCGCGTCCACCAGGAGCACACTGTTCCCGGCCTCGGCGAACACGTGTGCCAGCCAGACCGCCGAGGTGGTCTTGCCCGTGCCTGGCTTGAGGTTGGCCAAGGCGAGGCGGAGACCCGTCATCCAGGCAGTATCGCACCGTCTACGGCATTATCGCAGGCAGACAGGGCGTGCTGGCGGCGGTGGGCGCGGACCGGATCTGCGGGCTCGTTCCATGTGTGGCAGCCGCGCCGCCGGCGAGCGGGAAGGCTGGCGTCAACACGGTGGGCCCCGTCGGCAGGCTGCTTGTTGGTGCCTAGCCCAGCCAGGCACCACGGGCGGGCAGAGGCTGGCGAACTCGGCCTCGCTGCCGTCGTCTGTCCGGGTGGCATCGCCGCGGTGGACCCCGACCGCAACGGACGGAGATGTCTCGGCCCCGCGCGGCTGGATCGGAGGAGAAGACGCTGCGGATCCCGCGAGGTTGCCGCCGCGCCGCACAGCTGCCGCGGTGATCTCGCCCGGTATGCGTCACCCGGTCTATAACCACTCGATGACCTCGCCCGTGGTGCCCGGACAGAAAGCGTGCGCCCGCCAGACGCCGAGGTGGTCACGCCCTGCCCGGCTTGAGGCTGGGCAGGGCGACGCTGAGAGCCGTTACGCACGCAGTATTGCAGTGCCTACTGCATTACGGCAGGGTGTGTAACCATGCTATGCGTGACCCTGGGCGGGCGCCGGGGCGGGACAGCGTCAAGCGAGCGCCAAGCCGAGCGCGTGCAGCGGCCGGACTGGCGGCCCGGCCCCGACGACCCATTGCCCACCGCACCGAAGTAGAGCGCACCTTCGTCCGTGCCCTGACGCGTGACGTGGTTGGCGAACTGGGGCATGCGGTGCAGCGCCCGCTGGTCCGGTGCGTACCGGTGCTGCGCCCCGAACTCCCGCACGAGCCTCGCCGTCACGCTGTTGATGCTCCACTTGGCGCGAGGAGACGGGCTGCCAGGGGCGTCGGCACGGTTGCTCCCAGCCCTCCTCGACGTCAAGCAGCTTGCGGGCACGATCCAGCCGTTGCGTGGACCTCGGTTGGCGGTTTCGGATTAGCGCCAACACAGCCCGCTCCGCCACAACCAGCAGCGCCCGCAGAACAAGAACCCCGGTCGAATAGGAACTGGAGGTTGGGATCCTGTCGCCGCTGGCCGACGCCGGGGCGCGGTGCCGGCCCATCACCCGGATCTTGAGCCTGGGCCAGCACCTGGCTGCCTGCGGTCATCTCGCTGCTGGAGCAGATCCGCGTCCTGCGCCGCGGGAAGAGGCGGACCCGCACCCGACCGGCCCTCGCCGATCTATTTCGTCGTCTTCCTGGCTGCTTTCGTCACGGGCGCGGCGGCCTTCTTAGTGGTCTGCACCGGCGCCGCCTTCTTCACCGCTTCCCTCTTCGCTGGCGGCTTCTTCCCGGCCGGCGGGACGGCCTCGGCCAGCGGGACGGCCTCGGCCAGCGCCGTCAGGTCAACGACTGAGTCGTCTCCGCCGAAGCTGTTGGGAACGTAGGCGTCGGCGGCCCAGTCGTTGTCCCACCGCTCACCGTCGAGCAGGTACCGGAACCGGTAGGTCCGCCCCGCTTCGAGGTCAACCGTCAGGCTGAACCCCCCCTCGGCGTCGCGGCGCATAACGCCGGCACCGGCCGACCAGTCGTTCCACTCCCCACACACCGCCGCGGTCTGGCCGCCCACACCAGGATCGACGGTGAATGTGACGGTGGCCTTGCCCTTCGCGCCCCTGGATTTGATCACCTTGCCTCCGCTCTGCCTGGCTTGCGCGCACCGGCGGACCTCCTGCCTGCTACCCGGTCCGGACCGTGAATGGCGCACGGGCTCGCCAGCCCGGGCCCTCGATCCCCCGGCCAGCCACAGCATCCTATCCTGACTGCGGACTCCGTCCGCGAGACCCCGCCGCTGCGGGCCCGCGTGTCCTTTCCAGATCGGCGCGGGCAGGGACCGGCTGTCCTTACCAGTCACGCCCCGGCTTATGGCCAGCGGCTCCGGCATGGCCCGTAGGGCACGCTGACGGCGGCTCGCCAGGCAACGCGGTCCCAGAGGCAGCCATGAACCGCCGTGGTGATCCCGCCGAACCGCCTGCGCACCTAATAGCGACCGTGATCCTTGTCGGCCTCGGCGGTAACAAACACGAGATCCCCGAGCCCAGCCGCGCCGTCGCACGGGCCGTCGCACGGGCCGTCGCACGGGCCGTCGCCGAAAATATCCAGGCGCCCTGCTCCCCAGCGTCACAGGCATGAAAATGAACTGGCTGAACCGCCGCATCTGCTCGTCCGCTGGCTGAGCCAGCTTCGTCGAGGAGTCCCTGCTGCCCGAGATGCTCGACAGCGTCGATCTTGGCCCGCACGTTCTTGAGATCGGCGCTATGCACGCAGTATTGCAGTACCTGCGGTATTACGGCGACTGGGCCGCAGGCGTGCTGGCGGGCGGTCCGCGCAGGCCAGATCTGCGGGCTCCGAAGGCAGGAGGGCCCTGGCTGGCCCTGGCTGCCCGTGCAGGAGCCCCGCCGCCGCCGGCGAGCGGGTGGCGTTGCCGCGCTGGGCCCCCGGCCGCTGGCCAAGCGTGACCTTTACCCGGTTGCGGCCGCTACGCCGGCCGTGACTGCCTGCACGCGGTGCCGACCGGGCAGCAGTGCGCCGAGCGCGTGCCCGAGGATAAGGGTCTGAGCCGCAACGCGCGGACTGCCTTCGGCGGCCCTGGCCACGGGCGCACCAGTCACATGCGGTCTCCTTGGCGCCTGGTTAGTGGTCGCGAGGCCGCTGAGGCTGGTGGCAACTGTCGCGAGAACGCACCGGCTGACCGCTGGACAGCCGAGGCCACCGGCCCGCTCGCCACCGCGCCACGAACTACCGCTTCCCACAGGGATGTGGATATTGCCGTGCATTCCGTGCAGCACCCGGTCAAATTACGCACAGGCTGTGGACGGCTGTGTGGATTAAATTACAGCCGTGTAACCATGCTACGCGTGAGACCGCTAGGGCGTGCCCCCCGGTGTGGGGCGGGGCATCCTGTAACCGCCCGGCCACCGTGCAGCCCCGGTGCGTTCAGAGAAGGTGATCTTCAGGCGAAATGGTTGGGTGCGATCTTCCGCCACCCACGTTTCCCGTGGCTTGTTGTCTGGCGATCTCCCCGTCTGCGCCCGGCATGCCCGCCTTTTCTGTGCACAAATCTGTGGATGACCTGTGCAAACGCGCAACAAATCTGTGCGCAACGTGGGGATACGCTGGGGATTCCCGAGCGGCCGCGCCTCTGGCAGGGCTGTTACCTGGGAGAACACTATCCACGCCCTGTGGACGAAGAAAAACCGAAAATGTCCACATGCAATCGCCGTAATAGCTCATAAATGAGCTGAACGTTGACCGTATGTTTATCCAGCTGTGATTCGACGGCAGGACCGTGGAGTTTCGAGAGCCAAGACGGTGAGCCTGGACGCTTTGAAGGGGAGGAGAAGCGTCGTGATGACCTACACGCACCAGGGAACCAGGCGCTGCCTGTCGGCAGGTCGCGTTTTCCCGTGCTGGGCGTTGATCAGCGGCCTGACATGACCGCCGCTGGCCGCGCCGGCACCACCGGCGCCTTTGGTATGCCCAGGACGCGCAGTCGGCCGTCCGGCGCATTGTCCCAGCGCACGTTCTCTGTTCCCGGGGCAGGTCACCGCCGCTGTACGGCAGCTCACCTCTGGCTGAACTGGAGGCCTGGACATGAAAATCAAGATCCGACCAGACGGCGCCAGCGTGCTCGAGATGAACGGCTGGCCTGAGATGAACGACTGGATCGCGGAGTTGCGTGACAGCGGCCGCGCTGAGCCGGCAAGCGATGGCGACGCCGACCCGGCCGGCGATGGCCCCGCTGATCCGGCGGGCGACGGCGGCGCCACACGGGAAACCGCCGCCGCCGCTCCGCCCGCGAACGGCCTTGCTGTGAGCGCCGTGATCAGGGCCTGCGTTGAGATTACGGAGCGGGCTGTGATCGGTGACCAGCTACGGATGCCGATCGCGTGGTGCGAGATGGGCTCCTGTATCCGGCACCACGCCGATCCGGCAGCGCTTGGCGAGGCCGACATCCGCGCCCGCGCGATCTGCGCGGGCTGGCGGGTGGACGCCTTCGGCCGGCTCGCTTGCCCCCAATGTCAGCAGAGCGGCCCGGGCTTCTGGGCCTCCCGCCCGCTTGCGCTGTGGGACCGGGACGCGGCCATCACCAGGGCCTACCTGATGGCCGCCGTCATGCGCAACGATGCCGCCGCCCGCAGCCTGGCCGGGGGGCGACGGGCATGATCCCAGCCGTTCACCCTGCCGTCACCCGCCGCCGGCCCGCCGCCGGGACGGCATCGGAAACACCCTGGCCGTCAAGACCCTGCCCCGCCGGCCAAGAGACCCGCTCACGAGAGCCTGCCACAGTCAATTTCACGGCAACAGCCCGGCCGAGGTCGCCGCGATCCTCACCGCGCACGGCAACAGGTGCCGACTATCCATCCGCCTGGCCGCCGTCACCGCCCACCACGGCGACATCCGCGGTGCTGGCAGTCGTCGCCGTCGCCGCGCCGAGGCTGGCGGCGGTGTGCTTGACGCATGACAAACACAAGGATGTCCCCGGCCGCCTCAGCGGCGTGGCACGGGCCAGCAGGGAGCTGTCCGCTGACGTGGCTCGCGATGGCGTGATCACCCGTATGCGGAGGCTGCGAGCCCTCTCTCGGGGCCGGGCCGGGCAGGAATGTTGAGGAGAAACGCACATGATCAGACGGCTCTGGGCCGGCCTGGTGCCGATTGCGGCCGAAGCTCAGCGGGCTTATGGCGGCCGCCGCCGGACGGCGCCCGGCGTACCGGCGAGCGCGGGTGAGTGGCTGACGATCCAAGAATCCGCGGCAGGTGCCTGCCGCCCGTGCAACGGCCGGACGCAGGTGTACGCCTCTGTTTCCCTGCTGTCGCGACGACATTGATGGGACAGCGATGGCAGCACACCCGGAACGCCTGGCGGGCAGCACTGGCGGCCACTGGCTAGCGCCGGCTGCGGAGATGGCGTATATGGCAAGCGGGGATTGGCCGCTTTCGCCAGATCCGTCGGCCATGGGCTGGAGCTGCGTGCCACGGATCGCCACGCGCGCGCTCGGCCTGGATGCCGGATCGGTCCGCGCAGCGCGGGACTTCACCATCGCCACCTTGCATCGGTGGGGTGTGACAGAACGCAGCGACGACATCGCGATCGTCGTGTCTGAGCTGCTGACCAACGCGTTGCAGCACGCCCTGCCAGGTTCCGGCGGCACCCGGCCCCGATGGCCGATCCGGCTCGGCCTGCTGCAGCCCGGGCCCTGCGTGCTATGCGCGGTCGCCGACCCGAGCGGCGTGGCTCCGATGCCCACAACGCCGGGTTCCCTCGCCGAAGGCCGGCCGCGGACTGCACATCATCTGCGCGCTCAGTGACAAGTGGGGCTACACCACACCAGGCGACATGGGAAAAGTCGTATGGGCCATGTTCTCCACGCGGCGCACACCGCCGCCCCGGGTCCGATACGCGAGCGGGCCAGGCAGCGGCCGGGTGCAGGGAACGACGCAATGACGACCGGGAAGGAGGTGGCCGAGGCGGTTCGCGCGAACGGGCCGGTTCATGCAACCAGGGCCGACTTGGCGAACGGAATGCCGGTGGCGTGGACATCATGCCTGCTACCTCAGCAGCCGCTGACACGCTCATCCCCGCGGATGACACCGGCAGCGAACAATGGTGCAACCCTGTCGAATCCCTCCGCCTGTCAACCGGGCGGCGGAGCCGGTCTCACCGGGTGCGTGTCCGCTTACCCGACGTCGCCTCAGGCAACTCGCCTCTTGCCGCTCAACCTGCATGCACGCAACCCGGCTCCCGCCGCTTCCCAGGTGGCTGCGGAGGTCTTGGCGCGGACGAGGAGAGTATCCAAAATGAGGGAGCAGAAGCTCCACTACTGGATCGAGCACAGCGGCCCGGCCGCCGGCGGTGAAGACGCGCCAGGCTTCCTGATCGTGCGCGGGCCCATGCCGCATTGGACGGTAAGCACCGAAGTGGTGGCCGAGGGCCTCAGCGCAGAAGACGTCGGCAGCCTGCTGGTGTCGGCGAGCAAGCTGGCAGCGGAGATGATCGACCGGAATGCGGCTGCGGAGGAGGGGCCGTCATGGCCCTGACCTATGGCAAGCACGGTATCCCGCGTGGTTGACCGTGGCCCCGGCGGCGATAACGGCCGGACCGGCATGAATGGCAGGCCGAGCTCCACCGGCTGCTCCCGCCGGTTTGCCCAGCGCCTGGAATGGACCCCCGCTTGGTGCCCCGCGCCCGCAGGTCACCAAGGTCGAGCCAGGCGGCGGGTACGCCGACGACCACAACGACCGCTGACAGGCTTGCGGACCATACCGTGAGAAACGCGCCGGCGTGGCATGCGTTCGTGCGGCGGAACCAAGGGCGCGAGCGGAATCGTCGACAATCGTGCAGGGCGCGCTGCGGCGGACCGCGCCAGAGGTGACGGTCACATCAGGCTGATACCGCAAACTGCGTGCCGACACAACCCGGGTTGATTTCACGGATCCGTCGATACGCCACGTTGCGGCGAAATTCGAAATAGCGACGGGCGTCCGCTCAGCCGGCACCGTGTATTAGGCGATCGGTGCGGCCCTGCCCCATAACACGGTCAGGGTCAAGGTGGGGGTCATGACACAGGCGTGAGCGCGAACCGCACCGTGCCGTCGGCAACCCGGCGCTTACAGGCTGCGGACGACCCATGCTCGCCGTCTTCCACGACTTCGTCCTGACCGAACGCCCCGAAGAGACCGAACGCGCACTCAAGCCCTCTACCAGCGACTCGGCATGAAGGAGGCAGCCAGGCACCGCGACAACACCACCAAGATCACTATGCGGTTCACCCGCCCGCACCGGCTAGGCCGTGACAACACCTGATCCACAGGTCTTTGCCTTACTCCACCGCGCGCGGAATTGCTGTGTCCGGTTGTGAACATCTGACCGCTCCGAGCACGACGCCTTCGGGGGCCCGGCCTCTGGCCGTGCAGCATCCACAGGTCACATGTGGATAACTTTCTGGCCGCTGTGTGGACTCAATCGCTTCCGAATCTTCGGCCCACGCAAGGAGTGAGTGAACGGCATTTGGGCTGGTAACGGGGCGCAAGGGCGCGTGGCCGTCGAGGAATCCCTCCAGCCATGCCCCAAGGCATCGCACAGCCATACGGCCGCGCTTTGCGCAGTTCATCCACAGGGCTGTGCACAGCGGCCTTACACTCCTGACCTTGCCAGGGCTGGCGTGATAGGAGCGTGCTCTCATGCCGCCCTGGCGCTCGCGGTGCCGCCGCCCGGCGGCGCGCGACCGCGCCGCCGCGACCCGGCGTAAACCGGTTCCCCCGCGTCGGCTGCCGCAGGTGGCTGGACAGCGCGGAGACCTGCGTTCCGCATAATTCGGTGGCCTAGAGCACTGGATCGGCTGTGTGACCTGGAGCAACACATCGAGATGCCCCGCGGGGGCGTTTCTCGCCCGCCTCCAGCGCGCCGCCGCCAGCCGCTGCGCGAACCGTTCCAGGGCGCGGGCCACAAACCCGGCCGACACCGGAACGCCCAGCAGCGCCTCCATCACCGTGGCGGTCCGCTCCACCCGCAGCCCGGCCAGCTCGGCCTCTAACGCCGCGATCCGCTCACCAGCACGTCCATCACGGGCCGCCAGCTCAGCGGCGAACTCCGACCGCAGCGCCGCCACCGCTGCCTTCAACGCGCCGATTTCGGCGTCCTTGGCCTCCACCACCTGCCGCAACCGTGTATTGGCAGCCCGCAGCCGCTCCTCGGCCGGCGAACTCGGAGACGTATCGGACACAAGTGACCATGATCACCGCACCACCGCCAACGTCAAGCACCGCCGGCCCCGCGTGTCGCGCCGCCCCATACACGCACGTCAACAGCACCCGTGATGGACACCGGCAGACTGCTGGAGCCCTTCCGCACCGCAACCGCGCAACCCGCAGCACCGCGGCTCGCGCTCGCGCCAGCGCCACCGCACCGGAAACTGGGAGACGAAATGATCTCCCAAAATAGCTAATCGCCACCCACGGCGGGTAGGGTGACGATAGTGCGATGAGGTTCTGACCTGGCCTGACGCCAAGTTTTGGCGGTGGAGCTAAGGAGACTTGAACCCCTGACCCCCTGCTTGCAAACAACGGGCAGGGCGTGCACCGCAGTATCCCGCCGCAGGTCAGGGTCCGTACAAGTGCCCGCGAGTCCGCCGGTGTCCCGGTCCGTTGCGGTACTTCTGTGCTATACGTGCGGCATGGTCAGGGAACAGTTCCGCGGGGGACCACCCACTGCACCGGCTGGCCGGTCACTACTGCGATGAGGTCGTAGTCGCTGTCGTAGTGCAGCACGACCACGCGTTCTCGCTCCGCCACCGCCGCGATCAGCAAGTCAGGGAAACCGACCGCCCGGACGTGCCCGCCGTGCCACAACGCAGCTTGGACCTGGAGGGCCCGCCGCCAGTCCTCGTCATGCGTGGCGAGCCATTCATAGCCGGTGTCCCGGTCCGCGCGCAGCTCATCGAACTCCTTGCCAGTCCTGGTCGCCCAGCCGACCTCGAACTCGATGACCCCGCAGGTGGCCACCAGCCCGGCCTCGATCATCGGGCCCAGCACCGCGGCCACCGGCGCATGCCGCAGCCGGGCCAGCGCGCTGGTATCCGCCAGATGACTGGCTACTGCCGCCATGCGGCCCGCATGACCTCGTCATCCGCAAGATCAGGCAGGCCACCGGAGACCAGCCGCCGCAGATCCCGCCGCCGGGCTGCCAGCGCGGCCACCTCCCGGAGAGCTGCATTCACGGTGTCCTTCTTCGTCTCGGTGTGCAGCGCCTCCTGCGCGGCGGCCAGGTACTCCTCGTCCACGTCAATCAGGGTCTTGGCCATCGCCACCTCCCTCCACACCTAGGATATCTAAAGTGAGGTCATCCGGATATGCCCGCTGGCGCGGTCACTGGGCAGCGTTACGGCGCCCGCCGCCTGCCTGCGGATGCGGGGCAGCCGACCGGCGGCGCCGCCGCGCCCGGCGGGCTCCCGCCCATGGGGCGCGGCAGGCCGCCGCCCCGGAGTCGGGCGTTGCCCAGCTTTCCCGCCCGGCCTGGCGGCACTCCCCTCGCCGGTCACGCAATCTCCCCAGTGACATCGCGTCCTCTGCGTCCGATCCGGCTCCGGGGCTGGACGGTTGGCGCGCCGCAGGCGCGCTTGAAGCCGTAGAGAAAGTTGTCACAGGCCTGCAGGGCTGCAGGGCTGCAGGGCTGCAGGGCTGCAGGGGCTGCAGTGTCCGACTCCGACTGATGGTTGAGATGGAGTCCCTAGTCTGAGTCGCACTTCCAGCTGGAATCAGGGCCGAACCGAGCCGCCGTCTCTCGTTGTCATCCGGGCAATCACGACAAGTAAGACAAACAAGACGCTATTGCCCAATCCATGGCGTTTCGTTAGGGTCGCCAATCAGATAGGAGGCATATCGGAACGCACGCAAGGGGGAGGTCCAGATGCGGGGGTGCGCGACGTCGATGGGCTGCACCGACCGGCCGGCGATCGGGGGGATCCGCATAGAAGGACGGCGCTGATCGCGGGGCTGTTCTTCATCGGCACGTTCGTGTTCTCGATTCCCGCGGCCCTCATCTATGGGCCGGTTCTGAAGGCGCACTACGTCCTCGGCCCGGGAGCAGACCACCGAGTGGCCCTGGCAGCCTTCCTCGAGATCCTGACGGCGATCTGCAACATCGGGACCGCGGTGGTGCTGTTCCCCGTCGTCAAGCGGCAGAGCGAGAGCGTCGGCCTCGGCTACGTCTCGAGCCGCATCGTCGAGTCGGCGGTCATCGTGATCGGCGCCATCAGCCTGTTGTCGGTCGTCACATTGCGCAACGTCTTCGCGGGCGCCGCCGGAACGGACGCCTGGCCACGGCGAGGGCGGGCACCATGACGGCTTCGGCCGGTCTCGCGCGGGACCGGTGCGGCTCAGGTGGGTGCGGTCAGTTCCGCGAGAAAGGCACTCGCCGCCGCTGACAGCCGCCGCGTGGCTGCACTCCTCGACGACCTGCGGATCCACCCGGTGGCCTTCGATGACCCGGTAGCCGCCATCGCCTTCGGCGTGGGAGACCAGCAGCGGTATCCGGACTCCGGTCTCGGCGATCGAGGCGCAGAACTCGGCCGACAGATCCAGGTCGGTGCGCACGTTCCCCGGATGGGCGGCGAGCTGATCAACGCTGATCATGTTCGCTGGTGGCGGGCTTTCGGGTCGCTCGTCGGGCTCAACGCTGTCGTCGGCGTCTTGGACGATGGCGGAAGTCTCGGGCATGGCAATACTCCCTTCCTACGAATGGGATGGTTGCGTGATGGCGCGGGGGCAGGGGGGAAGGCCCACCCCCACGCCAAGCCCGGCCAGCCGACAACCCGGCCAAGACGGCCTCTCGTGCATAGGGCATTGGCAGTCGCGCTCGCGGGGAGAATCGGCGGCTGCGGAACCGTGCTGTCGGCAGGCTGAACGGGCCTGCCGGGCGGCGTGTGGGGCCTCCCGGCGGTCAGCCAGCAGGCGCTGCGAAGGAGGAGCCCGCATCACCGGCCGTCCCGGGCGGACAAGATGTTTCCCAGCGGGCACAGAACAGCGCCGGTGAAGCCGGCACCAGGAAACGCCCGCGGCCAGGGAAAGATCTATGGCCGCCCGGAGCGAGCGCAGCGAGAGGCCGGTTGCGGGCGCCAACGAAGCGGCGCAAGCTGACCAAGCCGGGAGCCACGCCGCCCGGGCACCACATCTGCTGCCTGCGCCGACGCGGACTAGGAGATCTTCCTCGGGACCGCTAGGATCATCTGCACGCGACAGCTGCCATGCAACCTCTATGCTGCGGGCGTGCCCGACGTGCCATACCAGGTGATCGATGTCAGTGACTGGGACATTGTTGGGGACGAAACCTCAGGAGCTGAGGCCAAGTACTGGCTGGCCGAACCGGGGACGGAGCGGCGCTGGTTGTTTAAGACCGTGACGATCAAGCAAGGGCATGTTCACGGCGAGGACTGGGCGGAGAAGGCGGTGGCGCACCTCGCCTCCCTACTGGGTGTTCCCTGTGCCACTGTTGAGATGGCCGACCTCCGTGGTGCTCCAGGCTGCATCAGCGCCGACTTGCGCCCGTCGGGCCATGAGTTGCAGCCAGGGCAGGTGCTGCTGGAGGAGCGCGAGGCGCCCGGATACGTGCATGCCAAGGGGAGATTGCACCCAGGCCACTCGCTGGAGAACATCCGCCGGGTTCTCGATGGTGCTCTACCCCCGCCAGGCTGTGAACTTCCCTTCGACATCACCGCGTTCGACGTATTCGCTGGTTACGTCGTCCTGGATGCATGGGTGGCAAACAGGGATCGCCACGACAACAACTGGGCAGTCCTGCGCCCTATTGCCAGATCAGCCGATCCCCTGCGCCTTTGCGGTTCTTACGATCACGCCAGCAGCCTGGGCTTCAACGTGACGGATGACGAGTCTTCCCGGCGGCTTGCTGACGCCGCGGGAGTTAGCCAATGGTGTGGTAGGGGCTACGCAGACCGCTTCGAGCGCGGACCCGACCAGCGTCGGCTGACCCTGGTGGATATTGCGGCGCGCGCTCTGGGGATGTGCTCGGAAGCCGCATGTGATCACTGGCTGCGGCAACTCGGGCACGTTGACGAAGGCGAGGTGCGGGGCATTTTAGCGCAGGTACCAAGGATGTCAGACCCCGCGCGTAGATTCGCAGAAGAGATTCTTGCAGTGAATCGGAGGAGGGTTCTCGATGCCTGCACCTGATGCGCTGACGGCTACGAGCACACCAGCGAACCGGTCCAGCGCCCTTCCGCAGCGGTTCGTTGTCGCGTGGCAGCATCCTGAGCGGCGCTTGATCGAGCCGGTGGGATTGCTTACCTACGACGGGCGCATGTACTGGTTCGCCTACATCCGTAATGCTCTGCGAGTAAAGGACTTCCAACCCCTGCTCGGCTTCGCGGATCTCCACCGCAGCTATGCATCCGAGGACTTGTTCCCTCTGTTCGCCCAGCGAGCAATGGATCCTCGCCGCCCGGATTATCAGCGGTACTTGACCCGCCTCGGGCTGGAGGGTGAACCGGGGCCCTTGGAGCAGATCGCCAGGTCTCAAGGGCGCCGTCAGGGCGACACGATCCAACTCCTCCCGGTGCCGGCAGTCGATGGGGACGAGGTGGCTTTCCTCTTCTTGGTAAATGGCGTGCGCCACGTGCCCGACCGGCCACTGAACCTCAGTGGCCACGAGATACATGTCACAAGGGAGCAGGTCGAAAGCGCGCTAGGCCAACTCCGGCAAGGGGATGCTCTCGGCCTCGTTGACGAGCCCAAGAACCCGGTCAATCCGCTGGCTGTTCTGGTCACCGCCTCGTCGGTGCCGGTTGGCTGGATGCCTGACCTGCTCGCCGAGGATCTCCATCGGCTGAGGGATTGCGCGGAGGTCACCGTGTCCGTCGCTCATGTCAACGGCCCAGACGCACCGTGGCATCTGCGGCTACTTGCCCGGTTGCAGGCCTCGCCAGTGGCGAGCTTCCAGTTCTTCATAGGGGAGAAGTGGCAGCCCCTCAGCGGCGAGGATCAGTAGGCGAACACGTTCGGGTATCCGCTGGTCTCAAGGTATACATGTGCGGGAAGGAACGAGCAGCAGTCGTCGTAGAGCCTGTCGAGGCCCGCCGCGCGTAGTGCGGCCTGAAGTGCGTCGAGCAAAGAAAGCAGGTGCAGGACATCGCTGCTTGCGTAGGCGATCTGCTCGGGTGTCAGTTCGGGTGCTGACCAGTCGCTGGTACGCACAGGCCCTTTTTCCAATCGCAGGCCGAGATACCGCCACGCCAGGTGCTGAAGGGTGTGCGCTTCCTGCGGCGCGTCTGGTTGCACCAGCTTTGAAGCCACCTTGGTGCAGCGGACTGACACCGGCCATACATCCCAGGTGTGAACCATGAAACGTAGGTCAAACGGCGCGTGGTGGAATACCTTCTCTACTGCCGGGTTCTGAAGCAGGGCGATCAGATGTTGTGGCTTCCTCCCGGACACGCTGACGACGCTCGCGCCGACGCCGTCCGCGAACACCTGACAGGTAGCCAGCCGGTCCTGCCGCCAGTCCAAGCCACTGGTCTCCACATCCCATGCGAGCCGCCCCGCACTGCCGTACGCAGCAGCTAGGTCCGCAGGCAAGTCGCCCAGACTGAAATAGGAGGGCTCTGTCCCGTCCGGGGTCCGTCGAGGATGCGCACTCACTGTGGGCTACGCATCTTGCTTGTAGTCGCCACGCAGCAGATCGGCCACCGACCGAGTGAACCCGCATGGTTGCTGATCGCCGCCTCGTCCATGCACCTAGCCCCTCTCGAGGCGATCACCATCGCCCGTGCCACCAAGGCTACTGATCCCGCAGCAAAGCATGGGTCGCGGTAGGGACCGCCCTTGCGGGCGGCCCCCCGCACAGATCCCAGCGTGCGGGATTACCGCACTGGGCTCCTACCTTGGGTGCGTGGCGGCGAAGCGCGCCTCCGGGAATGGGTGCAGGGTGCGGGTTGGGGGTAGCCACCGGGTTACGATGCGGTTCATCCGGTCCCAGGTGAGCCGGGTTTTCTGGCTGCGGCGCCGCAGCGCCTGGTACCAGTGCCGTGTCACCTGGGTGCGGAAGGCGTTCACCGCGTCGCAGTTGCCGGGCACGGCGTAGTAGGCCTGATGCCCGCGCACCACGCTGGCCAGCCATCTCCCCTGCTCAGGGATGGGCAGGCACCGGCGCCGCCTGATCTCGGCTTTCACCTCGGCAAGCTTGGCCCGTACCCGTTTCGAGCTGGTTTTCCGCCTGATCCAGAACCGCCCGCGCTGCGAGGTCGCGCAGATGTGCGTGAACCCCAGGAACGCGAACGTCTCCGGTTTCCCTTCTCCCCGGGCCGCCCGGTCCCGGGCGGCGCGCCGCCCGGACTCGGCCAGCCGGGTTTTATCCGGGTGCAATTCCAGCCCGGACTTCGCAAATCTCTCCCGAAGCTCCGTCAGGAACCGCACGGCGTCATCCCGGTGCTCAAACCCGACGATAAAGTCATCAGCGAACCGCACGATGATCACATCCCCGTGCGCGTGCCGCCGCCTCCACCAGTCGGCCCACAGGTCCAGGACGTAGTGCAGGTACACGTTAGCGAGCAGCGGCGAAACCGATGCCCCCTGCGGTGATCCCTTGCCGCTCTCCGTCCATTTCCCGTCCTCGATGACCCCTGCGGCCAGCCACTTACCGATCAGCCGCAGGACCCTCTTATCCGCGATCCGGTGCCCGGGGAACTTCATCAGCCAGCCCCGATCAAGCTGGCCGAAGGACTCCCCTTCTTACTACGTGCTTCGATGACCTCGCGGCAGCGCTGCGGGCATGGGCGAAAGGCCTGCTGTGCACGGAGGCGGCGGTTGAGCTGCTGATCGGGCATGGTTCGTGGCTTTACCGCGAGGATTTCCTGGAAATTGCCGTGGAATTCGGCCGGGGAATCACCGATGGCGCGGTAATGGCGGCCGTCGATTGGGAGGCGGCGGTGGCCGCGCTGGAGGCGGGCGGGTTGCCGTGCTCGGGCGGGGAGGGGCGGATCCTGCGGCTGGCCGCGAGTATGGCCGGCGGGGTGGCGGTGGATCTGGGGTCGGCGCTGCCGGGCCTGGACGAGCGCAACATCGCCGAGGTCGCCCGCGCTGTGCTGCACGCTGGTGGCCACCGGGAGCTGCGTGTGGTGGTGGAGGGGGAGCGGTGGTGAGCGCGGTGAGGCTCACCCGGCCGCGGCACCCGTTCGAGGGCCAGCCGCTGGGCGTGCTGGGCCGCATGCGACGGCACGGCGAGGTGGAGCTGCTGGTAGTGCTGCCGGACGGGTCCAAGCGGCTGATCCCGGCGGCCTGGACCGACCTGGAACTCCCACCCCGCGGCACGGACGCTGGCGGCGGGCTGGCGACGCTGGGATCGGTGGCGGACCTGCTGGGGTTGTCTGTGCTGGTTTGGGATCTTTCCGCCCGGGGCGTGGATGGCCGGGAGCAGGCTGCACGGAAGTCACCGCGCAAGGAGGACGACCATGCAGCCTGCCCAGCTCAGTCTGCTGCCGGACCAGGTTCCGGCACTACCCCCGGCCATCATCGGCCAGCTTCCCGCCCCGCGGGTGGACGCGGCGGTCGCGTTGCTGGCAGGCCTGATCGCCAAGGCGGCGGGGACGACGGCCGCGGAGGCGGAGACCGGCGATGAGTGAATCGGGCAAGATCACCGCCTCCCACCGGTCGAGAGCGGCCGTAATTTACGTCCGGCAATCCACCCTGGCCCAGCTCGAGCGCAATACCGAGTCCACCGCCCGCCAGTACGACCTGGTCAACCGTGCCCGGCAGCTGGGCTGGCCGCGTGAGACGATCCGGGTCGTCGATGCCGACCTGGGGGTCTCGGGATCGGTGCTCGGGCAGCGGGAAGGGTTCGAGTCGCTGGTCGCCGAGGTGGCGCTGGGCCAGGTCGGGATCATCTTGGCGCTGGAGGCCTCCCGGCTGGCCCGCGACAACGCGGCCTGGTACCGGCTGCTGGATCTGGCCGGGGCCTGCGACACGCTGGTCGCAGACAGCGATGGCGTCTACCATCCCGGCTTGTTCAACGACCGGCTGGTCCTGGGGATCAAGGGGACCATGGCCGAGGCTGAACTGCACGTGCTGCGGGCCCGGCTGGAGGGCGGCATCAAGAACAAGGCCGCCCGGGGTGAGCTGCGCCGCGGCCTGCCGGTCGGCCTGATCTGGGGCGAGGCCGGCGGGCAGATCTGCTTCCACCCCGACGAGGCGGTCACCGGCGTCATCGCCGCGGCCTTCGAGCGGTTCGCCGTGTGCGGGTCGGTCCGCGCCACCTGGCTGTGGCTGCGCGGCCAGGGCCTGCGCTGGCCCCTGCAGCGGGTCGCCTACGCGGGCAAAGGCGGCGTGCTGCCGGAGATCACCTGGGTGGAGCCGACCTATCACGCGGTGCACACGACGCTGAGCCACCCGGCGTATGCCGGGGCGTATGTCTATGGGCGGACCCGCAAGGAACGCTACCTTGACCCGGGCGGCGTGCTGCGCCTGCGGAGCCGGCGGCTGCCCCGTGACCAGTGGGAGGTCCTCATCCCCGATCATCATCCCGGGTTCATCGACTGGGACACCTACCTGGCCAACCAGGCCCGCATCGGCACCAACATCCGCCCCCAGGCCCGTCAGCCGGGCACCGGCGCGGTGCGGGAAGGCTGCGCGCTGCTGCAGGGCCTGGCCACCTGCGGGGCCTGCGGCCGCAAGCTCGCCATCTTCTACACGGGCCCGGCGAAATGCGTGCCGAACTACTACTGCCAGGGCCCCGCCGAGCTGGTCGATGGCCGTGGCGCCCGGCACATGACGTCGGCGGGCAGGCCATCGACGCCGCCGCCGCCGATGCCTTCCTCGCCGCGCTGGCACCAGCCGCGCTGCAAGCGTGCCTGGCCGCCGCCCGCCAGCTCGAAGACGGCCACGACGCTGCCCTTGCGCAGCACCGCCGCCAGGTGGAGCAGGCCCGCTACAACGCCTCCAAAGCCGAGCGCCGGTACCGGGCCGTCGACCCCGACAACCGGCTGGTCGCCCGCGGCCTGGAAGCCGAATGGGAACACGCCCTGCGCGAACTCGCTGCCGCCGAGGCCGAGCTGGCCCGCCGCGAGACCGCCCGCCCCAAGACCCTCACCGACGGCGAACGGGCCGCGATCTTGGCCCTCGGCGACGACCTTGGCGCGGTCTGGGACGCGCCCACCACCACCGACAAGGACCGCAAGCAACTGCTGCGCACCCTGCTCGACGAAGTGAACATCACGCCCCGCCGCGACGATCCCCGCCCGCACGCCAACCTGGTACTGCGGTGGAAGGGCGGCGCGATCAGCGAGCTGACCGTGCCGCTGCGCCGCCGGCAGCCCAAGATCCGCACCGATGAGGACACCATCAGCCTGATCCGCCGCCTCGCCGTGCACTACCCCGACGCCCAGATCGCCGGGATCCTCAACCGCCAGCACCGCACCACCGCCCGCGGATTGTCATTCACCGCCAATAGAGTCGCCTCACTGCGCACCCACTGGCACATCCCCTGCCACAAACCCGGCCAGGCCCCAGCCGACGGAGAACTGCTCAACGTGACCGCACGCCGCCCGCGAACTTAAGATCGCGCCATCCACCCTGCTGCGCTGGCTCAACGACGGCTTCGTCGCCGGCGAGCAGATCACCCCCGGCGCGCCCTGGCAGATCCGCCTCACCGGCCAGCTCCGCGGCATGCTCACCGATAACACACCCGCCGGCTGGGTCCCCCTCGCCTACGCCACCCAGGCGCTCGGCGTCTCCCGCCAGACCGTATTGCAGAAGGTCAAGCGCGGCGAGCTCCGCGCCGTCCTCACCCGCACCGGGCGCAGGAAAGGCCTGCGTATCGAGGTGCCAAAGCCCCAGGATGGGCTGTTCTGAACCCCGCAATCAGCAAAGGAGCAGTATGACCATGGATCCAAAAAGTCGCGGATGTCCGCGTCGAGCACCCAGCTCACCTTCCTGCTCATGATCCCGGCCGCCAGCGCATCCAGCGCCTGATGCGGCTTGCGCCCTGGCCGGAACCCGTAAGAGAAGCCGCAGGAAGCCCACCTCGTAAACAGCGTTCAGCACCTCGGTGCACGGCACGCTGGACGATCTTGTCTTCCAGCGTGGCGACGGACGATTCATATTGCCCCTCCTGCAATCGCGTGTCGGGATGTTCGGGCGTGGTGCGGGTTTGCGCGGGCCAGGGCCGCATTCACGGGTTCGCTGGTGTGATCATGTCAGGCAGTGCCGACAGTTACGGCGGCCTCGTGCCGCTGGGGCCTGTTCGGTGGCCTGGTGCGGCGGGCGGCCGGGTTGAGGTGACCGGATTCGGCGATGCGGTGGCGGCAGGCGGCTTCGACCTGATCGTTCCAGCTGATGCAGAGCCGGTTGCTGGGGCCGCGCCGGGCGTTGAGCTGGGCGGCTTCGATCCAGTAGTAGATGACGCCTGCGCTGCAGCCCAGCCGGCTGGCGGCCTCGGCGACGCTGATCTCGCTGGCCGCATACGGTGGCGGGGCCGGGATGTTGTAGGCGTGGCGGATCCACTGGACGGCCTTGACGTCGAACGGGCGGCCGTGCCCGGTGGTCAGCCCGGCGGCGTTCAGCTGTTCGGCCAGCTCGGCGGTGGGCGTGACGGGGCCGAGCTGGCGGATCATCTCGATGGCCGGGGACGGGCTGCGCTTGGCGGTGCCGGGATGGATGGCCCGGGCTGCGCTCAGTTCGTCGGTGGCGCCGGTGTGCCAGCGGATCCCGATGCGGACTTTGGCCTGGTCGGGTTCGGGCAGCAGGGTGACGTCGGCGATCAGGGTGCGCAGCAGCCGCTTGCGGTCCTTGCTGCTGGTGGCCGGGGCGTGCCAGAGGCCGGGCAGGTCGGCGGCGAGTTTCTCCAGGTCGGCCCTGCTGGGCAGCGGCGGCAAGGAGTCACGGGCCGCGTCCAGCGCCTGCTCGGCCTCGGCGAGGGCGGCGAGCCTGTCCTCCCAGCGGGCTTCCAGGCTGCGGGCGACCAGCCGGTTCTCCGGCTCGACCTGGCAGAACGCGCGCTCGGCCCGGCCGGCCTCATAGCGGGCCCGTTCCACGGCCAGCTCGGCGGCCCGGCTGACCCGCTGGTGCCGGCCGGCCACATCGTCGGCGGCTGACAGCGCCAGGGCGACCTGCTCGGGGGTGAGCGCGTCCAGCAGCATGCGCGCGACCGCGTCGTCCACGGTGGCGGCGGCGACCGACCGGCAGGCGGGCGTGGTCAGCCGGTCGCGGTAGGAGCTGCATTCATAGGACGGCCGCTGATCGGTGTGGTAGCTGGTGCGCATCGGCTTGCCGCAGCTGCCGCAGCTGATGATCCCCTGGCACAGCGCGCAGCCCTCGCGGGGCGGCCGTGCTCCGGCGTTGGTCCGGTTGGCCGCCAGCCTGGCCTCGTTGGCCAGGTAGTCCGGCCAGGTGATGTATCCCTCGTGGTGGTCTTTGATCAGCACCGGCCATTCCGTGCGGGGCCGTTCCGCAATCGCGGTGTGTACGGTGCCGGACGGGCCGGCGGTGCGGCACGAGGCATACCGGCCGAACACGTACGCCCCGGCGTAGCCCGGGTTCTTCAAGACCCCCAGGACCCGGGCGTGGGTGAGCCGCCCCCACCGCAGCTGACCGGCCCATGTCCCGCCGTAGGCGCGCAGCGGGAACTTGCGGCTGGCGAACGCCGCGACCACCCCGTAGGCCGACCCGCACGCGGCGAATGCCGCGAACACGTCCCGGACCGCGGCCTGGACCTCGGCATCGGGGTCGATCACCACATCGCCGGCGTCGTCGTGGATGTAGCCGACCGGCAGCGGGGTGCGCAGCTCGCCGCGCTGCGCCGCGGCGCGCTTGTTGGCCTGCAGCCGCTGCGCCATCACGTGCAGTTCCATCTCTCCCATGGTGCCCTTGAACCCCAGCAGCACGCGGTCGTTCACGTCGGCAGGGTCGTAGACGCCGTCGGGATCGATCAGCAGTGTGCCGGTGATCCGGGCGAACTCCGCCAGCCGCGCCACGTCGGCATTGGACCGGGCCAGCCGGGTGATCTCGATCCCGAAGATCGCCCCGACATCGCCCCGGCACATCCGGGTCACCAGCTCGGTGAACCCCTCCCGGGCTACCCCCCACTTCCCGGAGATCCCCAGGTCGGTGTCGATCACCTCGATGTCGCTGCGCGCCCAGCCCAGCCCGGCCGCCGTCTCCGCCAGGCCGTACTGGCTCCTGGCCGGGCTCGGTGTGGTCGCGGACCTGGGCCATCGAGGATTGCCGCAGGTAGATTAGCGCCGTCCGTTCCCGGTGAAAGCTCGTGATCTTGTGCTCGCCGTTCACGCGTGCCTCCCAGCGCCGAGATGGTCATGTTGGCCAGCGCCGCCACCGCCTCGGCCCGCGCGGGCCCGGACAGGACGGCGTCCACCGGCTACTGCAGTTCTCTGCGGGCCAGCAGCTCGGCGTTGATCGCCGAGATCTCCGCGAGCAGCTGCTCGATCTCCTCGCCGTTGCGCAGGTACCGGCGCACCACCCCGGCCAGGGACGCCGGGACGTACCTCAGCCGGCCCCGGGCCGCGGTCTTCGCGGCGAAGAAGGCATACGGGCCGTGCGGCTCGCCGCCGGCGCACCGGCAGCCCGCCTTGCCGCACCGCCGGGTCTGCTCGGTCAGCGAGCCGGACAGCACCTGCTCGGCGCCCCCCAGCCGCGCGGCCAGAGCGCGCCGCCGCGACAGCAGCCGCCGCGTCGGCATCCCCGCCAGGCCGGTCCCGGTCTCGTTCTTTTGCTCTTTCATCACAAAAGAGTATGCCGCTGCCAGGCATGACAATCAACGACCCTGCAGTGCGCGTGTCACAGCGCCGAGTGCTGCGAGCCCCTCGGCCGACAGCCGGCCAGTCCCGGGCGGCTCCCCCCGGCCGGTCCACGATTCCGGCAGCGTGATCGACCCGCAGGCACCGCCCGCGCAGACGAACACTGTGGCACCGGCCCGCCGCTTAGCGAACAAGACCTCCAGCCGCTGGCCCGTCAGCGGATGGAACGGATGGGTGACGACAACGAAACCCAAAGGATCACTGGACGATGCGGCACTATGCCGCCTCCGTGGCTATGCCGGGCGGCCGCTGCCGCCCGTCCGCCTTCGGGATGTAAGCCCGCCGGGATGGGCTCACCCGGTAGCGCCCCTGCTGCACCCGCACGTGCAGATCCCGGAGATTAACGTCCAGGTCCTGCCCGTAGGCTGCCCACCTCACCCCGTCCACCCCCGGCACAGCCTTCGGGCTGATCGCCCAGTAGGCCCACCGCAGACGGCTCAGGGTGACATGGTGCAGCAGCGCCGTGAACCGCGCATCCTTATCCCGTTGCGCAACCTCGCGCACACGGCCCAGCTCACTGGACACGCCAGGCCCGGCACTGCGTCCGGGGCGTGTTTCACCGGCCGTGTTCCCCTTGGCCGGCCCCCTTTCCTCCCCCGCCTCCGCGCCCGTGACCGCAGTCACGGCCTTGTTCGGCGGGTTCGCAGGTACTACGAGGCCGTCCGACTGCCCGCGTCCGTTCATCCCAGGATTACCGCCTCGGCGTTCCCTGAGCGGCCCGCCCGGTGATCAGCCGGACGGGCGGGCACGGGCTCTCCCGGTTCTCGCGCATGGAGGTTCCGTACATGCCCTGGCTCTATGACCGCGCGGGGCCCGCTGATGACTCGCGCTAGCGCCACCAGCGGTGTTGCCTTCCACCTCGCGGACAGCGTCGGCACCCCGGATTCACATTTCGCGGCTCGATCACCCGGCCTGCACGTGCCCCTGTCAACGCTTCGCCACGCCCTCACAGGCCGTCGACGCATGACTCGGGGTCGCCGTGGGTCGCTAACCCTTCGACGCAGAGAACTTCCATCTCCTCCTCCATGCCGGTTTATCCCGGCGCTTTCCCGCGATCGCTGGCAATCCCCGTCAGCACTCTGTGTTGATGGGGATTGCCAGGGTTTGGCAGCGAACGGTACACATTGGCATGGGTTCGAGCGCAGAACGGCACCAATCTCCTGAAGGCGAAGCAGCGCCCGGAGAGGAGGAATTGCTGTCCCCGGTGGGCCAGCAATGGTTCGTCTGCGGCCCGCAAGGCTTCCAGCACATGAGTGACCAGGCTGCGCCAGCTGATCAGGGCGGGCGTGGTGTGCGCTCCGGCCTTCGTGCTCAACACCCCGGCCGTGGGAACCGCGGACGGCGATGGGGCCGTAGGTGCCAGTTCGGGGATCGCGCGCAGCAATTCGACCCAAAGCGTCGCAGTCGCACGGTTGGCGCGACCACGAGGAGCATGCCATCGACGTCGATCGGCAAGCGCCTGAGGTACCCGCTGGGCTGCTGATCCGTCAGTGCCGCTGCGAACTTCGCCTCAACCAGGAGCCTCTCGCGGCTATTGGCATATCGATGCCGACTACATCTGGACGGCCTGTGTCTGGGCTGCCTACTTGTCCGACGAATGTCAGCTCATCCGGGATGTCAGCGCCCATGGCACGCGCAAGCCCCACTAGAGCGGTCCTGGCAGCGGCAGAACGGCGCAGCAGCCAGGTAAGGGCTTCTGTAGCAAGATTCCCCTCGCTCACCGCGAACCGTTGTGCGAGGTGACCGAGAATGCGATCGTCCGTCACGGAGACCTTCTTAGCATCCCGCACAGAGAACGTCACATCGACACGGATGTACGGCCAGTTGGCCAGCAGTGCGTCCCGCGCGAGCGCGCCATCATTGATGCATGGAAGGCAGCTTGTGCCGGTTGTACGTCGGCGCCCTGGAGGTCGCCAGCATTAACGACCGCATCGCCCCGGAACTGCTGTCAGTGTTCACAGACGACATGTACCACTCCCGCAGCGCCAGCGCGGCGGACTACTTCGAGGAACCCGGCGACACCCTCACCGTGAACGAGTTCGCCGCTCGCGGCCAGGTCATCGCTGACCGTCTGGACATCCTCGGCCTCACGCCTGCCCGCGCCCGCGAAATCCTGGACGCTGCGCTGGACGACGCACAACCACGTCGCGACGATCACCATGCCCCTCCTGTGAGCCAGCACGTCGGCGGCTACGGCGCTGGCGGCGGTGGCGGCTGGGAGCCGTTCGTGTGGTGCATTTCGACGGTCATGACGTGCTGCCTGGGTTACAGATGGGTAGGTCCGGGCCTGGTGGACGGCCGGGTGATATTGGCCGGGCCTGCCAGGCGAAGATATTCCTGACTCCTCGCGTTACCGGCTGTTCCGGCGGTGAAAGAGGCCTCCCATGTAGATGGCGTGCCCCGTGAACTGATCCGAACAGCGAGGAACGCAGCTATATTGGATTAGATTTCACGCGAACCAGAATCAACTCCTTCTGAGTTTTGCTGTACGTGGTTAGCCGCTCTGCCGTCTGCTATAGAAACCGTTTTTCCCCGAGCCTGAAGAGAAGCGGAGCAAGATAGAGGATAAACCCGGGATATCTGTGGACCGGGCGCGGTCCACAGATGTCCATTACGGGGGCCGTGCATTGGCGTCAGCTGATGGCGGGGAGTGGCGGTAGCCAGGGTTTTCCGGCGGTGGCGCTGCTGATGGCATCAGGGTGACCCGCAAAGTCGTCTTGCCAGGTCAGTTGCTATCCGGCCGGCAGGTGGCCATTTGAGGCGCGAGGGAGGCCTGTCCTGGCGGCTGAGGCTGCCGCGAGCCTGATGTAGTCACTTTCCGTAGCTGCGCGGGCCTGGTGCCCGGGTGGGGTGCCGCGGCTTCCCTGCACGGACTGTGACGGTGGTGCGGGGGTTTTGTTCCGGGTACGTCACGTTACGGGTGATGTGCGTGTCGCTGCGGGGCGGGCAGCGGGGTCCCGGCTAGGACAAGGGATTGCCTATATCTCTTTCCCGCCGGGAGGCCCCGTTGCCCGTTCAGTCTCGCATGCCCGTGCCCGCCTGCGCTGAGGAAGCCCTGGCAGAGCTGGCGGCGCGCGCCGCCGCGCTGAGCGCGGCGTCGGGCGGGAACCTGCTGGAGTGCTTCGTGGCGGTCCCGGACCCGCGGGACCCGCGCGGGATCCGGCATTCCCTGCCGTGCGTGCTGGCCTTGTGCACGGCGGCGGTGCTGTGCGGGAACACGGCGATCGAGGACGTGACCGCGTGGGTGCACGCCGCGCCGCAGGAGGTGCTGGCCGCGGCCGGGGCCAGGCGGGACGCCCTCGGGATGCGCGTGGCGCCGCACCCGGAGACGGTGGTGCGGATCTTCACCGCGCTGGGCGCACAGGCGCTGGCGGGCCATGCCGGGGCGTATCTGGCCCGCCGCGCCCGTCCCGGCCCCGTGGCCTTTCCCGTGGCCGGGCCGGGCTGGCTGCCCGCGATCGCGGCGGACGGGAAGGCGGTGCGCGGCGCGGCCGGGGAAGACGGGCTCATCCCGTACCTGCTGGCCGCCGTCACGCACGGCGCCGGGGCCGTGCTCGCCGAACGGCTGATCGGCGCGAAAACGAACGAGGTCCCCGAGTTCGCGCCGCTGCTGCGCGGGCTGAACGAGTACTACACGCTGGCCGGGCACGTCATCACCGCCGATGCCGGGCACACCGTCCGCGCCCACGCCAGGCTCATCTGCGGAGAACTGCTCGCGCACTACGTCTTCACCGTCAAGCTGAACACGCGGAAGCTGTGGGAAGAGCTAGATGCCCTGGACTGGGCATCGGTCCCGGTGCAGCACGCGACGGAGGAGAAGGGGCACGGGCGCCGCGAGCGCCGCACCATCCAGGCCATGAACGCGCCGGAACACATCCGCAAGCGGTTCCCTCATGCCCGCCAGGTCGCCCTGATCGAAAGGTACGTCACCCGCACCGTCCGGGTGAAGAAAGGAAAGCGCTGGGTGAAGAAGCAGGTGAAGTCCGCCGTGGCGGTGTTCATCATCACCAGCCTGGACGCCCGCGAGGCCGCCCCCGTCCATCTCGCCGGCTACGTCCGCGGCCAGTGGACGATCGAGAACAAGGTCCATTATGTCCGTGACGTCACTTACCGTGAGGACGCCTCCCGGGTCCGGACCGGCCACCGCCCCCGCATCATGGCCACCCTCCGTAACCTCGCCATCGGGCTCATCCGCCAGGCCGGCCACACCAAGATCGCCGCCACCATCCGCAAGATCAAGTACGACACGGCCCTGCTCCTCGCCATCCTCGGCCTGAACAACCGGTCATGACCAGCACAAAAGACTTTGCGGGACACCCTGCTGATGGCATCGAGTGCGGTAATGCCGTGGGCGGCGGCGGTGTCGAGGTAGCTCCTGATGCGGCACCAGCGGGCGAGCGTGGCCAGAGAATGCCAGTAGCCTGAGACAGCCTGATGGCGCTTGGCGGCTTTCGCGCCGCGCTCGGACACATTATTCGTCCAGCTCACGGCGAAGTTGCGGGTGAACAGGAAGACCTGTTCCCTGTAGTCGCGCAGCCAGGTCCCAAGCGCGTAGCCGGGGTGGTTCCCCTCGTGGCAGTCCCGCAGCCGGTTGTGGATGATCCCGGAGGCGACGGCGGTGTCGTAGCGTTTGCACAGGTCATCGAGTACCTGCTGGTCCAGGGCGGTGTCCCCGCGGGCGCGGGCGGCCTCGACGGCCTGATGGGCTCCGCGGAGGATCGTGATGATGTCCCCGGCCCAGTTCTGCAGGCCGCCGGGGCCGAGTTTCGTGACCGCGCGGCATCTGCGGATCACGTGCTGAGCGCACTGCTGGATGCCGGCCAGCCGGGACAGGAGGTGCTGGTAGCCGGTGTAGCCGTCGGTGATCAGGTACCCGGTGAACAGGGCAGGGAGACCGGCGGCGATGGCGCCCTTGCGCCGGGAGCCGATGGCCTGCAGGAACGTCAGCCGCCCGTCCGGGGTCCGGGTGATGAGCACCTGCGGTGTGCTGGTGTACCTGATCGCGCGTGGCCACAAGATGGCCGACCGGGACGCCGCGCAGGCGCAGGACGAGACGTTCCGCGCCCACGTCCGCGACGCGGCGCAGGAGAACGGCAGTACCGCTGACGAGCTGGCCAAGCTGGCCGGCCTGCACGACCACGGGGTCATCAGCGACGCCGAGTACGAGCAGGGCAAGGAAAAGGTCCTCAGCCGGCCGGCAGCCTGACTCGCCACGGTGGGACGGCCCTCCCGGTCAGAGGCGGAGACGGCACCGCCGCCTCCGCCTGCTGGCCCGGCCGCGTCGCGGTGGACCACCTCACTAACTGCAAGTGCCTGCCTGAGAAACGACCCGTGTGCGGTGGAATGCGGGCCGGGGGCGGCCCCGTACCTGTGTGGGGCGGGCAATGCATTCCTGTGGAAGTGGCACCTAATGACGACGATTACCCGGCGCTGGCTGCGCCGTAGTAGTGGGCTCGGGCTGGCTGGGTGGCCATTCGGCGATCAACCCAGCATTCAGCCGGCTGCCGTCGGGTGCCCGGACGATGTCGCAGTTGGCCGCGGCGCATAGGTGCGAGCAGCGCCTTGATGATCTCGGGAACTTGGGGGTGTGAGCCTGTCGTTGCCGCGTGGGTTGTCCGGGATGATTGAGCCGATGAGCGACTCTCACAGATCCCGTCGGCCGGGACCTCGGCGCCCAGCCGGGTCGCCTAACGGGCCGGACGAGGTGCGCCGGGCAGTGCTCGATGCCGCGGCGGCACTGTTTGCCCTACACGGAGTTGACGCCGTGTCACTTCGTGATATCGCGGCGGCGGCCGACGTTAATCTTTCGCTGATCGGGCGGTACGTCGGCCGCCGGGACGAGCTGGTGGCGGAGGTTTTTCACCATATTTCTGATCAGCTTGCGCGGGCGGTTGAGGAGAATCCTTTGGCGGGGCAGGGGTTCTCGCCTGACACGGTGATGGGCAAATGGGTGCGGATCGCCGCCGCGCTGGTGATCTCTGGCCGACCTCTGGAGAGCCGCCGTGACTTCAACCCGGTGGTGGCCATGGCCGAGACGCTGACGGCCGGGTATGGCTTGGCTGGCGAGGCGGCCCGGTTGCGGGCGGCCCAGATCGTGGCGGCTGCCCTCGGGTGGCGGATCTTCGAGGACTACCTTGTGCAGGCTGGCGGCCTGGATGCCATCCCGCTGGCGACGTTGCGGGACGAACTCGTGCATTCCGCGCGCCGGCTCGGCGCCACACCGTGGCCTTCGCCACCAGATCCTCCCGTCGGAGAACCGCCGAACCCCCAGGTCTGAGGACCTTTGGCCCTATCCGGCCGCGAACCTGCGAGAATGCGATGTAAACAGATGTACAAATTCGCAGCCGTGATGCCGGCTCCGGCCGAGCTATCCGTGGCGGGGGGTCCCGGCGGGAGACGGGGTGGAGTCGCGCGCGGGAGGAGAAACCAATGACTGCTACAGAAGCGCCCCACAAGCAATCCAGCACGGTCCCCCTGGACTGGAAAGAGGTGTACTACACCAACTGTCCCCTTGTGTCGGCCAGCAACGTCGACCAGGAGCTGGGGTGGACCCGGGAGGAGTACAAGAAGATCGGCGTGACGTACGCCTTTCTCCGTTCCCGCCGGGAGAACGACTGGTACCCGCACTACATCCACAACTTGGACAACCTGATCCGCTTCGGCGGACTGTTCCCGCCCGTGCACGTCCACGCGGACATTCGCCGGACCAAGCTCCTGGGCGCGACTCATGCCCCACACGAAGGTGGCTGCATGCTCGTGCGCGCCCGGGACGACATCTACCGAATGGCGGAGCTGCGGGGGAAGAAGATCGGGCTGACGAAGAGCCTGAACACCATCAAGAACGACTGGTGGCGCATCCAGGAGGAGCAGGGCATCGAGTTGATGCTGCGGATGAACGGCATGACCCGCGACGACGTGGAGATCGTCGAGTTCCCCTACCCCGACGACTGGTACGACGACCCGAAGATGCTGGCGCCGATGAACAACCCGTCCGAGCTGTGGCTCAAGCGCGACCACAAGCACGACCTGGCGTTCCGGCCGCTGGAGACCGCGCTGGAGAAAGGCACCGTGGACGCGATCTACACCCAGAGCAAGCCCTTCCAGCACCTGCAGGAGGCGACCGGCAAGTTCAAGGCCATCGAGGACCTGTCGCGGTACCCGGACTGGACGCTGCAGGTTGCCAACATCCCGGCCGTGATCACCTGCACGGCGGAGATGGCCGAGCAGCACCCCGAGCTCGTGGTCACCTTCATGAAGGGCATGATCAAGGTCGGGCGCTGGGCCAACGAGCACAAGCACGCCGCGGCGGCGATCCTGGACAAGCAGACGTTCTACCTCGACGTCGAGGACACCTACCGGGGCATCAAGAACATCGACATGGTGCCTAACCTGTCGCCGCAGAACCTGGTGTCCATCGAGATCGGCAAGGACTTCATGCTCAGCCACGGCTACATCAAGCGCGACTTCGATGTGCACGAGTGGGCCGCGCCTGAGTTCCTCGAGGAGGCCGCCAAGCAGCTGCTCGAAGAGGAGTGGGCGAAGGTCACCCTGGCGAAGATCGGGACCCAGGAGTCGCTCGGTATCGGGCACGCCCGTCTCGGCTGACCTAGAAAGCGATGGCCCACGGCGGCGCCGGTCTGACGGCCGCCGGGGCCCGGCAGGAGTGGCCACCGGCGAGCGCTGATCGGGTCACGCGAGTGGGCCCGGCCAGCCCGGCCAGGCGAGCACGACTTGGACAAGGAGAGCATGATGACCAAGACTGCGATGCAGATGATCGGCGAGGCCCGGGCCCAGGTGGGCACCGTGGCGCCGAAGAAGGCGGCGGACGAGTTCGGCACCGGTGCCGTGTTCGTCGACGTGCGCGAGCCCGAAGAGTGGCAGCACGGCCACATCAACGGGTCGGTGCCGGCGCCCCGGGGGCTGCTGGAGTTCTTCGCCGACCCAACCAGCCCCCGTCACAAGCAAGCCCTCGACCCCACCCGCCGGATGATCGTCGTCTGCGCCTCCGGGGCGCGCGCCTCGCTCGCCGCGGCGACGCTGAAGACGATGGGCTACCAGGACGTCGCCATTCTCGACGGCGGGCTCAAAGGCTGGACCGACGCCGGGCTGCCCACCAATGAGCACGAATACGCCGGCATCTGAACATTCGCCCGTCAGCGCGCTAGCTGCCTGAGAACCAGGCGCGTTGACGCGTCCGCCAGGAAGAAGGGGTAAGCCTCCGCCAGCGCGCCGCAGCGCAGGCGGGGCCGGACACGGTCGTCGGCAAAGCGCAAGCGTGACGGGGGACGGCGGGTACCATGCCGCCGCCCTTGCCTCCGGAAGGGGCGAGGTATGGCACAGGGGATTGGCGAAGTGCTGACGTTCGCGATCGGTGTGGCGATCAGCCCAGTGCCGATCATCGCGGTGATCTTGATGCTGTTCTCGGGCCGGGCGACGGTGAACGGGCCGATGTTCCTGATCGGCTGGGTGGTCGCGCTGGCCGTGGTCAGCGGCGCCGCCTACCTGATCTCGGACGCGGGCAACGCCTCGACCGGCAGCGCAGCCGCCGACGGGGTCTCCTGGGCGCAGATCGTGTTCGGTGTGCTCCTCCTGCTCCTGGCCGGGCGCAACTGGCGCAACCGGCCGGCGCCGGGAACCGAGCCGCAGATGCCGAAGTGGATGGCGGGCATCGATGCGTTCGCGCCCGCAAAGGCGCTCGGGCTCGGCCTGCTGCTGGCGGGTGTGAACCCCAAGAACCTGCTCCTGGCGGCCGGCGCCGGGTCAGCACTGGCGGTGACCGGCCCCTCGGCGACGGAGGCGGTCGTCTCACTGATCGTCTTCGTGGTGGTCGGCAGCCTCACGATCGCCGGCCCCGTCGTCTTCTACCTCACCGGCGGCGATCGCGCGAAGACGCAACTCGACTCGGCGAAGGGCTGGCTCGCCGTGCACAACGATGCCGTGATGACGGTGCTGTTCCTCGTCTTCGGCGTGAACCTCATCGCCAAGGGCATCCCCCCGCTGACCTGAGGGTGACATCGTGACGATCAAAGATCTGGCGATCATCACCGGGCTGGTGTTCGCCTGGGGCACGTTGTCGGCGCGGCTGGAACGCTTCGACATGACCGCGCCGATCGTGTTCACCGCCGCGGGCGTGCTGCTGGCCCACGGCCCGCTGGCGCCTCTGGGGGTGCCGCCCAGCAGCGAAGTGGTGAAGGTCCTGGCCGAGGCGACGCTGGCGCTGGTGCTGTTCTCGGACGCCTCCCGGGTCGGGCTGGGTCAGCTGCGGGCGGACGTGGGGCTGTGCCTGCGGTTGCTGGGCGTCGGGCTGCCGCTGACCATCGGCCTGGGCACGCTGTTCGCCTTCATCGTGCCCGGGGTGAGCGATATCTGGCTGGCCCTGCTGGTCGGCGCGGCGCTCGCGCCGACCGATGCCGCCCTGGGCGCGGCCGTGATGGTCAACCGGGCGGTTCCGGCCCGGATCCGGCGGCTGATCAATGTCGAGAGCGGGCTCAACGACGGGATCGCCACCCCGGTCGTGCTGGTCGCGATCGCCGGCGCGGCCACCGCCGAGCACGCCGCCAGCACCGGGGCCGGGGCGGCGGTGGCCGAACTGGCGCTCGGCCTGCTGATCGGCGCTGTGGTCGGCGGGGGCGGTGGCTGGCTGGTCAAGGTGGCCCGTGGCCGCGGCTGGGTGGCCGAGGGGTTCGCCGGCGCCGCGGTGCTGGCCCTGGCGCTGTGCTCGTATGCCACCTCGGTGGCGCTGCACGGCAACGGGTTCATCGCCGCGTTCACCGGCGGCCTGGCCTTCGCAGCCGCAGGCGGGCAGGCGGCCAAGCTGGTTCCCTTCGTCGAAGAAACCGGCACACTGCTGTCGGTACTGGTCTGGCTGATATTCGGGATGGTCGCGGTGGTTCCCGCGCTGGAGGCCCTGACCTGGCAGACGGTGCTGTATGCAGTGCTAAGCCTGACGCTGATCCGGATGCTGCCGGTAGCGATCGCGCTGGCGGGGGCACGGCTTGGCCGCCCCGCCGTGCTGTTCGTGGGCTGGTTCGGCCCGCGCGGCCTGGCGTCGGTCGTCTTCGGGCTAATCGCGCTGGAAGACCTGGCCGAGTCCGCGGCCAGACCGGCGATCACCGTGATCGCATTCACCGTGCTGCTCAGCGTGCTCGCCCACGGGCTCAGCGCCGACCCGCTGGCCAACCGCTATGGTCCCCGGCTCACCCCGCCACCAGGCCCCGCCCGCCCGGCCGGGCTGGCCGAGATACCCGAACGACGCCTCATCCGCCGCTCGCCGGCCACCGGCCAGGCACCATCGCGCTGGGCCTGGCCGCGGGTGGCGTGACCGATCTGCTCGAACGCACCGGCTGGCTCGCCGGCCAGGCCCGAATGCGCCCGGCGGAGTGCCCGCACGGTGGGTGCCCGGCATCCGCCCAGGCTGCGAGCCCGGCCTCAGCAGCGGGGCCGGGCAGCACACCTGCGGTGGCCCGCACCGGGGTCCTCGCCCGCATGCGGCTCGCAGAACTTACCGCGTGAACTGCGCGGGCCAGGCCGCCGCCTGGCCTGGTACTTCCTCGGCTACAGCGCCATCGGCTACCTGCTCATCGAACTGCTGCCGACCGGATTCCTCACCAGCCTGCTCAGCGGGCACTCGCCCGCCTCGATCGCCCTCGCCGCGGCCCTGGGAGTACCGGTCTACATCACCACCGAGGCGTCGCTGCCGATGGTGGCCGCGCTGATCCACGGTGGCCTCGGCCTCGGGCCGGCGATGGCCTTCCTCGTCACCGGCGCGGGCACCAGCATCGGCGCGATCACCGGCGCCTTCGTCATCGCCCGCGCCCGAGTCATCGGGCTCGTCGTGGCCCTGCTGTTCGCCGGCGCTCTGGTCCTCGGCGGGATCACCGGCGCCATCCTCGGCTGACCAGGCACACCAGCCAGCACAACGGCCTAAGCCGGGGCGCTCAGCGGGCCGCCGCGGAAGTCCCCGGCGGGCGCGCCGTCGATGGCGGCCTGGCAGATGCCGCAGCGGATGGTGCGGGCGGATGACGTCCAGCGGTGCGGGGGTGATCTTCTTTCCTTGCCGGGCGAACAAGATCACCACGGTGAACAGCAGCCCGTACAGCTCACGGCGGACCGTGGGCTCAGCGGTCACGAGTGGCCTCGGCGGGTGGGGCCTGCCGCGGCTGGGGTGGGGCAGCCGTTGCGGTCTGGTGGTGCGGGGATGGTGACGCGGGGCAGGCCCAGGCAGGCGGCGCAGTCGTTGAGCCCGGCACGCTGCCGCAAGATCGTGCTGGCGGCGTTGCCTTTGCTGGCCAGGTGCAGCAGGTAGCCGCTGGTGACTATGGCCCAGTCGCGGCGCAGGTCACCTGTATAGTCGTGGGCCTGAGCACGACCGAGCCGAACGGCGCAACACGCTGGCGCTTCGGCCGATAACCCCCGTCCTGCACGCGCGCCACATCAGCGGCCCATGCCGTCGCGGGCCTTCGCCGGCTCGTGACGACCTTGCTGCAGGGCCGGACACCCTGAGAACGCAAGCAGCGACAGAGCGTTGCCAGGCATGATGCGAGCCCGCGCGTAGATCCGCCGATATAGACGGTTTCGATGCTCCGTTCTTCCTCAACCTGATCAAAAGCGATGGATCACTATGTGCTCGCGGCAGAGCTGGGAGTGACGGCCGTTGTCTGTTGGCCCGGAGCGAATCGGATGATCTTGGCGGCCCTGGGTGCGGGGAGGTGGGCGGCCCGATCCTGCGCGTCAGCGTGGCGCTGGGCCATGAGACCTGGCTGGCCCGGCCGCGGTCGGTCCGGGTGCGGGCGGGCCGGAAGGCCCAGCACCTGCCCGCGGCACCTCTCTGTGTGGTGGGGCTATTCAGCGAGTGCGAGGCGGGCCACGGCGTCGATGTGGTATGTGGTCGCATTGCCCATGACCGCAATGCCAACGCCACGGGTTGGGTAGATCCGGATCAGGTTGAAGAACCCGGCTCCGCCGCCCAGGTGCTCCACGAACGGCGGGTCTGCGCCGCGCTGGCTGGCCTGCCGGAACCAGCCAAGGCCCAGGTCATAGCGGCGCCCGTGGATGGTGATCTGCCTCATCGCGGCTGCCGCCTGCGGGCTCAAGATGCGGGTCCCGTCGAGTTCTCCGTCGCGCAGATGCATCTGCAGGAACCGTGCCAGCTCGTCGGCCGGGCCCACCAGACCGCCGTATGCGGGGCCATCGACCAGGAAGGGCCGCAGCGAGATCCACCGCCCGGCCCGCTCGCCGGTGGCCCACCGCGGCAGCAGCAGCCGCATCGGGCTCAGCCGCCGGTGGTAGCCGACCGCGGCTTGCGGCCGCATGCGCGGTGTGTAAGTGAAGGCGGTGGTGCCCATGCCCAGCGGGCCGAGGATCTCCTGCTCGACGAGCATGGTGAACGGCCTGCCCGCGGCGCCGGCCAGCGCGGCCGCCACTATCAGCGGGCCCAGGTTGGAGTAACTTGACCGTGCGCCAGGTTCGGACCGCAGCCGGCCGTGCCTGGCCAGCAGGCGGCCCAGGAACGCATCCGGGTCGGGAGCCAGCTGATCGGCAGGGTGTACCCACCGGACCGGGAGCGGGTTGGCCAAGCCAGCGCTATGCGACAGCAGGTGCCGGGCGGTGATCCGGCTGGCCCACTGCGGCGGGCTCAGCCGCCGCAGCGCCGGAACATACCCGGCAACCGGGGCATCCAGATCGAGCACCCCACACTCGGCCAGCCGCACCGCAGCCGTCGCGGTCACGACCTTCGTCATCGAAAACCACGGGCACACCATGCCCACCCAGGCAGGCCGGCGGCCAGCGATATCAGCAAACCCAGCCGCCCCCGCGGCCCGCACACCCTCTGGCCCAGCCACCACCACCGCGACACCCGGCACCCCACCGCCCGCGAGCGCCCGGATCCGCTCGCCCGCGATCGCGCCAGCCGCATCGGTACCCCCACCACTCGACGGTGATCGCCTCGTCATCTGCAAGGTAGACCCCGGATTCGAACTGGAGGCCCCCGGATCCTGAATCTTCGCGCCGAGCCGTACACCCGAGTCAATCCGGTGACGCTAACCGGCATTGCGGCGCCGGCTTCCAGGGATTGGGGCTCCGGTCATCCGGCGAGCAGAAACCCCAGGCCGATGTTGGCCGCGGATGGGGAACTGCTGGCGTACAGGTGGCCTTTACCAGGGAAGATCACGGCCCGCCCGCCGGGGATCCCCGCGGCGGTACGCCGGAACAGGTCTTCGGAGTAGTACGGGTCGGCGCTGCCACCCATCACCAGGGTGGGTGCCCGCACCCGGGGAAGCTCGGGTTCGGCGTCGAAGGCGACCGCGGCGGCGTTTGTGATCAGCATGTCGGCCGGGTTGCCCACCGCCAGCGGATTCGCCAGCCAGGACAGCGCGGCGGCCGGGTAGCGCAGCGGCCGGGGTGCCAGCGCCCTGGCCAGCAGGGCCGATGCCCGCCGCGAGTCACCCTCCTTGACCAAGCGCGCGACCCCGGCCAGCAGCTGGCGGCCGGCCGGTGCCAGCCGGCAGGCGGCCGCCGCCAGCACCAGGCGCCGCACCAGGCGCGGATAGCCGATCGCCAGCTGCAGCGCGACTGATCCCCCGGCGGAGATGCCGTAGAACGCGACCGGCTCGCGAATTTCGTTCTCGATCGCGTTGGCAAAGTCCGCGGCGATGTCTGCCATGGTGCATCCCGGCGCCAAGCCAGGTTTACGGCTGGTCACATACACGGTGAAGTGCCTGGCGAACGGCGCCGCCGTGCATAGGCTCATCCGCCGCAGGAAACCGGCCGGGTTCGCGTGCTCACCAGCCCCGCCCAGTGCCATCACCAGCGGAGGCCCTTGCCCAAGCCGCAGATAAGGCAGCCCAGCCGGCAGCCTGCCCTCGGTCACCGCCCGCATGCTCCCACGCTACGCGCCATGATCGACGCCCCGGCGCAACCAGCCACCGCCTGCGGGTGGGCGACCCCAACTACAGCACCACTGACCCCAGCCGCACGCTGAGCCGTGCCAGAACAGGACGATATGAGCGCGGATGCGCAGCCTCAGCCGACACCACTCGTGAGCAAATACTCGGCGTTAGGCGAGCCGGTCAGGCTGAGTGCCCAACTGTCAGGCTCGCTTTGCGTAGCGATGATCTTTCGGTGGGCGCAGACCCGGGCTAGCGCCTGACCCTTTGCGGGAGCGGCAAGAGTCACCACCGGAATGCGCACTCCAGTGCTGCCTGGGACGAGAACGCCGTCCGACTCTGGGCAGCCACGCCATGGCTGAGGAATCACGTTATGCCTGGTCATGCATGACATCCGCTGCCTAGACCCGACCGCCCACCAAAGCCAGGCGCGCAGTCGCGTCCATGCGGAGGCTGATCCGGAGCGGCGGCCGACACCTCAATTTCAGACTCAATTTCAGCGCCGGCTGCTGTACTCTGCTGCTGTGCGAGCCCGCCACCCACTGGATATCAAGATCCTAAGTAGCCTCTGAGCTGCGGAAATGGGTGGGCCAACGACAAAACCCTGCTGAGCAGCGGTTACGGAAGATTTCTGGGGTGCTGGTCCCGCGTTAAGCGGGCTGATCTCCCGGCGTTTTGGGTGTTTTGGGCTGGTTCGGGACCCGGGCGAGCTTGGTGCGGGGCGGGGCCGGCGTGCCGGGGGTGATCTTGGCCCAGCCCTCGGACCGGGCCATCTCTTTCAGGGACAGGGCTTGCAGTTCGGCGGCCAGTGCGCGGAGCCGCCGGGTGTTGGCGAACCAGGGGGCGTAGGCCTGGTACTGGGCTGGGGTGAGCCGCCGGGTGACGGTCTTGCCGGCCACGGTGCGGGTCCACTGGATATAGGGGCCGTGCAGGGCGGGTGGGTCGGCGGCACAGGCGCAGCGGGGCTTGCCGCAGCGGGTGCGCAGGACGGTGATGCTGCCGGGCAGGCAGAACCCGATCTGGCCGAGGGCAGCGGCGATCGCTGCCCTGGCCTGCGCCGCGCTTTCGCCGTCTGGTGCTGCCATCGCCCCTCCGTGGCCAGGATCCCGCAGATTTCTTGCCGCACGTGGGTGCCGCTGGCAGGCGTGTCTCCCGCCTGCGGTTTCTGTGAATGTATACAGTTAAAGGATACTTGTGGGGATATTGTGGCGGGAGGGCAGCGATGAGCGGCCCGGCGCTAGCAAAAGCTGGCCGCGCGGCGGGTCCGCGGCGGCAGGTGATGACCGCGGCGGTGCTGCGCGGGCTGTCCCGGTTCGCCGATACCCGCGGTATCCCGGCCGGTGCGCAGTTTCTGCTGGACTATGACGTGATCGAGGCGTTTTGCGTGGCCGGGCTCGCGGGCCGGGCGCCGGCCACCCGCGGCACCTACCGGTCGGTCCTGTACCGCCTGGCTGCGCCGGTGCACGGCCCGCCGGGGCTGCGGGCAACACCGTTCGCGGGCGCGAAAGCACCGGCACCGTACTCGATGGCCGGGCGGGCCGGGCTGGCCGCGATCGCCTGGGCGCAGCGTGACCCGCGGACCCGGTCGTCGGCGCTGGCCATGGTGGTGTTCGGTATCGGGGCCGGGCTGCGGTCCGGTGAGCTGGTGGTGTTGCGTGGCAGTGACGTGCGGCGGCGTGGCCGCCAGGTGATGGTTCATATCACTGGGCCTGCCGCCAGGGTGGTGCCCGTCACCCCGGGTTACGCCGGCCGCGCGAGTGAACTGGCCCGCCGCGCCGGCAGCGGGTTTGTGTTCCGCCCCGGCCAGGCCGATCGCGGCTACAAGAATTTCGTCACCAACTTCGCCCGGGGGCTGGCAGCTGATCCGGCCGCGCCCCGGCTGTCGATGAGCCGCGCACGGTCCAGCTTCATCTGCGGCCATCTGGCTGCCGGCACCTCGCTGGGTAACCTGCTGGCCATCAGCGGGATCGGGCAGGCTGAGTCCCTGGCCCGCTATGCCCGCCACGCCGGGCGGCCCATCCAAAGCCGTCTTACGGGCCTGGGACAGCCGGCAGGCGCGCTGAGCATGGACGGCTGTGGGCTGGACATCCCCGAGCCTGGCAGGGTCCCGGGCGAACAGGCCGTGGCCTTCGCTGCCGAGCTGATCGACCGCAGCGGGAAGGCCCCAGTCATCGAGGCTGCGCTGGCCCATCGCGGCGGGCGGCGCCGCCCGCTGCCGGTGCGCGCCGTGCTCACCGGGCTTTTATGCCTGGCGCTGGAGGACCGGCCGCTGTTTTTGACTGAAGTCACCCGGCTGCTGTTCTGCCAGCTGCCCAGTGCTTCCCGGGCGCTGCTCAGCGTCACCGGCACCGTCACCACCCAGCGGGCGTTCCTGGCCGCCTGCCGCCGCGTCCGCTACTGCTTCCACCAGATCCTCAAGGTGGTGGATCCCTCGCCGCTGCCGAAAAACCGGCGCCTGACCGCCGGCGAGCTCAAAACCCGCACCAAACCCATCACCCCGGACCAGGTCACCGCTGCCCGCGGCCGGCTCGAGGCGCTGGCCAGCGCGCTGCTGGAAGCCAGCACCTCCGTCCTCACCGACAGCGAACGCGCCGCCTCCGGCGGCTGCACCGGCCTGGACGCCACCCCGGTCCCGCTGTTCAGCCGCGGCCCGTCCAAACGCACCGGCCTATCCGCCAGCGACCCCGACGGCGGCTGGTACGTCCGCGAAGGCGACCACCGCGAACGCGAAGACGGCAAGGGCAAACCGCTGCGCAAGCTCGCCTGGGCGCTGGAAGCCACCATCGCCACCACCGCCCGGCCGCCCGGCACCGAACCCACCTGCCCGAACCTGGCCATCGCCATGGCCATGACCCGGCCCGGCGAAGACCCCGGCGGCACCGGCGCCCGGGTGCTCGCCTCGGCCGCCGCCCGCGGGCACAAGGCCGGCTGGCCCGGCTACGACCGCGCCTGCACCCAAGCCCTCCCCGAACGGTTCCACCTGCCCGCCCGCGCCCTCGGCTACGCACCGGTCATGGACTACCGGACCGGCCAGCTCGGCATCCAGGCCAACACCCAAGGCGCCTTGCTGGTCGAGGGCAGCTGGTACTGCCCCGCCCTCCCCGGGCCGCTGATCACCGCCACCGCCGGCCTGCGCGACCACGCCATCGACCGCGACACCTACGCCGCCCAGATCGCCGCCCGCGGCCCTAACCAGCTCAAACACAAAGACGGCCCGGACACCGACGGATACCAGCGGCTGTCCTGCCCCGCCCTCGGCAGTCACCCCAGGCTGATGTGCCCACTCCGCCAGCCGTCGCTGTCACCCCGCGACGGGCGGACCAAAGTGCTCCACCCCCCGCAAGAACCACCCAAACTCTGCCGCCAGACGGCGATCACCATCGCCCCCGACGTGGGCGCCCGCTACCGCCAGAACCTGCCCTACGCCTCCCCGGCCTGGCAGGCCCGCTACGCCACGTTGCGCAACACCATCGAAGGCCTCAACGGTTTCGTCAAAGACCCCGCCCACCAAGCCCTCGCCCAGCCCGGCCGCCGCCGGGTCCGCGGCATCGCCGCCCAATCCCTGTTCACCGCACTGCTGCTGATAGCCGCCAACATCCGCAAAATCCGCGCCTGGCGAGCACTGATCGCGGACGGCAACGCCAGCAACACCACCCAGCGGGCACGCCGGCGACGCACCAGCCTCCGCGATTATTTCCCCGACGGCTAACACCCCCGCAGCCCAGCGCCACCACTGATCAACTTCACCCCAGCCGGGCAGCCACACCCAGACCCCGCCATAGGAGCTGCAACCAGACCACCGGCGCCCGTAAAACACGCCGAACAGCGACCCGCGCCGGTGTCAGACCCCGGCGCCATACTCAAAGACGGGTCACCGCCACAATTCTGTCGGCACGACACCGGCAGTTCTGTCGGTAACCCTGGGTGGAGCTAAGGGGACTTGAACCCCTGACCCCCTGCTTGCAAAGCAGGTGCTCTTCCAGCTGAGCTATAGCCCCGCGTAACGGCCCTCCAAGAGTATCTGCGGCCCTAAGGGTATCGGTGGCGCGCCAGGCGCCGGGCCACGGCCCGGCGCGTGACTCAGCGGGTGAGCAGATCCGGCAGGTCCGCCATACCGCTGATCATGTGGGTGGCGCCCGCCTTCCGCAGTTTGCCCTCGCTGTGTGCCCCGGTCCGCAGACCAGCGACGAGCTGAGCACCAGAACGGCAGCCGGAAAGGATCGCGCTCTCCGTCGCACCTGCCACTGCCACCTCACGGACATCGGTGATACCAAGGCGCAGCGCCGCGGTGAGCACCAGGTCAGGCCATGGGCAGCCGCGGGCAACGTCGTCCGGGCATAGTGCGAGATCGACCCGGTGCCACCAGCCGAGCGTGTCGAAAATCCGGCCGAGCAGTCTGCGCCCCATGCCGCCGAACAGGCAGACTCGCACGCCCGCTCCGGTCAGCTTGTCGATCGTCGCCTCGACCCCGGGCAGCGCCGACAGGCCGAGCCGGTCGATGGCCGCGCCGAAGGACCGCTCGAAAGCGAGGTTCGTCACCTGCGCGCAGGCCTCGTTGCCCGGGAACATCTGGCGGAAGATCTCGAGGCTTGCTTCGCCCTGTGCGCGATGCACCTGGACCATGCAGCGGGCGTACGCGGCCGTGCCTGTGACGATTCCCTGAGTCCCGATGGCCTCGGCGAAGGCCCTCTCCACGATGCCGTCGTCGGCGATTGTTGTGCCGAAGAGGTCAGCGCATACCATCGTCACCGGTGGCGTGGGGTTCACCCGATCGCCTCCCTGACTCAGCGGCATCGTCGCCCTGGTCTTCGCCGTGCCGTACGTGCTCTCATCTTGCCCGCGCGTCACCGGATCCTGCGGCGGCGCGGCGAGCGGAGAACCTTTGAGAAGTGTCAGCTCTCGTCACCCGTCGTGGCTTCGGACCAGAGGTCCAGCTCGGCACGGTCAGACTGAACCTTCTTCCAAACAGCGAACACGCCGAGACCGACGAGCGCAAGGAGGAGCAGCTTCTTCACGTGGATCCCTCCACCTAGACAATTACTGAGTGTGCCCGTACGGAGCCGCAACCGGCTCCCGGGGCTGCCTGCAGCCTAGCAAGCTCAGCGGCACTACCCCGCCCGCCCGCGGCGAGCGGTCAGCGCGAGCGGGTCACCCGCGCCTCCGTCCACACGGGTTCATCGGCTTCGTCGACCGACGCGTCACCGCGGAAGACAAGGAAACGATCGAATGAACGGGCGAACCACCGATCGTGTGTGACCGCCACGACCGTGCCCTGGTAGGACTCGAGCCCCTGTTGCAGTGCTTCCGCGCTCGCCAGATCCAGGTTGTCCGTCGGTTCGTCGAGCAGGAGCAGCGTCGAGCCCGCGAGTTCGAGCAGCAGGATCTGCAGTCTGGCTTGCTGGCCGCCCGACAATGTCCCGAACGGCTGCCGCGCGCAGTCGTGCAGTTCGTAACGTGCGAGTGCCGACATGGCTTCGTTCATCAGGAGCGCGTGCTCCGTGGCGAGGATGTCCACCGGGCTGCGCCCGGCAAGATCGGGCCGGGCGTGCGTCTGGGTGAACAGCCCTGGCACCACCCGCGCGCCGAGCCTGGCGGTCCCGCTGTGCGGCACGTCCTCGCCGGCGAGCAGCCGCAGGAAGTGAGTCTTGCCGGAGCCGTTCGACCCGAGTACCGCGACCCGCTCGCCATACCAGATTTCGCAGTCGAACGGCGTCATCAGGCCGGTCAGTTCGAGCTGTTCACAAATAACGGCCCGCTTTCCGGTGCGCCCGCCGCGAAGGCGCATACGAACATTCTGCTCCCGTGGCGCGACTTCCGGCGGTCCTGCCTCCTCGAACTTGCGCAGCCGTGTCTCGGCGGCGTGCAGCCGTGACGCCATGCCAGAGTTGTACGACGCCTTCTGCCGCATGGCCGCGACCAGTGCCTTGAGCTTGGCGTGCTCCTCGTCCCACCGGCGCCGCAGCTCATCGAGCCGGTCGATCCGATCACGCCGTGCCTGCGGGTAGCTGGCGAACCCGCCGCCGTGCACCCACGTGCCACTAGATTCGACCGTGATAATCCGTTCCGCCGAGTTGGCGAGCAGTTCGCGGTCGTGGCTCACGAGCAGCACTGTCTTCTGGGTAGCCGCGAGCTGTTCCTCCAGCCAGCGTTTGCCCGGCACGTCCAGGTAGTTGTCGGGCTCGTCGAGCAGCAGCACATCGTCCGGCCCGCGCAGCAGTGCCTCGAGCACCAGGCGTTTCTGCTCACCGCCCGACAGCGTCGACGTGTCGCGCCAGCGGCAGCGTTCGTACGGCATACCGAGCGCGGACGTGCAGCAGGCGTCCCACAGCACCTCGGCCCGGTAACCGCCCGCATCTCCCCAGGCGGTAAGCGCCGCCGCGTAGGCCATCGCGACCGGCTCCTCGTCGGACTCCATCATGGCGAGCTCGGCCGAGTCCAACCGCTCTCCTGCCGCCCGCACTCGCGGCGGCGCGGTCGACATCAGCAGGTCACGCACGGTCGGCTCATCGCGGATATTGCCGACGCTCTGCTCGCCCGGGAGGCCACCGTCCGCCCCGGCGGCACCCCGGACCCCGGCTGCCCGCAACCCCCCGATGAACTGCGGCATGACGCCCAGGCCGCCGCTCCGGCCGACGGTGCCCGTCTGGACCGGCAGGTCGCCCGAGATCAGCCGCAGCAGGGTCGTCTTGCCCGCACCGTTGGGGCCCACGAGCGCCCCGGTGACGCCCTCGCCGATCCGGAACGAAACGTCGTCGAGCAGCACCCTGCCGTTGGGCAGGGTGAAACTGATGTGCGCGACTTCGACGTGCCCCACGGCGGCGACCTCCCTGTCGCCCAGTGTGCCCGCCAGCCACGATTCTGGCATCTGAGATTTCGGCCGGACGCGAATGGCAGCGGCGTGTCACTCTGCGTAGCCGTTAAAAACAAATGATCCTGAACGGCCGCGCGGCCTGGCACCCACCTGCGACCTGGCACAAGCCTGGGCGCGGCACGGACCTGACACAAGCCTGGGCGGCACAAGCCTGGCGCGGCACAAGCCTGCGCGCGGCACAAGCCTGGGCGGCACAAGCCTGCGCGCGGCACAAGCCTGCGCGTGACACGGACGCGTGGCATTACGGCCGGCCTGCGCGGCGTAGCAACGACCCGCGCTGCCCCACCGCGCCTTGCCAGCCCAGGCCGGCGAATCTTAGACTGAACATTCAGTCACCAGCGGAGGAGTGGCTCGTGGCCAGCGAAGCGGCCCATCCAACCGCACTGCCGGTTGACATCGACGACATAATCGCGCAGCAGGAAAAGATCTTCGTAGAACGTCAGCCGGAGTCATCCCGCCTGGCCGACCGGGCGCGGCACTCGCTCGCGGGTGGAGTGACGTCGAGCTGGCAGATCACTGTCCCGCAGGCCGTGTGGCTGAGCCACGGCGATGGATCCAGGATCTGGGATGTCGACGGTACCGAGTATGTTGACCTGCACGGTGGTTACGGCGCCGGGCTCGCTGGTCATGGGCACCCGGCAATCGTCGAGGCCGTCGCCGGTCAGGCCGCGCGCGGCACGCATTTCGCGCAGCCGACCCGTACCGCGATCGCAGTGGCAGAGGAACTGGCCCGCCGGTTCGGCCTGCCGCTGTGGCGCTTCGCCAACTCGGGCACCGAGGCCACCATGGACGCCGTTCATCTCATGCGTGCGATCACGGGCCGGGATCTGATCATCAAAGTGGAGGGGTGTTACCACGGCCACCACGACTCGGTGCAGGTGTCGGTCAATCCCGAGGCGGACGAGGTCGGTGCCGCCGATCGGCCGACGCGGGTACCTGCGAGCACCGGCATACCTGGCGCGATTCGCGACCTGACCCTCGTGGTGGGCTTCAACGACCTCGATAGTGCCGCCGCCCGGCTCGGCGAGCACGCCGGTCAGGTGGCCGGCATGATCATCGAGCCGATCATGATGAACGCGGGCATCGTCCTGCCGGAGCCCGGGTACCTGGCAGGTCTCAAGGACCTGCTGCACGCCCACGGAGCCCTGCTCACATTCGACGAGGTCAAGACCGGGCTCACCGCCGGGCCTGGCGGCGCGGCACGCATCACAGGCGTGACGCCGGACATTATGTGCCTGGCGAAAGCGATCGGTGGCGGAATCGCGGTCGCTGCCGTCGGCGGCACCGCCGACGTAATGGCACACGTCGCCGAGGGCGACTACGAGATGGTCGGCACGTTCAACGGCAATCCGATGGCCATGGCGGCGGCCAGGGCGATGCTGTGCGATGTCGCGACCCCGGCGGCCTATGACCGCATCGAGGCGCTCCGCCTGCGCGCCGTAGCGGGCATCGAGCAGGCGATCAGCCAGGCCGGGCTGCGGGCGCACGTGGTCTCGGTGGGTGCCAAGGGCTGTGTCGTGTTCGCGCCGCACCAGATCCGCGATTACCGCGGCTTTCTCGGCATCGACGACCGGTACTGCCACGCGCATTGGCTGTTCCAGCACAATGGCGGGGTCTTCCTGCCGCCCTGGGGCAAAATCGAGCAATGGCTCATCTCCGTGCAGCACGACGAGGCTGATATCGACCGCTTCGTGCGCAACTTCGCCGCCTTCGCCGCGGCGGTAGGCAATTGAGACAACCAAATCCCTCCAGCAGAGCTGCACCCATGGGGCATCGCTGGGCCAGGCACAGACGGACCCAAGCGGTGGGGGTGCCTGCCATGCTGGCGATCGCCGCGCAGCCGTTCGGGATCAGGGTTTACAGCTGATGACCGGGTCGTGATCTGCGCAGCCGTGGGGAGTTTGTTACCTTGAACGCCTTGCGCCCATATAACTGACAGTAGTAGGTCTGGTTGACGGACTGTTCAGTCAAACCAGGCCACCCGGGCCGTCCGCGAACGAAGGACGGCCGCCCAGACCGGAGGTGACCGACGATGCACCCGCGAGAGGGCTGGTCGGCTGATGGCACGCCGCCGCGCCGCGGAGTGTCCAGGCGCGGCTTCCTGACCCGGGCCGCTGGCGCCGGGCTCCTCGCCGGAGGCCTCGGCCCGCTGCTGGAGGCGTGCGGCTCGAGCGGGCCGGCGAACTCCTTCGCCGGGCCGGCACTGCCGCGCCCGAGCACGCCGGTGAGCTGGCCCATCTACTCGGGCAACAAGCCCATCGCCGGTAACCTGGCCCCGGAGCGCGGCGCGACGCTCCAGTTGTACAACTGGGTTGCCTACATCAACGATCAGTGCCTCAAGGACTTTGCCAAGAAATACGGCTGCAAGGTCCAGCTGACCACGTTCAACACCATGAACGAGGCGCTCGCCAAGCTGCGCACCGGGCAGCTGAACGTCGACGTGTTCTTCCCGACCGTCGACGTGCTCGGCCCGCTGATCCAGACCAAGCAGATCCAGCCGCTCAACCACAGCTATCTCCCGAACATCTCGCAGGCGTGGCCGGACTTCACCAGCCCGTTCTACGACGGCAACTGGAAGTACACGGTGCCGTACACGATCTACACAACCGGCATCGCCTGGCGCAAGGACAAGGTGCCGGAGAACCCCTACGCCATGCCGAACGGCTATGCCATGCCCTGGCAGGCGAAGTACCGCGGCAGGGTCGCGATCCTGGACGACTACCGCGAGAGCATCAGCCTCGGGCTGATGAAGAGCGGGATCTACGACCTGAACACGTCCGATCCCAAGCAGATCGCTCTGGCCAGGCAGAATCTTCTCGACCTCTCCAAGCTGGTCAACGTGCACATCGACAACAACGACTACTCGAACGTCCCCAGCGGCCAGATCTGGATCCATCACGCCTGGTCGGGGGACATCGCCGGGGCGCCCTCCTACCTGCCGAAAGGGGTATCCGTCGATGTCCTCGGCTACTGGTTCCCCGCCGACGGCAAGGGGCCGGTCGCGAACGACACCATGGTCATCCCGAAAACGGCAGGTAACCCCGTCCTGGCCCACCTCTTCCTCAACTACATGCTTGACCTGCCGAACGTCCTCGAGAACATCAGCTTCAACGGCTACATGCAGCCGCTCACCGCGGTCACGCCGAAACGCCTGGTGAAGGAGGGCCTGCTTCCCCCGAACCTGATGTCCACGGCGGTGCTGCCCTCGTACTTCGGACGGGGGGTCAGCGAGCTGCAACTGCCCGCCGCGACGGACGCGCTGTGGAACCAGGCCTGGCTCGCGGTCAGCAACGGGGTGTAGGCGCCGGGGATGTCGGTACGCGCACGGCTGTCCCGGCGGGATAGGCCAGGCCAGCCACACCGGCTGCTGTGGGCCTCGCTCGCGGCGCCCGCGATGATCTGGCTGGTATTGCTGTTCATCGTGCCGTTCTACGCGGTGCTCGCGATCGCCGCCGGTCGGCTGAACCTGGTGCTCGAAACACCCGTGGCGACCTGGAACCCGTTGCAGTGGAACACGGCGAGCTTCCATCAGGTGGCCAGCGATATCGTCGGCGCGGGCGCGTTCGCGGGCCCGGTCATCGTGCGGACGATCGTCTATGTCGCGGCGGCCTGCCTGCTGAGCCTGCTGATCGGCTATCCGGCCGCCTACTTCGTGGCCCGCTTCGCCGGCCGCCGCAAGGGACTCTTCCTTGTCCTGCTGATCGCGCCGTTCTGGATCAGCTACATGATGCGCATGCTCGCCTGGATCGACCTGCTGCAGACCAACGGTTACCTCAACCGCGCGCTGACCTCGATGCACATCACCGCCAGGCCGGTCGACTGGCTGGGCGGCCGGGCGGTCACCGTGATATTCGGCCTGGCCTATGGCTACGTCCCGTATATGATCATGGTGCTGTACGCGGGCCTCGACCGCATCGACCCCTCGCTGATCGAGGCCGGGCGTGATCTCGGGCTGAGCCGCTGGCGGACCTTCGTCAGGGTCACCCTGCCGCTCAGCCGGCAGCCCATCCTGACCGGGTTGCTGATCACCGTGCTGCCGATGCTCGGCGACTTTCACACGAATCAGATGCTCTCCGGGGCGGCGAGCACCTCGATGCTCGGCAACGTGATCGACGGCCAGCTGCAGACGCCCGGGCTGCAGGAACAGGGCGCGGCCCTGTCCCTGCGCTCTTCCTGCTGGTCCTGCTCGTCCCGATGATCTACTACGTGATCGCGACGAACCGCTCGTCACGAGAGGCCGCGGCATGACAGGGACCCCTGCCCCCGCTACCACGTCCGCGCCGGAGCCACCACCAGCGGCGGTACGCGCCCGTCCGCGCTGGCTGCCGGCGTGGCGGCGCGATCCGTGGCGTCATCCGTGGTTCCTCGAAGGGTTCACCTGGCTCTACCTCGCGTGGTCACTGCTGCCCATCGGGCTCGCCGTCCTCTTCTCGTTCAACAACGGCAAGTCGCAGAGCGTCTGGCAGGGTTTTTCGCTTCAGTGGTATGTCACCGACCCGCTGCATTCGGTCCTGCACGACCCCACGCTGCACAGCGCGGTGATCCAGACGCTGCGGTTGTCGGCTCTGACCACGCTCATCGCGGTGCCGCTCGGTGTCGCCTTCGCGATCGGGGTAGACCGGTGGCGCGGGCCGACGGCGTCGACGTTCAACTTCGTAATGATCTTCTCCTTCGTCATTCCCGAGCTGATCTTCGGCGTTGCGATGTTCTTCGTGTTCAACTCGCTGTTCACCGCCGTGCACCTCGGCACGCTCGCCGAACTCCTGGGGCTCATCACCTGGAATGTGAGCTGGCCCGCGATCATCGTCCGTGCCCGTATGGTGACGATCGGACGGCAATACGAGGAGGCGGCCGCCGATCTCGGCACCAGCCGGCTCGCGACGATGCGGCGGGTGATGCTGCCGATGCTGACCCCGGCGATCTTCGCGAGCGCGGTGCTCGTCTTCTCCGGGGTGATCGACGACTTCGTCATCGTGGACCTGCTGTCCTCGACGGCAGGGACCCAGCCGATGTCCGTGATCATCTACTCCAGCACGCACGGCGGAAATGGCGGCCCCGCACTCAACGCGCTCGCCACGATCATGCTGCTGATCTCGTTCATCGTGGCGACGGCCGGTTTCCTCGGCTACCGCTGGATGACTCGTGGCGAGCGTGTCGAAGGACGCGATGTGCTCACGACCATCGCCGGAATGTGACGGCAGGGATCAGTTTCTCACCAGGACGGCTTTGCCGGTGACCTCGCGGCGGCGCAGGCCCGCCACGGCCTCTGGTGTGGCGCTCCAATTGCGTGGGGCACCGATCTGCGGCACCAGCTTGCCCTCCGCGACAAGAAGCGCCAGCGTCCCGAGGTCCCGGCCGAAGGTTTCCTCGCCTGTGCTGTAGACGAAGAAACCCTCCAGGCGCGCACCTGGCGCGCCTGGTGCGAAGTCGTAGAACGCGACGTCGCTGCGCTGGCCACTGGCGACACCGTAGGCGGTAACGACTCCTCCGCGCGCCAGGCGCCGCACTGCCGCGGTCAGCACCTGACCGCCGACGCCGTCGAGGACCAGCTGGAACGGGCCGGCCTCGGCCCCGATCTCTGTGATCACCTCGCTAGCGCCGAGCGCGCTCACCGCGGCGCTCCGGGCCGGCCCGCTGACCTGTGCGGTCACCACGGCGCCCGCGATACGCGCGAGCTGAACCGCGAACGTTCCCACGCCGCCGCTCGCGCCAGTTACCAGCACGCGGCTGCCGAGCAGCGGGCCACCTGTCCGCAGGGCGCGCAGAGCCGTCAGGCCGGCCACGGGCAGCGGGGCAGCCTCCGTGAACGAGACGGAGTCTGGCAGGGCGGCGGCGCGATGTGAGGGTATGGCCACCCGTTCACTCCACCCGCCCTGGTCGGCGATACCCACCACGCGGGTGCCGACGGCGGGTCCCGTCCCATCCGCCGCGGCCGCGGCGATCACACCCGCGACGTCCTGTCCCGGCGCCCAGGCATCCGGCCGCGCCTCGATCAGAGCAAGCTCACCACGGTTGACCGAGTACGCCGCCACCTCCACGACCACATCGTGCTCGCCAGGATGCGGCTCGGGCAGTTCGCGCCTGATGATCCCAGCCGGCGCGGCCGGGTCGGTCACATAACCGAGCATGTCAGCAACTCCAGGTGTCGCGGGATGGGGCCGGATCGCACCGGCCAGCCTTCGCAAGGTACCCCCGTGTGCTCGCCGTACTCCCGCCGGGTCCGGCGGTCCGCGGTCCGGCGGGTCCGCCGGGCAGTCCCGGCCTTCGCCGGCCGGGCTGCCGTTCAGCTGACCGCGAGCGGGCGCTCCTGCGGAGCCGGCGCCTGATCCACCGACCCGCCAAGGAGGCGCAGCGCGTCCGGGGCGAGAAATACGTGGACGGGGGTTCCCTGCGTGAGCTCGCCAAGCCCGCCGTCGTTCTGCACGAGGGCCTGTAGCTGCGCCCCTGGCGCGAGCCGCAGGATGACCTGGGTCGCCGACCCGAGGAACACCAGCCGCTCCACCATCGCGGCCACCCGGTTGGGGCCCCCGGAGCCGAACGGCTCGATGCGCACTCGCTCGGGGCGGATGACCGCGTGCGCGTGGTCCGTCATCGCGGCACCGGCGTGCTCCACCGCGAGGTCGAACTCGCCGAGCTTGACGTGACAGCCCTGGCCGGGCCCGCGCTCGGCAACGTCGACCTCCATCAGGTTGGAGACACCGAGGAAGTCCGCCACGTAGGTGTCCGCGGGTTCCTGGTAGACCTCGTGCGGGGTTCCGATCTGGACGATCCGGCCGTCCCGCATGACTGCGAGCCTGTCGGACATGGTCAGCGCTTCCTCCTGGTCGTGGGTGACGTAGAGGAAAGTGATGCCGACCCGTTCCTGCAGCGCCTTCAGCTCGACCTTGAGTGATCTGCGGAGCTGGGCATCGAGCGCGCCGAGTGGCTCGTCGAGCAGCAGCACAGCCGGGTTGAGCACGAGGGCCCGGGCGAGCGCCACCCGCTGCTGCTGGCCCCCGGACAGCTGTTTCGGCCGCCGCTTCTCGAAGGCCCGCAGTTGGACCAGGTCGAGCGCCTGGTAGACGCGGTCCGCGATCTCCTGTTTCTTCAGCCGGTGATTGCGCAGGCCGAACGCGACATTGTCGAACACAGACAGGAAGGGGAACAGGGCATAGCTCTGGAACACGGTGTTCACGTTGCGCTTGTGCGCAGGCACGTTCGACACGTCGGCGCCGTCAAGCAAGATCTGCCCAGCAGTTGGCTGCTCAAGTCCCGCGATCAGCCGGAGCGTGGTCGTCTTGCCACAGCCGGACGGCCCGAGCAGGGAGAAGAACTCACCGCCCGCGATGGTCAGGTCGATGCCGTCGACGGCGACTTCGGTGAACCGCTTGGTCAGCGAGACCAGCTCGATGTGTCCACCGGGCACCTGGCCACCTCCCCTGCTTACCCGCGCCGGCGCGGGCCTGTTCGGTCACTACCCGGCACCGGCGCCGCGGTGGGCGGCGGGGTGCCCGGACCTGGGGCCGCGCGCCACGAGGCCGCGCCGCGACCCGGTCCACTCGAAACCCAGCTGCTGCGCGGCAAAACGCATGCTCAGATCGAAGGCCCGCCGCGCGTCCACCGCGGGATCCACGAGCGCGATCTGGATCGCGAACCCGTCGAGCAGCGCGGACAGGCAGACCGCGAAGTCCGGTGCGTTCACCGCGTGGAACTCGCCCGCATCCTGGCCGGCGAGCACGATCGACTGGATCGTCTCCCGCCACCGTTCGTCGGCCTTCTGCCGTACGCCCGCGACTTCGGGGTGCCGTGCCGCCTGTGCCCAGAAGTCCAGCCAGAGCACCCACGATCCGGCCGCCTCCGTATCGGCTTCCGGCAGGCAGCTCATGGCGATGATCTCCTCGAGCTTGCCCGACGCCGCCCCGATCGCGGCCATCCGCCGCTGGCCCTCGGCGTACCAGCTGTCCTCCGAGTACCGGATGGCCTCGGTCAGCAACTGGTCCTTGGTCTTGAAGTAATAGATCACAAGCGCAGGGCTGGTCCCCGCGCGTTCCGCGACGTCGGCGATCCTGGTCTCAGCGAAACCGCGCTCCACGATCACGTCGAGCGCCGCGCGGAGCATCTGCTCACGGCGCTGGTCAGCCGTGCCGCCGTGCACACCAGCCTGCACACTCATGGTGACATCCTCGCCCAATCCACGCCTCGCGGCACCAGTCTCCGCCCACCGTCTCCGGCGACCGGCTCCGCCCACCGGCTCCGGCGACCGGCTCCGGCGACCGGCCGTGCCGATCGTTATCCGGCGACGGTCCTAATGTGACGGTCCTGCGGCGATCGGCTCTGGCGATCGAGCCGGGTGCCCTTGTCCCGAAGGTACCAGGTTTCTAGACTGAACATTCAGTCAACTCCGGGAGGTCGGACTCATGGCTGGAGCGTATGACGCAATCGTAGTGGGCGGAGGACACAACGGGCTGGTCGCTGCCGCGTACCTGGCGCGGGCCGGTGCGCGGACCATCGTCCTCGAAGGAAGGAGCAAGACAGGCGGGGCGGCCACCACCGAGGCGCCGTGGCCCGACGCGCCCGAGTTCCGTGTCACCAGGCTGTCGTACGTCATGAGCCTGCTTCCGCCGACGATCGTCCGCGAGCTCGAACTTCCGCGTCACGGATACAAGATCTACCCGATGGGCCCCTACTACCAGGCCTTTCCCGAGGGTGGCTCGATCAAGCTCTACGCCGATGACGCGAAGCGCAACTACGACGAGGTCGCGGCGTGGTCGAAGAAGGACGCGGACGCGATGCCCCGGTGGGACGCCTGGCTGTCCGGCCTGGCCGACGTGCTCGGTCCACTGCTGCTGACTGTGCCGCCGCGGCTCGGCTCACGGCGGCCGAAGGACCTCGCGGACATCTTGCGGCTCGCCTGGCGCAACCGCGGGCTCGGCGTGCGCACGGTCGCCGACGTTACCCGGCTGATGACGATGAGCATCGGCGATCTCCTTGCCGACTGGTTCGAGTCACCCCAGGTGAAGGGGGCGCTCGCGGTCAATGGCGTCATCGGGACGTGGGCCGGCCCGCAGGAGCCGGGGACCGCGTACGTCATGGCGCATCACTCGATCGGTGACGTCGGCGACGGTCACCTCGGCAACTGGGGCTTTCCCGAGGGCGGCATGGGCGCCGTGGCCGACGCGATCGCGTCCTCGGCGCGCAGTCGTGGCGCCCTGATCCGTACCGGCGCGCGAGTGGCGCGCACGACGGTCAGCGGCGGCCGGGTCACCGGCGTGGTACTGGAAAGCGGCGAGCGGCTAAGTGCCCCGATCGTGGTCAGCAGCCTGCATCCGCAGACGGAATTCCTCGGTCATGTCGGCCGCGAGCACCTGCCGGACGACTTCGTCGCCGACATCGAGCACTGGAAGAGCCGCAGCGGGGTCGTGAAGATCAATCTTGCCCTGGCCGAACTGCCAGATTTCATCGCCGACCCGGGCACGCAGCTACAGGAGCATCACACCGGCTCGGTGGAGATGGCGCCGACGATCGATTTCATCGAGCGTGCCTTCCTGGACGCCCGCGAAGGCCGCGCGGCTGCCCGGCCATTCAGCGATGGGGTGATCCCGACCGCGTTCGACAAGACGCTCTGCCCCGAGGGCTACCACATCATGTCGCTGTTCACCCAGTGGGTTCCTGCCGACTGGAATGCCGAGCCGCATCGCGAGGAGCTCGAGGCCTACGCCGACCGCATGATCGACTGCTACGACGAGCTCGCGCCGAACTTCAAGGCCTCGATCCTGCGCACCGACATCGTCGGGCCCTACCAGCTCGAGCACGAATACGGCCTGATCGGGGGCAACATCTTCCACGGCGAGCTGTCGCTCGAGCAGTTGTTCCACATGCGTCCCTCGCCCGGCTTCGCCGACTACAGGACCCCGATCGACGGCCTCTACTATGCGAGTTCGGCGACGCACGGCGGTGGTGGCGTGTGCGGGATCCCCGGCTGGCAGGCGGCGAAGGCCGCTATCGCCGACCGGCGCGCCGAGCGCAGTCCGGGCCTCCTGCGCAGGCGCGCGGCGCGGCCGTGACCCCAGCCGTCCCTGCCACCCCGCCGACTCGTCACGGCGGGCCCAGCGGCGGGCCCGGCGGAGGGCCCAGCGGCGGGCCTGGTGGGGAGTCCAGTGATGGGCCCGGTGGGGGTCTCAGCACGATGCTCGAGGCCAGGAGTGTCGCGATCGTGGGGGCGAGTTCACGGCCGGGAAGTTTCGGGCAGCGCATGGTCGAGGAAGTGGCACGCAGCCCGTCGGCGCCGCGGACGCACCTGGTGAACCCGCGGTATGCGGACATCGGCGGCACCCGCTGCCTGCGTTCGCTCTCAGAAGTGCCCGCCCGGTCGACCTTGTGCTGCTCGGTGTACCCGACGCGGCCCTTGAGGGCCAGCTCGGGCTCGCGGCGGAGCGGGGTGACCGGTCGGCGGTGATCTTCGGCACGGCCTATGAGGCCCCCTTGCCAGCGGTACCGCACCTGCGTGCGCGGCTCGCCGCCATCGCGACGGGCGCGGGCATGGCGCTGTGCGGTGCCGGGTGCATGGGGTTCGTCAATACCGTCCACGGGCTGCGCGCCGTCAGCTACAACGAGCCCGATCCGCTGCCCAGGGGCCCGGTCGCCCTCGTCACCCATTCGGGCTCGGTTTTCTCCGCGCTGCTGCGCACCCGCCGCGCCCTCGGCTTCACACTGGCGGTCTCATCCGGCCAGGAACTCGTCACGGCGGCGGCGTCCTACGCGCGATACGCGCTGGAACTGGAGGAAACCCGCGTGCTCGCCCTGGTGCTTGAGGCGATGCGCCAGCCGGCCGTGCTACGCCGGATGCTGGCCGAGGCGGCCGCGCGCGACGTGCCTGTCGTCCTGCTCACGGCCGGCGCGCGTTGTCGTCGCTGGCCTGCGAACTCGGCGACGAACTCGAAGCGCTGGACGTGAACCCGCTCGTGTGCGGCCCGGCCGGCGCCATGGCCGCCGACGTCCTCGCGGTGCCGCGCCCCACACGCTGACCTCCTCGCTGGTGCCCCACCCCCGCGCGCTGACGCTCCCAGGCGGCCCGGATGATACTGGTGTGATGGCCCAGCACCAGCCACCGCAGACGGATGATGTGCCGCTCTCGGGCGGGCGCATGACCAGCGGCATCGTTCGACGCGGTGACCGGCTGCGGCGGCCAATAGGCCCGTGGTCGCCAGCGGTGCACGAGTATCTGCGCCATTTGCAGGCAGCCGGGTTCGAGGGCTCGCCACGGGTGCTGGGGGTCGAGCGGGAATGGGAAGTGCTGACCTTTATCGCCGGGGACGTCGCGGTGGACCCGCACTGGGAACCCGGGCACGGGCACCGGCTCCCGCCGTATGCCAGGACCGATCTCGCCCTGGGCGGCGCGGCGGACCTGCTGCACAAGCTGCACTCGGCGGCCGCTGGCTTCCAGCCAGCGATCACCGGCTACCGCTTCCACCCGCACCCGCCCCGGCCCGGGGAGATCGTCTCCCACGGCGACCTTGGCCCCTGGAACACCGTCTACCGCGACGGGATACCGGTAGCGTTCATCGACTGGGACAGCGCTCAGCCCGCCGACCCGCTGGTCGATCTCGCCGCAGCGGCATGGGCCTTCGTTCCTCTCGCACCGCCCGGGCAGCTATCCGAAGCAGGATTCGACCCGCTGCCTGACCTGCCGGTCCGGCTCCGCATGTTCGTGGACGCCTACGGCCTCACCGACCGGAAAACGATCATCCCGGCGCTGACGCGGTGCACGCTGGCCGGGGCGGAGCGCATCAAGTACTGGCCGGTCAGCGCGGTTGACGCGGCCTGCTCCCTCGAATACCTGGCGCACGAGCTGCGATGGCTCCAGGACATCTCGGCGGACCTCGCCCGCGCACTGTGACCGCCACCAGCACGCCCGCCCCCAGCAGCCTGGTGTGCATCGGCCGTCCCCTTCCAGGTGCCCGCTGGGAAATGACGCGTAACAGGTGCTCGACGTCCCCTCAACGGAGCGGCACCGATGGCCCGTTGCTGGGGCTGCCGACAGCCCTGTGCGCCTTGTGGTTGCCCCCGCAAAGGGCTTGAGTATGTGCTGCGGCGCCCGCGGGCGCCGTTAGGCGGGAACGTCATCCGGCTAGCAAGGCCGGAGGGGTGAGTAAGCGGCCAGCCTGGCTAGCCGCTCCGCCGCTGCTACCCAATCGGCTTTGATCTCCCTGACCGAGGCATCCAGTTCCTCCAATGTGTGGCCCCAGGCGGTAGCGCTGCCCTGGACGGCGTACCAGATGCCACGATCCGACCGCCAGACCCGCCAGCCAGGGTGAGCGTCGTAGATCTCTTCAACAATGGTCATCTGCTGGCCTGCTCTAATCGGGACATCCTGGCGGCCAGGCGCCAGGGATTGGTATCGAAGAGGAGGTGCCCAGCCGGGCCGAACAGCGGGACGCCAGGTACTGACGGCTGTAACAGCCGAACATGATGAGCCAGCGCGGATGCTGCTCCGCTATCTGGCGGACGGTTGGGGGGGTCGCGCCCGGGTCCGATGGGATCACTTGGACCGCTTGACCTTCTCTTCCGTGCGCTCGATCTTGTCCCGCAGCGCTGGCACGCTGTCGGCGACACAGAGGATCTCCCCGCGCCTGGCCATCAGCCAGTTGTCCCCAGGAATCCTGAGCCTTGGCTTACCTCGCCCGATGCGCCAAAGCGGATAGTCGCACCTGAGCTTGGCCAGCTCGTCTGCCACAAGGGTCACCTCCGGTCGGCTTGCCACCCCGGGCCAGCCGAGATCATTGGCAACGGTTGCAATAACCCGGGGCAGGAATGTCCGTCCGGCTGCCGGGACCGGGTAACCGGACGCACTCGTGAATAATAGCTCATAGGAGCTTACAGAGCTATCTGAGGTTTGAGCAGCTCAGGGCATGTCTACCGTGATCATGTGAGCCCTGTACGTCCAATCGATCCCTATGGACGAGAGCACGCCTACGTCCAGGTAGCCGACGACGTAGCGCGCCGGATCGAGTCGGGTGAGATAGCGCGCAAGCTACCGGCCGAGCGCTCGCTCGCTGAGGAGTACGGCGTTGCCTACACGACCGTGAGACACGCCATGAAGATCCTTCGTGAGCGTGGACTGATAATCACGGTTCACGGCCGTGGGACATTCGTTCTCCCGTTGCAGGACGAACGGCCGGACGCTTAATTCCGGCCCGGCTCACAGCACCAAGCACGTCCACGCAGAGCGGCGAGCGTGGCCTCCGCCTGCGCTTTCCTCGATCTACTGCGGACAGAGCTTCGTCGGCCCGTCCTCAGCGCAGAACGTGCCGCCAAGGGTCAGCCCAGGCGCCAGCGCCGGATTGAGCGCGTCCACCTCCTGCGGATCCAGCCAGCGCACGGGCAGGCCGAGCGCGGTCTGCATGGCGAACCGCTCGCGGGCCGCCGCCATCTCGGCCTCGGTGAAGCACGGCAGCAGGTATCCCTGCTCGACGAACCCAGAATCGATGCCGAATTCGTCCTGCTGACTGAGGTAGAACCGGCGTGACCACTGGCCGAGCCGCACTGCCCACGGCGTGCCGCCCTGGGTGCGGACGATCCCCGCTGCCCGGCTGCTCGCTCCCTGGCCCAGCATGCCCTTCTCGAGCAGCACGACCCGGCGCAGGCCGCTGCGCCTCAGGAAGCACACGCACCACGCCCCGACCGTCCCACCGCCGACAATGACAGCGTCGGCAGTGCCTGACTCGCCAGCGGCTGGCATTGGCACGCAGTCTATGCTGGCCTAAACTGAACAGTCAGTCAAGATTTCTCCTTAACGGCTGCGCGTCGTTGCTGCCTGCGCAAAGTGGCACCGGCCTGGCGGAGCTGGCCGGCCACCGCGCGGAAGTGGCACGGACCTACGGGACCGGCCGGCCACCACACAAACGGTGACACCGGCCCGCACGTCCGGCCGGGCCACCACGAAGGAGTGGCACCGGTCCGCGGGCCCGGCCGGACCCACACGATCCGGCCCCGCGCACGTGGGACACGTCCGGCCGGACGGCCCGACACGGCCTGGCCGCAGGCAGCCCTGCCCCGGCGCCAGGCACGGAGCACGTCTTTCTGAGGGGTTTGTGGATCTTGGGAGCCGTCGACGGCGGTCCACGCGGTGTGTGCAGCCCGCCTCGCGGTTGGGCTATCCGTCAGCGCCAGCACTTTCGGACACGAGGCGTCAGGACAGGGGAGTGGAATGTACGGCTTGTCGGATGAGGATCTCGCGATCCAGGAGCGTGCGCGCGCTCTCGCGGACGAACTGATCCCCTTCGAGGTCACGGCGGAACTCAACGCCGGCGAACTGCCCGGCGATATCGCTGCCCGCCACGTCGCGCGGGCGCGCGAACTCGGGCTCTGCGCGACCAACATGCCGAAAGAGCTCGGTGGCGGCGGCTGCACGGTCTTGCAGCAGGTTCTAGTCCAGGAGCAGGCCGGCCGGGTCACCAACGCGCTCGCGTGGGTCGCCACGACACCTCCGTCGTGGCTGCCGGCCGTTGCCACGCCGTTTCAGCTCGAGCGCTTCGTCGTCCCCACGATCCGCGGCGAACGGGAAGAGTGCTACGCGATCACCGAGGAGGGCGCGGGTTCTGACGTCGAGGCCATCGAGGCGACCGCCATGCGAGACGGCGACGCGTACATCCTCAACGGCGTGAAGTGGCATGTGACGTCGTTCAACACCGCGGACTACGCCTTTTCCAGGCCAAGCTGCTCGGCGGCGCGCACGGGGGTGAGCACGCCATGTTCCTGGTCGACCTGCCGAGCCCCGGGGTCAAGGTCGTAAGGACACCCGCGTACTCACACACGATCAGCCATCACCATCCGATCGTGGCCTTCGATGACGTCCTCGTTCCTGCGAGTCATCTCGTAGGCGCCGAGGGCGACGGCATGAGCTTCGCGTACGAGTGGTTCCGTTTCGAGCGGCTGATGGTGGCCGCGCGGTGTCTTGGCGCAGCCGAGCGGCTGACTGAGGAAATGGCCGCCTTTGCCACGGAGCGGCAGGTTCAGGGCCAGCCAATCAGCGAGTTCGGTGCCGTGCAGGCGATGCTCGCCGACAGTCTCACCGAACTCTTCGCGGCCAAGTCTCTCACCTACGAGACGGCGCGCGGCGCCGATTCCGGCGCCGATGTGAAAAGGCAGCACGCGCATTGCTCGATGGCGAAGCTGTTCTCATCCGAGATGGCGGGGCGGGTGGCCGACCGGGCGGTTCAGGTCTTTGGGGGGCGCGGCTACATGCGGGAAAACGTGGCCGAGCGGTTCTTCCGCGAGCTTCGCGTGGAGCGCATCTGGGAGGGCACGAGCGAGGTTCAGCGGGCCATCATCGCGGACCAGTTGATCAAGCGAGGCAGGCCGGCCCTGGTCTGAGCCGGCTTCCTGCGCACCCGCCGCTGCGGCCCCAGGCGCTGAGTCGCCCGACGTCGCGTCAGCATATGTTGACAATCCTTCCTGCGTCAGCATATGCTGACGGCCATGGAAACCGCACTCGAAATCACCGAGGGTGCCGCCAGCAACGACCCCGACGTCGGGCTCCGCGCGGTGGCGGCCCTGCGAGCACTCACCGAACGGCTGGAGATCCTCCAAGTCGAGAGCGCGCGGAAGCTGGGGTGGTCCTGGCAGGACATTGCCGAGCGGCTCGGCGTCACCAAGCAGACCGTGCACCGCAAGTACGGCAAGCGGGTCGGGAGGCGATGATGTTCGAACGCTTCACCCGAGACACCCGCACGGTCATAGTCCATGCTCAGCAGCACGCCCGCAGGCTCGGGCACCGCTACATCGGCGGCGAGCATGTCCTGCTCGCCCTCGTCTCCACCGGCCAGCCGGCGAGCGCCGTCCTACGCGAGTACGGCATGACGCCGGAACGCGTCGAGGAGGAGATCGTCCGTCTTGTCGGACTGGGGGCCGCGGCCGGCCTGTTCGGCGACCTCGACCACGACGCGCTGTCCTCCATCGGGATTGATCTCGACGCCGTGCGCGCCAGGATCGAGGCGTCCTTCGGGCCGGAAGCCCTCACACGAGCCGGCCAGGCCGTCCACCGCAGGCCTCGCCCATCCCGGCTCAGCCCCCGCCGGGCAATGCCCCCCAGCCTCGTGCGAAGCTGGCGCCGGCGGCGCCGCGCCCGGCACCCCGTCCCCGCGGCACCGGCCCCCGACACCAGGCCCGCGGACGCCACCGGCCGCTACCAGGCCACCGGCGCCCGCCCCACTGGGCACATCCCGTTTACCCCTGGCGCCAAGAAGAGCTTGCAGAATGCCCTCCTCGAGGCCGAGGCCCGGCACGACAGCTACATCGGCGTCGAGCACGTCGCTCTCGGCCTCATCGCCATGAACAGCGGGCTGCTGCCTCCCATCCTTTCGGCGCTCGGCACGTCAGCACCGGCGTTGCGCGCCGCGATCCTGGACCGCTACCGGCAGGCGAGCTGATCCCGGGCTGCCGCCCGCTCTGGCCAGCCCGCGGTGCCCAGCGGCACCCGGCGCCGCGCGCAGCACCCGACCAGCTACCACCAGCACAGCGCGACGGCAGCCTCCTATGTCGCAAGACAGCCAACCCACTCGCGACGATTCACCCTCCAGGTCCCGTCAAAGAGCAGCAGCGATGGCCCATTGCTGTCGTCCCATTGCAGCAATGGGCCATCGCTGTCGCTATCCATCGCTACCCGAGGCGCCGCGCAGCCGTAGTAATGGGTGACCTCCCCCGGGATCCCCGCATACCGTGGCGGCCGCTCAATGCTGGATGGGAATCAGCCGATCCACGGTCAGTAGAAGTCTTCTAATTCCCTCAGGCGACTGGCGCCGGGCTGCCCGGGTTCCATACCGGCTGGCCGAGGTAGCCGCGGGCGACCATCGCGACGAACTGGTAGACGGCGTCCTCTTCCGCTGACAGAGGGCCCGGGCGGGCGTGCTCGGATGTCAGTCCGCGCTGAACTGACTCGCAGGCGCGCCAGTCCTGCTGGTTGGTTATGTCCCAGAAGTCGATCGCATATCCGGGGTCGAAGCCAGGCAGCCCGGCCGATTCAGGGGCGAACGCCCAGGTGCACTCGATCCGGGTGCGATCCACCGCGAGCGGCACGAGCCTGTGTGTCATCACGTAGTCGGGGTGCAGGCTCAGCAGGATGTTAGGGAAGATGTTGACGTAGATGACCGTGCGAAGGCCGGTCTCGCCGAGACCGCGCAACGGTTCGCCGCCGCTCGCGCCCTCCAGTGACATCGTCTGCATGCCGTCGCGCAGGTCCATCCAGCCACCCACCCAGGTTCCGGGTGCCGCGTAGTTCTCGCCGCTCCTTGGCGGGCTCACCCGGCAAAGCTCGGGATGGATCATGGGGCAGTGGTAGCACTCGTGGTAGTTCTCGGTCAGGACCTTCCAATTCGCCGCGACCTCGTAGTCATGCCGGCCGACAGTCACCAGGCGTTCCGGCTCGTACGGGCTGACCAGTTCCGCGAGCGTCCCTAGTGACTCCTCGATCGGTCCGGCCTTGCCTGAGCCGTCGACGAAGACGAGCCCATGCCATTCCCGTGCCGGCAGTTCGATCAGGCCCCATGCGGGTGCGTCGAAACCGGGCTTGTTCTTGAATCCGGCTGCCGCTCGCAGCCCACCGGACAGCGAATAGGTCCATGAGTGGTAAGGGCAAATGATCACGCTCTGGTTCGCTGCCGAGCCGCAGGGCAGCAACTCGTGGCCACGGTGGCGGCAGGTGTTCGCGAAGGCGCGCAGTGTCCCGTCCTCCCCGCGGACCAGCAGGACGCTTCCGGCGCCGATCTGCTCGGCGCGCTGGTCACCCGGCCCCGCGACCTGCGCACTCTGGCCGACACACATCCAGCCGCCCGCGAAGAAGTGCCGCTGCTCCCATGCGAACACGTCCGGGTCGACATACGCGGCCCTTGGCAGCATGCGGCTGTCGCCGAACGCGCGGAGTGCCTCACCCACCGCTGCGGGATCGAGAGGCGCGGATTCCCGAGAGTGCTGACTGATCATACAGTCAAGGCTAGGCAGCCGCGCTCACGATGTCCAGCGGCCTGGATGCTCAGCTCGCGCAGCGACTCCTTGATCGCGGTGCCCAGCCGACGTCTGCGCCGTGACGAGCCCGCACTCTCAGATATTACTGGATTAATATAATATGATCTTAGTATCTTCTGGAATACAGAGAAAACGATACCCCGGAAGGTGTGCCCCGCACAGGGGAGGGCTTGCCATGATCTTGGTTACCGGAGCGACGGGCAACGTCGGGCGCGAGGTGGTGAAACTACTGCTGGAGGGCGGCGAGGAGGTCGGGGCGGTCACCCGCGATCCGGGCTCCGCCGTGGTGCCTGCCGGCGCCCGCGTGGTGGGCGGCGACCCTTCCCCCCCGAAAACGCTGACCTCGGCGCTGCGTGATGTCGAGGCGGTCCTGCTCAGCCCGCGCGCCGCCGGTCACGGCGCCGCGCAGCTCCTGTCGCTTGCGGGCCGCCGCGGCGCGCGCCGGGTTGTCCTGCTGCCGGCAGTGACCGTGCAGTACCCCGCTGGGGAGGCTCGCTTCGCCGACGCCTTCACGGCGGCCGAGGACGTCGTCAAAGCCTGTGGCCTGGACTGGACCCTCCTGCGGTGCGCCGACTTCGCCGCCAACGCCCTGGCCTGGGCGCCGCAGATCCGCCAGGCCGGCATCGTGCGGGGCGCCTACGGCGACGCCGCGACCTCTTCGATCCACGAGCGCGACATCGCCGCGGTCGCCGCATCGGCGCTGGCCAGCCCCGCACACGCCGGGCACTCCCATGTGCTCACCGGCCCGCAGTCACTTACCCAACGTGACAAGGTCCGCCTCATCGGCGAGGCCATCGGAAAAGAGCTGTCCTTTCAGGAGATCTCTGCCCAGCAGGTCCGCCGGGCCATGATCACCCAGGGCCTTGCGGAGGAGATCCCCGACCGGCTGCTCGGCTCCCTCGCCGACTACGCCAAACGGCCAGGACCGTCCTCCGACACGGTGCAGCAGGTACTGGGCCGCCCCACACTCACCTTCGCCCAATGGGCGGCGGCCACGCCACCGCCTTCCAGAACTGAACAGAACCCCTAGCCAACCATGGAGCGCCACATGAAACTCACGATCTTCGCAGCGACCGGTGGCATCGGCCGGCAACTCCTCAAACAAACCGTCGGCATCGCCAGCTAATGGATCGAAGAAATCATCGGAGTTCCCATGTTCGCCGCCTACGTCATTGTCACCATCGTGGCCATCGCCGCCAACACCTTCTCGGGCGTCGCCGCCATCGTCCACTTCAAGCCGATCCTCCCCGGCATGGCCAGGGCAGGCGTGCCGGAATCGTGGCTGACCTTCCCGATAGGCACCCTCAAGACAGCGGGCGCGGCCGGCCTGCTGCTCGGCCTCATCGGCGTGCCAGTGATCGGGACGGCCGCCGCCATCGGCCTCATCCTGTTCTTCGTATGCGCCATCTACACCCACGTGCGTGCAGGCGACTATCCGCCGCAGTTCGGCCTGGCGAACGGGTACCTCCTGCTAGCCGTGGCCGCGCTGGTGCTGGATCTGGCTGTCAGACGTCACTGAGGATGCGGACGGCAGGCACGTCGATCCTCGCCCCGTTCAGCCTGATCGGCACTCACAAAACACACGGCTGGTCCTTGTTCCTCAAGGCCGGAGGCGGTCTCGATTGCCATCGCCAATGACAGGGCTGGCGCCATGCGGCGGTGAGCAGCCTGAGCCACGGCGGTGAGCGACCTCCGGGTGTTCCACCGGCCGAACCGGACACCACCACCGGCCGCACCGGACCTCGTGGGGGTCCGGGGGCCCGGCCCCCCGGGTCAGCACCGCGGGCCCCGGCGAAACCGCCATGCGGCGGTGAGCAGCCTGAGCCACGGCGGTGAGCGACCTCCGGGTGTTCCACCGGCCGAACCGGACACCACCACCGGCCGCACCGGACCTCGTGGGGGTCCGGGGGCCCGGCCCCCCCGGGTCAGCACCGCGGGCCCCGGCGAAACCGCCATGCGGCGGTGAGCAGCCTGAGCCACCTCGTGGGCCTGGATGGACTTGAACCATCGGCCTCGTCCTTATCAGGGACGCGCTCTAACCGGCTGAGCTACAGGCCCATGAGTAGTAAACGCTGGTGAAGATTACCGCATCCGGCGCGCCGGAGAGAAACGGGGTCGCGCGCGGCCCGGACGCTCAGCGCCCAGAGGCGCTGCCCGGCAAGCCTCTTTCATGATCGCGGTAAGTTTTCCGCGAATACGTCCGAGAAGTTACCGCGATCATGAGGCGGGGCGGCGACAGGGAGCCCGTCACGAGGCAGGTCCGTGCCCGGGGAACGCGCGTGGGGTAGATCCCTGGAGCACAACCGAGCGCCAGGAGTGACCTGGCAGATCGGCAGCGACCAGAGCGTACGCGGCGCGGATGTGTCATCCTGTCACAGCTGACGCACCCGTAATGGGCCCTGTTCGGATGGAGCCGGGCACATCCAGGTCCGCTGGGCAGGGCTCCTAGCGATCCTTGGCCGCTAGCCGCGTCATTGCGAGCGGCGTACAGGCTCGCACCGCCAGCCGAGAAGGAGCAGGGGGTGCTTTGGCCGATCAGATCCGCTCTCTGCGGCCCAGCCTGCCGCTGGGACCCTCACCCGCCACACTCGGCCGGTCATGCCCCCAAGCCCACTCGGCCGGTCATGCGCCCAAGCCGCGGGAGACGTCAGTCGGTCTCCCGCAGGGTCACCTCGATGCCGCCGATCAGATCCGAGGCGACGTTGTACAGGACGGCGCCGACCGTCGAGAGAGCGGTAATCAAGATCACGTTGACGGCGCCGATGAGCCCCGTGTAGCCGAGGACGCGCGAGGCCGAGAACCAGGTCGCGGCGTTCACCCCGGTCGATCCCTGACCCGACGTCACGCTGGCGATGGTCTTCTGGAGCGAGTCGAAGACACCGAGCCCGGCGAGGGCGCCATAGAGCACGGCCACGGCTACGAACAGCACGATGAAGCACACCAGGGAGATCACGAAGCTGAACTTCATGACCGACCAGGGTTCGATTCGCACCACCGCCAACTGCGCGCGGCGCGGGGTCTTTGCCGGACTGGCGCTCGCCTTGCCGCGTGCCGCCTTCGGCGGCCGGCCGCGAGTCTGGGCCGCCTTGGTCGCGGCATCCGCTTCGAGCCAGCCGATCGACTGGCCAGGAGCGGCACCCGGACTCCCTGGACGCGTGCCCCCTGGCACGGCACCGGACGGGGCGCCCCCGGGCGCGCTTCCCGGCACGGTGCTTCCCGGCACGGTTTTTCTCGGCGCACTGCTGCCGGGTATGGCACTTCCCGGCACGGCACTTCCCGGCACGGCACTGTCGGGCATGGTATTTCCAGGCATGGCGCTTCCGGTGCCTCTTGGCATGGCGCCCCCTGGCTTCGTGCTCCCGGGCGCTGTGCTCCCGGGCAAGGTTCCGGCACCCGGCGCCGCGGGCGGCGCGTCGATGTGCACAGGCTCACCCGCAGGCGGAATCGGGATTCCTGGCGCAGGCGTGACAGCGCCGAACGGCGTAGTTGTGCTGAACGCAGCCGACGCGCCGAACGACACCGAGGTGTCCCGTGGCGTGGGCGGACTAGACGACTCTGCGCCAGACGGCCGCCCGGGCGGCCGCGCGGCAAGCGGCGGCGCGGCCGCGGACGGCATGGGCGGGCCAGGCGGCGTGGCAGGAACAGTCCTAGGGCTACGCGCAGAGCGTGACCCGATCATGTCGGCGGGCAGCGGAGGTACTGGGCTGGCCGCACCGCTCAGCGTCAGATCCGGGTTGGTCCTGTGACCATCGCCCAACCGATCTGCGGCCATCCACACTGACCTCCTCCGGAGATCCCGGCGTGGGAGCGACCACATCAGCTTCCCGCTCCCACGCGGGCACAGCAGCCTGGGAGCCGCCGTGTCCGCTTCTGGTCTTGTCCCCGGACAGCGGCCCCGTCACCGGGTTCGCCCCATTCTGGGACCTGATTGTTTCCTTGGGGTCCCGCGTCGCATCCGTAACGTCCTTGGCCGGTGGCACAATGTCCTGCACCGGCCGCGCATTGTCGTCAGCGGGCAGTCTGGTGTCGTTGGCTGGTCGCGCGTTGTCGTTGGCTGGTCGCGCGGTGTCGTTGGCTGGTCGCACTGGGCTTTCCTGCTCCTCCACCTTGGCGGTCACCTTGCCCGACGCACTCGCGTCGTCGGCCGCTGCCACGGTGCGCGCCACAGCGGTTCGGCGCGCCTTGACGAACCGCCCGTTAGCGCCGCGCGTTGGACGATTCCTGACCGCTGGCGGGCTCCCCGACGCGGCGCCACCCGCCCCAGCGCCACCACCGGCTGAGGCGCCGTTGCTGGCCACCGCACCAGTCCTGACTGCGTCGTCATCCGGACGGCTGTCCCAGCCCGGAGCCTGGTCACCGTTCTCCGGAGAAGTCACCGGTCAGTCTCCCTCCGCACCGCGGACTCGGCTCGGTGGCGGATCCACGGAATCAGTCAGTAGCTGGTGGCTCAGTACCAGCATCCGCGGAATCGTCCGCGGAATCGTCGGCTGAGTCACCGCCGACATCGTCCAGGGATTCTGCGTTCCTGGCGATCGCGACGACACTGTCGCCGGGGGCCAGGTTCATCAAGCGGACCCCCATCGTCTGGCGGCCTGATTGCTTGATCTCGCCTGCCCTGGTACGGATGACTCCTCCCGCCGACGTAATCGCGAACACCTCGTCCTCCGGCCGGACCATGAGAGCGCCGACCAGACCGCCACGCGCGTCAACGATCTTCGCGGTCAGTACACCCCTTCCGCCCCGCTTCTGGACAGGATACTGGTTTGCACGGGTCCGTTTTGCGAAGCCTCCCTCGGTCGCGACGAGCACATCTTCGTCTTCCTGCACCACGTGAGTACCCAGTAGCACATCGCCATCAACAAAACGCATCCCGATGACCCCACTGGTCGCACGTCCCATCGGCCGCAGGGCCTCGTCGCTCGCGTGGAACCTGATGGCCTGCGCGTGGCGGCTGACCAATAGCAGATCGTCTTCGGGATTCACCAGCCTCGCGGAGATCACTTCGTCGTCGTCGCGCAGGTTGATCGCGATGATGCCGCCCGCGCGGGGCGAGTCGAACTCGGTCAGCCGCGACTTCTTCACCAGCCCACCGCGGGTGGCGAGCACAAGGTACGGCGCGATCTCGTAGTCGCGCAGGTCGAGCACCTCCGCGATGTGCTCGTCCGGCTGGAAGGCGAGCAGGTTGGCAACGTGCTGGCCACGGGCGTCGCGCGCCGCCTCTGGAAGCTCGTACGCCTTGGCGCGGTAGACGCGGCCCTTATTAGTGAAAAAGAGGATCCAGTGGTGGGTCGTGGTGACGAAGAAGTGCTCGACGATGTCATCCTGGCGCAACTGCGCCCCGCGCACTCCTTTGCCGCCACGCCGCTGTGCGCGGTAGAGATCCGACTTCGTCCGCTTGGCGTATCCACCGCGGGTAATGGTGACGACGACGTCCTCTTCGGCGATCAGGTCCTCCATGGACATGTCGCCGTCGTAAGGGATGATCTTTGTCCGGCGGTCGTCGCCGAACTTGTCCACGATCTCGTCGAGCTCATCGCCCACGATCTGCCGCTGGCGGGCCGGTGAGCCGAGGATGTCGGTGTAGTCGGCGATCTGCGTCATCAGCTCGTCGTACTCGTCGATGAGAGCCTGGCGCTCGAGGGCGGCGAGCTTGCGCAGCTGCATGTCGAGAATGGCACGGGCCTGGATCTCGTCGATCTCGAGGAGATCGATCAGGCTCTGCTGCGCCTCGGCGGCCGACGCGCTCGCGCGGATGAGCGCGATCACCTCGTCGATCCTGTCGATCGCCTTCAGCAGCGCGCGCAGGATGTGGGCCCGTTCCTCCGCCTTGCGCAGCAGATACCGCGTCCGGCGGACGATGACGTCGATCTGATGCGCCACCCAGTACGTGATGAACTGGTCAAGGCGCAGTGTCCGTGGCACTCCGTCGACAAGCGCGAGCATGTTGGCGCCGAACGTCTCCTGCAGTTGCGTGTGCTTGTACAGGTTGTTCAGCACGACCTTGGCGACCGCGTCCCGCTTCAGCACGATCACCAGCCGCTGCCCGGTCCGGCCGCTCGTCTCGTCGCGCACGTCGGCGATTCCGGTGACACGCCCGTCCTTGACGAGCTCCGCGATCTTCAGCGCCAGGTTGTCCGGGTTCACCTGGTAGGGAAGCTCAGTGACGACGAGGTTGGCGCGTCCCTTGACGTCCTCCTCGACCTCCACGACGGCGCGCATGGTGATCGAGCCGCGCCCGGTGCGGTAGGCATCCTCGATGCCGCGCCGGCCGACGATCAGGCCGTGGGTCGGGAAATCCGGGCCCTTGATCCGCTCGATGAGCGCGTTGAGCAGCGCCTCCCGTGCTTCGGGTGCGCCATCCAGCGTGTCGTCGAAGTTGTCCAGGTACCAGTGCACGCCAGCCGCGATCTCGCGCAGGTTGTGCGGCGGGATGTTGGTCGCCATACCGACCGCGATGCCCGCCGACCCGTTGACGAGCAGGTTCGGGAAGCGGGCTGGCAGCACGACGGGCTCGTCAGAACGGCCGTCGTAGTTCGGCCGGAAATCGACGGTCTCCTTCTCGATGTCGCGCAGCATCTCCATGGCGAGCGGCGCGAGCCTGCACTCGGTGTACCGCATCGCCGCGGGCGGGTCGTTGCCGGGCGAGCCGAAGTTGCCCTGCGGGTCGATCAGCGGCATCCGCATGGACCACGGCTGGGCGAGGCGGACAAGCGCGTCGTAGATCGCCGAGTCGCCGTGCGGGTGGTACTGCCCCATCACGTCACCGACCACCCGCGAGCACTTGAAGTACCCGCGGTCGGGCCGGTAGCCGCCGTCGTACATGGCATACAGCACCCGGGTATGCACCGGTTTCAGGCCGTCGCGGACGTCGGGCAATGCGCGGCCGACGATGACCGACATCGCGTAGTCGATGTAGCTGCGCTGCATCTCCATCTGGATGTCGACCGGCTCGACGCGGCCACCCTCAGGCACGGGCGCCCCGGGTGTTTCTACGTCCGTCACGTTCTTCCTCTCCCGGATTTGTTTAGTCCCCTGATACGTGAGTCGCGGACTCAGATCGAGCAGCGAGCGGCCCCCCGCAGGTCGGCGGGGGGATCCCGGGGGGCCGTCCCCCGGGGCAATACAGTCTTAACGGCTGCGCTGGCGAATCCGCCTGCTCAGCTGCGGAGCCGCAGCAGGTGATCCCGCCGGGCAAACCCTGCACTACCTGTCCGTGCCCAACGGGGTGGATCGCCGCAGCGAGGCCGCCCGCCGCGTCCTTATTCGTGCGGCGCCCGCATCGTGATCCAGCCCCATTCCTGTCGCTTTTTCATGATCGCGCTGAAGCCCAGCGTGCCCCGGCATGCCAATCACGCTGACCCGCCCGATTTGCCCGGATTGTGGGATGCGCAGCCGCGTGCTTTCATGATCGCGGTAACTTTTTGGAGGGATACGCAGAAAAGTTACCGCGATCATGGATCGGCCTGCGTTCGGCTCATGTGTCACGCTCCCCCAGTGGTCTGCAGGAGGGGTCCTTTGAGCGAACGTGTGGGTGCATCGCAAGGCTCTGCTCGTCTTCGAAGAGCGCTTCGTGGTTCCTACGCGCGACGACGACAACGCCGCGAGGTGCCTGCCTGGGCGTTGTCGTGGATAGCAGAGCCAAAGAAAACTCCTCTTATAGACCACTAGATGTCCAGGAACCTGACGTCCTTGGCGTTGCGCTGGATGAACGCCCGCCTCGACTCGACGTCCTCGCCCATCAGCACGCTGAAAAGCTCGTCGGCCTGCGCCGCGTCGTCCAGGGTGACCTGCAGCAGCACCCGGTTGGCGGGATCCATGGTGGTGTCCCACAGTTCGGTCGCGTTCATCTCACCGAGGCCCTTGAACCGCTGCACCCCGTCCTTCGGCCTTCTGCGCCCGGCGGCGACGCCCGCCTCGACCAGGCGTTTCCCTCTCCGGGTCGGAGTAGGCGTACTCCGGCTGGGCGCCCCGCCCATCCCACTTGATCTTGTAGAGCGGCGGCTGGGCCAGATAGACGTGACCGGCCTCGATCAGCGGCTTCATGAACCGGAACAGCAGCGTCAGCAGCAGGGTCCTGATGTGCTGGCCGTCGACGTCGGCGTCGGCCATGAGGATGATCTTGTGGTAGCGCAGCCGGGATATGTCGAAGTCGTCGTGGATGCCGGTACCAAGCGCGGTGATCA